>NZ_CP029426.2:6419337-7025930 GCF_002266435.3 Bradyrhizobium amphicarpaeae
CACGCGCCTTCTCGATGATGAACGCGAGCTTTTCGGCCGATATTGCAAGCTCTGGCATCGCTCCTCCTTCGGTTCCCGCGATAACGCCGCATCGCGTCAGATGATCCATTGCGCATCATGGCGGAAAACCGCATGTTTCGGCGCCAAAACGACAATATGGGAGGTGCCGGATGCCGTGGAAGGTGGGAAGGGTCAAAATTACCAAAGTTGTGGAGCTGGAGACGGTTGGCTCGACCCGCTTCATCCTGCCGCTCGCTGGCAACGCCGAGATCCAGAACCTGCGCTGGCTGATCCCGCATTTCGCCACCGAGGAGGGCCGGCTGAAAATGTCGATCCATTCGCTGGTGGTGGAGACGCCGTCGCGCCGGATCGTGGTCGACACCGGCCTCTGCAACGACAAGCAGGGCCGCAACGTGCCGACCTGGAACAAGCGTACCACGCCGTTCCTGGAGACCATGGCCGCGGCAGGCTTTGCCCCCGACAGCATCGACACGGTGCTGTGCACACATCTTCATGTCGATCATGTCGGCTGGAATACGAAGCTGGTCGACGGCCGATGGGTGCCCACCTTTGCAAACGCGCGATATGCTTTCGGCAAGACCGAATACGAACACTGGCTGGAGCATTCGACCGAGCCGGACAAGCGAGCCGTGTTCGAAGATTCCGTGCAGCCGATCGTCGATGCGGGCAAGGCCGATCTGATCCCGAGCGATCATCGGCTGTGCGAAGAGATCAGCATGATCCCGACCCCCGGGCACAGTCCCGGCCATATGAGCATCCTGATCCAGTCGGACGGCGAGCAGGGCCTGCTGACCGGCGACGTCGCCCACCACCCCTGCCAGATGGCGCATCTCGACTGGTCATCGACCGCGGATTCCGACCAGAGGCAGTCGGCTACGACGCGGGCAACGCTGTTCAGCCGCTTTGCCGACACGCCGACGCTGGTGATCGGCGGACATTTCTCGGCCGGGCATATCAGGCGGGATGGCGACGCGTTCAGGTTCGTGGCGCTGGGGTGATCTCCGTTTTGAGCGGTTGAATTTCCCGCCGCCCTGTTCCATGAAGCTGTTAACCGATCGGTCCAATCTCCAGGGAGAAACGAGAATGAAGCTTGTTCGTTACGGCGAAAAGGGTGCGGAAAAGCCCGGCCTGATCGACAAATCCGGCCAGTTGCGCGACCTGTCGGCGCATGTGAAGGACCTCACCGGCGAAGCCTATTCGCCCGAGAGCCTGAAGAAGCTGGCAGGCCTCGATCCCGCCTCGCTCCCGGCGGTCTCCGGCAAGCCGCGGTTCGGCGCCCCCGTCACGGGCATCTCGAAATTCGTCGCGATCGGCCTCAACTATTCCGACCATGCCAAGGAGACCGGCGCCGATATTCCGACCGAGCCGATCATCTTCATGAAGGCCAACACGTCGCTGTCCGGGCCGAACGACGCGGTCGAGAAGCCGCGCGGCTCGACCAAGCTCGACTGGGAGGTCGAGATCGCCTGCATCATCGGCACCCGCGCCAAATACGTCTCGGAAGCCGACGCGCTGAACTACGTCGCCGGCTATTGCGTCTGCAACGACGTCTCCGAGCGCGCCTTCCAGATCGAGCGCCTGGGACAGTGGACCAAGGGCAAGTCGCACGACACGTTCGGCCCGCTCGGCCCCTGGCTCACGACCAAGGACGAGATCAAGGACGTGCAGAACCTGTCGATGTGGCTGGACGTCAACGGCCAGCGCCGACAGACCGGTTCGACCAAGACCATGATCTTCTCCATGGCCAAGTGCATCTCCTATGTCTCGCAGTTCATGACGCTGCTGCCCGGCGACGTCATCACCACCGGCACCCCGCCCGGCGTCGGCCTCGGCATGAAGCCGCCGACCTTCCTCAATGTCGGCGACGTCGTCACGCTCGGGATCGAGGGCCTCGGCGAGCAGAGGCAGGAGATTATCGCGGCGTAACGGCTCCGCCCTCTCCCCGTCATTGCGAGCGAAGCGAAGCAATCCAGAGATCGTCCGGCTGAGACAGTCTGGATTGCTTCGTCGCTTCGCTCCTCGCAATGACGAAAGCCAATTGCCGATCACCCCAGGACCCTTCCCATGAAACTCTCCTTCTCCCCCGCCTCGCCCTTCGCCCGCAAGGTGCGCATCGCTGCGATCGAGCTTGGGCTGATCGACAAGATCGAATTCACGCCCGCAAGCGTCGCGCCGGGCACGGCCAATGAGGACTATTCGAAGATCACGCCGCTGAAGAAGCTGCCGGTGCTGATCACCAATGACGGCGACGTGATCTTGGACTCCTACGTCATCGTCGAATATCTCAACGAGATCGCCGGCGGCGCCCTGATCCCCGGTTACGGTCCCGCGCGCTGGAAGGCCAAGACCAATCATTCCCTGCTCAACGGCATGCTCGATTCCATGCTGCTGTGCCGCTACGAGAAGATGGTGCGGCCGCAGGGCCTGCAATGGCAGGCATGGTCGGACGACCATTGGAACAGGGCGTGGACCGGCATGGCGCGGTTCGAAAGCATGCCTGAGGTTCTGAACGGCCCGTTCGACATCTCGCAGATCGGTCTCGTCTGCGTGCTCGGCTATGCCGACTTCCGCTTCGCCGATTGCGGCTGGCGCAAGGCCTATCCGAAGCTCGACGCCTTCCATCAGAAGATGCTGGAGCGGCCCTCGGTCAAGATCTCGGTGCCGCCGGCAGCGTAAGCAACTGGAGTCCTCATGAGCCTGAAGTTCTCGGTCGGCGACCTCACCATCCATCGCATCATCGAACAGGAGACGACCTTCCTGCCGGCGCTGGACATGCTGCCGGGTCTGACGCCTGAAGTGCTGGCCGAGAACCGCGCATGGATGCAGGAGTCAAAGGCGCTGGACCCGCAGGATACGCTGATCCTGTGTTTCCAGTCCTACGTGATCAAGACGCCGCATCACACCATTCTGGTCGACAGCTGCATCGGCAACGACAAGCCGAGGCCGCAGCGGCCGAAATGGAACATGAAGACCGACGACACCTATCTGCGCGGGCTCGGCGCCGCGGGATTTGCGGTCGAGGACATCGACTTCGTGATGTGCACGCATCTGCACGTCGATCACGTCGGCTGGAACACGCGGCTGGAGAACGGCCGCTGGGTGCCGACCTTCCCCAAGGCGCGCTACGTCTTCGGCAAGCAGGAATTCGACTACTGGACCGAGCAGAATGCGAAGGCGGACGTCGCCCCCTTCGTCGATAGCGTGCTGCCGGTGGTCGAGGCGAAGCGCCACGAGGTGGTCGGCAACGACCATCAAATCGGCGATCACGTCCGCATCCTGCCGACGCCGGGCCACACGCCGGGTCATATCGCCGTCACGATGGGCCGCGGCAAGGACGACGCCGTGTTCTCCGGCGACCTCATGCACTCGCCGATCCAGGCTCTCTATCCGGAAATGTCGGTGAAGTTCGACGTCGATCAAGCCGCGGCGGCGACCACGCGGCGCAGCTTCCTGGAGCGTTATTGCGACACTGATACGCTGTGCTGCACCGCGCATTTCCCTTCGCCGTCGGTCGGAAAGATCCGGCGCAAGGGCAGCGGGTTCGTCTGCGCGGCGCTATAGCAGGATTGCCGATCACCACGTCATGCCCGGGCTTGTCCCGGGCATCCACGTTCTTACAATCTATCGGCAACGAAGAACGTGGAGGGCCGGGACATAGACGAGCGGAAGCGACGCCGTCCTTCGGACGGCTATGCCTGGCCATGACGAGGAAACAAACATGACTGCGCTCCCCGACATCCCCCTTCCCGCCGGCATCCGCTCGCGCACCGTCGACGGCATCAACGGTCTGCGCATGCATGTGCTCGAGGCCGGGTTCGAGACCAAGGGCCGTCCCTGCATCCTGCTGTTGCACGGTTTTCCGGAGCTCGCCTTCTCCTGGCGCAAGGTGATGCCGACGCTGGCTGCGGCCGGCTATCACGTGATCGCGCCGGACCAGCGCGGCTATGGCCGCACCACGGGCTGGACGGCGGACTACGACGGCGACCTCACGCCGTTCTCGCTTCTCAATCTCGTGCGCGATGCGCTCGCTTTGGTGTCGGCGTTCGGCTACAGGCAGGTCGATCTGGCCGGGCATGATTTCGGCAGCCCGGTCGCGGCCTGGTGCGCACTGATCCGGCCCGATGTGTTTCGCTCGGTGACGCTGATGAGCGCGCCGTTCGGCGGACCGCCGCCCTTGCCCTTCGATACCGTCGACACACCGGCAAAGCCGCCCGCCGAAGACCCCGTTCATCGCGAGCTCGCCGCGTTGCCGCGGCCGCGCAAGCACTATCAATGGTACTATTCGACACGCGCCGCAAATGCCGACATGCAGCACGCGCCGCAGGGCGTGCATGATTTCCTGCGTGCCTATTATCATCACAAGAGCGCCGACTGGACCGACAACAAGCCGTATCCGCTCAAGGCCTGGTCCGCGGACGAGCTGGCGAAGCTGCCGACCTATTATGTGATGGATCTGAACGAGACCATGGCGCAGACGGTCGCGAAGGAAATGCCTTCGCCCGCCGCAATCGCCGCCAATCAATGGCTGCCCGACAGCGAGCTCGCTTATTACAGCGCCGAGTATGGCCGCACCGGATTCCAGGGTGGCCTGCAATGGTACCGCTATGGCACGTCGGGCACGCTCAACAGCGAGATGCAACTGTTTGCAGGACGCAGCATCGACGTCCCCTCCTGTTTCATCTCGGGCATGCAAGATTGGGGCACGCATCAGCGTCCGGGCGTGTTCGAGACGATGCAGACACGCGCGTGCACCAAGATGCTCGGCTGCCACCTCGTCGACGGCGCCGGCCATTGGGTGCAGCAGGAGCAACCCGCCGAGGTGAGCCGGCTGCTGCTCGACTTCCTCGCCAAGGCCGGCACCGCCTGATTTGACCCGGACACAGACGCGCCCTATATAGTTTAGAATAATTCTAAACTATCAAAACAGGGCCGCCGTGAAGAATTTTGCCGACCTGACCGAGCGCGAGGTGCTTGCGGTCGCGATCTCCTCCGAGGAGGAGGATAGCCGCATCTACATGACCTTCGCCGAGGATTTGAAGGAGCGCTACCCGGATTCGGCCAAGCTGTTCGAGCAGATGGCCGAGGAGGAGCGTGGCCATCGCCACATGCTGCTGGAACTCTACGAGCAGCGCTTCGGTCCGCATCTGCCGCCGATCCGGCGCGAGGACGTCAAGGGATTCCTGCGCCGCCGCCCGGTCTGGCTGACCAAGAACCTGTCGCTCGACGCCATCCGCAGGGAAGTCGAGACCATGGAGATGCAGGCGGAGCGCTTCTATGTGAAGGCCGCCCAACAGGCCCAGGACGTCGGCGTGCGCCGCCTGCTCGGCGATCTCGCCGAGGCCGAGAAAGGTCACGAGGAGACCGCCGCCAAGTTGACCGGCGAGATCCTGAGTTCCGACGTGCGCGCGGAGGAAGATCGCACCAACCGCCGCATGTTCGTGCTGCAATATGTGCAGCCGGGCCTCGCCGGCCTGATGGACGGCTCGGTCTCGACACTGGCACCGCTGTTTGCGGCGGCCTTCGCCACGCACCAGAACTGGCAGACGTTCCTGGTCGGTCTTGCCGCTTCAATCGGCGCCGGCATCAGCATGGGGTTTGCGGAAGCGCTCTCGGACGACGGCTCGCTGACAGGCCGCGGCTCGCCCTGGTTGCGTGGTCTCACCTGCGGGGCGATGACGACGCTCGGCGGACTCGGCCACACTTTGCCCTATCTCGTGCCGGACCATTGGGCCAACGCGTTCTGGATCGCGACCGCGATCGCCGGTGTCGTCGTGTTCTTCGAATTGTGGGCGATCGCCTTCATCCGCGCGCGCTACATGGATACGCCGTTCCTCCAGGCCGTGTTCCAGATCGTGCTCGGCGGCGCCATCGTGCTGGCGGTGGGGATATTGATCGGGGCAGCGTAGCCTCGGCGTCGGCTACGGGCTGACATCCGGCTCCGATTCGTGATCAAGATCATCATCGGCTACGCGTTCCCCGTGCCGGGTCAAAAGCCCGACGGCGGCAGACGCTTCAGCAACCCGGTCAACCCGTTTGGACATGCCGCCACGCGAACCTTCCAACCCTGACACCACCTGACCCCAGGGCTCCTCTCATCGAGACTCCCATGACGCCTCGTCTTCAATACGGCGCTCCCGCCAAGATCCTCCACTGGTCGATCGTGGCGCTGCTCGCCTTGCAATATCCGATCGGCTGGCTGATGCCGGACATCCACCGCGGCATGACCCCGGGGACGGGAATGACGTTTCACGTCTCGATCGGAATCCTGATCCTCGCGCTGACCGCCCTTCGCTTCCTGTGGCGGCTCACCCATCCCGTTGCGCCCGAGAGTTCTCTTCCCGGCTGGCAGCGCGTCTCTTCGGAGGCCGTGCACTGGCTGCTCTATGCGCTGGTGCTGGCAACGACGATCACGGGCTGGCTGTTCGCATCGTACCGGGGATGGTCCGTCTCGTTCTTCTATCTCGTGCCGCTGCCGATGCTGGCGTCGGACAACGCTGCCGCCGGTCGCAGCATCGACGGACTGCACCAGGCCACGGAGTGGGCGCTGCTGACCACGATCGTCATTCACGTCGCCGCCGCGCTCGCGCATCAATTCCTCTACCGCGATGGCGTCATGCAGCGGATGTTGCCCAGGTAGTTCTTGTAACAGGATAATTGCTCCCAAACGGCGGTTGCGGCATCGGGAAAAACTGCGCATCATCGGCTTCAGCGAAGCGCAGGAGCAGGTCGTGGCGAAATCGGAATTCAGCTTCAAGGGCGCCGTCGAGCTTAAGGCCGCGTTGACCGCAAAGAAGGTGTCCGCGGTCGAGCTTGCACAGGACGCGATCGATCGCATCGAGCGTCACGACGGCAAGGTCAACGCGATCTGCGTCCGGGATTTCGACCGCGCGCTGAGTGCCGCCCGCGAGGCGGACGCCGCCTTGGCGCGCGGCGAGCGCAAGCCCTTGCTCGGCCTGCCCGTCACGGTGAAGGAATCCTTCAACATCGCGGGCCTGCCCACGACCTGGGGCTGGACGCCGCAAAAGGATTTCAAGCCGGCGGAGGATGCGCTGTCGATCTCCCGGGTGAAGAACGCCGGCGGCGTCATTCTCGGCAAGACCAACGTTCCCGTGGGCTTGGGAGACTGGCAGAGCTACAACGACATCTACGGCACGACGAACAATCCATACGATCTCGGCCGCACGCCCGGCGGCTCATCGGGCGGCTCGTCGGCAGCGCTTGCGGCCGGTTACGGACCGCTCTCGCTCGGATCCGACATCGGCGGTTCGCTGCGCGTGCCCGCGTTTCATTGCGGGGTCTATGCGCACAAGCCGACCTACAATCTCTGCCCCACGCGCGGTCATACGCCGCCGCCATTTCCGGCGATCCCGATGGAACGCGATATGGCGGTGATCGGCCCGATGGCCCGGAGTGCGGCCGATCTGACGCTGCTGCTGGACGTGATGGCCGGCCCCGATCCGCTCGACCTCGGCGTCGGCTACAGGCTCGCGCTGCCGGACGCACGCCATTCCGGACTGAAGGAATTCCGCCTGCTGGTGATCGACAGCCATCCGCTGCTGCCCGCGAATGCCGAAATTCGCGGCGCGATCGAGGCACTGGCCGGGCGATTGACGGGCGCCGGCGCGAGCGTCGCGCGCGAAAGCCCGCTGTTTCCGGACTTCCGGGAGGCCTCGCGGCTCTACATGCGCATGCTGATGGGTTTTCTCGGGGCGTTCTTTCCGCCTGATATTCTCGCCGGCGCACGTGCCGGGGCGGCGCATCTCTCGGCCGAGGACAAGAGCCTTGCAGCCGAGCGGCTGCGCGGCATGACCTCCAGTCATCAGGCCTGGGTGTTCGACGAAGGCGCGCGTGCCGGGTTGCGCGCGCAGTGGCGGCAATTGTTCAGGACATTCGATGCGGTGATCTGTCCGATCATGCCAACCCCCGCCTATCCGCATGACCATTCGCCGGAGCAGGAGAAGCGCCGGATCAATATCGACGGCAAGGACCATGTCTACCCGGACCAGCTTGCCTGGCCCGGCATCGCCACGCTGACGGGCTTGCCGGCCACGGCCGTTCCACTCGGTCTATCCAAGGACGGCCTGCCGGTCGGCGTCCAGATCATCGGCCCATTCCTCGAAGACCGCACGCCGCTCAGGCTCGCTGAACTGATCGAGCGCGAGTTCGGCGGGTTCACACCGCCGAAAATGTTCGACGACTGACGCTTCCTCGTCACTGCGAGCGCAGCGAAGCAATCCAGACTGCATCCGCGGAGACAGATCTGGATTGCGTGCTGCTCATAAATCAATCGCTAACCAAACAATCCTTTCCCGGGCGATGGGCCGACCGCGCATCTGACGTTTATCCCGCTGGCAATTGTTCGCCCCTAGACATTGCGGGGCACGGCCGCTCAAATCCAGCAAGAGTGATTGGGTGATAAAGGACACAATCGAGATAGGCGCGCTCCGCGAGCCCTGTCATCGCGTCAATCCGGACGCAACGCTGCCCGAGAGATGGCGTATTCCGATTGCCGTCGCGATCGGGTGCGGGCTGATCGGCATCGTGCTCCGTTACCTCGCGCGGGAACACGCGACCGCCGACGCCGCCGAGTACATCACCTGGTATACCTATGCGCGAGATCACGGCATTGGCGGGCTCGCCGAGGCATTCACCAACTACACGCCGTTTTACAGCTACCTTCTTCTGATCGCCGCGCAGTTCGATTGGCTAGGCCAGCCGCTGTCTCTCGTGAAGGCGATGTCGGCAGTATTCGAGCTCGGCTGCGCGATCGTCGTGGCCCAGATGGTCTGGCGATTTACCAAACAGCCGTTGCGCGCGTCTCTCGGCTTCTGCACAGTATGGCTTGCGCCGACGGTGTTATTCAACGGCGCAATGTGGGCGCAGGCAGATTCGATCTGGACCTTCTTCGCGCTGGTCTCGGTGTCGATGTTCATGCGGGACCGAAATGGCGTTCTGCCATTCGCAGTCGGCTGCTCGGTGAAAGCCCAGGCTGTGTTCCTGGGGCCGTTCGTGTTGGGCATGATCCTGCGCCGCAAGAATCATTTGGCATGGCTCGCCGCCATTCCGGCAACCTATGCGATCCTCGCCATTCCGGTCCTCGTCGCCGGCAGATCCCTGGTCTCCGTGCTCGGGGTCTATCTCGACCAGGCTCACACCTTTCACCGCCTCACGATGAATGCAGCGAATGTCTGGGTGTTTGCCGGCGGAACACCGTACGCGGTCGGAGTTGCCGCCGGCCTCGCGCTCGCAGCGGCGTGCGGACTTGCCCTGTCGATCTTCATCGCACAGTCCAAGCGGACGGGGCCGGAGTTCATCCTGCTCGTCGCGTGCGCATCGCTCATCCTCATGCCGTACCTGCTCCCGAAGATGCACGAGCGCTATTTCTATGCGTTCGAACTCGCCTCCATCGCCCTGGCCTGCCTCAATCTGCGCTATCTGCCGTTCGCGGTGATTGCCCAGGTCGACGGCGTGCTATCCTATCTCGCGTTCGAGAGCGGGATCGTCATGGGTCTGCTGCCGGCGGCGCTCTGCAATACCGTTCTCGTGTTCTACCTCGTGCTCGATCTCCGCCACGGCGAAATTGGATTTCGCTTTCCGCGTTTTGCCTGGCTTGGCTTCACTGCGTCGACCGCGGGATTGTTCTCCTATCTGCTGTTCGTGGGTCCCGGCCTGAACGTATCCCTCGCCTATATGCTCGTCGCGGGTCTCGCCACGGCCATGACGCTGATGCTCGTGAAGGAGACGCGCCACGCCTCGGCCGACGCTTCCGCCGCGTCGCGCTGACTCAGGTCCCGGGCGACGACGGTGTCCGCTAACTGTCGAATACGATCACGCTGCGCAGCGTCTTGCCGGCTTTCATGTTGGCAAAGCCCTCGTTGATCTCCGACAGCTTCAATTTCGCCGAGATCCAGTCTTCCAGATGCAGCCGCCCCCGCAGGTAGAAATCGACCAGGCGCGGCATGTCGACGCGAAAATGGTTCGAGCCCATCGAGGAGCCCTGGATCCGGCGCTCGCGCAGGAAATCGAAGCCGTGCAGCTCGATCTTCTGGCCGAACGGGATCATGCCGACGATGGTGGCGGTGCCGCCGGAGGCGAGCATGCCGAATGCCTGCTCGGCGGTTTCCTTGCGGCCAAGCACCTCGAAGGAATGATGCACGCCGCCATTGGTGAGATCGCGCACCTGCTTCACCACGTCGCCGTCGGCGGGATTGATGATGTCGGTCGCACCTAGCTTGGTCGCAAGCTGGAGCTTGGCCGGATTGGTGTCGATCGCAATGATGCGGCCGGCGCCAGCGATCTGTGCGCCGTTGATCGCGGCCATGCCGACGCCGCCGCAGCCGATCACCGCCACGGTTTCACCCGCCGTCACTTTCGCGGTATTCACCACGGCGCCATAGCCGGTGATGACGCCGCAGCCGATCAGTGCGGCGAGATCGAGCGGCATTTCCTTGCGGATTTTGACGATCGCGTTCTCGTGCACCAGCATCTGCTCGGCAAAGGACGAGAGATTGAGAAACTGGTGCAGCTTCTCGGGCTTCGACCACTGCATCCGGTTTGAGACGCCCGGCAGCAGCTTCACGGTGGTGTCGGTGCAGAGCACGGTGCGGCCCGTGGTGCAATTGTCGCAGGTGCCGCAGAATACCGACAGGCAGGTGACGACGTGGTCACCCGGCTTGACGTAAGTGACATCGGAGCCGACCTGCTCGACGACGCCGGCGGACTCGTGGCCGAGCACCGCGGGCAGCGGATGCGGATAAAGCCCTTCCATGAAATGCAGGTCGGAGTGACAAAGCCCGGCGACCGTGGTGCGGATCAGGACTTCGCGCGGGCCGGGCTTCGGCAGGCTGACATCCTCGATGACCAGCGGCTGGTTGACTTCATAGAGGACGGCGGCCTTCATCGAGCTCTCCCTGTCGCGTTTCTTGGTTTGATCGTGGCGTGCAGCCTACGCCGCCAGAACCAGTTCGCCAACCTCGCTCATGCCGGCTGAGCTGTCGCCGAGCAGCAGCGCGGCGATCCGGGCTTGCGTGGCATTTTCCGTGAGCCGGAACGGATCGCCTGGAGACACCCGATGATCGATCACCAGCCGCGACAACAGCAGCCGGCGCGCATCGCCGCGCATCTCGTGGATGCGGTGTGCTTCCCACGCCAGAGCGACTGCGCTGGCGACATGATACAGCAGGCTCGTCGCACGACGCGCGTCGGCTTCGTTCTCCGATTTCGCGGCAACCTCGCGCGCAAAGCCGACGGCGCGATCGACGAGGCCGCGCAAACGTTCGCGCCAGGCCTGCGGCACGGAAGCGCTGTCATCGAGCCGGGCATGCAGATCGGCTGACAGCGCTGATTCCGCGCCATGGCGGCCGACCGCGCGCCGGAGCGCATCGATCGCGACGATGTTGCCGGTGCCTTCCCAGACCGAACCGAGATGCGCGTCGCGCAGCAGCCGGGCGGTGGCGAACTCCTCGATATAGCCGATGCCCCCGCGCATCTCGAGCGCATCGCCGCAGACTTTTCGCGCATCACGGGTGGCGCGGAATTTCAGCGTCGGGGTGAGAATGCGCAACAATGCCGCCGCATCCTGGCTGCCGGCCTCGGCGCGGTCGAGCGCGTCCGCGGTGAGGAAGCTCATCGACAGCGCCTGCTCGACCGGCAGCATGATCTTCAGCATCTGCCGCCGGCCGAGCGGCAGGTCGATGATGCGGCTGCCGAACACGACGCGGTTGGTCGCAACCGTCATGGCGTCGTGATAGGCGCGGCGCATCAGCGCGGTCGACTTGACGCCGTTGGAGAGCCGCGACGAGTTCACCATCTCGGCCATCTGCACGAAGCCGCGGTCGAGCTTGCCCACGGCATAGGCGATGGCGCCCTCCAGCTTGATCTCGCCCGAGGCCATCGAGCGAGTGCCGAGCTTGTCCTTCAGGCGCACGATCCGGTAGTGGTTTTGAGAGCCGTCGTCGAGGAAGCGCGGCATCAGGAACAGCCCGACGCCGCGGGTGCCGGGGCCGGCGCCTTCCGGGCGCGCCAGCAGCATCACGACTTTCGCATCGGCATTCGAGCAGAACCATTTCTCGCCGGTGAGGCGCCAATGGTCGCCTTCCTGCACGGCGCGCGTGGTCAGGGTGCCGACGTCGGACCCGCCCTCCTTCTCGGTCATGAACTGGCCGCCCTGGGTCAACTTGCTCATGTCGGTCGAGGTCAGGCCGTCGAGATATTTCGCCTTCAGTGCCTCGCTTCCGAAGTTCGCCAGCAGCTTGGCGCAGCCGTCGGTGACGTTGATCGGGCAGCCCATCCCGAATTCGGTCTGATTGAAAAGAAACGTGAAGGCGTGCTTGGCGACGACAGGATATTTGTCCGGCCAACCCATGATGCCCTTGCGGAGCGAGAGCGCGTGAATGCCGAATTCGCCGAACGCTGCCTTCTCCAGCTCGCGGTAGGCCGGATGATATTCGATCGATTGCATATCGCGGCCGAACTTGTCGCGCTGGTGCAGCACCGGCGTATGCCGGTCGGCGAGCCGTGCGCATTCGTCGAGCGGCCCGCCGGCAAGGTCGCCGAGGCGGTCGAGATGCGGCTCGATGTGACGAAACAGCGCGTCCGGCAGGTGGATGCGCAGCAAATCGGTGAGCGCGGGATCGGCGCGGTAGAAGTTCATGCCTGACGTATCGGGAGCCAGCAGGCCGGATGGTGCGGCCGCGACATTTTTTGCCTGCCCTGTGAGCGGCTTGTGCATGATCGTCCTCTTCGTTCCTGGCCCTGCGAACATTTTGCGCTGATTTGGCGCTTGCCGCGTTGAATGATGTCGATCATGCTCCAGGCTTGAGAGGCGATAAAGCCGCAAATTGTCAGGGAGGCATGAGCCCCGTGAAGGAGCAATTCGCTCTGCGGAATTGTGACCAGCGCGGCTGGTCGTCAGCCCGGACCGTGCATAGATCAGCGGCTCCCTGTCTCCGAGAGATCACGCCATGGAACATCCGAAATACAAGATCGCCCTCATCGTCGGCGCCGGTGAAGGCCTGAGCGCCTCGCTGGCACAGCTGCTCTCCAAGCAGGGCATCCGCGTCGCGCTGGCCGCGCGAAAGATCGAGAAGCTCGGCGCGCTCTGTAGCGAGACCGGCGCCAGGGCCTATGCCTGCAACGCGACCGAGCCCGACGAGGTCGAGCGGTTGTTTGGCCTCGTCGAGCGCGAGATCGGCACGCCGGACCTCGTCGTCTACAACGCCAGCGGCCGCACCCGCGGACCGTTCGTCGACCTCGTTCCGGCGGACGTCGCGCAAGCCATTGCCGTCAGCGCTTATGGCGGCTTCCTGGTGGCGCAACAGGCGGCGAAACGCATGGTGCCCAACAAGCATGGTGCGATCCTGTTCACCGGCGCCTCCGCCAGCGTCAAGGGCTACGCGCAGTCGGCATCGTTCGCGATGGGCAAGTTCGCATTGCGCGGCCTCGCGCAGAGCCTGGCGCGCGAATTGTCGCCGCAGGGCATCCATGTCGCGCATTTCGTCATCGACGGCGGCATCCGCAGTGCGGCGAGGACGGAAGCCGAAGACAAGCCGGATTCGATGCTCGATCCCGATGCGATCGCGGAGAGCTATTGGAACGTGCTGCAGCAGCCGCGCAACGCCTGGAGCTGGGAGCTCGAGCTGCGCCCCTGGGTGGAGAAGTTCTGAGGCAATCACGTAACAACAATAGCCGTCATTGCGAGGAGCGAAGCGACGAAGCGATCCAGACTATTTCCGCGGAGAGAGCCTGGATTGCTTCGCTTCGCTCGCAATGACGGAGGGAGAGAGCAAACATGACCACGGAAACCACCATCGACACCGGCACCAACGAGCTCCTCTGCGTCATCCGCGACCGCGTCGCGATCATCACGCTGAACCGGCCGGAGGCGCGCAATTCGCTGTCGGATGCGTTGACCCCGGCGTTGCGTACGATGATCCGGAGTTGCGGCGAGGATCGCAACGTCGGCGCGCTCTTGATCACCGGCGCGGGCGAAGCGTTCTGCGCCGGCGGCAACGTCAAGGGCATGGGCGCCCATCGCGACCAGGCAAAGCTCGAGATGCCGCTTGAAGATCGCATCGCCGATCTGCAGGAACGCCAGCGGCTGCTCACCGGCGCGCTGGTGTCGGTGCGCAAGCCGACCATCGCCGCCCTGCCCGGCCCCGCGGTCGGCGCCGGGCTCGCCATCGCCATGGCCTGCGACATCCGCATCGCCGCGCAATCGGCCTTCGTCGCCACCGGCTATGCCCGCATCGCACTCAGCGGAGATTACGGCATCGCCTGGCTGCTCACCCGTCTGGTCGGGACAGCGCGGGCGCGGGAGCTGATGTTCACCGGCGACCGCATCAATGCCACGCGCGCCGAGGCCATCGGCCTCGTCAACCGCGTCGTGCCTGACGATAAGCTGCAGGCCGAAGCCTTTGCGTTGGCGAAGTCGCTCGCCGAAGGTCCGCGCCTGGCGCTGCGCTACATGAAGGACAATCTCGACGAGGCCGTGCTGTTCGACTTCGAAACCGCGCGCGACCACGAGGCCGAACGGCTGATCCGCCTGACCACGACCGCCGACCACAAGGAGGCGGTGCAGGCCTTCATCGAGAAGCGCAAGGCGGTGTTCACGGGGAAGTAGATCTCTGATCCGTCGCCCTGAGGTGGCCGCTTCTTTAGCGGCCCTCGAAGGGCGACGGCCCGGCTGTCGCCGCGGGGAATCTCGCCTCATGAGCAGAGGGGCCGTTCATCCTTCGAGGCTCCCCACGCGTCGCGCGTCTCGCACCTCAAGATGACGGATCGGCAAAAAAAATACCCAGCCCTGGTTTACCCAGGGCCGGGCTTCTCAGTTGTGTCAGACCGAGGCTGAGGGGCTTTCGGCCTGACGGGAAAGGGCGGCGAGGCGCCAGCTGGCGCAGGGAATGTCTTTCGGTGCGATCGAGATCTCCTTGTCGAAGCGCACCAGCTTCCAATCATCGGGGTGATTGACGAAGGCGAAGCCGGATTTGCGTGCGAGCGAGATCATGGTCGCGTTGGAGCGCAGCGTCTCGCCAAAGATGTGCTCGGCGCCGAGCGCGGCGGCGCGACATTCGAGGTTCTTCATCAGCGCGGTGGCGATGCCGTGGCCCTGCCAATGATCATCGACCGACAGGCCGAATTCCAGCGTCATGGTTTCGGCATGCAGGGCATAGCGCGCTTCGGCGACGATGGTCTCGAAGCCGTCGATCATCATGGTCGCGACCACGGTGAAGCGATCGCGCTCGCCGACCTCGAGGAAATCCTGCAGCAGCGCTTTCGGCAGTTCGCTGATCGCACCGAAGAAGCGATTGTAGCGGGAACGAACAGAGAGCGAGCGAAAATAGTGCTGGAGCTCATCGATGTCGCGCGGCTCGACGAAGCGGACACTGAGCGCCTTACCCTCCCGGGTACGTAGCGTGTCCGAATATTGCTTCAGATCTTCCAGGCGAAGAGCGGTCATTACACATGCTCGGGATAAAAGGGACCGCCGGCGCCCCCACAGTCAGGCGGCGCCGGCCTGGCGGCCAATCAGGCCCGCCAGAAGGGCTTGTCCGCCTCGAAGGCGATGTCGCTCCAGGACAGTCCGACGTCGTGGAGATCGCGTGCGGTCCAGTGGGCCAGCTCCCGCCTGGTTCGGTAGCGCTCGTGCCAGACGTGAAGGGTCTCGCCGATCTGCTGGATCAGGCCGGGCGCATGATGATTTGTCATCGAATTATGGGTCAAAGTAGACATTTTCAGCTCCTTGAGCTAACCTGGCCGCTAATATCTGCTTCCTGGTGCACTGCGACAAACGACAATTTGTACCCTTTCGCATGAAATAACGTCATGTATCCTGCTGCCAGATGACTGCCAGATTGCCGTCCCTGAACGGATTGCGGGCGTTCGAGGCCGCCGCACGCCATCTCAGCTTCACGCTGGCTGCCTCCGAGCTGAACGTGACGCAGACCGCGATCAGCCATCAGATCCGAAGGCTCGAGGAAGAGCTCGGCATCCGCCTTTTCATCCGGCAGAACCGCGCGCTGGCGCTGACGCCGGAGGCGCGCGACTATTTGCCGGGCGTCCGCGCCGCCTTCAACGACCTCCGGCTTGCGACCGACCGGCTGTTGCGCAAGGACGACGACAAGGTGCTGACGATCTCAACGCTGGCCTCGCTCGCGGCGAAATGGCTGCTGCCGCGACTGACTGATTTCCAGGAAAGCCATCCCGGCATCGACGTCCGCATCACCACCTCGACCAGCCTGGTCGATTTCCAGCGCGACAATGTCGATGCGGCGATCCGCTATGGCCGCGGCCAATGGCCGGGCCTGCGCGCCGATTGGCTGATGGCGGATGAGCTGTTTCCGGTGTGCAGTCCGTCGCTGCTGCGGGGCGACAAGCCACTGCGGCAACCGGAGGATCTGCGAGGCTATCCGCTGCTGCACACATCGAACGCCAACAGCGACGATTGGCGGCTATGGCTGACCGCGGCGGGCCTGCCGGCCGATATCGCGCGGCAGCCCGGCATCACCTTCGACATGATCTTCATGACCATCCAGGCCGCGATCGACGGCATCGGCGTGGCGATGGGACGGACCTCCTACGTCCAGGACGACATCGCCAAGGGGCGGCTCGTGGTGCCCTTCAAGATCGCGCTGCCGGCCGACGCCGGCTTCTACCTGGTCGCGCCGGAGGGGCGCCGCGAAGCGCCGAAGCTGACCGCATTCCGCCAATGGATGCTCGCTGCGACGCAAAATAAAGCCTGAAAAATCATCAGCTTCCGCGGCAAAATCAATTGACTCGCAGCCCCCTGCGCGGGAAGGGATGAGACAGATTGTCACAGCATCAATCTGTCGCCTTGCCGTGAAATGAGTTCCGGTCCGGCCGCGTCTTTAAGGGAGCAACGTCATGGCTGGACCAGCAACCAATCCGCCCGAGATCAAGTCGCGCATCGGCGCGATCCTGCGTGCCACGTCAGGCAATTTCCTCGAGCAGTTCGACTTCTTCCTGTTCGGCTTCTATGCACAGGATATCGCAAAGGCGTTTTTCCCCGCCGCAAACGAGACCGCAGCACTCCTTAATGCGTATGGCGTGTTTTGGCTCGGTGCGCTGATGCGTCCGGTCGGCGCAATCTTGCTGGGTGCCTACATCGACCGCATCGGCCGCCGCCAAGGCCTGATCGTCACGCTTGCGCTCATGGCGCTTGGTACCGTGGTCATTGCCTTCTGTCCGTCTTACGCCGCGATCGGCGTTGCCGCCCCGGTCATTGTCCTGATTGGCCGGCTGATACAGGGGTTCTCGGCTGGCGTGGAGCTGGGCGGCGTCTCTGTTTATCTGTCCGAGATCGCGACGCCTGGCAATCGCGGCTTTTACACCTCGTTCCAGTCTTCCAGCCAGCAGGTCGCGATCTTCGTCGCGGCGATCATCGGCTTCATCCTGAGGGAAGCGATTCCGAGCGATACTTTCCTGGATTCACTCGGGGGAATCGCGAAGTGGCGCATCCCGTTCTTCGTCGGCTGCATCATTATCCCCGTGATCTTCATGCTGCGGCGATCGCTCGAGGAAACACCGGCCTTCCTCGCCATGAAGAAACATCCGACCGCAAACGAGGTGTTCGCCTCGGCGATCGCGAACTGGCGCATTGTCATTCTCGGGATGATGATTGCGGTGCTGACCACGACGACGTTCTACTTCATCACGGTGTACGCCCCCGGTTTCGGCAAGCAGCTCAACCTTTCGCCGACGGGGACATTGCTCGTGACCCTTCTCGTTGCGGTGACGAACTTCATCTGGAATCCGGTGGGCGGCGCGGTCTCCGACCGGATCGGCCGCAAGCCTGTGCTGCTGACGATCGCGAGCCTGGCGTTCCTGACGGCTTACCCGGCACTTTCCTGGCTCGCAGCGGCCCCCACCTTGGGAAAACTGCTGGCAGTCCAGATGATGTTCTCGTTCTACTTTGGCGTCTACAGCGGCACGATGCTGGGGTGTCTGGTCGAGATCGTGCCGGCACACGTCCGTACCACCTGTTTCTCGATCGCGTTCGCATTGGCTGCAGGCATTTTCGGAACGTCGACCCCCTTTGTGGCAACCAAACTGATCAGCATGACCAACGGAGACAAGGCCTCGCCGGCGTATTGGCTCATGTTCGGTGCGGTGCTCGGCATCATTGCCGCATCGATCGTCTATCGCGGCGGGCGCCAGGCGGTGACGACGTATGATGCCACGGCCGAGCCGGTGGCGGGGCACTAGGACGGCGTCATTCCGGGGCGCCCGAAAGGGCGAGCTACGGTGCGCAATTGCGCACCTGACAATCCATTTCTCCCGGCACTCCTGCGGCGCCATGGATTCCGGGCTCGATGCTTCGCATCGCCCCGGAATGACGGCGGGGCCTACAGCTCCACCACCACGTAGTCGCTCTCGACGCTCACCGCGATAGTTTCGGCAACATACGGCCCCTTCACCACGCTCGCGCCAGGCTCGACATGGGCCGGATAGGCCTTCACGCGGAAGCGGCGAGGATCGCAATAGGACTGGCCGGTGCGGATGTCGAACTCCCAGCCGTGCCAGGGGCAGCGGATGATCTCGCCGAGCTTGGTGTACTCGATCTCGCCGGGATTATTCGACTGCGCGAGCCCGATCAGCGGCCCCTCGCACAGCGACGCGCCCTGATGCGGGCAGCGGTTCATCAGGCCGAAATATTCGCCCTTGATGTTGAAGACCGCGATCGGCCGCCCGTCGATCTCCAGAAATTTTCGCGTGCCCGGCGGCAGTTCATCGACCGGCGCGATCACATGCCGCGCCATCAACCAATCCCGTACAGCGCGCGCGCATTGCCGAGATAGAACGCCTCGCGATTGGCCTCGCTGACGCCGGCCGGCAGCACGCGCGACGGCTCGTCGTAATCCCAATGTGGATAGTCGGTTGCGAACAGCAGGCGGTCCCAGCCGATCCAGTTGATGACGTCGAACAGATCCTCGCGGCTTTCAGGGTCTTCCATCGGCTGCGTGGTCCACCACACCTGCTCGCGGATGTATTCCGACGGCGGCCGTTTGACATGCGGCACCTCGCTCCTGAGCCGTTGCCAGACCTTGTCGAGCCGCCAGGCCAGCGACGGCGCCCAGCCGAAGCCGGCCTCGATCATCACCATCTTCAGTTTCGGGAAGCGCTCGAACACCCCCTCCAGCACGAGGCTCGCCAGCGCCGATTGCTGGCACTGCGAATGCCCCACCATCTCCTCGATGTAATAAGACGGCCAGCCCGACGGCGTGATCGGATTGCCGCCGAAGCCGAAGGCGTGGACGCCGACGGGAAGGCCGGCTTCCTCCGCGGCCTGATAGATCGGCCAGTAGCGGCGCTGTCCGAGCGGCTCGACATTGCGACTGAGCAGCAGCACCTGCACGAAGTTCTTGTCGCCGGCGCGCTCGCGGATTTCGGCGGCGGCCGACAGCCCGTCCTCATTGCCGACGACGATGGAGGCTTTCAGCCGCTTGTCCTTGCTGGTCCATTTGTCGATCTGCCAGTCGTTGATCGCCGAGCACAAGGCGGCCGCGAGTTCGTGGTTGCGGATGCCCTGCCCGGTGTTGAGCGGATTGAGCACGCCGAGCTGCACGTTGTTGGGATCGAGCAGCTGTTTCTGCATGAAGGAGAGCGAGGAGCCCTGCGGCCCGCCTTCGGGCGGATAGGCGTCGCGGCGCGAGGCGTTGGGCTGCGCCTTCGGATAGGGCGGGCCTTCCATCATGCCCTGATAGGCATGGACGCCGTAGACCTCGAGATGATGCTGCCAGCGTTTGGCGAGATAGGGATAAAGCTCGGTGCGAGTAGCGCGCGCCGGATGGATGTCGCAGTCCGCGATCGCGGTTTTGACGGTCAGGGGGGACGCGGCTTCCTGGTTCTCGCGGAATTGGATATTCATCGCCTTGCCTCCTTTGGCAGCGGGCTAGATCAGGCGGGGATAGGTTGCATGCGGATTGTCGATCATGATCTTGCGCACGAGATCGGGGGTGAGACCTTCGGGCAGCGCATCTCGGCCGTCGAACTGCCAGTGCGGATAGTCCGTGGAGAATAGGACCAATTCGTCGGACTGCATATGATCAAACAGGCGAATTAATGTCTCGGCCTCCGGCGGCGCATCAAATGGCTGTAAGGAGAAGCGGATGTTGCTGCGCACAATATCCAGCGGCGCGCGGTCGACCCAAGGCGTCTCCATCCGTACCCCGCGCCAGAACTTGTGCAGCCGCCAGAGATAGGGGGAAATCCAGGAGACGCCGGATTCCAGCATCACCATTTTCAGGCGCGGATATTTGGCGAACACGCCCTCGACGATCAGGCTGGTGAGCTGGGTCTGGAACGCCTGGGCCTGACCGACATAATCCTCGATGTGGTAGGACCCCCATCCCACCGCGGTCGGCGGATTGTGATAGGCGGAGCCCGCGTGGACGCCGACAGGAAGTTCCAGCCGTTCCGCGGCTTCATAGATCGGCCACAGCGCGCGCTTGCCGAGCGGCGTGTCGCCCATCACCAGCATCAACACCTGGACGAAGCGCTTGTCCTGCGCGCAGCGTTCGATCTCGGCCACGGCCTTCTCGACGCTTTGCGTCGGGATCACGATCGAGCCGCGCAGCCGGTTGTCGCGATCGAGCCATTCCTTTGCCAGCCACTCATTCAGCGCGCCGCAGAAGGCGGCCTGCAAATCCTCCGAAAACACCATCTGCACGCCGTAGAGCGGATTGCAGATGGCGTAGCTGAGCTGGAAGGGATCGAGTACATGGCGCTGCATGTCCTCCAGGCTTTCGCCGGGTTTGCCGCTCTCGGGGCGCCAGTCCGGCCGCGCCGTGATCGGTGAATTCGGCGGATAGGATTGCGAGACGAGGTCGACCATGCCGCGCGTCGTCACCTGATCGCGCCAATAGTCGTTCAGGTACGGCAGCAGGCTGGTCAGATGCGGCACGGCCGGATGCACGTCGCAATCCACCCCGCCTGCGATCAGGGACGCCATGACGTTTCCCTTCTCACGTTTCCTCGCATGTCTCTTCTTTGTGCCCGCCATTCAAGCAGGCCTGCCCTCCGCCCGCAACTCGGCCAAGCCTCGTGTCATATGCTAGGAAGGCTGAGCTCGGTTGCGAATGAATAGGGGGTGCGGAATGAAAGAGCTCGTCGGCATTGCGGAACAGGTCGCAGCGAAGCTGATCGCGCGCAAACAGACCATCGCCGTGGCGGAATCCTCGACCGGCGGCCTGATCTCGGCCAGCCTGCTCGCGGTACCCGGCGCATCCGCCTATTTCCTCGGCGGCGCCGTGGTCTACACCCGCGATGCCAGGCGCGTGCTGATGGATATTTCGGACGAAGGAATGAAGGGCTTTCGCTCCTCGTCGGAGCCCTACGCGCAACTGCTGGCGGAGCAGATGCGCGGCCGCTTCAACTCCGACTGGGGCCTGTCAGAGACCGGCGCAGCCGGCCCCACCGGCAACCGTTACGGCGACGCCGCCGGTCATAGCTGCATGGCGGCGAGCGGACCTGTGGCGGAGGTGATGACGCTGGAGACCGGCAGCAGTGACCGGCTCGGCAACATGCAAATGTTTGCCGCGACGGCGTTGAAGCTGCTGCTGCGGAAGCTGGAGGGGTGAGGTGCCTAGCGCGAGCAGCGACCACGTCTTTCGAACCGTCATCCTGAGGTGCGAGACACGTGGCGCAACGCGCCGCGTGGGGAGCCTCGAAGGATAACGGCCGAGCTGCCAGCCGGGCCGTCGCCCTTCGAGGCTCGCCGAAGGGGCGAGCACCTCAGGGTGACGGTCGCAACTCGCGATCGCGGCGATGATCGACATCACCGTCCCAGATGCCGCATGAAAATCCGTACCACGTAGCCCGGCACCCGCGGCGCCTCGTCGTAGATATCGGACGCGATCCGTTCGATGGTCTCGCGCAGGGAGAGGAACTGCGCCTGCCGCGCGCTGCTTTCGGTGCCCTGCATTCCCGCGAGCTCGTCCATCGCGGCGTCGCTGATCTGGCACTGCACGACCTCGTCGCCGCTCAGCATGGTGAAGCGAAAGGCCAGCCGTTCGAGGTCATGGCCGATGACCCTGTCGCGCATCAGTGGCATGGAAAGCGGTCCGGTCGGCCCCCGCCGGCAATGCTTGGGATTACCGGGCTTGTCAGCCGCAATGAGGTTGAAGCGCTCTACTGGAACGCGACTTCGGCAAAACTGCGGAGTTTTCGCGAATGCAGCCGCTCCGATTCCTGCTGCTTGAGCCGTTCCAGCGCCTTCAGGCCGATCTCGAGATGCTGGCCGACACGGCGACGGTAGAATTCGCTGGCCATGCCGGCGAGCTTGATCTCGCCATGCAGCGGCTTGTCGGAGACGCAGAGCAGCGTGCCATAGGGGACACGGAAGCGGTAGCCGTTGGCGGCGATCGCGGCCGATTCCATGTCGAGCGCGACCGCGCGCGATTGGGACAGGCGGCGGATCACCTCGGGCCCGCTGATCTCCCAATTGCGGTTGTCGACGCTCGCGACCGTTCCCGTGCGCATCAGGCGCTTGAGCTCGAATCCTTCGAGGCCGGTGACGTCCTCGACCGCCTCTTCCAGCGCGACCTGCATCTCGGCCAGCGCCGGGATCGGCACCCACGGCGGCAATTCGCGGTCGAGCACATGGTCCTCGCGGACATAGCCGTGCGCCAGCACGTAATCGCCGAGGCGCTGCGTGTTGCGCAGGCCCGCGCAATGGCCGAGCATCAGCCAGGCGTGCGGCCGCAGGACGGCGACATGGTCGGTGACGTTGCGCGCATTGGACGGACCGGTGCCGATGTTGATCAGCGTGATGCCGCGATAGCCCGGCGCGACCAGATGGAACGCCGGCATCTGCGGCATGCGCGCTGGTGCATCTCCACTGGTGGCACCGCCGCTGCGCATGACGACGTTGCCGGGCGCGACGAAGGCATCGAGGCCAGCCTCGCTCGCCTGAAGCCGTTGCTGGCAGGCTTGCGCGAAGGCATCGACATAGAATTGGTAGTTGGTGAAGATGACAAAATTCTGGAAATGCTCGGGGTCGGTGCCGGTGTAGTGATAGAGCCGGCGCAGCGAGTAGTCGACGCGCGCTGCGCGGAACAGCGACAGCGGCTCGGGCGCGCCGGGCTGAAGCTCGAAGGTGCCGTCGGCGATCGAATCATCCATGGTGCCGAGATCGGGCACATCGAACGCGTCGCGTAGCGATCGCGCGACGGGAGAACTCTCGCTGGTGGTAATTGCAGCTTCGATGTTGATGTCGCGGCGATAGGCGAAATGGATCGGGATCGGCTCGGCGGATTCGCCGATCTCGACGGGCACGCCGTGATTCTGGATCAGCAGGCCTATCTGCTCGGTCAGGTAGGTGCGAAACAGATCCGGCCGCGTCACGCTGGTCTCGTGCACGCCGGGGCCGGCAACGAAGCCGTAAGCGAGGCGCGAGTCCAGCCGCGCATGCGTCGCGGTGGTGACGCGCACGAACGGATAATAGGCCCGCACACGCGTCGTGATCGCCTCGCCGCCGACATAGGCCTCGAACCGTTCGCGCAGGAACCTGGTATTGCGCTCGTAGATCTCTTCAAGCCGCGCCACGGCAAGTGAGGCGTCGGAGAAAGATTCAGTGGCGATGGTGGGAAGGGATTGCATGGTTCGACCGTCGGGTTGCCTGGGCTTCGAGTCGAACTATAGCAAAGAAGGCGGTGCCGTAGGGTGGGCAAAGCGAAGCGTGCCCACCACCCCATCGTCGTTGAAAGATCGTGGGCACGGCGCTTTGCGCCTTTGCCCACCCTACGCGAACGAATTTGCCGCACGAGATCCCGGATGCGCGCTAAGCGCGCTCCGGGATGACGCGCTTTCGCGGGTCACTTCTCTCGGAACGCCCGCATCAGTTGGTCGTGCAGCGGCTTCATCAGGTAGGACAGCATGGTGCGGTCGCCGGTCTGGACGAAGGCTTCCACGGGCATGCCCGGGATCATCTTGACGTCGCCGAGACGGGCGATCTCTTCGGCCGGCATCGTGACACGGATGGTGTAGTAACTCTGGCCGGTGCGCTGGTCGGTGGTGACGTCGGGCGACACGCGGCTGACGAGGCCGTTGAGTTCGGGCGTGGTGCGCTGGTTGAACGCGGAGAGGCGCAGCAGCGTCTTCTGGCCGATCTGGAGCTTGTCGATGTCGACCGGATTGACCTTGGCCTCGACCTGGAGATCGTCGGCCTGTGGCACGATCAGCATCAGCGCGTCGCCGGCGGTGACGACGCCGCCGACGGTGTGCACGTTGGATTGCAGCACCATGCCGTCCTGCGGCGCGCGGATGTCGATGCGGCGTAGCTGGTCTTCGGCGGCAACCTTGCGCTCGATCAGCTCGCCGATCTTGTCGTTGGTCTCGCGCAGGTCCTTGGAGACTTCGCTCACCACGTCCTTGTCGACCTGGATGATCTGTAGCTCGGTCTCGGTGATCTTGCCTTTGGCCTGGGCGCGCGAAGCGATGTACTGCGCGCGCTCACCGTTGAGGCGTGCCGAGTCGCGTTCGAGCTGGGTCAGGCGCGAGAGCTGCACCAGACGCTTGTCGTAGAGATCGCGCACGCCGGTCAGTTCGTTCTGCACCAGCGCGATCTCCTGATCCTTGGCCTTCTCCTGGGCGCTGAGACCGGCGATCTCCTCGTTCAGCTGGGTGATGCGCTCGCGCAACTGCGCCTTCTGTCCGGCTCGGCCATTGACGCGCACGTCGAACAGCTTGGTTTCGGCAGAGAGCAGCAGCTTGACGTCGGGATCATTGGCGCGATCGAGCAGGACCTGCGGAAATTCCAGTCTGTCGACACCGCGTTGCTCGGCCTGCAATCGCGCTGCGCGCGCCTGCGCGGCGTCGAGATTCTTGGTGACGATGGCGAGGTTCGCCTTCGTGACGGTGTCGTCGAGCCGCACCACGATGTCCCCGGCCTTGACCAGGTCACCGTCGCGGGCGCGCACCTCGCCGACCACGCCGCCGGTCGGATGCTGCACCTTCTTGACGTTGGATTCGACCACGATCTGGCCCGGCGCGATCAGCGCGCCCGAGATCAGCACGGTCGAGGACCAGCCGCCGAGACCGACGACCAGGACCACCACGATGCCAAGTCCGAGCAGGAGGTGGAACTTGATCGAGTCCCGCACCGACTTCTTCGCGGCCGGCTTCGCGCCGCCGATGGCCATCGTGCTCATGACTTTGTACTCATGGCTTGGCCACTCCGCCTTCGCTGACGATCTTGATCGGGGCCGGCGGCGTCACGCGCGGCTGCAGCACCTGGGCGAGCACCTGCTCCTTCGGGCCGAACGCCTGCATGCGACCGTCGCGCAGCACCAGCACCTGGTCGACCGCCTCGACGCCGATCGGGCGGTGCGCCACCACGACGACGATGGCACCGCGCTCGCGGGCGGCGCGGACGGCGCGGGTCAGAGCCTCGTCGCCTTCGGTGTCGAGATTGGAGTTGGGCTCGTCGAGCACGATCAGGAAGGGGTTGCCGTAGAGCGCGCGCGCCAGCGCCACGCGCTGCGCCTGGCCTGCGGAAAGCGCCGTGCCCTGCTCGCCGACCTGCGTGTTGTAGCCCTCGCGCATCTTGATGATCATCTCGTGCACGCCGGCTTCCTTCGCCGCCGCGATGATGCCGTCGGAGGTCGCCTCCGGATCGAACCGGCTGATGTTCTGGGCGATGGTGCCGCCGAACAATTCGACGTCCTGCGGCAGGTAGCCGATGTGCCGGCCGAGCATGTCGGACGACCATTGATCGAGCGCCGCGCCGTCGAGCCTCACCTTGCCGCGCACCGGCTGCCAGACCCCGACGAGGGCGCGAATCAGCGACGACTTGCCGGACCCGCTCGGGCCGATCACGCCGAGGCCGTTGCCCGCGACGAGTGCGAAGGTGATGTCCTGCACGATCAGGCGCTGGTCGCCGGGCGGCACCATGGCGATGCCTTCGACCGAGAGCCTGCTCGTGGGCGCCTGCAACTGCGTCGGCATCGTCTGCGCCGGCATCTGCTCCAGCAGGCGGGTGAGGCGGTGCCAGCTCTGGCGTGCCGCGACGAAGGATTTCCAGTGCGCAATGGCGAGATCCACCGGCGCCAGCGCGCGGGCCGACAGGATCGAGCCGGCGATGATGATGCCGGCGGTCGCCTCCTGGTGGATGACGAGATAGGCGCCGACCGCCAGCACCGCCGATTGCAGCATCATGCGCAACACTTTTGCGACCGCACCGAGACCGCCGGCGACGTCGCTCGCATGCTGATTGCCGGCGAGATATTTTTCGTTGGCCTCGCTCCAGCGCGCGTTCATCCGGCCGGCCATCCCCATCGACACCATGACTTCGGCGTTGCGGCGGCTGGCCTGGGCCAGATCGTTGCGCTGCGCGGCAAGGCCCATCGCGTCCTTTGCCGGCTGGCGGGACATGAACTCGGTGACCAGCGTCAGCCCGACCAGGATGACGGCGCCGACGAGAGCGGTGACGCCGATCATGACGTGGAAGGCGAAACAGATGGCGAGATAGAGCGGCAGCCAGGGCAGGTCGAAGAACGCGCTCGGGCCCATGCCGCCGAGGAAGGAGCGGACGTTGTCGAGGTCGCGCAGCGGCTGGAGACCTTCGTTGCGGCTGCCAACCAGCAGCGGCAGGCGCACGATGGTGTCGAACACGCGCTTGTTGAGGGCTTCGTCGAGCGCCGTGCCGATCCGCCCCAGGATCCGGTTGCGGATCATGTCGAGCACGCCCTGCGCCATGTAGAGGAAGCTGGCGAGGATGATCAGGCCGACCAGGGTCGGGACGCTGCGGCTCGGCAGCACCCGGTCGTAGACCTCCAGCATGAAGATCGACCCGGTCAGATAGAGCAGGTTGATCATGCAGCTCATCAAGCCGACGCCGATGAACGCCGTGCGACAGGCGCGCAGGGCGTCGCTGAGCTCTGAACGGCGGACGCCGGGACCGGCTGCCATCAGTCTGATCTCTTTCAGGTGGGGGCCAAGGCCCCTGATTTCACAGGCGATTCAGGGTACGCGCCCCGAATTAACATCCCATTGGCACTGCGTCCAACGCCGGGTTCATCGCAAACCCCGAGACGCCACATCTACCCGTAGCTGCCCCGTGCGCAAGCCCGGTATTTCACAGTCTTTGCGGCTTTTTGGTGTAAAGCGGCCGCCACTCCCGGTTCGGGAGAGGCGGCCAGTTCCGATCGATCGAGCCGGGCGGCTGCTAGAACCGGCCGCCACCGCGCACCAGCCGCACCACCAGCAGCAGGATGACCGCGCCGATGGCGGAATAGACGATCTCGGAGACCAGGCCCGTGCCGATGCGAATGCCGAGCTTTGGAAACAGGAGGCTCGCGACCAGCGCGCCACAGATGCCGATGACGATGTCGCCGATGATCCCGAAGCCTGCGCCCCGCACGATCTTGCCGGCGAGCCAGCCGGCGACCAGGCCGACGAACAGGATGACGAGCAGGCCCTCGTTGGAAATGTACATCAGTCTGATCCCTCTCCGTGAATGGCCGCATGGAACGGGAACCGGGATGAATGGCATCTGAATGCTATTCGCTTCAGCCGGCTCCGACCGAAATGTCGAAAACAACCCCATGCAAAGTAGAACGGCGTTTGCCTGCAGTGCTGCGTGAACTGTGACACCCCGGTGTTGCCGCAGAGGAATTTCAAGGGAAGGAGCGTAACGGCGACAGCGCTCAAATATTATGACAGCGCCGCCGCCTGCTCCGCCAGCACACATCGCGCCGCCCGGCCCGGCCCGACCGCCACATTGGCAGGCAATTGCTCCAGGCAACGCGGCTGCGCCACGGCGCAGCGCAGGGCGAAGGAGCAGTTGTGGGGCTTCTCGGCCAGCGAGGGCGGCGTGCCGGGGATGGTTTCGAGCCGCGCGCCCCGCTTGGCGCCGTGAATGGTCGAGGCAAGCAGGCCCTTGGCATAGGGATGCACGGGGTTCCGGACGATGTCGCGAAGCGTGCCCTGCTCCACGATCTGACCGGCATACATCACCGCGACACGGTCGCAGATCTCGATCGCCACACCAATGTCGTGGGTGACGAAGATGACGGACATGCCGAACTCGCGCTGCAGCTCGCGCAGCAGCAACAGGATCTGGATCTGCACGGTGGCATCGAGCGCGGTGGTCGGCTCGTCCGCGAGCAAGATTTTCGGCCGGCAGGCGAGCGCCAGCGCGATCATCGCGCGCTGGCGCATGCCGCCGGACATCTCATGCGGATAGGCATCGAGCCGGCGTTTTGCGGAGGGAATGCGCACGACCTCGAGCATTTCGAGTGCGCGCGCCCTGCCCTCCGCGTAGCTCTTGCCTTCGTGGCGCACGACGCTCTCGGCGATCTGCGCACCGATGGTGTAGACCGGATCCAGCGCCAATGCCGGCTCCTGGAAGATCATCGACACGGTCTGGCCGCGGAAGGAGGAGAGCTGCTCGTCGTTCATGGCGAGCACATCCTGCCCCATGACGTTGACCTTGCCCGATATCTGCGTGCGCTTCTTCGGCAACAGCCGCATCAGCGCACGCAGGGTCACACTCTTGCCCGAACCGGATTCGCCGAGCAGGCCCAGCACCTCGCTATTCCCCAGCGACAGGCTGAGGTCGTTCACGGCATAGACCGTGCGCTCGCCGGTAAAGCGGATGTTGAGGCCTGAGATCTCGACGAGGTTTGTCATGACGGCAATTTCGGCAATCGATCGTGATAATCGGTAACGCGCTGGAAGGCGGCGCCGATGGTGAGCAGGGTCGCCTCGTCGAAGCAGCGGCCGATCAGCTGCATGCCGACCGGGAGGCCGCTCTTGGTGAAGCCCGAGGGCACCGTGAGCGACGGCAGCCCCAAGAAGTTCACCGGGCGGGTGAACAGCGTCAGCCGCTGCACCATGGCCGGCGCGTTCGGGCCGCCGCCGACGTCGCTCTCCTCGATGGTCGGTGCCGGCACCGGGGATGCCGGCGCGATCACCGCATGGACTCCTGCCGTCGCGGCATTGTGCGCCGCGAGCGCGGGACCGCGCCAGCGCATCGCCTCCAGATATGTGATGGCGGGAACGGCGAGGCCGTTCTGCAGCCGCATCAGCACCTGTGCACCATAATCCTGCGGACGCTCGATCATCCAGCGCTTGTGGAAGGCGGCAGCTTCCGCGGCGAGCACGAGCTGGCTCGCCGAAGACAATTGCCGCTGGTCCGGCAGTTCGACCTTGACGATGTCGGCGCCTTCACGCTTGAGCACCGCGATGGTCTCGTCCAGCACGCGCGCGACCTCGCTGTCGAGATCGTCGACATAGAACGAAGTGGGCACGCCGATCTTGAGGCCTTTCAGCGAGCCCTTGGTCGCGCCGACATAATCGGACAGCGGCTCGTGGCTGCAGGTGGAGTCCGCGGGGTCGGGGCCAGCCATCAGCGCCAGCAGCAGCGCGCAATCCTCCGCGGTGCGGGCGAGCGGACCGACGGTGTCGAGCGATTGCGACAGCGGCATCGCGCCGGCGCGGCTGACGCGGCCGACCGTGGTCTTGAGGCCGGTGACGCCGCAGAAATGCGCGGGCATCCGGATCGAGCCGCCGGTGTCGGAGCCGAGCGCCGCAAACGTCAGGCGCGCCGCGACCGACGAGCCGGAGCCGGACGAGGAGCCGCCGGTGATGTGGGCGACGTTCCAGGGATTGCGCACCGGGCCGTAATGAGCGTTATGCCCGGTCGGGCCATAGGCGAATTCGGCCAGATGCAACGTGCCGAGCCTGATCTGGCCGGCGTCCTTCAACCGCTGCAACGCCGTGGAGGTCACGGTCGGCACGAAATCGCGGCGGATCAGCGAGCCGCAGGTCGCGACATGGCCGGCATCGTAGTACATGTCCTTGTGCGCGAGCGGCACGCCATGCAGGGCACCACGAACATTGCCCTTGGCCAGCTCGGCATCGGCGGCGTCCGCCGCTTTCAACGCGGCCTCGGCCTCTATCGACATGAAGGCATTGAGATGCGGCTGCCACTGCGCGATGCGGTGCAGCAGCGCGCGCGTCACCTCGTGCGAGGACACCTGCTTCATCGCGATCGCGCGCGCGACCTCGGTGAGCGTCATCAATGCAGGCTCACTGCTCATTTCGACACCTTCTGCGCCTGCACGACAGGATAGAGCGCGGGCTCGAGGTCGAACGGCAGCGTGCCGGCGATGGCCTCGAAGCCTTCGAAGGCAGGCCCGATGGAATTGGAGATACGCATCGCGATCTCGTCGTCGACGGGGACGCCGGCGATTTGCGCGATCGGCTTGATCTCTTTCGGTGTCGGTCTCGTCATGCGGTCTTCTCCCTGGGCGCGCGGCTATGGCCTGAACCCGGTATCGCCATGTAGCACGCGGCCTCGTGGCCCATCTTATCGAGTGCGATGAGCTTTGGTGTCGCATTTGCGCAGAGCGGCTCCGCAAACGGACAACGGGTGTGGAAGCGGCACCCCGGGGGCGGATCGATCGGATTGGGCGGATCGCCGGTGATCGGCGGCTGCTCAGTACGCCTGTCGGGATCGGACGACGGCATCGCCGCAAGGAGCGCGCGCGTGTAGGGATGCGCGGGGTTGTCCCAGACCTGGTCCACCGGGCCGAGTTCGACGACTTCGCCGAGATACATCACCAGCACGCGATCGCTGATGTAGCGCACGACGTTGAGGTCGTGGCTGATGAAGAGATAGGTCAGCCCGAACTCGCGCTTGAGGTCCGCCAGCAGGTTGAGCACCTGCGCCTCGACCGATTTGTCGAGCGCGGAGACAGCCTCGTCCAGGATCACCAGACGCGGCGACAGCGCCAGCGCCCGCGCGATGTTGACGCGCTGGCGTTGGCCGCCGGAGATTTCGTGCGGATAGCGGTTGGCGAAGTTCGCAGGAACCAGGCCGACCTTGCCGAGCAGCTCGCGCGCCAATGCGCGTGCCGCGCCGTCGGCCATGCCGTGCACCTTGGGACCGAAGGCGATGGATTCCTCGATCGTCAGGCGTGGATTGAGCGAGGCGTAGGAATCCTGGAACACCATCTGCATGCCGCGGCGCAATTCGCGCAAGGAGAGCGATTGGCCGACTGTCATGCCGTCATAGATGATGTCGCCGGTATCGCGCGGCATCAGATGCATCAGGAGGCGCGCGGTCGTGGATTTGCCGCAACCGGATTCGCCGACGATGCCGACGGTTTCGCCCTTGGCGACGGAGAAGGAGACGTTGTCGACCGCGCGCACGGTCCGCTTCGCGGCGAACAGGCCGCCGCGAACAGGGAAGTGCTTGGTGAGGCCGTTGACCTGAAGCAGCGGCTGCGCGACGCCACCGACGTCTTCGACCGGCTCGAGCATTTCAACGGATGCGTTGCTCTCGCTCATGGCCTAGTTCCTGATGTCCATGGCGCTGCGCAGGCCGTCCGAGAGCAGGTTGAAGCAGATCGAGACCGCGAAGATCATAGCGCCCGGCAAAGCGGCAACCCACGGATTGACGTAGATCGCGGTGCGGAGCGTGTTGAGCATCAGGCCCCATTCAGGCTCCGGCGGCTTGGTGCCGAGGCCGAGGAAGGAGAGACCTGCCGCGAGGATCATCGAGACCGAGATCAGGCTGGTCGCATAGACGAAGATCGAGCCGAGCACGTTGCCGAGGATATGCACGCGCATGATGGTAAAGGGTCCGGCGCCTGAGGCCCGCGCGGCCTCGACGAAGTCCATGTTGCGCACGCCCGTGGTGACGCTTTCGGCGACGCGGGTGATCTGCGGCACGAACACGACCGTCAACGACACGATGGAATTGAGGATGCCGGCCCCCAGCGCGCCGGAGATCGCGATCGCCAACAATACCGAGGGAAAGGCGTAGAACACGTCGATCGTGCGCATGATCGCGGTGTTGATCTTGCCGCCGACATAGCCGGCGACGAGGCCGAGCGAGGTGCCGATTCCAAACGCAAGGATCACGGGCAGGATGCCGATCACCAGCGACAGCCGCCCGCCATAGATCAGCCGCGCCAGCATGTCGCGGCCGAGCTCGTCGGTGCCGAGCGGGTAGCCCGGCGTACCGATGTGGCGCAGGCGCCGGATCATCGAGCCTTTGTAGGGATCTTCCAGGCCGAGCCATGGCGCGAGGATCGCAGACAGGAAGATCAGCAGCAGCACCAGCGCGCAGGCCATGCTGACCTTGTCACGCCGGATCCGGCGGCCGACGGTCGCCCAATAACCGCGCGCCTTGGTCGCGGGCGCAGCCTGCAGCGCGGCGTCTGCGGTGGCGGATAACGGAAGCTCGCTCATCGGCAGGCTCCCGGTGAGCAATGGGTCACTCGATGCAAGTCGAAGCGGCGGTGCACCTCTCCCGCTTGCGGGAGAGGTCGCGCCGCAGGCGCGGGTGAGGGTTCTCTCCACTCGGGGGTTCTCGCGAGGAGAGACACCCTCTCCCCAACCCTCCCCCGCAGGCGGGGGAGGGAGCGCACTGCCGTCGCGGCTATAGCTGGGCTCGATCTCATCCCACTAGCCCCGCTTGATGCGCGGGTCGATCGCGGCTTGCGCGATGTCGACCATGAGATTGAGGAATACGAAGAACAGCGCCAGGACCAGGATCGTGCCTTGCAGCAGCGGCAGGTCGCGCTGGAAGATCGCGGAGTTGAGCAGGAAGCCAGAGCCCGGCCAGGAGAACACCGTCTCGATCAGGATCGAGCCGCCGAGCATGTAACCCAATTGAAGCCCCATCACCGCCAGCGCGGTCGGCGCGGCGTTCTTGATGACGTGGCGGAACACGCCGCGCTCGTGCAGCCCCTTGGCGCGCAAGGCCTCGACGAAATCCTGGCTGAGGATGTCGCCGGTCAGCGCGCGCACCGTGCGGGTGACGATGCCCATCGGAATCACCGAGGTCGTGATCGCCGGCAGCACGAGATATTTCAGATGCGCCCAGTCCCAGGCCCAGGAGTTGGAGCCGTTCGGCCCGGCGCCGACCGCAGGCAGCCAGTTGAGCTGAACCGAGAAGATGATGACGAGCACCATGCCGAGCCAGTAATGCGGCACCGACACGCCCGCGATGGCAAAGGACGTCGCGAGCTTGTCGATCCAGGTCTCGCGGAAATAGCCGGCGATCAGGCCGAGCAGGATGCCCATTGTGAAGCCGATGATCGCGGCGGCAATCGCCAGCGTGACGGTATTGCTGACGGCGCGCATGACTTCGGCGAGCACGGGGCGCCCCGTCGCGATGGAATTGCCGAGATCGCCGTGGAGGGCGCGAAGCAGCCACAGCCCGAACTGCACCGGCAGCGGGCGGTCAAAGCCGTAGGCCGTGCGCAGCTGAGCCGCGAGCTCCTGCGAGGCATCCGCGGGGAGCACGGCGACGAGCGGATCGCCCGGCGTGATGTGCACGAGGAGGAAGCACACCAGCGCAACGCTGATGACGATCGGAATGACGTAGACGATGCGTCTGGCGATATAGGCGAGCACGTTGTTTCTTCTCTGTCCTTCTCCCCTTGTGGGAGAAGGTGGCGCGAAGCGCCGGATGAGGGGTATCTATCCGCGGATGCAATTGCGTCAGTTGAGGGGTCCACATTCGCGGAGAGAACCCCTCACCCGGCTTCGCTAACGCGAAGCCACCCTCTCCCACAAGGGGAGAGGGTGCACCGAGTTCAGTGCTAGCACCTCACTCCTTCATCGACACCAGCGAGAAGTCGATGAACCAGCTCTTCGGCTGCACGACGCCCGTGACCTTCGGGCTCATCGCGCGCGGGCCGACGTCGTGGGCCACGTAGAGGAAAGCAGCGTCATCGACGGAGGCTGCATGCAGCTCGGCGAGTGCGGCGTCACGCGCGGCGGGATCGAAGGTCTGGCGCGCCTTCTTCACCAGCTCGTCGAACTTGGGGTTGTTGATGAAACCCCAATTGTTCGAGACCGGCGGGGCCATGCCCGATTGCAGGAAGCGCACCAGCGCGAAGAACGGGTCCATCGCCGCATAGGTGACGTTGGTGGCATTCGAACCATTCGCGCTGGGGTCCTTGGCGCCGCGACGCCAATTGGTGAACAGCGTGTTCCACTCGATGACGTCGAGCTTCACGTCGAAATAGCATTCGGCCAGCGCCTGCTGGAGATATTCGTTCATCGCCAACGGCTGCATCTGGCCCGAACCGGACGCCGACGTCTGCGTCTTCACCGTCAGCTTCTTGTTGGGACCGAAGCCGGCCTCCTGCATCAGCTTCTGCGCAGCCGCCTTGTCGTACTTGATCTCGAAAGTCGGCTTGCCGCGCCAGGGATGGCCGGGCTCGAAGGTGCCGGTCGCGGGCACCATGAGGCCGGCGAGCAAGCCGTCCTTGAGGCCTTCACGATCGATACAGAGGTTCGCGGCCTTGCGTACGCGGATGTCGTTCCAGGGCGAACCCTCGACCCGCGAGAACTGCCATGGCCAGACATGCGGCTGCTCGTTGGCGTAGAGCTTGAAGCCGCGCTGCTTCAGCTCGGGCAGCGCGTCCGGCGCCGGCGCCTCGACCCAATCGACCTGCCCCGAGAGCAGCGCCGCGGTGCGCGCGTTGGCCTCCGGCATCGGCAGCAGCACCATCTTGTCGACCTTGGGCACGCGCGCCTTGTCCCAATAATTCGCGTTCTTGACGAGCTCGAGCCGCTCGCGCGGCGTGAAGCTCGCCATCTTCCACGGGCCGGTGCCCGCGGCATCCTTGGCAAACGCAGTCCATGCGGCCTGCGACTTGGCCTTGGCATCGGCGCCTTCGGCCTTGTCGTAGAAGTGCTGCCACTTCGCCGGGCTCGCCATGAACAGATTGGTGAGGTTGATCGGCAGGAAGCTGTCGGGCTCCTTGGTGGTGAGCTCGACGGTCATGTCGTCGATCTTCTTCGCGGAGGCCAGCGTCGGCATACGCGAGGCCGTGACGCCGACCTGGCTGGCGTCGAATTGCGGCGCGTCCTGCTTCAGCACCTTGTCGACGTTCCACACCACGGCATCCGCATTGAACGGCGAGCCGTCGTGGAAGGTGACGCCGGGGCGCAGCTTGAAGGTCCATTTGGTCTTGTCGGCATCGTCGACCTTCCATTCGGTCGCAAGGCCGGGAATCACCACGCTCGCCTTCTCGGCGGAGGACAGGTCCCAGCCGGTCAGCGCGTCGTACATGGTGAGGCCGGTGAAGCGATTGCCTTCAAAACCCTGATCCGGCTGGCCCAGCGTGCGCGGAATATCGGCAGCGGTCATGCCGATGCGCAGCACGGTCTCGGCGCTGACCGCACGCGGCCATGCAGCCGCCGTCGTTAGAGCGAGCACCGCGACCAATGCCGCGCGTGTGGTTTTCTTCATAAGCATCGCCTCAATCCTTTTCCGGCTTCGATGACTATTTTTGATGCAATCGTATGCAATGGCTATGCCAAGGAGAAACTTTTTCTGCGAATTGCCCCTGCGACGACAAGTCTTTGTGATCTCGAGCGTACAATCGCCTCTCGCTGCCTATTCTGGCATCAAGATTGCAGGTTTGGTCCCTGATTCTCTCTGGGGGCTTTGGACCATGCGTATTCGCCTATCGACTTGTCTCGCCGTGCTTGCACTGGCGTTGTCCGCAATCTCGGCGCGCGCCGAAACGGTGGTGCGCTACGGCATCTCGATGGCGGACATTCCGCTGACCACCGGCCAGCCTGATCGCGGCGCCGGCGCCTATCAGTTCACGGCCTACACGATTTACGATCCGCTGGTGGCGTGGGAGATGGACGTCGCCGACCGCCCGGGCAAGCTGGTGCCAGGGCTCGCAACCGAGTGGAAGGTGGACGACAAGGACAAGACCAAATGGCGCTTCACGTTGCGCAAGGGCGTGAAGTTTCACGATGGCAGCGAGTTCAACGCCGACGCGGTGATCTGGAATCTGGACAAGGTGCTGAACGACAAGGCGCCGCAATTCGACAAGCGGCAAAGCGCACAGGTGAAGACGCGGCTTCCTTCGGTCGCGAGCTACGCCAAGATCGACGATTCCACGGTGGAGATCACCACCAAGACGGTCGACTCCTTCTTTCCCTATCAGATGCTGTGGTTCCTGGTGTCCAGCCCGGCGCAATACGAGAAGCTCGGCAAGGACTGGGACAAGTTCGCCAGTCAGCCCTCCGGCACCGGCCCGTTCAAGCTGACCAAGCTGGTGCCGCGCGAGCTCGCGGAGCTGACGAAGAATCCGGACTACTGGAACAAGAAGCGGATTCCCAAGGTCGACAAGCTCGTGCTGGTGCCGATGCCGGAAGCGCTGACGCGCACCAATGCGCTGCTGGCGGGGCAAGTCGATCTGATCGAAACGCCGGCGCCGGACGCCGTGCCGCAGCTGAAAGCCGCCGGCATGAAGCTGGTCGACAACGTCACGCCGCATGTCTGGAATTATCACCTCAGCGTGCTGCCGGGCTCGCCCTGGACCGACATCCGCCTGCGCAAGGCGCTGAACCTCGCGATCGACCGCGACGCCGTCGTCGGCCTGATGAACGGCCTCGCAAAACCCGCCAAGGGCCAGGTCGATCCCTCGAGCCCGTGGTTCGGCAAGCCGACCTTCGACATCAAGTATGATCTGGCCGCCGCCAAGAAGCTGGTCGAAGAGGCTGGCTACTCCAAGGCCAAGCCGCTGAAGACCACCTTCATCATCGCACAGGGCGGCACCGGCCAGATGCTGTCGCTGCCGATGAACGAATTCCTGCAGCAGAGCTTCAAGGAGATCGGCATCGACATCGACTTCAAGGTCGTCGAGCTCGAGACGCTCTATACGCATTGGCGCAAGGGCGCGGCCGACGAGATCAATGCCGGCATCACCGCCAACAACATCGCCTACGTCACGTCCGATCCCCTCTACGCCATCGTCCGGTTCTTCCATTCCGGGCAGATCGCGCCGGTCGGCGTCAACTGGGGCGGCTACAAGAACCCGAAGGTGGATGCGCTGATCGACGAAGCCAAGCAGACCTTCGACAGCGCCAAGCAGGACGAATTGCTGGCGCAGGCGCATGCGTTGATCGTGGACGACGCCGCGCTGGTCTGGGTCGTCCACGACACCAACCCGCACGCGCTGTCGCCGAAGATCAAGCAGTTCGTGCAGGCCCAGCACTGGTTCCAGGATCTCACGACGATCGGGGTGGAGTGAGGCGACGAACGCAGACGCCGTAGGGTGGGCAAAGCGAAGCGTGCCCACCATTTCCTCCTTGCGGAGCAAGTTGGTGGGCACGGCGCTACGCGCCTTTGCCCACCCGACGAAAGCGGTGACGGCCGCTACTTCGTCAGCAGCGCAAAAGCCCCGGTCCAGCCCTCCGCCGGCGGATTGAGCTGGAAATCCTTGATCCTCGCCTCGTAGAGCCTGAACAGCTTCTCCAGGGTATCGGCGTCCTCGCCCTTGCGCCCGCGTTCGATCGCGTCCAGTGCGCCCTGCCAGTCACGGCTGCGGTAGCAGGCGAGCGTCTCAATGGTGATGTTGCGCAGGCGCTGGAAGGCGGCCGAATGCATCACGTCCTCGCGGCCCGCGATGGCGTAGATCACCTCGGGTTCGGTCTTGCCCTTGACCATGATGAAGTCGAGCTCGAGGATCGCGAACTTGTCCTTGACGGCAAGCGCAGTCCTGGATCCCACGATGATGGGAAAGCCGTATTCCTTCGACTGGCCTTCTAGCCGTGAAGCCAGGTTCACGCTGTCGCCGAGCACCGAATAGTTCTTCTTCAGGTCCGAGCCCATGTTGCCGACCACGCCGATGCCGGTGTTGAGGCCGATGCCGACATTGAGCGGGATGTAGACATGGCCGCCCTCGGCCGCCTCCTGCTCGCGCTCCTTGTTGACCGCGTCGATCCGCTCGAGCATCTGGATCGCGGCCTCGCAGGCGTTGACCTCGTGCTCGGCGTCGTCGAGCGGCGCGTTCCAGAACGCCATGATGGCGTCGCCCATATATTTGTCGATATAGCCTTTCCGCTCGATGATCACGTCGGTGAGCGGCGTCAGGAAGCGGTTCATCAGCGCGATCAGGCCTTGCGGGTCGTGCTTGTAGCTCTCCGAGATCGTGGTGAAGCCGCGCACGTCGGAGAACATGATCGTCATCTCGCGCTCCTCGCCGCCGAGCACGAGCTTCTCCGGCGACTGCGCCAGCTGCTCGACCAGGACCGGCGACATGTATTGCGCGAACTGTCCGCGGATCTGCACGCGCTGCCGTTGCTCGCGCACGAAGCTCGCGAAGATCAGGGTCAGATAGACCGCCGTGGTCGAGAGCAGCGGATAGGTGAAATCGATCAGGTAGCGGTACTGCGCGTAGAAGAACCAGGACACGCCGATCAGGATGGCGGCGAAGGTCGCCCCCGCGAGCACCAGGCGCACCGGGCCGAGATTCGGCGTGAAGATGATCACCAGGATGCCGATGACGAGCGCGGCGAGCAGCTCGACGCCGAGCGCATAGTTCGGCTGGGAGATCACCGCGCCGCTCAGCACGCTCTCCAGCACCTGGGCGTGGATCTCGACCCCCGGCATGGCCCGGGAGACCGGCGTGGTCTTGATGTCGTTCAATCCGCCCGCGGACGTGCCGACCAGCACCAGCTTGCCGGCGATCCTCGAAGGCGGCAGGCTATTGTCGAGCACGTCGACCGCGGACACGTAGATCGAGGGATCCCGGCGGGCATAGTGCACCCAGAGCTGACCGTTCTTGTCGGTCGGAATTTCCGCGCCCTTGAGACGGATCGACCTGATACCGGCCTTGTCCGTGCGGACCAGCAAGGTCGGTGTCCCCGTGACGACGCGCAGGATCTCGAGGCTGAGCGAGGGCATGATGTTGCCCTGGGCGCGCATGATCATCGGCACGCGGCGGATCAAGCCGTCTCGCTCGGTCCGGATCGAGAACAGCCCGCGACCGGCCGCGATCTTCTCGATCTCAGGCACGTTGCGGAGCAGGCCGGGGAATTCGAACAGGAAACGCTCGGCGCCCTCCTCCCCGACCGTGGCCACGCCAGTGAACGGAAGTGATTTGTCGAGTTCGGACAGGACCTCCGGAAGCCCGGTCTCGCCCAGCACGACGCGCGAGCGCTTGATGGCATCGGCGAGGACTTGGTCGTTGCTCGGCAGCTCGCGCAGCTTGGCGCGGGTGGCGTCGTCCAGATAGCGCATCTGACTCGCGACCAGATCCGGGTTGAGCCGGTCGGGCTCCGAGAACACCACGTCGAAGCCGATCGCCACCGCGCCGTTGTTGGTGAGGTTCTGGATCAGGTCGGCGATGCGCGTGCGCGGCCATGGCCACTGGCCGAGCCTGGCGAGGCTCTTGTCGTCGATGTCGACGATGACGACCGGCCGTGCCGCCTTGTGGCGCGGGTCGATCAGCTGGAACATGTCGAAGGTGCGCAGCCGCAATTCCTGGATCGGCGGCGGGTCCCACAGGCGCGCGCCGGCGAACACGACCAGCAGCGCAAGGCACATCAGCCGCGCAAAGCCCAGCTTCCGCGCAAACCACCGCCGCAGGATCTTGAGACGTTTCATGCTGGTAGGACTTCCTGCCTCGCATCGTGCCGTGCGCTCCGATCATGGAGCGTCGGCGCGCGATTGGCTATTCCCGGGATGCGGAGGACATGGATTTTTTGCCGCGGGCGAGCCGTGCGCGGGCCGGCGGAGGCGCGACCGTCCATCAGGCGATATGGCTGCTGCCGAAAATGAAATCGCTGGCCTGGAGGTTTCCGGCCAGGCTCTTCAGGAGCAACGATTCGTGCTCCGTGACCGGCCCACTCTCCGTCAACCCACCGACGCGCTGGCTCCAGGTGACCAAGGTGTCGCCGCCGGACTGGGGGGCGATGACGAGATCGTCGATGGAGCTCACGCCCGAGAACAGCCGCAGGTCGATCTTGTCCACGCCAATCTCGAAATCGTTGATGGTGTGCGCGAAATCGGTGATGGGGTTATGCTCGTTGTCGTACTGGATCGAGCCCGGCGAGAACACGAACTGGTCCTTGCCGGCGCCGCCGATCAGCGTGTCGTTGGTGTCGGTCGAGAAGATGACGTCCTTGCCGCCGGTGCCTGCCAACGTGATGCCCTGGCTCGTGTCGCCGGCCTCGTTGAAAACGAAGTTGACGATGTCGGAGAGGCCCGTGGTCTTGTCCGTGACCGTCAGCGTGATCTGCTCGGTGGCCGGCGGCGAGGCTTGCGGATCGGAGCTGGCACCGGTCGGATTGTAGGTGGCGCCTGTCTCGAAGCCCAAATTGATCTCGTCGAGAGAGCCGGACGTCGGAAAGAAATCGACCTGGCTGAGACCCGGATGCGCGGTCGACACCGCGACGGTGAAGTCATGGTCCGCAGCGCCGACCTCGGTGACCAAAAGGTTGGTGATGACGTCGGAATTGTTCTCGATGATGTGCTCGACCTGGAAGCTCTCGGTGTTGATGACCGGACCGTCAGCAGGGTTGGCAACGGCCTCGTCCGCGCCCGTCACGTCCACCGTTAGCGTGGCCGTGCCGGTTGCACCGTGCACATCCGTGGTCTGGACCGTGAAGACATCCGCGTAGGAGCCGTCCGCCAGCGCATTGATCGCGGCGTCGTCGGGAACGTAGCTGTAGCTGCCGTCGGGGTTGACCGTCAGCGAGCCGTAGAGCCCCGCAACCGTCGTCGCCGCGTGATGATCGGCATTGAGCACGGCGTAGGTGAGCGTCTCCGTCTCGCCGGTATCGGCATCATGGCCCGCCAGCATCCCGGTCAGATCGGAGAAGGTATCGGGGGCCGCCGTATCCGAGAGCGGACCGATGTGGAGATCGGCCAGCGTCGGCGCGTCGTTGCTGCCGGTGATGTCGACGGTGACGACGGCCGCGGTGCCAGCACCATGCCCGTCGTCGGGTACGATGGTGTATTGCAGCGACAGGGTCTGGCCGGCGGCGAGGAAATCGAAGGCCTGGCTGCCCGAATTGAATTGCCACGTGAACTGGGCGTGGGTGGCCGTGCCGTCGAGGATGTCGCCGGACGGGACGGAGAGATAGTTCAGCAGGTCCGTTTGCGACAGCCCGCCGACGCTGTCCGTCTGCAACACGCCGTCGAGAGTCACCTGCAGCTCGCTGACCGACACCGTGACGTGATCGGTCGCATCGACGTCGGAGACCGCGAGCAAGCCATGCGTGAGCTGGCCGGCATTGGTTTCCATCAGATCGGCAACGGCGCCGCCCGGCCCGGAGGTGCCGCTTGCCCAGTCCGCATCGCCCTCGATCACAAGGCTCTTGGCGGGGTTAGCCGTGTTGGAAGCCGTCGTCCCGCTGCCGTCGCCGAGCTGGTAATACCCGGCCAGATTCGCCTCGTTGCCGGTAAGCGCGGTGAAGTCGATCGACTGGATCTGCACCTGCGTGAGCGCAGTGGTCCAGACGCTGACGTCGGCGATCGAGCCGAAGAAGCCTTCCGCGCCAAAGCCCGCCGCGCCCGCCTCGCTCGCGGCGCCGATCATCATGTAGGACGCCGACGGATTCGACGGGCTGCCGTCGATCGGGTTGCCCCCCCATGACTGCGAGTATTCGAGGTTTCCGTCGAGATAGAGCGTGAAGGCGCCGTTGTCGTGGGTCAGCGCAATGTTGTGCCACTGCGACGCCGTGAGCGCCACGCCGGTATCGGCAATGTCGACGCCGCCTGCGAGAATCTGCAGCTCCAGAGTGCCGTCGATATTGACGGTGCCGAGCAGGCCGAAGCCGGTGGTCGAGGTGTTGCCGTTGTAGAACAGGACCTGGCCATGGCCGGGATCCGAGCTCCCGTTCCAGTTCACCCAGCCGTCCAGCGTCACGCCGTCGGTGGCGACCGTCGGCACGTCGCCGACCGCGATGGTGTGGCCGTCGAAATTCATGTAGTCCGAGGTGACATAGGAGACCGCCGGCGCATCGTTGGTGCCGGTGATCGTGACAGTGACGTCCTGGCTGATCTTGCCACCGTGCTGGTCGTCGAACGTGACGGTGTAGACCTGGGTGATGGTCTGCCCTTCCGCCAGCGACTGCAGCACCGGATCGCTGTTGTCGAGCGCGAAGTGCCAGCCCAGCGTCGCGCCATCGTTCGTGTCGGTGGCGGATTCGGACACCGGATCAATCGAGAACGTGCCGATATGCGAACTCGCTCCGAAGCCCGGCAGGTCCGTGCTGACGGACGACGATTTGAACGACCACTCCGCCGTGTGGGTGTCGGTCAGATCGACATCCTGGATCGCCAGCGTGCCGCCGGTCGTCAGCGAGGCGCCATCGTCCTCGTTGACCGTGCCTCTTGCCGCGTCGGCATCGCTGGTGATCGTCGGCGCGTCGTTGGCACCGTTGATGGTGACCGTGACGTCCTGCGCGATCTGCGCGCCATGATCGTCGGTAAAGGTGACGGTGTAGACCTGGGTAATGGCCTGGCCCTCGGCCAGCGATTGCAGCACCGCATTGCCGTTGTCGAGGCTGAAGTGCCAGCCCAGCGTCGCGCCGTTGTCAGTGTCGTTGTTGAACTCGGCCACGGAGGAATCGATCGTGAAGGTGCCGAGCGGCGTGTCGTCATCGAAGCCCGGCAGATGCACGCTCGACGTCGAGGATTTGAACGTCGCCTCTGCGCTGTGGGTGTCGATCAGGTCGAGATCCTGGATCGCCAGCGTGCCGTCGATCGACAGCGTCGCGCTGGCATCCTCGGTCACCACGCCGGCGGCGGCCGCGGCACTGCTGGTGATCGTCGGTGCGTCATTGGCGCCGTTGATCGTGACGGTCACATCTTGCGCGATCTGCGCGCCGTGATCGTCGGTGAAGGTGACGGTGTAGACCTGAGTGATGGTCTGGCCCTGCGCCAGCGATTGCAGCGTCGCGTTACCGTTGTCGAGACTGAAGTGCCAGCCCAGCGTCGCCCCGTTATCGGCGTCGTTGTTGAACTCGGCGACGGAGGAGTCGATCGTGAAAGTCCCGAGCGGCGCATCGCCGTCGAAGCCCGGCAAATGCGCGCTCGACGTCGCCGACTTGAACACAGCCTCCGCGCTGTGGGTGTCGATCAGGTCGAGATCCTGGATCGCCAGAGTGCCGTCGATCGACAGCGTCGCGCTGGCATCCTCGGTCACGCTCCCCGCTGCCGCGTCTGCATCGCTCGTGATGGTCGGCGTGTCGTTGGTCCCGGTGATGGTGACCGTGACGTCCTGCGAGACCTGCGCACCGTTGTTGTCGGTGAAGGTGACGGTGTAGACCTGCGTGATGGTCTGGCCCTTGGCCAGCGACTGCAGCACCGGGTCGTTGTCGTTGAGCACGAAGTGCCAGCCCAGCGTCGCGCCGTTGCTGGTGTCGTCGTTCGCTTCGGTTACTGAAGAATCGATTGTGAAGGTCCCGAGCGGCGTATCGCCGTCAAAGCCCGGCAGATGCGCCGTCGACGTCGCCGACTTGAACACAGCCTCCGCGCTGTGGGTGTCGATCAGGTCGAGATCCTGGATCGCCAGCGTGCCGCCAGCGGTCAGTGTCGGCGTCGCGGCGTCCTCGGTCACGCTCCCCGCTGCCGCGTCCGCATCGCTCGTGATGGTCGGCGTGTCGTTGGTCCCGGTGATGGTGACCGTGACGTCCTGCGAGACCTGCGCACCGTTGTTGTCGGTGAAGGTCACGGTGTAGACCTGCGTGATGGTCTGGCCCTTGGCCAGCGACTGCAGCACCGGGTCGTTGTCGTTGAGCGCGAAGTGCCAGCACAGCGTCGCGCCGTTGCTGGTATCGTCGTTCGCTTCAGTCACTGACGGATCGATCGTGAAGGTCCCGAGCGGCGTGTTGCCGTCAAAGCCCGGCAGATGAGCAGTCGATGTCGCCGACTTGAACACAGCCTCCGCCGTGTGGGTGTCGATCAGGTCGAGATCCTGGATCGCCAGCGTGCCGCCTGTCGACAGCGTCGGCGTCGCGGCGTCCTCGGTCACCGCACCCGCTGCGGCATCCGCATCGCTCGTGATGGTCGGCGCGTCGTTGGTCCCGGTGATGGTGACCGTGACGTCCTGCGAGACCTGCGCACCGTTGTTGTCGATGAAGGTGACGGTGTAGACCTGCGTGATGGTCTGGCCCTTGGCCAGCGACTGCAGCACCGGATCGTTGTCGTTGAGCACGAAGTGCCAGCCCAGCGTCGCGCCGTTGCTGGTGTCGTCGCTCGCTTCGGTCACTGACTGATCGATCGTGAAGGTCCCGAGCGGCGTATCGCCGTCAAAGCCCGGCAGATGCGCAGTCGACGTCGCCGACTTGAACACAGCCTCCGCGCTGTGCGTGTCGATCAGGTCGAGATCCTGGATCGCCAGCGTGCCGCCGGTCGACAGCGTCGGCGTCGCGGCGTCCTCGGTCACGCTCCCCGCTGCCGCGTCTGCATCGCTCGTGATGGTCGGCGCGTCGTTGGTGCCGGTGATGGTGACCGTGACGTCCTGCGAGACCTGCGCACCGTTGTTGTCGGTGAAGGTCACGGTGTAGACCTGCGTGATGGTCTGGCCCTTGGCCAGCGACTGCAGCACCGGATCGTTGTCGTTGAGCACGAAGTGCCAGCCCAGCGTCGCGCCGTTGCTGGTATCGTCGTTCGCTTCGGTCACTGACGGATCGATCGTGAAGGTCCCGAGCGGCGTATCGCCGTCAAAGCCCGGCAAATGCGCGCTCGACGTCGCCGACTTGAACACAGCCTCCGCGCTGTGGGTGTCGATCAGGTCGAGATCCTGGATCGCCAGCGTGCCGCCAGCGGTCAGTGTCGGCGTCGCGGCGTCCTCGGTCACGCTCCCCGCTGCCGCTTCTGCATCGCTCGTGATGGTCGGCGTGTCGTTGGTCCCGGTGATGGTGACCGTTACGTCCTGGGTGACCGTACCACCGTGATGGTCGTCGACTTCAATCGTATAAACCTGCGTGATGGTCTGGCCCTTGGCCAGCGACTGCAGCACCGGATCGCTGTCGTCGAGCGTGAAGGTCCAGCCCACTGCCCCGCGGGAGCTGGCGCCGGGGCTTTCGACCACCGGGGCAAGCGCGAACGTGCCGATATGCGAGGTCCCATCGCTGAAGCCGGGCAGATGCGCGCTCGATATCGTCGACTTCAGCGAGAAACTCGCGGTGTGGGTGTCGGTGAGATCAGGGTCGTTGAATGCGATGGTGCCGGTGGCAACAAGCGTGGCCGCCGTATCCTCGGTCACCGCACCGGCCGGGGTAGTGTCGTCTGCGACGATCGTCGGCACGTCGTTGGTGCCCTCGACATTGACGTCCGCACCGTTGATCGACACGGTGACCGGCGTGCTGACGACACCGCCGTGCCCGTCATCGACCTGCGCCACGTAGTTGAGGGTGAGTTTCTCGCCTTTGGCGAGGAAATCGAAGAGATGGTCGGGAACGCTGTAGGTCCAGGTGGCCGAGCCGTTGTTGGCGTTCCCCGCGCCCTGCACCACGGTCAACGGCACCTCGACGGCAGCGATCGCCGCGAGTTGCTGTGGCGTCAGTGTCGACGTGATATCGTTGCCTTCGGCATCGAGATATTTGAACGGCTGGGTGGACGAGAGCGCCGCGCTCACGATCGGCCGGTCAGTCAGGTCGACGTCGGTGAAGGTGACCGTGCCCGTGATGGTGTCGAGCGCCTCGTTGCCGGTCCCGATCTTCTCGATGACGGTTCCGCCCGACGTCGCGACCGTGGGCTTGTCGTTCGTGCCCGTGATCGTGATGGTGATCGGGATGAATTTGGACTCCGGGCTCACCGCGAAATTGGTGTCGACGCGGAACATGTAGGTCAGCGTCAGGGTTTCGCCGGCCGCCAGGAAGTCAAAGACCTTGTCCGGGATCGTGTAAGTCCAGGCGGCCGAGCCGTTGTTGTCGTTGCCGGCGCCGGGGGCGACGCTGATCTGGATCTGTGTCGCCGCGATGTCCTGCTTCTGGAGCGCGGAGAGCGAGCCGGTGACGTCGTGCTGGCCGGCGTCCTTGTAGACATAGTTTGGTGCGTCGGCGAGGCTGACGCTCACCGTCGGCCGGTCGCCGAGATTTTGATCGAGGAATCTGATCAGGCCGGAAATCGTGTCGGCATGCGTGTCGCCGGTCGCATCAGCACGCTCGGTCAACGCGAACGCCGACGTCACGTTACCGCTGGCGTCGAAGCTCTGCGCAATTGGCTGGTTGGGAATGCGCGTGGCGCCCGGCGTGGAGGTGCTGGGCGTCTCCGGTCCCGGCGGATTGAGGTTGACGAATGTCGCGGTCGCAACGGCGCCGGACGCCGACTTGAACACCACGTCCTGGCTCATCGGCGTGAGCGTGTCGGTGAAATTCGTGGTCAGCTTGGTGTTGGTGTTGTTGTCGGTGAACTTCAGCGTGAACACGTCGGTGATCAGCTTCTGAACGTCCGGCGACATCAGCGCATTGGAGATCGAGACGTTGCCGCCGCTGATCTGGATCATCTGGCCGGCCTGGTTGACCGTCGCGATCGGCAGCAGCGTGACCTTGTCGAACAGGATGTAGGAGCCCGTCGTGCCGTTCGGCTCGACCAGCACCTGGAAGCTCGCCTGCGGCTGCGGATCGCCGCCGCCGGCGGGAACGACGAAGTTGATCTGGGTCAGCACGGCGGTGCCGCGGATGCCCATGGTGGCGACCGGCGTGTCGATCTTCATGTCGCCGTGCTTGGCGGTCTCGCCGGCGACGAAGGTGATGGTGCCGGCGACGAGGCTCAGCAGCGAGGAATTGCTCGACCCGTTGGGGTCGTAGACCATCTCGTTCAGCACCATCCGGGCATTGGAGGACAGGCCGAACACGGTGCCGTCGATGAAGGTGATGCCGAGCGTCGAATCCGATCCGGTCGAAACCACGTCCCCCTTCTCGACGTTGTCGCCGTTGTTGAGGATGACCGAGACGCCGTTGCGGACCGCGGTCGCGCTGCCCGCGAGCTTGGTGACGTGGCCGATGACCTGGGCCGCGGCCGCGCCGCCGGGGGCGGCTTGAGCGACCTGGACATGCCCCGTGAGCGCGTTGACGATGTCGCCGGTAAGATGGGCCCCGTCGGGTGAGGCGAGCGCCGCGCGCTTTTCGCCCCTGAAATAATCGTGAACGACGAACTCGTGACCGTCGTGGGACAGCACAAGATCAAGGCCCGCGCGCTTGAACTCGCCGTTGAAGATCAGGTTCGGGTCGGGAACAACGAACGCGCCGTCAGGGACGTGACCGTGCGCCTTCGCCGTAAAGGAATCGACATGGGCGCCGGCGGGCGAACGGGAGCCCAGGCCGTCCAACGAAATCGCGGCGTCAAATTGGCCAGCGTAATTCAACCGGGCACCGTGAAAGAGTTAAAATTTAAGTAAGTATCGACCGCCTAAGCTTGCATAGCATTAGCAAGTCCTTAGGGATACCATCTATTGCTTGTGTGATTTCGCATCACTTGGCCCCTTGAAGCCCCTACGCGTCGACGCGTACAGAGAAGCGAAAGTAATCCTTCAAATATTTGGAAGTCGAATTCGGCCTGTTTCCACGCATTTCCAGTCATCTAAAGTAAACTTCCGTATAGCTATCGAAGAGATACTTGCGTCATCTTCCCTTCACGATCTCCCGCAGCATCCTGCGGCAGATACGGAGTTAAATCTGTGACCTAGCTAACAGAACCCCATGAAATGGGGGGTCGTTAGCCATAGAATCCAGATTCGCTCCCCACAACCTGTGTCTGCAATTGGCTCTATTTCGCGGCAGCCGGACACCTCCTAGCCGGCGAATCGTAAAATTTTACGCAATTCGGGCAGTCCTGTTTCAGCCTGTTCCCCGGTTTTGGGACCCCAGCCGGGCGCGTTAAGCAGAACAAAACGGCCCGCCTCGCACTATCTCCGCGAAAGCAACAAAGCCCGGCACGTTCAGGTCGAGGGGGACCTGGGTCGAAGTCGGAAGGGGAATGTCAGATGGAGACCGCTGCTCGCTCGCGCACCTGGCGCGCAATCCTTGTCCTGTGCGGATTGATCCTGTGTGGGTCGGCCGCCGAGCTTCGCGCCGGCACGCTGCTGTCGCCGGGCGCAGGCGTTTTCGTGCGCAAATCCGCCGAGCCGTTCGGCGTGTTCGCCTTCGCCATCTCCGCCGGCAGCCTGCAACGGAAATGGCTCTTGCTGAAAGACAAGCTCGACGGCGACATGGTGCAGCTCGCGCTATGCGACGGTGACCGTGACCATTGCGCTTCGCCCGCGGCCCTGAAGCTGCTCGCCATCGTCGACCAGGCCCGCGCCCGCGACGGCCGCGCACGGCTCGGCGAGACCAACCGCGCCATCAACCTTGCGATCCGGGCCGCCGATGACGGCATCGACGACGTCTGGAGCTCGCCGCTTGCGACCTTCGCGCGCGGCGCCGGGGATTGCGAGGACTATGCCATCGCCAAGCTGGCCGCGCTGCTTCTGGCGGGCGTGGCGGCCGAGGATCTCCGCATCGTGGTGGTGCGCGACGTCAGGGCCGGCGAAGACCACGCGGTCGCCGCAGCAAAGCTCGATGGCCGCTGGCTGATGCTCGACAACCGCCGCATGGCCATGGTGGAAGACGACGCGGCGCGCAACTATCAACCGCTGTTCACACTCTACCAATCGGCCGTGCTGAAATATGTCGACGAGCGCGCGCGGTTCTCGATGGTCGCCGCCGAGGCCAATTGATCCTCCCGTAGCCCGATCCCACACAACCCCATTCCACCCCGCGATCCGAAGCGCTAGCATGGCGCCTTCCATGCAGGGGCGACTGGAATGCGGTTCATCGTGCTGACTTTGCTGGCGCTCGCGACGCCCGCGGCCGCCCAGTCCGACCAAGCCATCGCCGACCGGCTGCCGCTGTTTGCCAAGAACAACTGCCAGCAGATTCGCGATCCCGGCAATCAATTGTTCTGCGGAGATGGCGCGCTTGCCGCCGCCGCCGAGAAGCTGAACTCGGCGATCGAGGCGCGGCTCGCCCGCCTGCCCGACCGCCTTCCTGCGATCGAGGAGAATGCGATCTGGATCCGCCAGCGCAATCTAGGCTGCGGCATCGTCGGCCAGACCGCGATCCGCCCCGACGATTTCGAGCGGGTGAAGGCATGCCTGCTCAAGGTGACCGAGGAGCGCGCCGCGATGCTGCGCGATCCTGATTTCGATTGCCTCGCAGCCAACACCGCAGCGGGCGCGCTGATCTGTGCAGACCCGTCGCTGGCGCTTGCCGAAACGGAGCTCAATGGCCAGGTGCTCGCCCTGATCGGCAGACTGGACCCGACTGCGGCGCGCTTTGCCTTCGCCGAATATGGCAGGTGGACACGAGAGCGCGATCGCAAATGCAATCTGGTCGGCAAGGAGAACGTGCCGCTCCAGGAGCTCGAATCCGCAGAGGACTGTGTTGCCGAGCATTTGAAACGCAGGACCGACGAAATTCGCGCGGCGAAGGGCGATCCCAAGAAGGTTTTCGGCCGGCAGGTCGCGGCCCGCATCCCCGACACCGACGCGGTCGACTTCTGCGCGGCGCGGATCCATGCAGCCAATTCGTGCGGCAGCTTCCTTCGCATCAACCGCGTCTACGCGCTCGACAGCCAGGTGACCGAGCAGGAGGCGCAGGTCACCGGTGAAATCGAGATGTCCGTGCTGGCGCCCTTCACCATGTGCAGCAAGGTCGCCTCAAGCTGTACCGGCACCTGCTGGGACGCCAGGACAGGTCGTCCGCAGCCGGGCGCCGCCAACAGAGAGCGCTCGGCTGAAGCCTTCAACGTCACGCGCCGCCTGCGCATTCAGCGGACCTTTGCGTTCGTCAAAGCCGCCGACGGCTGGCGCTGCCGTGAGGACGAGTTGGCCCCGTTGAATTCCGGGACGGCGAGCGGGGGGTCGTAGGGCACTTACCCTCCCCTGGAGGTGGAGGGTCGGCTCGCATGGAGCGCAGCGAAATGTGAGACGGGGTGGGGTGACGGTCTCTCCACGTCCGACAGTGCCCGTGTTGAGAGACCACCCCACCCCGCTCGCGCTGCGCGCGATCGACCCTCCCCCAGGAGGGGGAGGGTAAACGCGAAGATCAGAACATCAGATTGTCCTTCACCAGCACCCAACGGCCGCCCTTGACCTGCTGCACCTGGGTGATGGTGTTGGCGAGGTGGTCGGTCTTGGAGAACTTGGTCGGCGGCGAGTTGAAGATGTCGAGGAATTTTTCACCCGACTCCAGCGAGTCCAGCATCTTCTGACCGGTGAGGTCCTTGCCCGCTTTCTGCGCGTAGAACGCGAAAGTCATCATCGCGTTATAGCCGATGATCGCCTGGGTATTGGCGTCGGTGCCGAACATCTTCTTGTAGTTGACGAGCCAGTCCTTGACCTTGCCCTTCGCAGTGTCCTCATAGGGGATCTCGAAGCCGCTCGCGGCGTAGAGGCCCTCGACGGCCTCCTTGCCGAGCAACGGCACCTCCATCACGTTGGTGGGCGTGGCGCCGAGGAAGGCGACCTCCCAGCCGAGCTTCTTCGCCTCGGTCATGGCTCCGATGGGCTCGCGCAACACCGCGCCGAGTACGACGAGGTCGCAGCCGTCGGACTTCATCTTGGCGACCTGGGCGCTGAAGTCGGAGGCGCCGCGCTTGTAGCTCGTGATCGACGCCGGCTGCACCTTCATGGCGGTGAGCTGCTGGTTGAAGCCGTCGAGCACGTTCTTCCCGTACTCGTCGTCCTGATGCATGATGCAGGGCTTCTTGAAGTTCTTCCACTCCATCATGTATTTGAGCGCCGCGCGCGTGCTCTCGACATAGGGCAGCAGATTGTTGAACTTGAGCCGCTCCTGCGGCTTGGCCGGATCGAACTTGAAGGTGAACTCGGCCGCCGTGAGCGGAAACAGCTGAAGCACACCGGCGTCGAGCAGGATGTCCTGCGCGGCCAGCACGGTGGGCGATCCCATCGCCCCCACCATCGCGAAGATCTTGTCGCGCTCGATCAGCTTCTGCGAAGCCAGCACGGCCTTCTTCGGATCGTAGCCGCTGTCCTCGACGACCAGCCGGATCTTGCGGCCGTTGACGCCGCCCGCCGCGTTGATCTCTTCCACTGCCATCTTCATGCCGTTGGAAACCGGGACGCCCCAGCCCTTGATCGGGCCCGAGAGGTCCTGGTGGGTCCCGACCACGATCTCGCTTGCTGAGATGCCTTCGTTGGTGACCTTGGTTTGCGCCGCAGCCGGTAGACAGGTGAGCACCACGGCACCCACAGCAAGGCCGAATGCGCTGAACGATTTCGACATTGACGTCTCCTCTCCTAAAGGCCCGTGTAGGACGAAGGGCGAGGGCCGTCGCTCCTTCGCTTTCTTGAATGCGACTTTATTTCTTGCACATGCCCCTTCTCGGAAAACCGGTTCCCACTTTTCCGGGGCATGCGCATGCCTCACGCCACCGCGCGCTGGCGATACATCTCTTCGATCTCGGCGGCGTAGCGCTTGTTCACGAAGCCACGCTTCAGCTTCATGGTCGGCGTCAGCTCCTCGTCCTCCGGCGTGAGCTGGCGTTCGATCAGATAGAATTTCTTGATGGTCTCGACTCGGGCGAAATTGCCGTTGACCTGCTCGATCTCGCGGCCGATCAGGCCCTGGATCTCCGTCGCCCGGCACAGGCTCGCGTAATTGGTGAAGGGAATGTCGTGGTCCTGGGCGAATTTCTCGACGTTCTCCTGGTCGATCATCACGAGACAGGTCAAATACGGCCGCTTGTCGCCGATCACGACGGCATCGGAAATGTAAGGCGAGAATTTGAGCTGGTTCTCGATCTCGGATGGCGTGACGTTCTTGCCGCCGGACGTGATGATGATGTCCTTCATCCGGTCGGTGATCCGGACGAAGCCCTCGTTGTCGATGGTGCCGACGTCGCCGGTGCGCAGCCAGCCGCGTGCATCGATTGCTTCCGCCGTCTTCTCCGGCTGGTTGAGATAACCCATGAACAGGAAATCGCCCTTGATCAGGATCTCGCCGTCGGGCGATAGCGCAACCTCGCCCCAGGGCACGGCGGTACCGACCGAGCCGAGCTTGACTCTCTCCGTCGGCATCATGGTGGCAACGCCACAATTCTCGGTCTGGCCGTAGACCTCGTGGATGTCGATGCCGAGTGCGAGATACCAGCGGATCAGTTCCGGTGCGATCGGGGCGGCGCCGGTGAAGGCGGTACGGCAGCGGTCGAGCCCGATCATGCGGCGGATGTTGCGGAATGCGAGCCGGTAGGCGAGCCGGCTTGCGAGGCGCAACGACAGCGGCGGCTTCCTGCCCTCGATCCGGTAATCGACCATGCGGTAGCCGATGGCGATGGCGCGGCGATAGACCCATTGCTGGAGCGGCGTCGCATCCTTCAGCGCGATGGTGATGGCGGAGTAGAATTTTTCCCAGATGCGGGGGACCGCGAGGAAGATGGTCGGCTGCACCTCGCGCAGATTGTCCGGCACGGTCTCCGGGCTCTCGGCGAAATTCATCACCGAGCCGAGCGCGACCGAGATGTAATAGCCGCCGATGCGCTCCGCGACGTGGCAAAGCGGCAGGAAGATCAGCCGATCCTCGTCCTCCCGCGCCGGGATGAAATCGTTGGCGTGCCGCATCTGGTGCGTGACGCTGCGGTTGGCATGCATGGCGCCCTTGGGCGGACCGGTCGTGCCTGAGGTATAGACCAGGATGGCGAGATCGCCGGCGCTGCGGCTGTCGATCATCTCCTGCCACAGCGCCTCACGGCCGACCATGTGATTGCGGCCGAGCGCGCGAAACTCGTCGAGCGACATCACCATGTCGTCGGAGAAGCCGCTGAGGCCCTCCATGTCGAACACGATGATCCTCTGCAGGGTCGCACAACGCGCGCGGCAGGCGAGGATCTTGTCGAGCTGCTCCTCGTCCTCGACGAAGATCACTTTCGTGCGGGAATCGTTGACGAGATATTCGACCTGGGACGACGCGTCGGTCGGATAGATTCCGGAGGACACGCCGCCCGCGCACAGGATGCCCATGTCGGCATGGACCCATTCCGGCACGGCGTTGGCGATGATGGAGGCGACATCGCCGGGCATGAAGCCCGTCGCATGAAGCGCGTAGGCGATCTCCTTCGAAATCGCGAGCCATTCGCGCCAGCTGGTCGGCTGCCAGATGCCGAATTTCTTCTCGCGGATGGCCGGCCGATCGCCCCGCGTCTCCGCAGCGCGCAAGAAGCTCCTCGCGATCGTATCAGCGACCGTCAGCACCGCCGGTCGGGCCATGCGCTTCTCCTCCCTGTCGCCTGCCTCCGCTGCCTGCCTTGCCGGCGGTCTCTGTTGCGGATGGCAAGCTCATCTTACTGCCAGCTTGTCCTCACCGCCACGTCTTCTTCTTTTTCCAGCGACGCTCGCCCCGCGCGCCCGCTTCCTTGGCGCCAAGGTAGAACTCCTGGATGTCCTGGGAATGCATCAAGCGGTCGCAGCTGTCGTTCATCACGATGCGGCCGATCTCCAGCACGTAACCGTAATGCGCCGTCTCCAGCGCTACCTTGGCGTTCTGCTCGACCAGCAGGATCGACATGCCCTGCTCCTCGTTGACGCGGCGGATGATCGTGAAGATCTCCTTCACCAGCAGCGGCGACAGGCCGAGCGAGGGCTCGTCGAGCAGCAGCAGCGTCGGCCTGTTCATCAGGGCGCGTCCGATCGCCAGCATCTGCTGCTCGCCGCCGGAGAGCTGGCCGGCCGGCTGGTTGATGCGCTCCTTCAGCCGCGGGAAATAGCCGTAGACGCGCTCGATATCCTCCGCGACGCCGTCACGGTCCTTGCGCGGATAGGCCCCCATCATCAGGTTCTCGCGCACCGACAGGAACGGAAACACCTCGCGCCCCTCCGGGACGTGACTGAGACCGAGCCGGACGATCCGGTCGGCCTCCATGCGCTGGATCGGCTTGCCCAAAAATTCGATCGAGCCCTTCTGCGGGTCGAGAATGCCGGAGATCGTCTTCAGCACCGTGGTCTTGCCGGCGCCATTGGCGCCCAGCAGCGTGACGATGCGGCCGCGCGGCACTTCCAGCGAGATGCCGCGGATTGCCATGATCGGCCCGTAATAGCTCTCGATGTTGGACAGTCTCAAGATGACCTCGGGCTTGACGGCGGCGTCCATGCGTCAAGCTCCCAGATACGCGGCGACGACGTCGGGGTGCTGCTGCACCTCGGCGGGCGAGCCCATCGCCAGCACGCGGCCGTAGTTGAGCGCGATGACGCGATCGGAGACGCGGTTGACGAGCGACATGTCGTGCTCGACCATCAGCACGGTGACGCCGAGCTCGCTCTTCATGTCGCGGATCCAGAACGACATGTCGTCGGTCTCCTCGACATTGAGGCCGCTTGACGGCTCGTCGAGCAGGATCAGCTTCGGCTCCGAGCATAGCGCGCGCGCGAGCTCGATCACCTTGCGCACGCCGTAAGGCAGGCCGGAGATCAGCTTGTCGCGATAGGGCTCGAGATCGAGGAATTCGATGACCTGTTCGACCCTGCGGCGATGGACCTTCTCGTTGGACCGCACGCTCGGCAGGAACAACAGCTCTTGCCAGAGCTGCGTGGTCGAATGCCGGTGGCGGCCGACCAGGAGATTGGAGAGCACGGTCGCATTCTCGAACAGCTCGATGTTCTGGAAGGTGCGGGCGATCCCGAGTCTTGCGATGTCGTAGGGCGGCTCTTCCGTGATATCCTGGTCCTCGAAGAAGATGCGGCCCGAGGTCGGCCGGTAGATCCGCGAGATCAAATTGAAGATCGAGCTCTTGCCAGCACCGTTCGGCCCGATGATCGAGAGGATCTCGCCCCTCTCGACTGCGAAAGACACCGCATCCACGGCCTTGAGGCCCCCGAAATGCAGCGACAAATTCTCGGCGCGGAAATAGCTCATCGGTTCCGCTCCGACTTCACGTAGATTTTCTGCCGCTTGAAGGTGGCGCGCTTGTAAAGCGGGAACAGCTGGAAGAACAGCTTGATCTTGAGCCAGCGGCCGTAGAGCCCGAGCGGCTCGAACAGCACGAACAGCACGATGATGACGCCGTAGATCGCGCCCTTCAGGCCGTTGAGCGAGGCAAAGGCCGCGACGGTCGATTTGATGCTTCCTGCGGTGGCCGGGCCGGCGCCGAACGTCGCGGCGATGCCGGCGATGATGCCGGGCATATCGTCCTTCAGATAGGTCAGGAACGGATCGATCATCACGATGAAGATCGCTCCGAGCACCGCGCCATGCAGGCTGAAGGCGCCGCCGATCAGGATCACGATGATGAACTCGATCGAGAGCTGCAGCGTGAACATCTCCGGCGAAATGAAGGAGAGCTTGTGCGCGAACAGTACGCCGGCAAAGCCGGTGATCGCCGCCGAGATCGCAAAGGACTTGACCTTGTAGAGCGCGACGTTGACGCCCATGCTGCGCGCCGCCGTTTCGCTGTCACGGATCGCGACGAAGGCGCGCCCCGTGGGCGAACGCAGCAGATTGAGCGTGCCGACGATGGTCAGCACCAGCACGGCGAGGCAGAGAAAATAGAAGGTGGGGCTGTCGCGCGGCACCGTGACGCCGAGCAGCGACAACGTCTTGACCCGCATGCCCTCGTTGCCGTTGGTCACGCTTTCCCAGCGCGCCAGGATCTCCTCGACGATCAGGGCAAAGGAGATGGTGGCGATGACGAGGTAGATGCCGGTCAGGCGCAGCGCGGGAAAGCCGACCATCGCGCCAATGATGCCGGTCAAACCTCCGGCGGCGAGGAAGTAGACCGGGAACGGCACGTTGTATTTCTGCAAGTAAGCGGCCGTGTAGGCCCCGATGGCGAGGAAGGCGGCGTGACCGAGCGAGGCCTGGCCGGTAAAGCCGGTCAGGATCAGCAGCGCGACGCCGACGATCGCATAGATGCAGACGAAGACAAGCTGGCTCATCAGATAGCTGGAGAGCACGAAGGGCGCGACCAGCAGCAGTGCGAGCAGGATGCCGTAGGAGACCATGTAGCCCGAATGCGGGAACAGCTTGATGTCGTCCTCGTAATCGGTCTTGAACAGGAAGCGCATGCGTTCAGACCTTTTTGCGGACGTGGTGGCCGAACAGACCCTCGGGCTTCAACAGCAGCACCGCGAGCAGCACGAGGTAGGGCGCGACATCCTTCCAGCCTTCGGGCAGGTAGAATCCGGCCATGCTCTCGATCACCCCGATCAGGACGCCGCCGACCACGGCGCCCGGTATCGAGCCGAAGCCCCCGAGCACCGCGGCGGGAAACGCCTTCAGGCCGAGCACGAGGCCGACATTGGAATGGATGAAGGTGATCGGCGCCAGCAGCACGCCGGCGCAGGTCGCGACCGCCGCGCTGATCGCCCAGACGATCGAGACCACGCGCTTGACCGGAATGCCCATGTAGTAGGCCGCCAGCATGTTCTCGGAACTGGCGCGCATCGCGGTGCCGAGCGTGGTCTTGTTGAAGAACAGATAGAGCAGCGTGCACAGGATCATCGTCGCCGCGATTACCGACAGCTTGTCGTAGGCGAGCACCAGCGAGCCGATGCGCAGCACGCCCTGGCTGAACGGCGTCTCGATCTTCAGATCGTCGGTGCCCCAGATCATGCCTGCGATCGAGCGCAGGAAGTAGCCGAGCCCGATGGTGGCCATGATGATGGAGAACTGCGGATAGCCGAGGATCGGCCGCACCACCACGCGCTCGGCCAGCATGCCGAACAGTGCCATCGCGGCCACCGCACCGGCAAAGCCGATCCAGTAGTTGAGGCCCATCATGCCGATGAAGGTGAAGGCGAAGAAGCCGCCCAGCATCATCAGATCGCCCTGGGCGAAATTGACGACCTCGGTGGCCTTGTAGACGAGCACGAAGCCGAGCGCGATCAGGCCGTAGACGCAGCCGAGCGCAACACCGCTGACCAGCTGCTGAACGAAATCCAGCATTGACGCGCGTCCTCCCGATGCAACGGCGGTTCTTTTGACCGCCTTGCCGCATCTTGTGTCCAGTCGCTACGCAGTCGTTTCGCCGCGTTAGCGCCATTTGTCCGGAACCAATTCAGCCTGAACCGTTCAGCGCTGTCAACAAACGGTGACTTGCATGGCGACTTGCCATTCGTCCAATCCGGATGACGGAATTTGCGGCAGCGCGATTCACGGTGCCGAAACATCTTCAGGTCATGGTCGCGAGCGATGCAAAACCGGATGGTGTGGCGGTCATGAAGCCGGACAGCTCGGCGCTGGAAGTTAAGGGGTTAACGAAGCGTTTTGACCGTCTGGCGGTCGATAGCCTCGATCTCACCATCCACGCCGGCGAATTCTATGCGCTGGTGGGCCCCAACGGCGCCGGCAAGACCACCACTTTGCGCATGGTTGCGGGCCTCTTGCGCCCCGATGCCGGCGCGGTCTCGATCTTCGGCATCGATGCGCTCGAAAACCCCGTCGCCGCCAAGCAAGTGATGGCGTGGGTGTCCGACGAGCCGATGATCTACGACAAGCTGACCCCGCTCGAATATCTTGAATTCGTCGCCGGCCTCTGGGGCATCGCGCCGTCGGTCTCGGAGCCGGTCGCACAGGACCTGCTCTCGTCGCTCGGTCTGGAGCCGCACCGTCACGAGCGTTGCGAAGGCTTTTCCAAGGGCATGCGCCAGAAGGTCGCGCTCGCGGGCGCGCTGGTGCACGATCCCCGCCTCATCATTCTCGACGAGCCGCTGACCGGGCTCGATGCCGTCTCCGCCCGCCACGTGAAGGGCCTGCTCAGCGCGCGCGTCCACGCCGGCTGCACCGTCATCATGACCACCCATATTCTCGAGGTCGCCGAGCGCATGGCCGACCGCATCGGCGTGATCGCCTCGGGCCGCCTGGTGGCCGAGGGCACGCTGACCGAATTGCGCCAGCAGAACGGCCATGCCGATACCAGCCTGGAGGATCTCTTCATCGCGCTGGTGACGCTTTCGGAAGCGGCATGAGCTCGGCAACCGCGCTGTCCTGGTTCGCACGCCACGAGCTCCGGCTCGCCTGGCGCGAATGGTTCGCCATGATGACCGGAGGACGGCGCAAGCGGACGCGCGCCGCAATCATCGGCATGATCTGCTTTGCCGCGCTGCTGCACCTGCCGGCCTGGGCGGTGATCGGCCGTTTCGCCGATCTGCAGCTGCCGCTCGACAAATCCTCGCTGATCGTGATCTCGGCGACGATCTTTCTCGCCTGGACCTTGATGCTGTCGCAGGCGATCGAATCGGTGACGCGGGTGTTCTACGCCCGCGCCGATCTCGACCTGATCATGTCCTCGCCCGCGACGCTCGCCAACCTGTTCTCGGTCCGCATCGCCGCGATCGCGCTGACCGTCAGCCTGATCGCGCTGCTGTTCTCGACGCCGTTCATCGACGTGCTGGTGATCGGGGGCGGCGCGCGCTGGCTCAGCGCATTCGGGCTGGTCGTCGCCATGGGCCTGTCGGCCGCGGCGGTCGCGATCGCCATCACCATCCTGTTGTTTCGTCTGATCGGCCCGGCGCGCACCCGCCTGATCGCCCAGATCCTCGCCGCGATCATCGGCGCCGGCTTCGTGATCGCGCTCCAGGTCGCCGCGATCATGTCCTACGGCACGCTGTCGCGCTTCACGATCCTGACCTCGGGCAGCGTGGCCGCCCATGCCCCCGACGTCGACAGCATCTGGTGGTGGCCGGCACGGGCGGCGATGGGCGACGGCGAAGCGCTCTTGCTGCTCCTGGCGCTTGCCCTGGTGCTGCTCGGAAGCGTCATGGCGATCTTCTCGCACCGCTTTGCCGACACCGCGATCGATGCGGCCGCCTACGGCAGTACCAGTAGCAAGCGCGCGAAGGAACGCCCGTTCCGCGGCGGGTCGCGGCGGCAGGCGCTGCGGCGCAAGGAATTCTCGCTGCTCTGGCGCGATCCCTGGCTGATCTCGCAGACCCTGATGCAGTTGCTCTATCTGGTGCCGCCGGCGCTGCTGCTCTGGCGCAGTTTTGCCGACAGCTCCGCGGCGCTGATACTGATCACGCCGGTCGTGGTGATGGCGGCCGGACAGCTTGCCGGCGGGCTGGCCTGGCTGACGATCTCGGGCGAGGACGCACCCGACCTGGTCGCGACTGCGCCGCTGACGCCATCGGCCGTCATCCGCGCCAAGATCGAGGTGGTGCTGATCGCGATCGCAATCATCTTCTGCCCGCTGATTGCCGCACTGGCCTTCGCCGCACCGATCCAGGCCGCGGTCAGCGCCGCCGCAGTCATCATCAGCGCGGCCTCCGCGACCGCGATCCAGCTTTGGTTCCGGGTTCAGGCCAGGCGCAGCCAATTCCGCCGCCGCCAGACCTCGTCGCGGCTGGCGACCATCGCCGAAGCCTTCTCCTCGATCGGCTGGGCCGCCAGCGCCGCGCTGCTACTCGCTTTGCCGATCGCCGGCCTTATCAGCGGCCTGATCACCGCGAGCCTCGTCGCGATCACCTGGAAGTTCAGCCCGAAGCGCGAGCAATAGGTGCGACACGGACGCGCTGTCGATTCCACCCCATTGGCGCGGCGCTGCAATGCACGCTAGACTTCGCTGTGAAGTCATCGGGGACGGATTATGCGGCGACTGGTTTCGGCGGCTCTGGCGCTGTTCGGCGCATTCCTGACACCTGCCCTGGCCCAGCAGCCACAGCGCAGCGAGTGTCTGGCGATGGCCAACGCGGCCCCGCGGGCCATGCCGGTTGCGCTTCGGCCGGCAGCCGGCACGGCCGAGGTCGAGATCACCTATGCCGGCCATTCCACCTATTTCATCGACACCCCCGGCGGCTTGCGCATCGCGACCGACTACAGTGGCGCCTACCAGGTCGGACGGCTGCCCGACGTCGTGACCATGAACCGCGCCCACAGCACGCACTATTCCTTGTTCCCCGACAAGCGCATTCCTCACGTGCTGCATGGCTGGGGTGACGACGGCAAGCCGGCGATCGTGTCGGAGCGCGTCAGTGACACTTTCATCCGCAACGTCACCACCGACATCCGGCGCTATTTCGGCGACGACGCTGGCACCGACATGATCCGCGACGGCAATTCAATCTTCATCTTCGAGGTCGCCGGCCTCTGCATCGGCCATCTCGGCCACCTCCACCACAAGCTCGACGATAGCCATTTCGCCCAGATCGGACGCCTCGATATCGTGATGGTGCCGATCGACGGCACCTACACCATGTCGCTGGACGGTGTCTCCGACATCACCAAGCGGTTACGCGCCTCGGTGGTGCTGCCGATGCACCGCTTCGCCACCCCACTCGACGACTTCATGCGCCGGATCGGCCAGCAGTTCGAGATCGACCGGCGCTCGGAGCGGTCGTTCCGGATGTCGCGGGATGCGCTGCCGTCGAAGCCGACGGTGATCATCCTCGACGGCGTCTGAGGCGCAATTTTCTCCAAGCCGGCCGTCGCCGTTCAGTGCTGATCTCCAGTCGAGGAGATCGACATGACCGACTTTGCCAGATTGTTGCACGCCGATGGTCCGAATGCGGAGCACGCCGCGGCGCTCCAGCTTTACGGCCGCTTCGTCGGTGACTGGGACGCCGAGGTCACTGCCCACGGCCCCGATGGGACGAAACATACCGCCCCCGGCGAAATCCATTTTGGCTGGGTGCTGCAGGGCCGCGCCGTGCAGGACGTCTGGATCATTCCGCGCGCCGCAGATAGCCCGGCCTTTCCGATTGCGGGCAATTGGTACGGCACGACGCTGCGCGTCTACGATCCGACCATCGATGCGTGGCGGATTTCCTGGTTCGATCCCGGACGCAGCCTCTTCCGCCACCAGATCGGGCGGCCGCGCGGCGCCGACATCGTGCAGGAGGGAACGACAGAGTCCGGCGAACTGACGCGATGGAGCTTCACGCAGATCACAAGCAGCTCCTTCCATTGGCTCGGCGAGGTCAAACCGGCCAATGCGGCCGAGTGGCGCCTTGCGGTCGGTGTGAGGGCGCGGCGGCGGAAGAATTGAGCGTCAGCCTCCTCTGTGGATCCCTGTCCCGAGGCCTTCGGTTCGCGCTGCCGTCACGACGAGAAAAGGGGTCGGGATGTTGATCCCGACCCCTCTTCGTCGTGGCCGCTGGGAAGCGTCCTTGAAACGTTATTGTGCTCTAGCCGGCACCCAACAGGGAGGCCGGACGGCGCTCGCCGGTGAAGGCGAGAATCTTCTTCAGCTTGTTGACGGCGCGGATCAGGAAGCCGATCATCACCGGATTGGTCTTGCGGCAGAAGGCGATCTTCTTGACGTGGCCTTCGACATGCCATTTGGCATGCGCACCGTCGCGGAAGAAGATCACGTCGCCGGGGCCGTAGCGCTTTGGCGGCATGCCGTCGCTTTCGAGCACGATCGATCCTTCCATGATCATGATCGTCTCGTCGATATCGTAGTACCAGTTGAAGCGGCCTTCGGTGCACTGCCAGATGATGGTCGAGGCGGTGCCATCGGCACTGGTTGACAGGATGTGCGAGCGCGAAACGGGATTGCCCTCGATAATCCAGGACGGCTCGATCGGCCGCAGCTCGAGCTCGACATTGCAACTACCGATTTCAATTAATGAACGCGACATCTTTTGCCCCAGGGGATACAATAAAGTATTGCCGGGTCTCGGCCCGGATCGTTTCGAAGGATGTTTGGAACGCTAGTCATCGGTTTTTAATTCTTTCTTACGCCGGCCCCGACAATCAGCCGTAAGTTGCAGGCGCGAAATGGTTAAGGCTGCGATTTCCCTGCAAATTCGAGCACATGAACCGATCTTTTCCGGGGTGCGACAAAGTGCGCGGAAGCTTGAAACGGAGCCATGCCAATGCCCCTCACGCCCGAGGTTCTGACAGCCAATCGTGAGGCCGTCGCCAAGCTGCTCAGCCTCGATGTCTCGTTCGCGCCGGACGAGGAGCCCTGGTTCACCATCGACGGCATCGAGGCCCCCCGGCAGATCGGCAGTGACGGCTCCGGGGGCGCCTTCGTGCTGCTGCGGCCGCAGAATGTGCTCTACGTCTCATCGGAGGGCCGGGCGGGAATTATCGCCGATACGCTCGAGGCGTTCGTCCAGCTCGTCGTCGCCCGCCCCTATTGGCTCGACATCCTCAAATTTTCCGGCGGCGGCGACCTCGCGGAGATGCGGCGTGCGGCGGAGGCGCTGGAAGCGACGCTCGACGACGAGGACGAGATCAACGAGGCGCGTGAGGAGATCCGCAAGCGCCTCGGCCTGGGCGAGGCGGACGATCCGGTCGGCGCGCTCTACGAGGCGATCGCTGCTTCCGACGCCATCGTGCGGGCCACCGACGGCAGCCCGTTTACGACGCTGTTCAACCGTTTCAGCATCGACAACAATCCGATGCTGCGCAACGCGGCGGCGTGAACGTACTCGGCGCTCGCGCTTCAGCGTTTAAGACGTCTACGATCGTCATGGCCGGGCTTGTCCCGGCAATCCACGTCTTAACTGCTGCACGAAGATCGTGGATGCCCGGGACAAGCCCGGGCATGACGAGCCGGGCGCTACTTCGCCCACTCGCCTTTACGGAATACCGGTATCTTGCTGCCATCGGGCAAGATGCCGTCGATATCGGTCTCGGCCGTGCCGATCATCCAGTCGATATGGATCAGGCTCTGGTTGCCGCCTTGCGCGGCGATCTGCTGTGGGGTGAGCTGCGCGCCGTTGACGAAGCACTTCGAGTAGCATTGGCCGAGCGCGATGTGGGACGCCGCGTTCTCGTCGAACAGCGTGTTGAAGAACAACAGCCCGCTCTGCGAGATCGGCGAGGAATGCGGCACCAGCGCCACTTCGCCGAGGCGCCGGGCGCCCTCGTCGGTATCGAGTACCTTGTTCAGAACCTCCGCGCCGCGCGAAGCCTTTGCGTCGACGATCTTGCCGTCTTCGAAGCGCACCGCGATGTTGTCGATCAGCGTGCCCTGATAGGACAGCGGCTTCGAGCTGACGACATGGCCGTAGACGCGGCGGCAATGCGGCGTGGTGAAGACCTCTTCGGTCGGGATGTTGGCGTTGCAGCTGATGCCGTTCTTGGAGAGCGAGGCGCCGCCCTCCCATTCGTGGCCGTCGGCCAAGCCGATGGTCAGATCGGTGCCCGGCCCCGAATACTGCAGCGCGCGAAAGCGCTGGCCGTTGAGCCAGTTGGTGCGCTCGCGCAGCACCGCATTGTGGCTTGCCCAATTGGCCGTGGCGTCCTCGCGATCGACGCGGGACGCGGCGAAGATCGCGTCCGCGAGCTTGCGGACCGCGATCTCTTCGGGATCGTTCGGGAAGACCTGCTTCGCCCAGGACGCGCTCGGATAGGCAATGATGTTCCAGTTGGTGTCGAAATTGACAATCTTTTCCAACGCCGGCTGATAGGCGATGGAATTGGCCTTGCTGGCGCGCGCGACCTTGGAAGCATCTTCACCCGACAACAGCATCGGATTGTCGCCGACGATCGCAAGGCGCGCGGTATTGTTCGCGAACGCCTTGGCCATGCCCTCGTAGAGCCAGTTGGCGGCGCGATCGAAGCTGTTGTCGTGGCCGTGGCGATAGCGCGCCAGCGTCATCTCCTCGTCCGACAGGATCGGCGTCACGATGCCGGCGCCGGCCTTGTAGGCATGCACGGCGATCCGCCGCACCAGCGGCAGCGCGATGGCGGGGGCCGTCAGAAGAAGATCCTGTCCCGGCCGCAAGCCCAGGCCCACCTTCACCGCCACCTCGGCCAGCCGGTCGAGCTTCACGGGATCGATGGGAGCGGTGGAATTGCGGTGATCGGTCATGCGGGGCCCTCTGCCGAAAGTCTCTCGTTCAATCTAAGTCTAGCATCGCGGGACGCAAGTGCGCGAGCACCTTGCGACATGTGGCAGATACGCGGTTTCACGCATTTTGGTTTTCAACGCGTTGCCGATTTCAGCACCCGGTCAACCATGGCGGGCGCGAGCCCCAGGTAATTTTTCGGTGAGGTGAGCGCCTCGATTGTGGCACGATCGATGCGGCTCGCGATCCGCGTGTCCGCGGACAGCGCATCCGCGAGGCTCATGCCCTTCTCGTTGGCCTGCCGGCAGGCGTCATACACCACGTCATGGGCCTCCTGCCGGCCGAGTTGCGGTGCCAGCCCCATCATGACCGCTTCGGCCACGATCAGGCCGCGGCTGACGGCGAGATTGTCGTTCATCTTCGCCTCATCGACGATCAGGCCCGCGAGTGCGAACTTCGCCTGGTGCAGCGCGCCGGCGGTCAACACGAAGCTCTCGGGGATCGCCATCCACTCGGCGTGCCAGGGGCCGGTGGCACGTTCGAAATCCTGCACCATGGCGTCGAGCATCAGGCCGGCGTGCTGGCGCACCGCCTTGGAGGCCGCCAGCATCAGCTCCGACGAGATCGGGTTGCGCTTCTGCGGCATGGTCGAGGAGGCGCCGCGCCCCTTGACGAAGGGTTCGTAGACCTCGGCGAACTCGGTCGAGGCCATGATCATGATGTCGAGCGCGATCTTGCCGAGCGACCCCGTGACGAGCGCAAGGAAGTTCACGCCTTCCGCAAATCCGTCACGCGCGACGTGCCAGGTCGAGGCGGGAACGCCGAGCTTCAGCTCGGCGCAGAGCGCCTCCTGCACCGCAAAGCCCTTGTCGCCGAGCGAGGCCAAAGTGCCGGCAGCGCCGGCGAACTGGCCGACCAGCACGCGCGGCTTCAATTGCGCCAGACGCTCGGCGTGGCGGTCGAACATGGCGAGCCAGATCGCGGTCTTGTAGCCGAAGGTCACCGGCAGCGCCTGCTGCAGGTGGGTGCGGCCCGCCATCGGCGTGTCACGATACCGCTTGGAGAGGTCAGCGAGGATCTTGCGCAGTTCGGCGATGTCGCGCGCGACGATCTCCAGCGCGGCGCGGAGTTGCAGCACCACGGCGGTATCCATGATGTCCTGCGTGGTCGCTCCCCAATGCACGTAGCGGCCGGCCTCGCCGCACTGCTTGGCCATCTGATGCACCAGAGGGAGGATCGGATAGCCGACGATGTCGGTCTCCTGCCTGAGCAGATCGAAATCGAGCGCGGCAACGTCGGTCCGCGCCGCGATCTGATCGGCCGCCTCCCGCGGAATCACGCCGCATTTCGCTTCCGCTTTCGCCAATGCCACCTCGACCTCGGCGTAGCGTGCGACCAGCGCGATGTCGGAGAACACCTCGCGCATCTCGGGCGTGCCGAAGGCGTCGCGGAACAGCATGGAATCGAGCACGGTGGTGGAGGCGTGGAAGGCGGGCATCGGGCGTTTCTTCGTGGTTGGTGTTTGTGACCGCGGCAGCTTACGCAAGGCATGCTGTCCGGCAAAGGACATTCACCGTTCGCCGCATCTACCGCGCGACGGCATTATGACGGCACTTCCCCTGCTACTCCGTCATTCCGAGCCGCGGGGCGTGATCCGCGCCCCCCTCATCTCACCGCAATCGGGCCACCGCAACATTCCCGTTGCGATTGTATTCCCTTCGCAAACGGCATGGCTGCCATCACGCGAAAACGATGAACCAAACATCCCCTTCGGCAGACCCATAGTTTTCGACCCAAATTTCATTTTGTCGTTTTGCCTGTTTCGTCACGAGGCCTGAGTTTTCGACGTGCAGTTTCTGTTCCGTGACCACCTTCTTGATACCGACCGGCGCGAGCTGAGCCGCGAGCAGGTTCCTATTGCCGTGGAGCCGCAGGTTTTCGATCTCGTCGTCCACCTCATGCAGAATCGCGACCGGGTGGTCAGCAAGGACGAGCTGATCGACAAGATCTGGCACGGGCGCAGCGTCTCCGAATCCACCCTGACCAGCCGGATCAACGCGGCGCGGAAGGCCGTCGGCGACAATGGCGCGAGCCAGGCGCTGATCCGCACCATCGCCCGCAAGGGGTTTCGCTTCGTCGGCGATGTCGAGGCCAAGGACGGTGCGATCGCGCCGGAGCCCGCCCGCACGGCCTGGGCGCCGCGCGTCGCGCTCGCGCTTCCCGAGCGGCCCGCGATCGCCGTGCTGCCCTTCACAAATATGGGCGGCGAAGCCGGGGAGGACTATTTCTCCGACGGCATCAGCGAGGACATCATCACCGCGCTGTCGAAGCTGCGCTGGTTTTTCGTCATCGCGCGCAACTCCTCCTTTGTCTACAAGGGCCGTGCCGTGCACATCCGCGAGGTCGCGCAGGAGCTCGGGGTGCGCTACGTGGTCGAAGGCAGCGTGCGGCGGAGCGGTGAGCGGGTGCGCATCTCGGCCCAGCTCAACGACGTCTCGACCGGCAGCCATCTCTGGGCCGAGCGCTACGATCGCGAGCTCGCCGACATCTTCGCCGTGCAGGACGAGATCACCGAGGCAATCGTCGCCGCGATCGAGCCGCAACTCTACGCCGCCGAAAGTTTTCGCGCCCAGCAGAAGCCGCCGGGGAGTCTCGACGCTTGGGATCTCGTGATGCGCGCCTTGTCGCATCACTGGCGCAGCACGCGCGAGGACAATGCCGCCGCACAAGAACTGCTCGAGAAAGCCGTCGCGATCGATCCCGCCTATGGCAAGGCGCTGGGCCTGCTGGCGACCAGTCATATCTTCGGTGCGCATATGGGTTGGGCCGATATGGCCGCGACAGTGCCAATTGCCGAACGCGCGGCGCTCGCGGCGGTGGAGGCCGATCGCGAGGATGCCTGGGCCCATCATGGCCTCGCCTACACCTATCTGTTTCGCCGCCGCTTCGACGACGCACTGGCGGAGTTCGAGCTGGCGCTGCAGCTCAACCCGAACTTCGCCATGGCTCACGCCTTTTACGGCGTGACGCTGTGCTACGCCGGACGATGGCAGGACGGCGATGCCGCCGCACGTCGCGCGCTGCGGCTGAGCCCGCGCGATCCGCTCGCGGCGATCTATTGCGGGGTTGCGGCCTATGCCCGGTTCATCGGCCGCGACTACGACGGAGCCCTGCAGATGGCGCGGGAGTCGATGCGGCAGCGTGGCGACTTCGTCGGCGCGCACCGCGTGCTGACGGCGGCCGCCGGAATGTCAGGAGATCCGGCGCTGGCAGCCTCGGCCCTTGAAGGTCTGCGCCGCGCCCAGCCGGAGGTCTCGCTCAGCTGGATTACGCGCGAGCTGCCGATGTTGCGGGACGAAGATCGTGCACATTATCTGGAAGGATTGCGGCGCGCGGGATTGACCTGACCGCGGCACGCCAAGAACGGCGCGCCGTCTCCCATAGTCGCAATCGCGCGCTAATCGTCGTCGGACCCGAACAGCCTGATCTGCGGGAAGCCGCCGCGCGGCCGGCTGGCGTAATCGCGAGAATCGGAATCCTCGCGGATGTTGCGCGCGACGTCGTCCCAATCGGTGCGGTCGCGCTGGCCGCGTTGCTCGCGGGAATCGTAGTGGCGGCGCTCGGCCCAGCGCTCACGACGCTCCATCCGGCGCCGCTCGGACGCCGCTCGCTTCACGTCGGAATCTTTCGCCTTGGCATAGGCGTTTTCGGGCGGAGTGGCCGACTCGGTCGAGGCCTGCTGCTCGGCAGGTCGTGCGGCTCTCGAGGTCGATGCCATCGCCGGCTTCGACTGTTCCTTGGACTGTTCCTGAGGCTGTTGCTGGGGCGGTTCGACCGCGGCCGCTTGTGAAGGCGGCGGTGCCTGCGGTTCGGCATTCGCCTGAACGGGCTGCGCGTCGGGCTTTACGGCTACCGGCTTCGCTTCGGCTTGCGCCGGCGCGGCGATCGTTGTGCCGAAGGCTCGCGAGCCGGTGAGGTAGTTGACACGTTCCGACGGCGCGCTCGTCTGTGCCGCCGCACCAGCGGATTCGGCGCGCTGCGCCATCTTGCTGGTGTCCGGGCCCTGCTTGGACGCGATCGGGTTCATGATGTTGCCGGCAACGATGCCGCCGCCGAGACCGATGGCAATGGCGGCGACGATGGTTCCGGCACCGACGAAATAGGCTGTCGAGGCGCGCATTGATCCACTCCCTCTTTGGGGCGAGCAACGCGCGTCGATTGCCAGATGTTCCTGATGGAGGCGCGGTTCCCGAAGGAAACCGCACGTCAGATCTGCTGTGCGACCTTCTCGAGCCCGATCAGGCGAGCGAGCTTGCGCACTTCTTCCTTCTGATCGTCACGCAGCTGGAACAGCAGCGGCATGGCAGCCGACTTCAATTGCTGGACCTCGTCGCAGTTCGGATCGATCTGCGCGCTGGGCGGCGCGTTCGGATTGGAGAGCTTGTTGGCCGAGATCTTGCGGACGACGTTGCGCAGCGCGGTCTCGACCGAAGGCCAGTAATATTCCTGCGACGAGGACAGCTTCAGGCGATCCCGGATGCCGGAGATCTGTGCGTCGGACAGCAGAGTATAATGTTTCTGCGGCTGCGGCTTGGCGACGACCTTCGGCTTGGCCGGAACTTCGACGGCGGGAACCTCCGCCGTGGCGGGCGCTTCGGATAGGCTCGACGCCTTGGGCATCGGGAAATCGGATGGCGTGGCGGCGGCAAAGGCCTGGCGCAGCGGCTCGGACAGCACGGGCGCCTGCGAAAGCCTGTCGGCCGGCACCTGCACCGGCTCGATCGCGGCCGAAGCCAGGGCCAGGGTCGGAACCAGACGGTCGGCCTTGGCAGCGCGGTTGGTTGCGAGGGGCTTGGCTGGAGGCGTCTGCGCGATCATCTCTTCGCTGACGCTGGGAACGCTGTCCCGGCCGAGGATAGCGGTGGTGGCGGCGCCCAGGACGAGGAAACAGGTCAGGACGACGATGGTGATGGTTTTGGACAAACGTCTCTCCGCGCCCAACTTCAAGTCCACGTGATCACTGCCCGGAAACTGGGCGATAATTAAGGCTGAACCGTGCCATTGCGGCGGCAATCGCGCGGACTCCGGCGACATCGCCTGGAAAGTTCAAGAAAATCAGGCAGCTGCCGCCAGATCGTAGGCGTCCTGGATGTCGGCGACGATCTCCGAGGCCTCCCAGACCCCGCGCGGCTCAACCGATTGCAGCGTCACAGTCCAGTTGCCGCCCCGGCGGGTGCGGGGGACGCTGACGATGTCGAAACGGACGCTGCGGCACAGCGGGTGGCGCGCCAGGGCATGCGCGACGCGGACGCGGATTTCGTCCAGCGAAGCCGCTGTCTTGCTGTTGAGAAAATCGAAGTCCATCGCCTGTCCCTCTCGGCCCTGACTGGTGGCCGTGAGGGGATTCTTGGCCGGCGTTGGTTAATCTGCCGTTAAACGGGGCGTCCCGAGCGAGCGTTCGATTAACTGTGATCGGGCCGGCGGGCCGACTCCTTCCGCAATTCTACGGGGAAAGGCGCACTCTCGCTTCGCGATATTCGGCCACCGTCCGCGCGACGAGATCATCGACGGCGAGCACGTCGGTGACCCCGGAAGTGGAATGCCCGCCGCTCCAGATATCGCGCCAGCGCTTTGGCCGGCTCTCGCGCGCGGCAACGTCGATGTCTTCGGAGATGTCGATCGCGCCGCGTGCCGGGAGATCGTCGGGATCGAGGCCGGCGGCGACGATCGACGGCCTCAGCATGCTGGTCTGCAAACCCGTAAACGCAGTGGTGAGCAAAATGTCGTCTGCGCTGCTCTCGACCAGCATCCGCTTGTGGCGTTCGTCCGCCATGCTCTCGCGCGTCGCGATGAATTTCGTGCCCATATAGGCGAGATCACAGCCGAGCACTTCGGCCGCGTGCAGCGCATGGCCGTCACTGACGCCGCCGGCGAGCACGATGATGCCGTCGTAAAATGCGCGCACCGCGCGAACGAAGGCAAACGGGTTGAGCCGGCCGGTCTGGCCGCCCGCGCCCGCCGTGAGCAGCACGAGCCCATCAGCGCCTGCTTCCGCCGCCCGTTCGGCGTGGCGGATCGAGGCGACGTCCGCCAGCACCAGCGCGCCGGCGTCGTGCAGCGGCTGCATCACCGGCGCGGGCGAGCCGACCGAGGTGATGACGATCTCCGGCCTGTGCCGCAGCAACATGGCGAGATCCTGCGCGAGCCGCGCGTTGGAGCGGTGCACGATCAGGTTCGGGCAGAGCGGTGCCGCCTTGCGGCCAGTCTGGTCTTCGTGCTGGCGCAGCCGCGCCGCGATCGCGGCGAGCCATTCATCGAGCTGTTCCGTGCTGCGGCAATTCGCGGTCGGGAAGCTGCCGATCACCCCATGGCTGCAGGCCGCGACCATGAGCTCGACGCCCGAGACCAGGAACATCGGCGCCGCGATCAGCGGCAGAGCCAGACGATCGCCGAAGCGTTGCAGTCGATCGGATGTCACACAAATCTCCTTGTCACGCTTGCATCGCCGCGCGGGCTTTGTCGTTTCCTCCCGCAGTCTCTGTGCTAGCGTCACCGCCAACATTGGCACGCGAGACGCCGGTGACAAGCAACGAGGAAACATATGTCCGATCCGCTTCACGCATCGTCGCCGACTTGCGCGCAGACGCTACGGGCGCTCTCGCGCTATCCCGGCCGCACCGCGTTCGCATGGCCCGGGGGATCGCTGAGCTATCAAGGCACGATCGACCTGATCGGACGCATCCAGGGCGTGTTCATGCGGTGTAGCCTGCAGCCCGGTGCGCGTGTCGCCTTCCTCACCGCGAACCGCGCCGACACCTGGTGCGCCGGCGTCGCCGCGCAATTGTCGCGGCTCTGCATCACCTGGCTGCATCCGCTGGGGTCGCTGGAGGACCAGTTGTTCCAGCTCGAGGACTCCGAGGCCGAGATGCTGGTGGTCGATGCGGCCGCCTTCCGCGACCGCGGCGGCGAGCTCTCCACGCGGGCAACCGGGCTAAAGGCGGTGTTCACCATGGGGCCTGCGGGTTATGGCGTCGATCTGCTGGCGGCCATCGAAAGCGCGGGACACGCCGGCGCGCAGTGCCTTGCCGGCCCCGACGATCTCTCCACGCTGAACTACACCGGCGGCACCACAGGCAAATCCAAGGGCGCGCTGCGCTATCACCGCGAGAATGCCGGAGCCGCCGCCGCGATCCTCGCCGATTTCGAGATCCCCGAGGCTGCACGCTATCTCACGGTTGCCCCCATCAGCCATGTCGCAGGCACGAAAGTGCTGCCGACCCTGATGCGCGGCGGCACCGTGCACATGCTGAAAGGATTCGATCCCGAGGCCGTGCTGGCCACGATCGCGCGCGAGCGCATCAACTTCACGCTGTTCGTGCCGACCATGATCTACGTGCTGCTCGACCATCCCGCGCTGGACAAGACCGACCTGTCCTCGCTCGAGCTGGTGCTCTACGGGGCGTCGGCGATGTCGCCGAGCAGGCTGGTCGAGGGCATCGAGCGCATCGGGCCGGTGTTCTCTCAGCTCTACGGCCAGACCGAATGCTACCCGGTCTCGGTGCTGCGCAAGGCGGATCACGATCTCAAGGCACCAGAGCTATTTTTGTCCTGCGGCTTCCCGATCGCAGCCTGCGAGGTCAAAATCCTCGGCGACGACGACCAGGAAGTGAAGACGGGCGAGGCCGGCGAGATCTGCGTGCGCGCCCCGCACGTGATGGCGGAATACTGGAAGCGCCCCGACATCACCGCCGAGACGCTGAAGAACGGCTGGGTCCACACCGGCGACATCGCGCGCAAGGACGAGCGCGGCTACATGTTCATCCTCGACCGCAAGAAGGACATGATCGTCTCAGGCGGCTTCAACATCTTCCCGCGCGAGATCGAGGACGTGCTGTCGCAGCACGCCGATGTCGCGATGGTCGCGGTCGTCGGCGTCCCCGACGAGAAATGGGGCGAAGCCGTCACCGCCATCGTCGTTCCGCGCGAGGGCGCGAGGCCCGATCCGGACGAGTTGATCGACCTCGTGAAGACCCGAAAAGGCTCGGCGCATGCGCCCAAGCAGATCCAGTTCGTCAAGCAATTGCCGATGACCGGCGTCGGCAAGGTCGACAAGAAAGTGCTGCGCGCGGGCTTCTGGAGCGGGCGGGACCGGATGGTGGGTTAGGTGTTGAAGGGCCGCCCGGCTTCAGCGGAGCATCTGATCAAGGCGATCGCGGAGCTGATCCTGATGGTAAGGCTTGGCCAGCCTCGGCAGATCCAGCTGGGTTCCCTCGGGCAGTTCGGCATACCCGGTCGCAAGTAGTATCGGCAATGTTGGTCGCAGTTGACGCGACGCGGCCGCTAGTTCGAGCCCGGTCATGCCGGGCATGACGTGATCGGTCACCATGAGATCGATTTTCTGCCCGCTGCGAATGATATCGAGGGCGTGCAGGCCCGAGCTGACGCCGATGACGCGGTGCCCGAGATCTTCGAGCATCTCGGTGGTCGACATTGCGATCAGCGGATCGTCGTCGACAAAAAGGATGACGGCGGATCGGCCGGCCTGTCGTCGCACCGGGATAGACGCCTCCACTTTCGGAAGCTGGGTGGCGACCGGAAGGATCAGGGTCGCCGTGGTGCCCACTCCGACTTCGCTGGAGAGCTGGAGGGCTCCCCCGAGCTGCACGGCAAGACCGTGGACCATCGAAAGCCCAAGTCCGGTTCCCTTCCCAACCGGCTTCGAGGAAAAGAACGGCTCCACTGCCCGCTTCAACGTCTCTGCAGACATGCCTTCGCCGGTGTCGATCACGGACAGCGCGAGATACTGCCCCGGCGGCAGCCGCGCCTCTTCGTCCGCCTGATCGTCGCGGATGCGGATTTCGATCGAGCCCCCATCGGGCATCGCATCGCGCGCGTTGATGGCGAGGTTCAAGATCGCGAGTTCAAGCTGGTTGGAATCGACTCGCGCCGGGGGCACGCGATCTGGAACGTCCAGGCGCAGCTCGACCCGGGGACCAAGCGAGCGCTCGAGCAGGTCGCTCATCCCCCGGATCAACGTGCCGAGGTCGACCGCTTCCGCCCGCAGATCCTGCTGGCGGGCGAACGCGAGCAGACGTTGCGTCAACGACGCCCCCCGTTCCGCGCCCTGCAACGCGCCATCGATCAGCCGGCGCAGGCGCGGGTCGTCCGGGATGCGCTTGCGTAGCAGATCGAGATTGCCCATCACGGCCATCAACAGATTGTTGAAGTCGTGCGCGACCCCGCCGGTCAACTGGCCGATGGTCTCCATTTTTTGCGCCTGCCGCAATTGATCCTGCGCCTTTTCGCGCGCGGCGACCTCGGTCATCAGATCCGCGGTGCGCTGCTCGACGCGCTGCTCGAGTGTGGCCGTGAGTTCGGCGAGCGCAGTCCGCTCTGCAGCAAGCTGGGCCAGCAGATTTTCGCGCTCGATCTCGGCGACCTTGCGCGCGGTGATGTCGGAGCACACCCCGACCAGCGATCGCACACTGCCGTCGGGCCGAAGCACCGCTCGCGCCCTTATATCCACCCAATGCTGGGAGCAGTCAGGCCAGACGTTTCGATATTCGATGCTGTAATCGCCGCCGCTGGCGACGGCGCGGTCGAACACGGTCTGCCGGCGGGCGCGGTCGTCCGGGTGCACCGATTCTAGCAGATCCTGATAGGAAAATTCCTGCTCTGGCCGTCGCCCGAAGAACAGCTTGCAGGTATGGGAGGCCTCGAGCCTCAGGGACGGCAAATGCAGTTCGAGTGCACCGAGCCGACCGGCACTCAATGCCGTTTGCAGCAGGCCTTCGCTCTCGGTGAGGGTCTCGAGGATCGCGCGTGACTGGTACTGGCGGCGCCGCCCCCGGATCGCCGATCCGACGACGCTGACCAGCGTGGTCGGATGGAACGGCCGTTCGATGAACGTCACGTTGCCGAGTGCCTGCCCGAGCCGCATGGCGTCCGGATTGCGTTCCGGACCGCCGCCCTGGCGGGTGAGCAAAACGATCGGAAAGTCCGACCATGAGGGCTGGTCGTTCAGCCACCTGACGAGACTGCGCAAATCCGCGGTCTTCACGGCTTCGTTGGCGATGATGGCAAGCCCCGCACCGGCCGCCATCTCGCGAACGAGCGCATCGAGGTCGGCGCAGACGTCAGCCGCAATGCCTGCTTCGCGGATCAGGCTCGCGGCGACATTTGCGTCGCGGCCCGTCGGAGCAAGGATCAGGGAACGTTCGGACGTGTCGCCCGGTCTCACGCACCAGGCTCCTGGAGCAGGGGGCGCGGGTCACCCATGTAAACGGGCACGCCGCGCAGAACGCCCTGGAATTCCTCAAGGGGCTCGCCGATGGCCAGACCACGACCGCCGATGCGGAACTCGCGAATGGTCGATTCATGCTGGCCCATTCGCTTCTTGATCACGGATATCGCACGTCGCACGCTGCCCAGCGCTTCGAAATAGCGCAGGAGGATGACCGTATCGGCGAGATAGGTGACGTCGACCGGCGCTCGCATGTCACCGACGAGGCCGTGCTGGGCAACCGTCATGAATGTCGCGGCACCGCGGCGATTGAGGTACTGCAAAAGTTCATGCATGTGGAGAATGAGCGAATTCTCCTCGGGCATGGCAGCCTGATAGCCATTGAGACTGTCGATCACGACGGCCTTGATACCCTCCTCGTCCACCCGCTTGCGGACCATGTGAGCGAACTCCCCCGGGGAGAGTTCGGCCGCGTCGACCTGTTCGATCGCAAGACTGCCGTCGCGTCGCAGCGCGTCGAGATCGATTCCGATGCCTTTCATGCGCGAGAACAGCAGACCAAGCTCCTCGTCGAACACGAACAGCGCCGCTTTCTCTCCCCGCGCCACCGCCGCGACGGCGAACACGATCGCGATGAGAGATTTGCCGGTACCGGAGGGACCGAGAACGAGCGTGCTCGAACCCGATTCCACTCCACCTCCCAGTAACTGGTCTAAGCCCGCAATGCCGCTTGAAAAAGTGGTGCGCCGCAAATCGGCGCGGTGCTCGGAGGCAACCAGCCTCGGAAACACGTTCAGGCCGCCCGTGGTGATGGTTGCGTCGTGGTAACCGCCGCGAAACTTGGTGCCGCGATACTTGATGACGCGGACACGGCGGCGCTCCGCGCCATAGTCCGGAGCGAGCTCCTCAAGGCGCAGAACCGCATGCGCGACGCTGTGGACGGTCTTGTCGGCGACATCGGCCGTGAGATCGTCGAGAAGCATCACGGTCGTATTGAATCTGGAGAAGAAGTGCTTGATGGCCAGGATTTGCCTGCGGTACCGCAACGAGCTTTGGGCGAGAAGCCGGATTTCGGAAAGACTGTCGAGCACGACGCGATGCGGCTTGATCCGATCGACCGCCTCGAAAATCTGCTTGGTCGTCTCGCCGAGTTCGAGATCGGAGGAGTAGAGAAGGCTCTGCTGCTGCTCTGAATCAAGCAGGCTCTCAGGGGGCAGCAGTTCGAAGACAGTAATGCCCTCGTCCAGCGTCCAGCCGTGCGACGCCGCGCCTTCGCGCAACTCACGCTCCGTCTCGGACAAGGTAATGTACAGGCACCTCTCGCCGGCCTTGGTGCCCTCTCGCAGGAATTGCAGCGCCACCGTCGTCTTGCCGGTGCCAGGCGCGCCTTCCACGAGGAAGACGTGCCCACGCGACAATCCGCCGGACAGGATGTTGTCCAGACCCCAAACTCCGGTTTGGGCCCTTGCAGAAAATTTCTCAATCGAAGTCATATTTTCCCTCTACCGGGAATAAAACCGGGAAGGGAACAATCGGTTCCGGGCTCGGCTGTCACCTATGCAGGCAAGACAGTGAGCATCCTTGCGACGAGGTGGAACGGATGCAGTACGGCGCCGCGAGGGCAGCTGTCGGCAGGGAAGGTCTATCGCTTTTCGATGACGAGGCTCTGCACCGCGCGGCCGAAATAGCCCTGCCTGTCCGCAAGCCGCGACATCGCAAGTCCCGCGCCGTCGGGGCCGATCCAGGAATCGCCGTCGAGCAAAATCCACTCCCCGACAGGCTGGCGCGCCAAGTTCACCGTGAGATCGGCGTTGATGTAGGTCCAGGCGCGGAAGTCGAGCGTCGAGGCGGTGCCGTTGGAGAAATCGGCGGCGACCACGGCGCGCATCGCCTGCGAGATCGCTTCCCCCTCGATCAGCGGATGGTCGACGCGAAACCAGATCGCGCCGGCGCCGGCCTGCCCGAAGCGGCCGCGCGCGGCGCGCATCGAGACCGAACGCACGAACGGGCTGGTGGCGGCGTGACCGTCCTCGACCAACGAGTCCTCCGGCAAGGGCAGCGTCACCGGCAGCGCCTTGACGTCGTCGGGCAACGACAATGCCTGACGCCTGATCTTGAGCACGGTGGCACCGACCACCTGCACGCCGTCGGCGAGCAGCTTGATTTCGCAGAGCTGGATCTTGCGACCCTCGCGCAAGACGCCAGTCACGATCGTCAGCGGCGCGACCGGCACCGGACGCATCAGATCGATGGTGACGCGCGCGATGTCCATCGTCACAGGCGTCGGTATGCGTTCGGCCGCCCATGTCACCAGCGAGGCCGGCGCCGAGCCGTGCTGCATGCGCCGGTCCCAGGGACCGGCGGCATCGGGACTGGTGACGACACTGTCGCCGTCGACGCGATAGATGGGAGGCATGCTTTCATCAGTCTCGGTTGACGTTCCCCGGACGCTGCGGCGATGGGTCCCGGCTCTGCGCAGCAGCGTTACACGCTGCAGCGCGTCCGGGATACGAGAGCGACTATAGCGGCGGATCGATCGCTTCGTCGTATTCCTTCTTGAAGCGCGCGATCAGCTCGGCAGCGGGCAGGATGGCCTCGACGCTGCCGATGCCCTGGCCCGAGCCCCAGATTTCCTTCCAGGCCTTCGGCTTGGCGCGCTCGCCTGATGCGTCGGTGCCGAAATTCATCTTGGACGGATCGGAGGTCGGCAGGTTTTCCGGATCCATGCCGGCGGCGAGGATCGAGGGCTTCAGGTAATTGCCGTGAACGCCGGTGAAGAGGTTGGAATAAACGATGTCGTCGGCCGTCGATCCCGCGATCATCTCCTTGTACTTCTCGACCGCGTTGGCTTCCTTGGTGGCAATGAAGGCGGAGCCGATATAGGCGAAGTCGGCGCCGAGGATGCGCGCGGCGCGAATTGCCCTGCCGTTGCCGATGGCGCCCGACAGTGCGATCGGACCGTCGAACCACTTTCGCGTTTCAGCAACAAAGGCCAGCGGCGAGATGGTGCCGGCGTGGCCGCCGGCGCCGGCCGCGACCAGGATCAGGCCGTCGGCGCCCTTCTCGATCGCCTTGTGCGCAAACTTCTGGTTGATCACGTCGTGAAAGACGATACCGCCCCAGCCGTGCACCGCCTGGTTCAGCTCTTCCCGCGCGCCGAGCGAGGAGATGACCATCGGCACCTTGTACTTGGCGCAGAGCTGCATGTCGTGATCGAGCCGGTTGTTCGACTTGTGCACGATCTGGTTGACCGCGAACGGCGCCGACGGCTTGTCGGGATGGGCGCGGTCATAGGCCGCGAGCTCCTCGGTGATCCGCGCCAGCCATTCGTCGAGCAGCTCCGGCGGCCGCGCGTTCAGCGACGGAAAAGAGCCGACCACACCCGCCTTGCACTGCGCGATCACGAGATCGGGCACCGAGATGATGAAGAGCGGCGAGCCGATCACGGGGATCGACAGGCGTCCCTTGAACAAGGCGGGCATGGACATTGCGGAGCGATCCTCTGTTGGCCGGTCGATGGAAGGTTGACCGCCATACCAACAAGGCAATCTTTCCACTGTCAAGTATTGCGTTTTGGCGCCGGAACGGATGCCCAGGCAGCAATTCCTAGGCGCGGAATTCCGTAGCTGTCATTCCAGGGTGCGCCTCTTGGCGCGAGCCCCGGAATGACGATGACCGCCTACCCGATCAGATCCGGGTTGATCAGCCGCTCGAACGAGAACATTTCGTCCCATTTCTCCTGGGTCAGCAGCTTGCGCTCGACCACCACGATCTGGTGCAGCGACTTGCCGCTCTTGTAACCCTCGCGCGCGATCTCGGCGCACTGCTTGTAGCCGAGCAGCGGCTTCAGCACGGTGACGATGCCGAGCGAGTTCAGCACCATGTTGCGGGTGTGCTCCTCATTCGCCGTGATGCCGACGACGCAGTTTTCGCGCAAGGAGTTGACCGCGCGCTCCATGGTGCGGATCGAGAAGAACAGCGCGAACGAGATCACCGGCTCCATCACGTTGAGCTGGAGCTGGCCTGCGCTGGCCGCGAGCGTCACCGTGGTGTCGAGCCCGATGACGAGGAAGCTGGTCTGGTTGACGACCTCGGGGATCACAGGGTTGACCTTGCCCGGCATGATCGAGGAGCCCGGCTGCAATTGCGGCAGGTTGATCTCGTTGAAGCCGGCACGCGGCCCGGAGGCGAGCAGGCGGATGTCGTTGCAGATCTTGGTCAGCTTGCTCGCGGTGCGCTTGAGCACGCCGGAAAGCTGCACATAGGCGCCGGTGTCCGAGGTCGCCTCGACCAAATCGCCGGCAAGGATGAAATCGACGCCGGTGAGCGCACTCAAATGGCGAACGGCGAGCTTGGGATAACCGTGTGCCGCCGTGACGGAGGTCCCGATCGCGGTGGCGCCGAGATTGATCTCGCGCAGCAGTGCCCTCGCCTCGGAGATCCGATCGACCTCCTCGCCCATGGTGGTGCCCCATCCCCGGAATTCGGCGCCGAGCGACATCGGCACCGCGTCCTGCAGATGCGTGCGGCCCATCTTCAGGACGCGGTCGAACTCGCGGCCCTTGGTGAAGAAGGCTTCCTGCAGCTGGCGCAGCGCGGTCATGTAGCTCTCGAGCCGCAGGATCAGCGCGAGGCGAAAGGCGGTCGGATAGGTGTCGTTGGTCGACTGGCCGTAATTGACGTGATCGTTGGGGCTGACGTGCTGGTAGTCGCCCTTTTTGAAGCCGAGCGATTCCAGCGCGAGGTTCGCGATTACCTCGTTGGCGTTCATGTTGGTGGAGGTACCGGCGCCGCCCTGGATGAAGTCGGTGACGAACTGGTCCATCATGTCGCCGGCGATGACACGGTCGCAGCCGAGGATGATCGCCTCGGCCACCTTGGCGTCGATCGCGCCGAGGTCGCGGTTGGCCATGGCGGCGGCCTTCTTGACGTAACCGAGCGCCTTCACGAAGAAAGGCTCCTGGTTCATCGGAATGCCGGTGATGTGGAAGTTCTCCTTACCCCGGATGGTCTGGACGCCGTAATAGATGTCGTCGGCGATCTCACGCTGTCCGAGGAAGTCCTGCTCCGTCCGGCTCATGGGCGCTCCTTGTTGCTCGCGCGACGTCCTTCAGTTCTGGCACAGCGCGCTGGTCACAAAAGTATCGGTGCGGCAGTCATCCGGCTTACGTTGCCTGCCCGGAATGAGAACCTTGGCCGAGCATTTTTCCGCGGAGTCGGCGTTCAGGCTCTTGCCTTCCTTGTAGCCCTTGCTCTGGCAAAGCTGGTCGGCGGCCTGTTTGCAATCGGGCGCGCCGTTGGACGATGCCGGGCAGGCTGTACGTCCCGACACCATGGTCGAGGGCTTCGCCAGGCGCGACAAATCGTTCATGGTCTCGCTGGGGCTTTTGATCGGCGGCAGGATCGAGGGCAGCTTGTCGAACAGCTTGCCCATTTCATGGATCAGCCCGGGATTTTCTGCGGGCGGGGGCGTCGAGGGCGGCGGCGCAGCCTGGGGCCCCTGCTCCTGCAGGCCAAGCGACGGCGGCGCCGATTGCGCCCACCCGGTCCCGCAAGCAGCGAACAGGAGCAGCACTGCTGACAGCAGCGTCCCGAGCCGCGCGGCCGGATTGCCGGATCGAACCATCATGATGGCAACCGTAGCCGAAGCCGACCCTGCGGCAAAGCGCTGTGGATCTAGATTAGCTTGATCGCCACCACGAAGCCGAGCACCAGCACGGCAGCACCGACCGCCACCACGAGACCGAGATGCTTCTCGATCTTCACGCGGATCCAGTCGCCATAGCGGTTCAGCAGAATCGCCACGATGAAAAAGCGTCCCCCACGCGCAACGATCGAGCACAGAACGAACAGGAGGATGTTGTAGCCCGCAAAGCCCGAGGTAATCGTCACGAGCTTGTAGGGGATCGGCGTCAGCCCCTTGAGCAGGATGATCACCGCGCCCCATTCCGCATAGGAGGCGCGAAAGGCCTCGACCTTGCCGCCGAGGCCGTAGACCTGAATCAGCCATTGGCCGACGGAGTCGAACAGCAGCGCACCGATTGCGTAGCCGACGATGCCGCCGAGCACCGAGGTGACGGTACAGACCATCGCATAGAGCCAGGCGCGCTGCGGGCGCGCCAGCGACATCGGGATCAGCATCACATCCGGCGGGACCGGAAAGAAGGAGCTCTCGGCGAAAGACACGGCCCCCATGATCCAGAGCGCGTAGGGCTTATGGGCGGCGTCGATGCACCAATCGTAGATACGTTTCAGCATGGCGCCGCGATGAAGCACCATGGGACGGATTTGTCCATGCCGAGATTGAGACGAATTATGACGTTTCTAGTGGCGCTTGCGCGCGGTACGGCCTTCGAGCGCGACAATCGGCCGCCGGGCAGCCCCGCGTGGTGCCGCGACTTTAGGCAGCTTCATCGACGATTTCGGCAGCTTCTCGGCGATGCCGAGCATGTCTTCCCGCCGGGTCATCTCGCGCCAGACGTCCTCGGGGCGCACGCCCGCAGAGGCCCAGAGCACGGTGAGATTGTACAAGAGGTCGGCGCTTTCCCGGATCACGGCATCGGTGTCGCCGTTGACGGCATCGATCACGACCTCAATGGCCTCTTCGGCAAGCTTCTTTGCCATTTTCGAGGGCCCGCGCTGAAACAGCCGGGCTGTCCGCGACGTTGCCGGATCAAGATCTCTGGCCGCGAGCACAGCCAGATATAGCCGCTCAAGCGAATCACTCATGGGACTCGAAACTACTCTAAACAAATGGCGGGCGTGTTAACGTCCGATAACAAAAGCAGAAAACAGGCCGTCGCGGCAAGCGCGACGGCCTGTTCAGGTCAAGCTGGGGAGCCCCGCTCAGTAGCAGGTCGAGATGTTGCCCTGGCCGCCCTGCGCCGACTGGTAGGGGCCGCCGCAACGGTGGAACGGGCGCGGGCCGATATAGGAGTCGCCGCCGTAATAGACCGGACCCTCGTCGTAATAGACCGGGCCGCCGCCATAATAAGCCGGGGCATCGTAGGCGTAGGCGTCACGGGTGGCGGCGATCGCAAGGCCGGTGCCGATGGCACCGGCGATGGCCGCGCCGGCAAAAGCCGCGCCACCTCCGCCATGCCAGTGGCGACCGCCGGCATAGGAAGCTGTCGGGGCAACCGCGGTCAACGCCAGCACCGCGGCAGTGGCAAGAACGGCCTTGCGGCCGGCAAACTTCGAAAATCTGTCAAACATCTCCTGGACCCTCCTTGGGACCTTGCATGGTGCCTGCAGTCAGGCTCATGTCTGTCAAACACCCGCATGCCATGTTGGGTTCCCCAACCCCAACACAAGCTGAACGGGGTTGCGTGATCGTGACGCAACCGCCGCTCATCCGCCGTTCATATTGGCGCGGGGAGACTGGGCGCAGCCGGCGCCGCGAGCGTCACGAAACCACAACAATGTGGAACCGGCGCAATCGATGACAGGATTCAAGACGACCGCCCTCCGTTGCCTGCTGGCTCTCTCGCTCTCGCTTGCATCGCTCGTTGCACGCGATGTCGGTGCGGCCGAGAGCGCTGCGCCGTCCGTTGCGATCCATTTCACCTTCGATCGTCCGTTGGACGCGAGCATGGCGCCGTTCTTCCTTGCGGCGAAAGACGGCAGGTTCAGTGCCGAACGTCTCAACGTGTCCTTCAACAGCGCAACCGGAGCGCCGGAGGCGCTCGCGCGCGTCGCCAAGGGCGACAGCGAGCTTGCGCTCGTCGACATCAACGAGCTGATCCGGCTTCGCGACAAAGAGGACTCAGCGCCGGTCAAGGCGGTGTTCGTGCTGTTCAACCGCGCGCCCTACGCGATCGTCGCGCGCAGGAGCCGCGGCATCGAGGTATTGTCCAATCTCGACGGCAAGACCGTCGGCGTTGCCGACGGCGATCTGTCGATGCAGCTGTGGCCGGCGCTGGTGCAGCAGAACGGCATCAAGGCATCGCGCGTCAAATTCCACAAGATCGGCGCTGCAGTCCGCGAGCCGATCCTGTCCGCGGGACAGGTCGATGCGGTCGCGGGCTTCAACTATCTCTCCGCGGTGAACCTGCGCGACCGCGGCGTACCCGGAGCCGATCTCGTCGTGCTGCGTTTTGCCGACTATGGCTGCGAGGCCTATGGCTTCGCATTGGTGGCCAATCCCGCCTTCGCCGCGGCAAAGCCGGACGCCGTGAAAGGCTTCGTCCGCGCCTTGATCGCCGGCATCAATGCGACCGTCAAGGAGCCGGCGCGTGCGGCGGATGAGGCCGCGAGCCGTATCGACGGCGGCGACCGCGACCTGGAGCTGGAGCGCCTGCGCACCGTCCTCGTCGACAACATCCTGACCGACGAGGTCAAGCGCAACGGCCTCGGCGGCGTCGAGCCTGCGCGCCTTGAGCGCTCGATCGACCAGATCGCGCAGGACTTCAAATTCCGCAAGCGGCCCACGGCAGGCGACATCTTCGACGACAGGTTCCTGCCGCCGGTCGAAAGCCGGCTGATCAACTGAGCAAAACCGCAAGCTTCCGCTGTATATCGCGGACGATCCCTGCTTAGAATGCGGTCTCCGTTGTCTGCTTGAGTCCCCGCCAGCATGTCCATTTTCAGCCTCTACACCCGCGTTCTCGAACTGCTCGGCAAGGAGGCGCGGCTCGGATGGCTGTTGGCATTTGCCAATCTGCTGCTGGCGGGCTCGCAATTCGCCGAGCCCGTGCTGTTTGGCCGGATCGTCGACGTGCTCTCGGGCAAGACGGTAGCAGGCTCCAGCTCGGCCTGGCCGTTCCTGGTGGCTTGGGTCGCGTTCGGGCTGTTCACCATTCTCTGCAGCGCGCTCGTGGCCTTGCAGGCCGACCGGCTCTCGCACCGCCAGCGCCAGGCGGTGCTGACCGATTATTTCGAGCACATCCTCCAATTACCGCTGACCTTCCATTCCGGCACCCATTCGGGCCGGCTGATGAAGGTGATGCTCAACGGCACCGACGCGTTGTGGCGGCTGTGGCTCGGCTTCTTCCGGGAGCATTTTGCCGCGATCCTCTCGGTCGTGGTGCTGCTGCCGCTGTCGCTCTACCTGAACTGGCGCCTCGCGATCCTGCTGTTCGTGCTCTGCGTCGTCTTCACCGCGTTGACGACCTTCGTGGTGCGCAAGACCTTCGGCATGCAGATGGCCGTCGAGGAACAATATAGCGAGCTGTCCGCGCGCGCCTCCGACGCGCTCGGCAACGTCGCCCTGGTGCAGAGCTTCGTCCGGGTCGAGTCCGAGGTGAAGGGGCTGCGCTCCGTCGCCGACGAGTTGCTGGCCGCGCAGATGCCGGTTTTGTCGTGGTGGGCGCTCGTCACCGTGATCACGCGCGCCTCCACCACCATCACTGTGCTCGCGATCTTTGCGCTCGGCATCGCCCTGCACGACCAGGGGCTGACTTCAGTCGGCGAGATCGTGATGTTCGTGAGCTTCGCGACGATGCTGATCCAGAAGCTCGAGCAGGTCGTGGGCTTCATCAACAACGTCTTCATGGAAGCACCGCGCCTGCGCGAGTTCTTCAATGTGCTCGACGCCGTGCCCGCGGTGCGTGATCGCCACGACGCGATCGATGCCGGCAGGCTGTCCGGCCTCGTCGAGTTCAACGACGTCTCCTTTTCCTATGACGGCAAGCGGCCGGCGATCGAGGACCTCACCTTCACCGCGCTGCCCGGCCAGACCATCGCGCTGGTCGGCCCGACCGGCGCCGGCAAGTCCACCGCGATCGCGCTCCTGCATCGCGCCTTCGACCCGCAATCCGGCTTCATCAGGATCGACGGCATGGACGTGCGCGGCGTCACGCTGACCTCGCTGCGCCGGAATATCGGCGTCGTGTTCCAGGAGGCGCTGCTGTTCAACCGCTCGATCGAGGAGAATCTGCGCGTCGGCAAGCCGGACGCGACCGAAGCCGAGATGCGCAAGGCGGCCGAGCGTGCGCAGGCGCTCGATTTCATCGAGCGCAGCGGCGGCTTTTCGACCAATGCCGGCGAGCGCGGCCGCATGCTGTCCGGCGGCGAGCGGCAACGGCTGTCGATCGCCCGCGCGCTGCTGAAGGATCCGCCGATCCTGATCCTGGACGAGGCGACAAGCGCGCTCGACGCCGTCACCGAGACCAAGGTGAATGCCGCTCTCGACGAAGTGATGAAAGGCCGCACCACCTTCGTGATCGCCCACCGGCTCTCCACAATCCGCAATGCCACGCGGATCCTGGTGTTCGAGAACGGGCGGGTGATCGAAAGTGGAACTTTCGATGAACTCGTGGCCAAGGGCGGCCATTTCGCTGAGCTCGCCAGGGCCCAGTTCATGGTTCACGAGACCGCACGGGCCAGCGTGACAGCCGCTGAGGCTGCTGCGACTGCTGCCAAATCCCCCTAGCAAGTCCTCACAGGATCGTCGAAATTCGGCCTATTTCATTGCGGAATACCCCGCTCATGCCCCTGTTCTCGACGCACCAGCCGGTATAGGTTTGCGGCGCCGCAAGCGGCGGCGCTGGATTTCAGAACCGACAATCAGATCACGAGAGCCGCCCGGAGCCGGGCGGGTTTCCAAGGACCGGAATCGGATAGTGCACGCTCTACGCCCGCTGCTTCGCAAATCCCTGTTCAACCTGTTTGCTGCGACGCTCGCATGTGCCGCGCTGATCGCGCCGCGCACGGCGAGCGCCGAAGCGCTGCTGCTGATCGAGGCCGACAGCGGTAAGGTGTTGCAGGCGGAGAATGCGACCATTCCCTGGTATCCGGCCTCCGTCACCAAGATCATGACCGCCTATGTGACGCTGAAGGCGGTCAAGGACCGCAGGCTTACGCTCGACACGCTGCTCACTGTATCGCCGACGGCGGCCTCGCAATCGCCCTCGAAGATGGGGTTCCGCCCGGGAACGCAGCTCACCGTCGACAACGCGCTGAAGATGATGATGGTCAAGTCGGCGAACGACATGGCCGTGGTGCTCGCCGAAGGCGTCGGCGGTTCGATCGACGGTTTTTCCGCGATGATGAACGATACCGCGAAGAAGCTCGGCATGACGCAGACCAGCTACGTCAATCCGAACGGCCTGCCCGCCGACGGCCAGATCACCTCGGCGCGCGACCTCGGCATCCTCGCGCGCTCGTTCCTGCGCGACCTGCCGGAATACGAATACTTCGTGCATATCCCGGCGATCCGCTTCGGCAAGCGCGTTACCGGCAATTTCAACAAGCTGATCGGCCGCTATCCCGGCGCCGATGGTTTCAAGACCGGCTTCATCTGCGCCTCCGGCTACAATCTCGTCGCCTCCGCGACCCGCAACGGCCGCCGGTTGATCGCCGTGGTGCTCGGCTCCAGCTCCGGCACAGCGCGCGCGGTGAAGGCGGCGCAGCTGCTGGAGCGTGGCTTCAGCCAGGACAATCTGACGTGGCTCCGCCCCTCGCTCGGCACCGTCGATAACCTCGTGCCGGTCGACGCCTCGCCGCCGAACCTGCGCGACGAGATGTGCGGCGGCCATCGCAAGCGGCCGGCCAGCGACGACGACGACGCGCTGATTGCCGCCAATGGCGCGACCTCCGGATCGGCCTCCGCCACCGGCGGCGAAGCCCAGGTGACCTTCTTCACCGCCGGCCTGCAGCCGCCCCTGATGAAGGCCTCCGAGCTGATGGCGCAGGCCCCCGCGGCGGTCGAGCCCGTGCTGGTCTATACCGGGCCGACCCGCACCGGCACCGCCCTGATCGCCGCGGTCGCGGCCGATGCCGACCAGCAGACGGCGTCGAAGCCGCGTGGCAAGAAGTCGCGCGTTGCCAGGAAGCCTGATGCGGCCGACAAGCCGAAGGACGCGGGCAAGGACGCTAAGGATACCAGGACGGCGGCCGTGAAGCCCGGTGCCAAGCCGGCTGAGGGCAAGAACAACGACAAGAGCGACGCCAAGAACGATGCCAAGACTGCGGCGAAGCCGGCGGCGCCCAAGCATGCTGCCGCCAAGCACGATGCTGCGGCAAAACCCGCCGAGAAGCCTGCGGCAAGCGGCGATCCGAAGCCTGCCAAGCCCAAGGCCGCGACCAAGCCCGCCGCCAAGCCGGCCAACAACAGTTAACGGCGCCCCCCACCGAAGCGGCCAGCGCTTCGCAGCTGCGGCAGCGTCGCGCACGATGATTCCGGTAGCCTCCCTCCGGCCTTTGCCCTAAGCCTCGACGACTTGCCACCCGTTCCGGCAGGCTCGATACTGGCGGCAATGCGGCAAGCCCGAGACACAACGGGCTCAGGTCAATGAGGGGAGTTTTCCATGGAGCGCATCTGGCTCAAGCAATATCCGCCCGGCGTGCCTTCCGATATCGAGCCGACCCAATACGCATCGCTGGTCGACCTTCTTGAAGAGAGCTTCACCAAGTTCGCCGACCGCAAGGCGTTCATCTGCATGGACAAGTCCATCAGCTATCGCGACCTCGACCAGATGTCGGTCGCGCTCGCCGCCTATTTGCAGGGCCGCGGTCTGCAGCGCGGCGCCCGCATCGCCATCATGATGCCGAACGTGCTGCAATATCCGGTCGCGACCGCTGCCGCGCTGCGCGCCGGTTTCGCGGTGGTCAACGTCAATCCGCTCTACACCCCGCGCGAGCTCGAGCACCAGCTCAAGGATTCCGGCGCGGAAGCCATCATCGTGCTGGAGAATTTCGCCCACACCGTCGAGCAGGTGATCGCCAAGACGCAGGTCAAGCACGTCATCGTTGCGGCCATGGGCGATCTGCTCGGCTTCAAGGGCGTGATCGTCAATCTCGTCGTCCGCCGCGTCAAGAAGATGGTACCGGCCTGGTCGCTGCCGGGCGCAGTCTCCTTCAACGACGCGCTCTCGGCCGGCCGTGGCATGACGTTCAACAAGCCGAAACTCTCGCCGGGCGACGTCGCCTTCCTGCAATACACCGGCGGCACCACCGGTGTCTCCAAGGGCGCCACCCTGCTCCACCGCAACATCGTCGCCAACGTCCTGCAGAACGACGCATGGCTCCAGCCGGCGCTCGCCGCACCGCCGCATGTCGACCAGCTCATGATCGTCTGCGCGCTGCCGCTCTATCACATCTTCGCGCTGACGGCCTGCTACTTGCTCGCGGTGCGCGCCGGCGGCTGCAATCTCCTGATCCCCAATCCGCGCGACATCGCCGGCTTCGTCAAGGAGCTGGCGAAATACCAGGTCAACAGCTTCCCGGCCGTGAACACGCTCTATAACGGCCTGATGCATCATCCCGACTTCAAGAAGCTGGATTTCTCCAAGCTGAAGATCTCCAACGGCGGCGGCATGGCCGTGCAGCGTCCCGTGGCCGAACAGTGGAAGGCCGTGACGGGCTGCTCGATCGCGGAGGGCTACGGCCTGTCGGAGACGTCGCCGACGCTGACTTGCAACACCGCGACCAACTCCGAGTTCAACGGCACCATCGGCATTCCCGTGCCGTCGACCTACATCTCGATCCGCGACGACGATGGCAACGAAGTCCCGCTCGGCCAAGCCGGCGAAATCTGCGCCAAGGGCCCGCAGGTCATGTCGGGCTACTGGAACAGGCCCGAGGAGACCGCCAAGGTGATGACCGCGGACGGCTATTTCCGCACCGGCGACATCGGCATCATGGACGAGAAGGGCTACACCAAGATCGTCGACCGGAAGAAGGACATGATCCTGGTCTCCGGCTTCAACGTCTATCCCAACGAGATCGAGGAAGTGATCGCGAGCCATCCGGGCGTGCTCGAATGCGCCGTGATCGGCATCCCCGATTCCAAGTCGGGCGAGGCGGTGAAGGCTTTCGTGGTGAAGAAGGACCAAAACCTCACCGCCGACGCGCTGATCAAGTTCTGTCACGAGCAGCTCACCGGCTACAAGGTGCCCAAGCACATCGAATTCCGCAGCGACCTGCCCAAGACCAATGTCGGCAAGATCCTGCGACGCGAGCTGCGCGACGAGAAGAAGGCTCAGGCGGCCTAAGCGCGTCGCCGGTTCATGACGGGGGTCGGCGATATCGCGCCATCCGGCATTCTCGCCTTCTGGCGCGAGGCCGGCCGGGAGCGCTGGTACAGGCGCGATGACGCCTTCGACGCTGAGGTCAGGCGCCGCTTTCTCGCGCTCTGGCAGCAGGCGATCGCCGGCGAGCTGGCATCATGGGAAGGCAGCGACGACGGCGCACTCGCGCTGGTCATCGTGCTCGACCAATTCCCCCGCAACATGTTCCGCGGCACGCCCCGGGCCTTTGCCAGCGATGGCCTGGCACGCGACATCGCCCGCCGGGCGATCGATCGCGGTGTCGATGCCAGGGTCGATCCGGTCCTGCTCGAATTCCTGTATCTGCCTTTCATGCATTCCGAGCACCTGCCCGACCAGTTGCATTGCGTGGCGCTGTTTCAGAACACCGAAAACGCCGAAAACCTGAAATACGCCCGGGAGCATGCCGACATCATCCAGCGGTTCGGCCGGTTTCCCCACCGCAACCACCTGCTCGGCCGCGACAGCACCGAGGAAGAGCTGGCCTTCCTCGACAAGGGCGGCTTCGCCGGCTGATGACATCACGACGAAGGAGCCCCATCCTCACCGCTTCGACCGCCGGCAATATTGTGCAGGCCCGCCGCACGGTCTAATAAGCGGGGATCGATATCCAGGGAGACGACAATGGCGATCCAGACTGGCGACAAGCTGCCCGAGGCGAAATTCCGCGTGATGACGGCGGAAGGTCCGCAGGTGAAGACCACCGACGATATCTTCAAGGGCAAGAAGGTGGCGCTGTTCGCGGTGCCCGGCGCCTACACCGGCACCTGCCACAAGATGCATCTGCCGAGCATCTTCCTCAACGCCTACGCCCTGAAGGACAAGGGCGTCGACAGCATCGCCATCGTCTCCGTCAACGACGCCTTCGTCATGAACGCCTGGAAGCGTGACACTGACCAGCGCGACGAGGCCATCTTCCTCGCCGACGGCAACGCCGATTTCACCAAGGCGATCGGCATGGAGCTCGACGCCTCCGCCAACGGCCTCGGCATTCGCTCCAAGCGCTATTCGATGCTGGTCGAGGACGGCGTGGTCAAGAAGCTGAACCTCGAAGCGATGCCCGGCAAGGTCGAAGTCTCCGGCGGCGATACGCTGCTCGGGCAGCTCTGAGCTACGACAAAAGTGCCGTAGGGTGGGCAAAGGCGCGCTAGCGCCGTGCCCACCAACTTACTCTCTTGAGAAGACGGTGGGCACGCTTCGCTTTGCCCACCCTACGAAACCTGAGAGCGGAGCGCCGGCAGAGCCCTACTCTCCCACCCGCTGCTGCAACCTTGCCTTCACGATCCCGTCCCGCGCGAGCTGATCCGCGCGTTCGTTCTCGGGGTGACCGGCGTGGCCCTTGACCCAATGCCAGCGTACCTCATGCGGCTTCAGCGCGGCGTCCAGGCGCTGCCACAGCTCGACATTCTTCACCGGCTTCTTGTCGGCGGTGCGCCAGCCGTTGCGCTTCCAGCCATGAATCCAGCCGGTGATGCCCTGCCGGACATACTGGCTGTCGGTGTAGAGATCGACCGTGCACGGCTTCTTCAGCGCTTCCAGCGCGGAGATCGCCGCCATCAGCTCCATCTGGTTGTTGGTGGTGTGGCGCTCGCCGCCGTTCAGCTCTTTTTCCGTGTCGCCGAACTTGAGGATCGCACCCCAGCCGCCCGGCCCGGGATTTCCCGAGCAGGCGCCATCGGTATAGATCGTGACATTGGGAAGCTCGCTCACGCCACCAGCCCCGACGGCATCAGCCCATAATCGCGTACGCTCGTCACGCTCTGGTGGAAGCGCAGCTTGCGGACATATTCCAGCGGATCCTTCGGCTTGACCAGCGCGCCCTCGGGCACGTTGAGCCAGTCGACCAGCCGCGTCAGCAGGAAGCGGATTGCAGCACCGCGCGCCAGCAGCGGCAGCGCAGCCTCTTCGGCGTCGGAGAGCTTTCGTACGCGGCCATAGGCGTTGAGGAAGGCGCGCGCCTTGGTGACGTTGAAGGAATGATCCGGCTCGAAGCACCAGGCGTTGAGGCAGATCGCGACGTCATAGGCCAGCATGTCGTTGCAGGCGAAGGTGAAGTCGATGATCCCGGATAGCTGGTCGCCGAGGAAGAAGACGTTGTCGTTGAAGAGGTCGGCGTGGATCACGCCCTCCGGCAGGTTGCCCGGCCAGATCCCGCCCGAGAGATAGTCGAGCTCCTGGCCAAGAAACGCGCGCAGGCCCGGCTGCACCTCGTCGGCACGATTTGACGCCGCATCGAACAGCGGCCGCCAGCCCGAGACCGACAGCGCATTGGCGCGTCTGATCGCAAAATTCGCGCCGGCCAGATGCATCTTCGCCAGCGCCCCGCCGACCCCGGCGCAATGGGCCACGTTCGGCTTGCGCGGCCACATGCCTTCGAGAAAGGTGATGATCGCCGCGGGACGTCCCGACAGCTCGCGCAACGCCTCGCCGTCCCGTCCCTTCACCGGCAGCGGGCAGTTGATGCCGTGCTCGGAAAGATGCGTCATCAGCGCAAGGAAGAACGGCAGATCGTTCTTGGCCACCCGCTTCTCGTAGAGCGTGAGGATGAACGACCCCTGGCTGGTATGCAGCAGGAAGTTGGTGTTCTCGACGCCCTCGGCGATGCCCTTGTAGGAGAGCAATTCGCCGAGATCATATTGCTTCAGGAAATCCGCAAGCTCGTCGGCGGCAACGTCGGTGTAGACCGCCATAAAAGTCTACTCGGCGGCGGCTTCGGGGCGCACCTGACGCGGCAGCGGGAAGAACTCGTTCTCCTCCGCGGCCGAGACTGTCTCCACATGCAGCGTGTAGCGCTCGGCAAAGGCGTCCATGATCTCCTCGACGATCACTTCCGGCGCGGATGCGCCCGCGGTGATGCCGAGGCTCTTGATGTTGGCGAACCGGTCCCAGTCGAGATCGGTGGCGCGCTGCGCCAGCACGGCGATGCCGCAGCCCTCGCGCTCGGCGACCTCGCGCAGGCGCTGCGAGTTCGACGAATTGGGCGCACCGACGACGATGAGCGCGTCGACCACCGGCGCCACCTTCTTCACCGCGAGCTGGCGGTTGGTGGTGGCGTAGCAGATGTCTTCCTTGTGCGGCCCGTTGATGTTCGGGAAGCGCTCCTTGAGCAGGGCCACGATCTCCGCGGTGTCGTCGATCGACAGCGTGGTCTGGGTCACGAAGGCGAGGTTGTTGGGGTCCTTCGGGGAGATGGTCTTGGCGTCCTCGGCGGTCTCGATCAGGGTCACGGCGCCGGTCGGAAGCTGGCCGAGCGTGCCGACCACCTCGGGGTGATGGGAGTGGCCGATCAGGAAGATCTCGCGGCCGCGCTTGAAGTGGATCGCGGCCTCGCGATGCACCTTGGTCACCAGCGGGCAGGTCGCATCCAGCGAGAACAGGTTGCGGGACTGGGCGTCGGCCGGAACCGATTTCGGCACGCCGTGGGCCGAGAACACCACCGGCGCGGAGGTGTTTTCCGGGATTTCGGCGAGTTCCTCGACGAAGATCGCTCCCTTTTTCTTCAACCCGTCGACGACATATTTGTTGTGCACAATCTCATGGCGAACATAGACGGGCGCGCCGTACTTATCGAGCGCCCGTTCCACGGTGTCGATCGCCCGGACCACCCCGGCGCAGAAGCCGCGGGGAGAACAAAGCACGATCTTGAGGTCTGGTTTGGCTGACATTGAGCGATCTCGGGACCGAATCACCTCGCCAAATGGGCGGGAAGCGGTCGATGGATGGAATAGGGCTTAGGTACGGGCTTACAGGGAATTGGGCCCCCTTTCGGGCGCTGTCAAGGCACTATCTATAGCAGAACCATTGCGTGGCTACCCCCTCCCGGCTTATATAGCCCGAATTCCCAGTCATCGCTGATGACCACCGGCTTCGCCTCCAAAGGGGTGGGCGAAGCACAAAGGAGATTTGCCATGAGCAACGCACCGCTGATGCCCAAGGCGACCGCCGTCTGGCTGCTCGACAACACCGCGCTGACCTTCGACCAGGTCGCCGATTTCACCAAGATGCATCCCCTCGAGGTGCGCGCGATCGCCGACGGCGATGCTGCCCAGGGCATCAAGGGCATGGATCCCCTCTCCAACGGCCAGCTGACCCGCGAGGAGATCGAGAAGGGCGAGAAGAATCCGGATTATCGGCTCCGCCTGCAGGAGAGCAAGGTGGTGCTGCCGCCCCAGCCCAAGCGCAAGGGCCCGCGCTACACCCCGGTCTCGCGCCGCCATGAGCGTCCGAGCGCCATCCTCTGGCTGCTGCGCAACCATGCCGAGCTCAAGGACGCCCAGATCATGCGCCTGGTCGGCACCACCAAGAGCACCATCGCGAGCGTGCGGGACCGGACCCACTGGAACACCTCCCAGCTGACCCCGATCGACCCCGTTACCCTCGGTCTCTGCTCGCAGATCGAGCTCGATTTCGAGGTGGCGCGCGCCGCCAAGGAGAAGCCGATCGACGCAGCCTATGGCGGCGCCACCCTGCTGCCGGCGTCCGAGACCACCAAGAAGGACGAATTCGAGCCGGCCGAGCGATCGAGCGACGACCTCAACCTCGACGCCGTGTTCGCCAAGCTGAAGACGCTCGGCGGCAAGAAGCAGGACGAGGAGGAGTAAGACGCTCCTCTCTTTCGTCATCGAAACGCAAAACGCGGCGGGAAACCCGCCGCGTTTTTGTTTTGTGTCGCCCACCCTCGGTGGTCGTCCCCCGCGAGCGCGGGGACGCCATCGGGATGTGTCGCGGCGACAATGCCTCCTTTTGGACCCGCTCAGAACTTGTACGTCACGCCCGCGCCGACCAGCCACGGATCGATATGGGCAGTGCCGGTGACCGGCAGGCCGGAGACGGTCGCGCTGTAATCCGGACGCAGCCAGAGCTTCTTGACGTCGACGTTGAGACCCCAATGCCGGTCGATCATGTAGTCGAAGCCGAACTGCACGGCGCCGCCCCAGGCGTTGCTGACATGCAAATTGGTGGTGGTGGCGACGATCGCGGGCGGACCGACGATTGCGGCAGGCGTGTTGGCCGCGGAATTGTTGAAGAACACGGTGTAGTTCACGCCGGCGCCGACATACGGCTTGAACGCGCCGAACTGGTCGAAGTGATATTGCAGCGTCAGCGTCGGCGGCAGCAGCGTGGTCTTGCCGATCGGCAGGTTCGCGAGCGAGCCGGTGCCGCTGATCGAGTGCCGGGTTACGCCGAGGATCAGTTCGGCCGCGATGTTCTTGGTGAAGAAGTAGCTGATGTCGAGCTCGGGGACGACCTGGTCGCTGATCGAGAGGCTGGAATTCGGCGACGACAGCGAGGGCACGCCCGCGACATTGACGGTCGAGCCGCCGCCATCGGGCAGCACGCCGAGCACGCGCAGACGCACCATCCACGGATTGAACGCCTCCACCGGCGGCGGCGCCTTCTTGTAAACCGGCAAATCGGCAGCTTGCACTGATGCAAAAGTGCCCGCGAGCATCGCGCCGACCGTCGCAAGCCGCGCCAGGTTTCTTGTCGTTCTCTGCATTGTAGTCCCCTTCAGCCATCTTCCGCGCGTCGATGCGCGATATGAGCGTCTGAGCAGAAAGGGGGCGCTGGAGGATTTGATGCCGATCAAATCGGGCGAAACGCGCCACGATTTGGCCGCAGCGTTGCAGATCTGTCACGACCAATGTGCGTGAAGATGCCGGATGATACCGCGTCCGATATCAGGGCCGATCGGGATGGTTCAGCATGTATTCGCCGAGGTCGCGCTGGCGGCGGTCGGCACGGGCGGTGGCGGCGTTGCGCTGGACGTCGCGGTCCTTGCGGCAGGCCACGTATTCCGGCGAGCCCTGCGCATTGCCCCGGCTCAGGCAGACCGCATCGTCATCGTCGCCGCCCACCGCCACCGGCGTCTGGTAGCGCGCGGAGCAGGCGGAGAGAGCGATGGCGAGCAGGGGGATGGCCCCGTACTGCGCGAGCTTGGCTAACATGGATCAGTCCTATCTCGTCCGTCATTGCCGGGCTTGACCCGGCAATCCATCGAAATCAAGGCAATTGATTGCTCATTGATGGGTGCCCGGGTCAAGCCCGGGCACGACGACAGCGGAGCCGGCCTCATACCCGCCCCTTCAACGCCTCCCCGATTTCGTCGAGCGTCTTGGGATCCTCGATCGTCGCCGGCATGGTCCAGCTATCGCCGTCGGCGATCTTCTTGATGGTCCCACGCAAGATCTTTCCGGAGCGCGTCTTGGGCAGGCGGCCGACGGTGATGGCGAGCTTGAAGGCCGCGACCGGGCCGAGCTTGTCGCGCACTAGCGCGATGATCTCCTTCTCGATCTCGGCGGGCGCACGCTTCACGCCGGTCTTGAGCACCAGGAAGCCGCAGGGCACTTCGCCCTTGATCGCGTCCTTGACGCCGAGCACCGCGCATTCGGCGACGTCGGGATGCGAGGCCAGGATCTCCTCCATGCCGCCGGTGGAGAGCCGATGGCCGGCGACGTTGATGATGTCGTCGGTGCGGCCCATGACGAAGACATAGCCGTCCTCGTCCTTGTAGCCGGCATCGGAGGTTTTGTAGTAGCCGGGAAATTCGCTGAGATAAGCTTCCCTGAAGCGATCGTCCTGATTCCACAGCGTCGGCAGGCAGCCCGGCGGCATCGGCAGCTTGATGACGATCGAGCCCATGGTGTTGGGTCCCACCGGCTTTGCCGCTTCGTCGACCACGTCGACCTGGTAGCCCGGCATCGGCACCGTCGGCGAGCCATGCTTCACCGGCAGCATGCCGAGCCCGACCGGGTTGCCGGCGATGCACCAGCCGGTCTCGGTCTGCCACCAATGGTCGATCACCGGCACCTTCAGCTGCTGTTCCGCCCATTCGACGGTCGGCGGATCGGCCCGCTCGCCGGCGAGGAACAAGGTGCGGAATTTCGACAGGTCGTATTGCCGGATGAACTTTCCTTCCGGATCGTCTTTCCGGATCGCGCGGAACGCGGTCGGCGCGGTGAAGAAAGCGATCGCCTTGTGCTCGGCGATCACGCGCCAGAACGCACCGGCATCGGGCGTGCCGACCGGCTTGCCCTCGTACATGATCGTCGTCGCGCCGTGCAGCAGCGGGCCGTAGACGATGTAGCTGTGGCCGACCACCCAGCCGATGTCGGAACCGCACCACCACACCTCGCCGGGCTTGACGCCATAGAGGTTGAACATCGACCATTTCACCGCGACGAGATGGCCGCCATTGTCGCGCACGACGCCCTTCGGAATGCCCGTGGTGCCCGAGGTGTAGAGGATGTAGAGCGGATCGGTAGCGGCGACGGGTACGCAAGCGGCCTTCTTGCCGTCGTTCATCGCCTTGCGGCGCAGGCTCGCCCAATCGTAGTCCCGGCCCGGGGTCATGTCGCAAGTGAGCTGCGGACGCTGCAGCACGATGCAGGCCTTCGGCTTGCTGCCGGCAAGCCTGATCGCCTCGTCGAGCAGCGGCTTGTACTGCACGATGCGGCCGGGCTCGATGCCGCAGCTTGCCGAGAGGATGAGTTTCGGCTGAGCGTCGTCGATGCGGGTGGCGAGCTCCTTCGCCGCAAAGCCGCCGAACACCACGGAGTGCACCGCACCGACGCGCGCGCAGGCGAGCATCGCGACCACGGCCTCCGGCACCATCGGCATATAGAGGATGACGCGATCGCCCTTGGCGACACCGAAATCCTGCATGATGGCGCCAAGCGCCTGCACCTCGTGCAGCAATTCGGCATAGGTGAGTCTGGTGACGCTGCCCGCCAGCGGCGAATCATGGATCAGCGCGACCTGGTCGGCACGGCCGCCTTCGACATGGCGATCGAGCGCGTTGTGGCAGGTATTGACGACACCGCCGACGTACCAGCGGCCGTAGGTCCCCTGCGAGGGATCGAAGATCGTCTTCGGCGGCTCGATCCAGTCGATCTCCTTCGCCGCCTCGGCCCAGAAGCCCTCGGGATCGGCCAGCGAGCGCGCATGGACTTCGTGATAACGACTTTTACCGTCGGCGTTCATTCGCGCGCTCCCGTCCCTTATTGGCCTGACCTTGAACCTTGCGGCAGGACGGTCGCCCCGCCATGACCCGGATCAAGGATCGGACTTGTTTGGGGGCTATTTTCCCGGGAACGGGCTGCGGTTCAAGCTGAAAAGGATGGGTCATTTTTCCCTCTCCCCATTCTTAGGGGAGCAGGGCGGGGTGAGGGCTGCATCCGCAATCACGCTATAGGAGCTGGACTCGCGGAGAGCCCCTCACCCCGAATTTGCCATCGCACATTCCGGCCTCTCCCCCCTCCAGGCATGGCAATCGCATATAAGAAACCGTGGCGGGAATCTCGCCCGTGGCCATCCTTCGAGACGCCCGCCTCCGGCGGGCCCTCAGGATGACGACGGAGTCTGCAGCGGCCATTTCAACGGACACAACTGCAACTCAGCCTCATCCTGAGAGACCGCCACGGGGTCCGCGCAAAGCGCGGCCGATGACATGCTCCGCGGTCGTCTCGAAGGACGAGGCGCTTGCTCAGGCCCATCCGAAAGTCATATGCGATAGCCCTGCCGCAGGCGGGGAGAGGCGAAAGGCGTGCCTCAACTCTCCGTCGCATTCAGTTTCTGCAACCGCTCCTGCATGACCTTCTTCAGATCATAGCCCGGCCGGCCGAAGCTGGCGTTACGATGGCTGAGGAAATCGCGCTGGGTCTTGCGCAGCTCGCTGGCCGAGCGCCTGCTCGCCGATTTCAGCACGCGCTCGTAGGTCTCGGCGATCTGGCGATCGAGCATGCCGAGCTGCGGATCGGCGCAGATCACCTTCTCGACCTCGCGTTTGGCCGTCGCGCATGCGAAGGACGGACCGTTGCCGGAAGCGGCTGCGAGAGGCCGCAGCGGCTCATCTCCGAATTTCGCGATCTCCGCGACCATGCTGCGGCGGCCGTTGGCAGCGTTCTCGTTGCCGGGATCGAGCTTGAGCGCCGTCTCGTAATCGGCCAGCGCCTTCTTGCGCTCGCCCATCTTCTTGTAGAGGACCGCGCGGTTGTTGTAGGTCAGCGCGAAATTCGGATCGAGCCTCAGGGCAGCCTCGTAGTCACCGAGCGCGGCTCCGAGCTCCCCCTTGAACTGGTAGGAATCGCCGCGATTGGTGAAGAAGTTCGGCCGGGGCGCCAGCCGCAGCGCCTGGTCGTAATCGGCAATCGCCTTGTCGTACTCTTTCATCGCGGCATAGGTGAGTCCGCGATTGTCGAAATATTCGGGCACCTTCGGATCGAGCCTGATCGCCTCGCCGTCGTCGGCCACCGCCTTGTCGAGCTGGCCGAGCTTCTTGTATGCGGCGCCGCGGTTGGTGTAGGTGCGGGGACGGTTGGGATCGAGCCGCAGCGCCTCGCTGAGATCCTTGATCGCCTTCTCGTTGTCGCCGCCGAGATAGTAGTTCACGCCGCGGTCGGACCAAGCCTGTGCATCATCCGGCTTCAGCTTGATTGCCTGGTCGTAATCGGCGAGCGCCCGGTCGAGCCTGCGCTGGGTCGTGTAGACCACACCGCGCAGCTCGTAGGCCTCCGCATCCTGCGGATCGAGCTCGATCGCCTTGCCGAGGTCGGCCGCCGCACGATTGAGATCGCCGCCGCCCTCGCGCAGGAGATCGCCGCGCAGGCGCCATGCCTTTGCATTCCTGCCGTCGAGCGCAATGGCCCGGTCGATGTCCCGCAAGGCCTGCGTGAGGCCGCCCGAGGTGCGGGCATGGGCGTCGGCACGAACCAGCAGCGCCGCGGCGCGCTCGGACGCGGGACTTGCACCCTGGTCGATGATGACAGTGCAGGCCGGGACCAGCTCCGCGGGAGCAGCCTTGCTGCCGATGACGCAATCGGCGCCCGCCGAGGCGGGAGCTGCAAGGACGAGGCTCATGGCCGCACTGAGCAGAAAAGTGCGAAGCGAGGCTTTGGCAGGGGAAAGCCGTTGCGCGGAAAGATGCGTGCCGCACATGACAGAGTGCTCCGTGACGTCAGGTTTTCACCATTGTCGCGGCGGGACAGGGATGGGTTCAACGCGGGCCCGTCGACCCCGTCATGGCCGGGCTTGTCCCGGGCATGACGAACTCTCTTGGAGCAACGCCCCTCAATACCCGTCAACCCCGTTGATCTGTCGCAGGCGCTCCTGCATCGCCTTTTTCAGATCATAACCCGGCCGGCCGTATCCGGCATTTCTGCGCGCGATGAATTCATCCTGCTCACGTTGGATCTTGCGCGCCTCCGCCGGGCTCCCGGCTTCGCGGATGACGCGCAAATGCGACCCGAAGATCTCGCGATCGAGATCGGCCAGCTCGCGGTTGCCGCAGATCGCCTTCTCTGCCCCACGGCGCGCCCGCGCGCAATTGAAGCTGGGCTTGCCGGCGACGGCCATCTGCGCGCCGATCCGCTCGATCTCGCGCGCCATTGCCTTGTGATTGGCCCTGGCCTTCTCGTGGTTCGGGTCGATCTTCAATGCCGCGCCGAAATCCTGCACCGCCTTGGGCTTGTCGCCCTTCTTCAGCCAGAGTTCGCCGCGCGCATTCCAGATGTCGGCGAGCGCAGGGTCGAGCGAAAGAACGCGGCTGTCGTCGGCGATGGCGCGATCGATCTGGTCGTGCCGCGCATGGAGCGCTGCGCGCGCGATCAGCGCCTTAATCAGATCCGCCTTCGCCGTCTTCTCATTGTCGATCACGGCGGCACAGGCCGTCGCGGCCTTGTCCATGTCGTCGGCTGCAGCCGCCGCGAGGCATGGGGCGACATCGACCTGTATCACCGCCGCCGGCTCGCCGCCGGTCGCCGCCTGAGCGGCGGCGAACGACAGCGCGCAAAACAACGCGGCACCTGATGACTGAATGAGCTTCTGAAAACGCATGTTTCTTGCTGTTGGAAGTCCGCTTGAGTCTTGCCCTGAGCTTTGCCTTAAGTCTTGTCTTAAGTCTTGCCTCGGGACCGCACTATCCATCATACGGCCGGATTGGTGCTGGCTTGTGGCGCCGCTCAACCGGCTCGGGGATCATCGTGTCGACATTCGAATGGATCATCGCGCTTCTGCTCGGCGCCGTTGCCTTATCGGCGCTGGCGCGGCGGATCAAGGTCCCCTACCCGACCTTTCTCGCCATCGGCGGCGCGCTGATCGCTTTCGTGCCGAACAGCCCGTCCTGGGCGCTGGAGCCGGACCTGGCATTGGCGCTTTTTGTCGCACCGGTGCTGCTCGATGCCGCCTTCGACACCTCGCTGCGCGATTTGCGCAACAATTGGGTTCCGGTCTCGACCCTGGTCGTCGCCGCGGTCGGCCTGACCACGGCCGGCGTCGCTTTCGTCGCGCACCGGCTGATGCCCGAGATGCCATGGGCCGCCGCGGTCGCGCTCGGGGCCATCGTGGCGCCGCCCGATGCGGCCGCTGCGGTTGCGATCCTGAGCCAGGTCAAGCTGCCCCATCGCATGGTGAAGGTCCTGGAGGGCGAAAGCCTGCTCAACGACGCCAGCGCGCTCCTGATCTATCGCATCGCAGTCGGTGCGGTCGCCACCGAGCATCTGACCTGGAGCCAGGTCGCGCCGACGATGGCGCTGGCCCTGGTCGGCAGCGTCGTCGCCGGCCTGATCGCGGGCTACATCGTCCCGCTGCTTCTGGAACGCGTCAAGGAAGCACCGAGCGCGATCATCGTGCAGTTCGCCACCACCTTCATGGTCTGGATCGCCGCCGAGCATCTCGGCCTTTCCGGCATCCTCACCATCGTGGTCTATGCCATGACGATGGCGCGCTCGGCAGGCGCGCGCATGCCGGCGCGGCTGCGCGTGCCGTCCTATGCGGTCTGGGAGACGATCGTATTCGTGCTCAACGTGCTGGCCTTCATGCTGATCGGCATGCAGATGCGCCCGATCTGGACGCGGCTCAACGCGGACGTGCGCTGGGAATATTGCGTGGCCGCGGCCTGGATCCTGCTCACCGTGGTGCTGGTCCGGCTGCTCTGGGTGACGTTCTATCGCGCGATCCTGCGCGTGCTGGTGGCGCGGGGAATGTTTCACCCCAAGGACCCGAAGGCCGTGGCTTCGCCGAAGGGCGGCCTCATCATCTCCTGGTGCGGCATGCGCGGCCTCGTCACGCTCGCCACCGCCTTCGCCCTGCCGGAGAATTTTCCCCATCGCGATTTCATCGTCTTCATCGCGTTTGCGGTGGTGCTGGGATCGCTGGTGATCCAGGGCCTGACGCTGCGGCCACTGATCCTGGCGTTTGGCCTCAAAGACGACGATCCCGTCGGCACCGAGGTCGCGCGGGCGCGTGCGGTCGCCTATCGCGCCGCGCTCGATGCAATCGAGAGCGATCCGTCGGAGGAGGCGGAGATCCTGCGGCTCGAATATCGCGCCATCCTGATGCAGGCCGAGGGCGACCCCAACGGCGGCATCGCCAACGGCGAACTGCCGGCCGATCCCCTGCGCCGCCGCGCCATCGAGGCTGCCCGCAAATCGATCTTCGAGCTCCGGGCCACCGAAGTGATCGGCGACGACGCCTTCCACCGGATCGAAGAGGAGCTCGATCGCGCAGAATTGAGCGCCGGGGGATGAGGCCCGGTGATGACAAGCTCCGCAGCCGTCCCAGACACGAACAGAGAAAACGGAAGACGTTGAACCAAACGCCGCCTTCCCAGACTCACCCCTGATGACGACTCTGACCGAAGATCGTCGTGTACGCGCGCGTGATGCGTCGCCTGCACGATATTTTTATCTCCACATGGCCCTGGCCTGCGCGGCCACCGCCTTCCTGGGCTTCGCACCAACCTATTGGATGCCGCTCGCGCGCGGTGCATTGTCCGCAGGCCCCGTGATTCACTTTCACGGCTTCCTGTTCTTCACCTGGTCGCTCTATTTCGTGCTCCAGACCTGGCTCGCGGCCTCGGGCCGCGTGGTCAATCACCGCTCGCTCGGCATTGCCGGCGTGTCGCTCGCGACCGCGATGACGATCTTCGGCTTCCTCGCCTCCGTACACGTGATGCAGCATTCCGCCGCCCTCGGGCAGCGCGAGGCCGGCATCGCCTTCTCGATCGTGCCGATGAGCGGGATTGCGTTCTTCGCAATCGTGTTCGTGCTGGCGATCATGAACACGCGCAGGCCCGGGATTCACAAGCGCCTGATGCTGCTCGCGGCAGTCTCGATCCTCGACGCTGCGATCGCGCGCTGGTTCCTGACATTCCTGGCACCTCCGGGACCGCCCGGCCCGCCGCCGGTGCCGGTGACGATCGCGCCGGCCGTGGTCGCCTCGCTCCTGCTGGTCGTCGCCATGGTGCGGGACTGGCGCGCCGAAGGCCGGGTGCATCCGGTCTACATCTATGGCACGCTGGCGCTGCTGGCGGTGAAGGTGCTGAACTGGCCGATCAGCGAGAGCGCCGCGTGGCATCGATTTGCCGGCGGGATATTGGCGCTGGCGCAGTAGGTCGCCAAACACACCACTGTCGTGCCAAGCACCAATCTCAATCCGTCACCCTGAGATGGCCGCTTCTTCAGCGGCCCTCGAAGGGCGACGCTCCGGCTGCCAAAACGGGGCCGCTCATCCTTCGCGGCTCCCCGCGCGATGCTCTGCATCGCACACCTCGCACCTCAGGATGACGGTTCTATCTGTGTTGCCTTAAGCCCCCGCCTTGCACGTGATCCCGCCGTCGACCACCAGTTCGATCCCCGTCACATATTTCGACTCGTCCGACGCCAGGAACAACGCGGCGTTGGCGACGTCGAAGGCATCGCCCATGTGGCCCATCGGCACCTGTGCATCGCGGGCGCGCCACATCGCTTCCACATCGCCCTTGGCGTAGCTGTTGGCGAGCCCCGCGGAATGCTCGACCATCGGCGTCTTCATCAGGCCGGGCAGGATCGCATTGACCCGCACATGGCTCTTCGCAAACTCGATCGCGGTGGTGCGCGTCATCTGGTTCATCGCCGCCTTCGAGGTGCCGTAGGTGACATAGGAGATCCCCATGTGGCGAATCGAGGCGATCGAGGAGATGTTGATGATCGAGCCGCCGCCCTGCTTCACCATGACGGGAATGACGTGCTTCATGGCGAAATAGGCGCTCTTGAGATTGACGCTGAAGACGCGGTCCCAGCTCTCCTCGGTGACCTCGACCACGCTGCCCATCTCGGCGATGCCGACATTGTTGTCGAGCACGTCGATGCGGCCATAGGCCGTCAGGCACGCCGCCACCATCGCCTCGATCTCGCTCGCGTGGGACACGTCGGCCGTGAAGGCGATCGCCTTGCCGCCTTCGCCGGTGATGATCTCTGCGGTCTCCTCGGCCGCAGCGCCATTGCGGTCGACGCAAAACACCTGCGCGCCCTCGCGCGCGAACGTCACGGCAGTGGCCTTGCCGTTGCCCCAGCCGGGGCCGATCGAGCCGGCCCCCACCACCATCGCAACCTTGCCCTTGAGCCGATCCATCCCGTGCCTCCTTGTTGTTGCTCTTGTAGCCCGGATGAGCGGAGCGATATCCGGGGCAGCCGTTCCCGCATATCGCTCCGCTCATGCGGGCTACGGGTCCTTGCAGACTTTCATCGTGGTGACGTTAGCACCAATGGGATGCCCGACAATCTCCGACAGCGTCCGGCATTGCCCATCATGACACAGCCGCCACTCCCCCGCCGCGCCCGAATTGCCGAGCACGACCTCCGGCATCGGTGCCCGCTTCGGCTGCCACTGAAACCAGCCGTCGACCAGCCGCGCCTCGGGCGGCGGCTCCATGCCGGGGCCGGTGCCCTTGACGCGGGCCTGCACCAGCTCGAGACCGGCGGGGGTGACGCGCCAGTCTTCCTGCCAATCGACTTTCGCGATCGAATGCGTCCAGACCAGCGTGAACGCGGACAGCGCCAGCGCCTTCACGCCGCCGGCGGTGGCGAAGCAGAGACTCACACCGCCTCGACAGGCGCCGGCGGGCGCTGCCGCCATTGCCACAGCACGATGGCCGCAGCGAGCACGAAGCCCGCGGTGTCGCTGAACTGGAAGTCGCCGAGCAGGCAGAACGCGGCGCCGAGCCCGACCAGGCGCTCGATCAGCGTCAGCCGCGTGAACAGGAAACCGATCGCCACCATGCCGAACAGGGCGATCGCCACCAACGCCTTGACGCTCGCCAATGCCACCGCACCATAGAAGCCGAGCTTGGCCGCCATGGGATCGCCGGCCTGCAACATCAAGGCCGGCGAATAGACGAAGATGAAGGGAATGACATAGCCGGCGAGCGCGATGCGCATTGCCTCCCAGCCGATCTTGTCCGGGTTCTCCTTGGCAATCGGCGCCGCCGCGAGCGCGGCCAGCGCCACCGGCGGCGAGAGGTCGGCCATGATGCCGTAGTAGAACGCGAACATGTGGCTCGCGATCAGCGGCACGCCGAGCTTCGCCAGCGCCGGCGCGGCGAGCGCGGCGGTGATGATGTAGGTCGGGATGGTCGGGATGCCGGTGCCGAGCAGGATCGACAGCAGCATGGTCATGATCAGCGCCAGGAACAGGCTCTTCTCGCCGAGCCCGATCACCCAGCCGCCGAAGATGGTGCCGACACCGGTCTGCGACATCATGCCGATGATGACGCCGACGATGGCGCAGGCCATGCCGACGGTGATCGCGGACTTCGCGCTTTCGGCCAGCGCATCGCGGCACTCGCGCAAGGCCTTGAACCCGCCACGCACGAAAGCGGCAATCACGATCAGCCCGACCACGACGCTCGCAACCGGCACGATCTTGAGGCCGTCACGCGACAGTGCGGCGACGACGAGCGCAAGTCCGATCCAGAAGATGGCGCGGATCACATTCGAGGGGGCGCCGGTGGTGATGGCGGTGCCGAGGATCAGCGCCACGGTCAGCGCGAGCCCCATGCTGCCGGCATAAAGCGGCGTAAAACCCTCGAACAGCATGTAGACGAGCGCGGCAAGCGGCAGCACGAGGTACCAGCGCGTCACCAGCGCCTTCCAGGCGCTCGGGATTTCCGAGCGCTTCATGCCGACCAGGCCGTGCTTGCCGGCTTCCAGATGCACCATCCAAAACGCGGACGCGAAATAGAGGATGGCGGGGATTGCCGCCGCCTTGACGATCTCGGAATATTGCACGCCGAGCGTCTCGGCCATGATGAAGGCGACTGCGCCCATCACCGGCGGCATGATCTGGCCGCCCATCGAAGCCGTGGCCTCGACGCCGGCCGCGAACGCGCGGCGATAGCCGAACCTGATCATCAAGGGAATCGTGAACTGGCCGACGGTGACGACATTGGCGACACCCGAGCCGGAGATCGTGCCCATCATCCCCGAGGCGAACACCGCGACTTTCGCGGGTCCGCCGCGGGTGCGGCCGAACAGGCCGAGCGACACGTCGGTGAAGAGCTGGATCATGCCGGCCCGCTCCAGGAACGAGCCGAACAATATGAACAGGAAGATGTAGGTCGCCGACACGTAGATCGGCACGCCGTAGAATCCCTCGGTGCCGAACGACAGATGCGTGATGATCTGGTCGAAATCGTAACCGCGATGGTTGAGCGGCGACGGCAGGTACTGGCCGAAGAACCAGTAGACGAGGCAGGCGCCGCACATCAGCGGCAGCGCCGCTCCCATCAGGCGCCGCGTGCCCTCGAAGATCAGCACCGCCAGCACCGTTCCGACCACGAGATCGAGCCGCGTCGGGTCGCCGTCGCGCGCGATCAGATCGGCGTAGAAGATCCACTGGTAGAGCCCGCAAAGGAATCCGGCGCCGCCGATCGCCCAGCCGAGCGCGCGGCCGAAATTGCTCTTCGCGGTGAAGTTGGCGATGAGGCCGAAGGTGAGCAGGACGAGGAAGCCGACATGGACGCCGCGCACCACCTGGCTCGGCAGATAGTTGAAGGCGGCGACATAGAGCTGGAAAATGGCGAAGGCGATGCCGATCCAATAGGCGAGCGCGCCCCACCCGCGCGGGCCGAAGCCTTCCGGGAAACCGTGCTCGAAATTGTCGAACTCGACCTTGACCTTCTCGGGCGCAGCCTGCGCGCCCTCTGCCTGCAACATCGACATGTCCCGTGCCCTGAAATCGTCATGCCCGGGCTTGACCCGGGCATCCATCTAAAGATGAGTCATGAAGGATGGATGGCCGGGTCAAGCCCGGCCATGACACCTGCCCTACATGACACCTGCCCTACTTGATCAGCCCTTTTTCCTTGTAATAGCGGATCGCGCCCGGGTGCAGCGGAACCGGGCTGCCGGTCGCGGCGGTCTCGAGCTTGATCTCCTTGCCGGCCGCATGCGCATTCTGCAATTCCGGCAGCGATTCGTAGATCAGCTTGGTCATCTGATAGGCGAGATCGTCCGACACCGCGGAGCTGGTGACGAGATAGTTGATCACGGCCGCGGTCGGCACGTCCTTGTCCTGGCCGGTATAGGTGTTGGCCGGAATGATTGCGGAGACGAAGGGCGGGCCGATCTTGTCGACGGTCTCCTTCGGCACCGACACCACCGTGATCGGGCTCGATGTCGACAGGTCCTTCAGCGAAGCGACGCCGAGGCCGGCCGATTGCAGCGTCGCTGCGAGCTGACGGTTCTTCATCAGATCCACGGACTCGGCAAAGGGCAGATATTCGACCTTGCCGAGATCCTTGTAGCTCATGCCGGCGGCAGCCAGGATCGCACGCGAATTCAGCTCCGTGCCGGACTTCGGCGCGCCGACGGAGAGGCTTTTGCCCTTGAGGTCGGCCAGCGTCTTGATGCCGGATTCAGTGGTCGCGACGATCTGGATGTAGTTCGGATAGATCGCGCCGATGGTGCGGAGCTTGTCCAGCTTGGTCTTGAAGCCGGCTTCCTCGTCGCCGTCCCAGGCGGCCTTGAGCGAATCGCCCAGCGTGAACGCCAGCTCGCCGCGGCCCTGCTGCAGCAGGATCAGGTTCTCGACCGACGCCTTGGTGGCCTGCACCTGCGTCTTCACGTTCGGAATCTTGTCGCCGTAGATCTTCCCGATTGCGACCCCGAGCGGGTAGTAGACGCCGGAAGTGCCGCCGGTCAGCACGTTGATGAAGGATTGCGCCTGCGCGCAAGGTGCCGACGCCGCCAGAGCAAGAGCCGCGGCCGCGCCGAAAATGGTCCGTTTCATGGTTGTTGTTCTCCCCAAACCGGCGGCGAAATTGGCCGGATGAGGGATGCGGGTCAACCCATCCGAAAGATAAAAAGGACTTGGGGGAAATGGCCGGTCGGGCTCGGTTTTCGGGAACCCGGGACTGCGGCGAGGTGGCGCAGCCCTGGCCGCGCCCCTCTCACTGGAACGTCATATCCAGGCACTTGGAGATGTCGGAACCGAGGCCGGACGAGATGGTGATGCAGCCGCGGATCTTCTGCGCCCCGACATCGGCTGCCCAGACCGAATAACCGCCAGGGCCGAAGAACGAGTTGGTGTTCGGCGGCTCGGTCTCGGTCGCGTCGAAATCATATTTCCCGTCGGTCTCGAAGATGCGCGGCTTCTTGATGCAGCCGCCGTCGGTCTGGACGTTGATGACTTCCTTGTTGTCGCGGGTCAGCGCCAGCGAGACCTGGCAGCGGAAATATTCCGAGGTCTTGGCGTTGAAAAGATAAGTGTAGGATTTGCAGGTCGCGGTGTTCAGCTTGCCCGGGGCGAGGCCGCGGCTGCACGAAATGCGCTGGTTGTGGCTAAGCTGGTAGTCATCGGCCCGGGCGGCCGGCGCCAGCGCCGTCAACGACAATGCAGCAGCCCAGCAAAGTTTAATCACATGGCGCATCCGAATCATCCCTGCCAATAATTTTGTCGAGTTGCGTTCTAGACGGAAAGCGGAACATAGTCGCGAGGGGACGAAGGGAAAATCACAAACTGCTGGGCAAGACGTGATGCGCCGCGGCGCTTTCGCAAATTGACCCTGACATGCCGTTCGTGATTTGTTCAAGCCCGATGCCCCAGCGAGGGGAGGATGGGATCATGGCATTTCCAACGAAGACATTTGCACTTGTTTCGGTTGCACTCGCAACGCTCGGCGCCTTCGCCGGGCCTGCTTTCGCGCAAGCCCCGGCAACGCCGTGGGAGCTCAAGCCCGACACGGGCTACGCCTATGACAAGGAAGGCAAGACCTTTTCCTACAAGATGGGCACCAGCAACGCCGGCGAGCTGCTGAAGGGCGCCAAGAAGGTCCCGAGAGGCACGCTGTTCTTCATCGGCCACAACGGCCAGCTCTACATGCGCAGCGGCCCGTATCTCGAAGGCGACGGCAAGTTCAAGTTCGGGCCGGATCAGTAGGCGGTTTCGCTGACGCGCGACGGCGGCACCACATTCTCAGTGTCATCGTCCGCGAAGGCGGACGATCCAGTATTCCGGAGACGGACGTGGCTGAACCGAGAAGCCGCGGCGTACTGGATGCCCCGCCTTCGCGGAGCACGACAGCAGGGGGCGGCAGCTCGCGAGCGGCTAAAACGCCGCCGCCATTTCCCTTGCGCCGGGTTTGCTGCTGTTCGAATCCATCCGGTCGTCCGTCACCGCGAGCAGCTTCGCCACCGTGTTGTGGCGGATCGCGACCGGGTTGCGCTCGTAGCCGCCGCGCTGGAAGAAGTTCGAGGTCGGCACCTGCTCGCGCATGGCCTGCGGCATCGTCACCATGTCGAGCCCGGTGCCGTCGCCGGTGAGGTTCATCATCTCGAGCTCGGCCGCGGTGAGCGGACGGCTGTAGCCCTTGGCGCGGGCGAACAACACCGAGGTCAGGAGCTTGTGGGTCTGCAACATCGGCCCGACGTCGATGTCGAGCACCATCGCATGCATGGCCCAGCCCTGCGCGGTGTTGCCGATCTTCTCGTGCTCCGACCATGTGTCGGGCACCGATTTCGCATGCGCCACCATCTTCTTCAGCACGACGAGCTTATGCTCGAGCGCGTGGCGCGCCGGACCTGACGTCCGCGTCACCTTCTCGGAGAGCGCACGGATGAGCTCGTGCCCCTGCTCGGCCAGCAGCTCGACGCTGTTGGTGGTCAGGAGCTGGTTGTAGCCCATCGCGGTCGAGATCGCGCGCTTGCCGCCATGCTCGATTCCCGCCTGCACGTCATGATTGCCGGTGCCGCCGGTCTCGAACGAATAAACCCGCACGGCCTGCTCGCGGGTCAGCCCGGAGGCCAGCGCGTAGCGCGCATAGGCGCGCTTGAACTCGATCTCGCTCGCCGGGCGCTGCGGCGTGAACTGATAGAGCTCCTGCGCCGCGCGCAGGAAATCGGCGACCACCGGAATAGGCTTTTTGGCGGGACGGTCCGGCGTTTCCTCCGGCTCCGGATTCACCGGCTTCTTCGGTCCGTTATAGAGCGGCGGATGCTCCAGCACGTAGTCGTCGAGCGTCACCTGCTGCCCGCTGCGACGCTTGGCGTTGCGGCCTTTCCGCTTCTCCGAGATCTGGCTCCAATAGGCGCCGGCCTCGGCGTCGAAGGCCGCGCGCGCCGCCTGATATTCCGCGAGCTTGCGGCGATATTCGAGCACGGCGGGCGATGCCCCCGCGCCTTGCGCGAAAAACTGCGACAGCAACTGGGCGTTGGCATCGCGAACGGCCGGGGACAGCGCCCCGGCCTCGCCGCCGCTTGCGGCGGGTGTGATCAGGACGAGCGCAAGTGGAACCAGCGCGAGCTTGTTTCGAATCGAATGATGCATGCTGCCCTCTTAGCAGGCATCCGGTAACCGTCACGTTAACGTGCCGTTTACCTTCATTTCCAGGCGAATACCGGCTGTTCCAGCTCGGTGACGCGGGTCTGCCGCCCGGCCAGCACCTCGCGGAACTGGTAGATCAGGGCCGCCGTCGGCGCATGGATCAGGCTCATCTGGTGATGGAAGCGGATGACGCGACGGGTGCTCTCGGGGATCGCGGTGAAATCGAAGGCCTCGTCGCGCTCGATCGTGTCGAGCGCAATGCGATGGACGGAAGCAACCTCGTCCGGGTTCGGCCGGATCGCTGCGCTGTCGGCCGCCCACACCACCACCGGCGTGATCAGATAGCCGGAGCGGGTCGGATAGTCGTCGAGCAGGCCGAGCACCGCGTCGGCCGAAAGCTTCAGCGCGAGCTCTTCATCCAGCTCGCGCAGCGCCGCCTCGACCGGCGTCTCGCCGGCATCGCAGCGTCCGCCGGGCAGCGCCCACTGGCCGCGATGCGCGCGCAAGCTCGATGCGCGCTTGGTGAGCGAAAGGCGGTGTCATCGCCCTCATTGGCCTCGGTCAGCGCCAGCACCACCGCGGCGCGCTTCAGCGCCGACGGCGCAGCCTCGTCAGGCAGTCGCGCGAAGGAGGCGCAGGCGGCTTCGATATTCCGTCTGGTGGCATCGCCGAAAGGTCTCATGATGCTTGACTACACCAGGACTGCATCTGATGAAACGAGGAGAGAGATGCGTTGCAGGGATGAACGGAAAGATGACGAGCAAGGCCGCTACAAAGCTCAAATCGGAGGGCTGGAGTATCCTCGAAACCACCGGCTTCATGCACCTGATCGGTCCGCTGTGGGAGCGCAAGGTCGACGGTCGTTACGAGTTCGCACTCGCGACCGAGGACAAGCACCACAACCGCCGCGGCATGGTCCAGGGCGGCGTGATGATGACCTTCGCCGACCGCACCTGCGGCATGACCGCCCGCTACACCTCCGGCAAGGAGTACATGGCGACCGTGCAGCTCGACACTCATTTCGTCGAGGCCGGCCAGATCGGCGACATCCTGATCTCCCGCCCCCACGTGGTGCGCTCGACCCGCAGCCTCATCTTCATGAGCACGGAGGTGACCGTGGATGGTCGCTGCATCGTGATGGCGAACGGTGTATTCAAGATCCTGAAGGGGCCGGGGTAGTTGGTCGGGCTGCCGCCGTCTTCTGCCCGTCATTGCGAGCGCAGCGAAGCAACCCCAGCATCTCTCCGCGGACGCATCTCTGGATTGCTTCGCTGCGCTCGCAATGACGGCCGTTGCTGGCTATGCTGCCTCACCGATATCGAGGATAGCCCATGCACTACCGTCAGCTCGGCCGCAGCGGCCTGAAAGTGTCGCCGATTTGTCTGGGCAGCATGATGTTCGGCGGGCCCACGGATGAAGCCGCATCCAAGCGGATCATCGACCGGGCGCACGGCGCCGGGATTAATTTCATCGACACGGCGGACGCTTATTCGAAGGGCGGGTCCGAGGAGGTCGTCGGCCGCGCCATCGCGAGCAATCGCCACGCCTGGGTGCTCGCGACGAAACTCGCCAATCCCATGAACACTGGGATGGGCAACGATCCCAATCGCGGCGGGCTATCGCGGCGCTGGGTGCTGCAGGCCGCCGACGAAAGTCTGAAGCGGCTCGGCACCGACCACATCGACATCTATTATCTGCACAAGGAGGACCATGCGACGCCGCTGGAGGAGACGGTGCGTGCGATGGGCGATCTGATCCGTGCCGGCAAGGTGCGCTATTTCGGCGTGTCGAACTATCGGGCCTGGCGCGTCGCCGAGATCTGCAACATCTGCGACCGCCTCGGCATCGACCGGCCCGCGGTGAGCCAGCCCTATTACAACGCGATGAACCGCATGCCCGAGGTCGAGCATTTTCCGGCCTGCTCTTATTACGGCCTCGGCATCGTGCCCTACAGCCCGCTGGCGCGCGGCGTGCTCACCGGCAAGTACAGGCCGGATGCCGCCCCAGACAAGGAGACACGCGCCGGCCGCAACGACACCCGCATGATGCAGACCGAATGGCGGCCGGAATCGCTTCAGCTCGCGCAGGAGATCAAGACTCATGCCGAGAAGAAGGGCATCACCGCCGGCCAATTCGCGGTCGCCTGGGTGCTCAACTCCGCCTTCGTCTCCTCGATCGTCGCGGGCCCGCGCACCGAGGAGCAATGGGACGGCTACATCAGCGCGCTCGACTATCGCTTCACCGCCGACGACGAAGCGCTGATCGACCGGCTGGTCGTGCCGGGCCACCCCTCGACGCCGGGCTACAACGATCCCGCCTACCCGATCGAGGGCCGCCGCGCGCGGACGGCGTGAATCTCCGGAGACGACGATGGCAGAGGAAGACCGCTACGGCCTGCCGCTCTCCACCACCTCCGATGCGGCCGCATCCGCCTATCGCGAGGGCATCGACCTCATGCTCGCGGGGTGGACCGGCACGGCGGAGACGCTGGAGCGCGCGATTGCGGCTGACCCGGATTTCGCACTTCCCCATATCGCCCGTGCCCGCGTGCACGCTTTCTACCAGCAGGGCGATCTGGCCCGAGGCAAGGCGGCGCTCGCGCGCGAGCTGGTCGCCGTGCGCGGCACGGAGCGTGAGCGCTCGCATGTCGAAACGCTGGCGCTCGCGATCGAGGGCCGGCTGCCGGAGGCGATCGCATCAACGCTGAGGCACGTTGAGAACTGGCCGCGCGATGCCCTGGTGCTGTCGCTGCCGCTCGGCGCATTCGGCCTGTTCGCCTTCTCAGGCATGGCCGACCACGACAGGGCGCGGCACGAGCTGTGCGAACGCGTGGCGCAGCATTACGGCGAGGATTGGTGGTTCCTCACCATGTCCGGCTGGGCGATGACCGAGAATGGCGACGTCGCGCGCGGCCGCGCCGTGACCGAGCGTGGTTTTGACCTCCACCGGGCCAATGCCCACGCCGCGCACGCGGTGCTGCATGCGATGTTCGAGGACGGCTCGATCGAGGCGGCCGACCGCCTCGTCGACGACTGGATTCCCTCTTACGACCGTGCCGGAATTCTGCACGGGCATATCCGCTGGCACCAGGCGCTCGGCGCGCTCGAGCACGGCGATGCGGCACGCGCTCTGTCGATCTATGCCGATGTGCTGCAGCCGTCAGCCACGCAGGCGCCGCCGCTCAACCTCATCACCGATGCCGCCTCGCTGCTGTGGCGCCTGTCGGCTTACGGCCACACCGTGCCGAAGGCGCTGTGGCTCGACGCCGACGCCAGCGCGCAAAAGCTGTTTCCGAAGTCGGGCCTGTCCTTCGCCGACATCCACATGGCCCTGTTCGCGGCGGCGACGCAAAACCGCGCCGCGCTCGCCGCGCGCCTTGCAGCCATCGAGCAGCGCCTCGCCGAGGGCAAGCTGCCGGCCGGCCCCGTGGTGCCCGCGATCTTCTGCGCGCTGGCAGCCTTTGCCGATGAGGATTACGCGACTTGCGCGCAAACGCTGGCGCCCGTTCTCGGCGAGGTCGTGCGGATCGGCGGCAGCCACGCCCAGCGCGAACTGGTCGAGGACACCTATATCGTTGCCCTGATGCGCAGCGGCGAGCTCGCCCGCGCCCGCGCCGTGCTGGATGCCCGCCTGCACCGCCGGCCCTCCCTTCGCGATACGCGCTGGCAGGCGGCGACGGGCTGAGGCCGCCACGAAAAAAACACCGGCTTGGGGGCAAGTGCCGGCGGGACGGTTTGGGCGATTTGGACGAATCGCCGTCGGGGTGGCGCGGTGGTATTCCAGAGAAAGCTTGCAGGACAAACGCGATCGCAATCAATTTGCGATTCAATCTCGGAGACGAGATTCTCGATGCGCGTCTGCAAACAGCCGCAGGTCGCCGCGCTGGTGCTGAGCACGACCCTTGCTTCCGTCGCAAGCCCTTGTTTCGCCGAAACTTTGAGCCCGACTCGGATCAATGGCCCGCAAATCCTGCAGAATTCCTACATCGACCTGCTGGCGCTGATGTCCGGCCACTGCAAGACGTTCAAGGTCGCCGGCCGCACCTTCGGCTGCAAGACGGTGGCCTACGCCCATGGCGACAAGGGCCGGGTCAATTTCTCGGTCGCGGTCGACGATCCCGCCGACCACAGCCACGTGGTGTCGTTCTCCGGCGAGAACGGCAAGCGCGCCGATGACAATTCCTACGAGCTGCCGATCGACCGCATGCTGCTCAACTCCAAGGATCGCCCCAAGGTCGACGGCCTGCCGGTGCCGGCCGAACAGAGCTCCACCGGCCTCTGCCGCCAGACCGGCAATTTCGCCGTGAAGAAGGTCAACGACGTCACCTGTTCCGCCACCGACAGCGAAGGCCGCAAGTACGAACTCCTGTTCGTTTCGGACGGCACGCCGGTGAGCGTGCGCCGCATCCGGCAGTCGGCACCGTCGATCCAGGATCCGTTCAAGTAGCCGTCACGCGAACGCCTTCTCCAGCGTCGCGAAGATCACCGCGAGCGACTTGTCGTGGCGCGTCACCGGCGGCACCGGGCGATCGATCTTCATCAGTTGATAGACCGCCATCTGCGCCGCGCGCACCGAATATTCCACCGTGAACACGACGTCGTCGGGGATTTCGACGAACTGGCTGACGAACGCAAGGTTGACCGAATTCTTCGGCACCGGCAGCGGCCGGTCGGCCCAATTGCGCGGCATGAACATGCTGGTGATGTAGGGCATGCGGCAGGGAATGCAGATCGCGTCCTCGAACACCGCAGGATCGAAATTCAAATGGCCGCACAGCTCCTTCAGGATCTCCGCGCCGCCGCATTCGGACATCGGCTTGGCGACGAAATTGCCGACGCGGTCGGGATGCAGCGCGTAGCCCCAGAACACCTGCACGTTCTGCGGCTGCCCTGTGAAATGCGGCTGGTGATAGAGCACGACCGACATCAACCAGTTGGAATCCTTGAATGTCACCAGGCCGCCGGTTCCCGCCGCATTGCCGGAGAACACCTCCATCCGGTCGAAGAAGCGTGGATCGCGACAGGTGACGGTGAAGGACAGCCAATAGGATTCCGGGATCGAGCGGTTGAAGGCGGAGGGATTGCCGAATTCGGGACGCCCCTCTGCGATCGTCTCCCACAGCGCCCAGCCCTTGCTGTCTTTCCTGGTCAGATGCGGCGGCGGCTCGGTCATCGTGCCCAGGCTCGAGGCGTCCGTCATCGAACCGTTCTGGAAGAACACGAGATCGCCGTCCTCGATCCGGACATTGGCGATGCGGCCGTCGCGGTCGAGCACGAGCTGGCGCACCCGCAGGCGTCCGTCCTCGTCCTCGATCGCCATGTCGGTGACTGCAGTGCCGCGCACGAATTGCACGCCCTGCCGCTTCAGCCAGTCGACCAGCGGCCGCACGATCGCATCATACTGATTGTAGACGGTGCGCTTGACGCCCGCGAGCGTCTCGATGCGCGGAAACTCGCTCATGAAGCGGTGCAGGTAGCGCTTCAGCTCGACCGCGCTATGCCAGGGCTGGAACGCGAAGGTGGTCTGCCACATGTACCAGAAATTGGATTCGAAGAATTTCGGCGAGAGCCAGTCGGTGATGCGGCTGTTGCCGAGCGCCTCCTCCGAGGCCTCGGTAAGCCGCAGCAGTTCGAGCCGGTCGCGCGCGGAAAATCCCATATGCGAGACGTCGACCTTGAAACGGTTGCGGTCCACCAGCCGTGCCTTCGAGTCCGCCGGATTTTCCACGTTGAACGCGATGGTCTCGTCGCGCACGCTGAGGCCGGGATGCTCGAGCGAGGGAATGCTGGAGAGCAGATCCCAGGTACATTCGTAATGGTCGGTGGTCAGCATACGCCCGCCGCGCAGCGAATAGGCGCCGTTCGCGAGCTGCGCGCCGTCGAGGCTGCCGCCGACCAGCGGCTGCGACTCGTAGATCACGATGTCACGCCCCGCCTGTTGCGCGTCGCGGATCAGGAACGCTGCGCCCGCGAGCGATCCAATGCCACCGCCGATGAAATACGCCTTCATGACTTGCCTCGATTATCGTTCGAATTCACGAACGACATTGCATCGCGGGGCAGCGGCCCAGATTGCGCTGGATCAAGCGGGACACGAGGCGAAATCACGTCGGCGTTATCGCCGCGGGCTTCTTCGCATAGACGTGTTCAATCTCCTCCGCGAAGCGACGCTCGAGCGCGGGCCGTTTGTTCTTCAGCGTCGGCGTGAGCAGGCCGCTCGCGATGGTCCACGGGTCCAGCGTCCACCACACCGCGCGCGGCGTCGCGTAGGACGGATAGGCCTTTACCGCCGCCGCTATCCTCGCCAGCAGAGCAGCCCGTTCCGCCGCGCCGCCTTGCTTGCCGCTGGCAGCCAGCCTTTCCTTCTCCTCGACCCAGGCTTTTGCATTCAGCACGACCAGCGCGGTGAGGAACGGCCGCTGCTCGCCGACCACCAGCGCCTGCTCGAACAGGGGATCGGCGAGGATCGCGGTCTCCAGATCGACCGGCGCGATCTTCTCGCCGGTCGATGTCACCAGGATGTCCTTGATGCGGCCAGTGATGGTGATGCGCCCGTTCTCGATGCGGGCCTGATCGCCGGTATGGAGCCAGCCGTCGGCGTCCTTGACGCGGCGCGTCTCCTCCGGCTTGTGCCAATAGCCCAGCATCACGCTGGGGCCGCGCACCAGCAATTCGTCGTTCTCGCCCAGCTTGACCTCGACGCCGTCGAGAACATGGCCGACCGAGCGCGGATCATTGTCCTCGATGGTGTTGACGGAGACCACCGGCGAGGTCTCGGTCATGCCATAGCCCTGAAGCACGTCGAGCCCGAGGGCCAGGAACAGGCGGATGACGGGCGCCGCAATCGGCGCGCCGCCGGAGACCGCGACACGCAGGCGGCCGCCGAGCTGGGCCAGCACCTTGTCGGCGACGATCCGCTTCAGCAGCGGCCAGGCCAGGCGGTCGAGCAACGAGGGCGCTTCGTGCCGCTGCCGCGCATCGAAACGCCGGCCTCCGACGGCGATGGTGAGGTCGAGCAGCGCGCGCTCGATGCTTCCCGCAGATGCGCGATGCTGCATGATCAGCGCGTAGATGCGCTCGTAGATCCGCGGCACCGAGACCAGCACCGTCGGCCGCACATGCTTCAGATCCTCCGAGAGTTGCGGCACCGAGCGGGCATAGGCGACGCAGGCGCCGGCCGCGATCGGGTAGTAATAGCCGCCGGTGCGCTCGAAGGTGTGCGAAAGCGGCAGGAAGGACAGGAAGACGTCGCCCGGTTCGGCGGCGATGCGCTGCGCGATCGCCTTCACATTGGCGACCACGTTGCCGTGCGACAGCATCACGCCCTTCGGCCGCCCGGTCGTGCCCGAGGTGTAGACGATGGCGGCGAGATCGTCCGGCTGGATCGCGACATCGGGCAGCGGCGCGATCGTGTCGGATGCTTGTGCGAGCCAGTGGTCGAGCCCGACGATGCGCCCATCCGGCGTGATGAGCCCGCCTGCATCCGCGCACACGATGCGCTTGAGATGGTCGAGCGGCTGGCCGGTCGCCACGATCGCCTGCCAGCGCTCCAGCGTATCGACGAACAGGAGCAGCGCGCCGGAATCGACCAGGACGTAGGCGATGCTGTCGGGGTTGTCGACGGCATGCATCGGCACCGGCACGAGGCCGCGCGACAGCGCCGCCTGGTCCATGGCGATATGCGCAATGCCATTCGGCATCAGGATGGCGACGCGCTCGCCCGGCGCGAACGCCTCAATGGCCAGCGCCCGCCGCCACAGCCCGAATTCCGCATCGATCTCGTGCCAGGACCGACTGACCCAGCGCTGCGCGGTCGCATCGAAATGACGATACGCCTCCGCCGCCGGCGTCGCCCTGACGCGCCAGCGCAGCAGCTGCGGCAGCGTCCTGATCCCGGCAAGTCCGTCCGGTTGACCCATCGGTTCCGGCATGGCGTCCTTTCGCATCTCATCGATTCCCGATCATTTGGTGCCTCGACACTAGGTCGGCCAGCCCTCGCCGCTTTGATCCTCAGCAAGCAGCCCATCTTCGCTCATCCGGGCTACGGGTCTCGAAACGAGGGAAGTTTGGCATTGCGCACTATTCCCGTCGCCCCGCATATTCGATCCACAACCTTGCGAGAAAGCTCTTCATGCCTCACCCCGTCCCCGCCCTCATCGTCGTCGACGTCCAGCGCGCGTTCGACGAATGGGAGGCGGCGGGAAAGCGGCGCAACAATCCGGATGCGGTGGCGCGCATCGCTGATCTGCTGCGGGCTTTCAGGACGCACGGCGCGCCGATCTTTCATATCCGCCATGAAGGCACGAAGCCGAATTCGTCGTTTCTGCCGTCGCGTTCCGGCTATGCCGTCAAGGACGAGGCACGCGAGCAGCCGGGCGAGACCGTGATCGTCAAACGCGTCAACAGCGCCTTCATCGGCACCGACCTGGAGCAGCGTCTGCGCGCTGGCAACATCGGCACGCTCGTGATCTGCGGCGCCACCACCAATCATTGCGTGGAGACGACGACGCGGATGGCCGGCAATCTCGGCTTCGCCGCATGGCTCGTGCGCGATGCGACATGGACATTCGACCGCATCGGACCCGACGGCGACGAGCATTCCGCCGAGGAGATCCATGCGATGACGCTGTCGAACCTCAACGGCGAGTTCGCGCACATCGTCACAAGCGCCGACGTGGTCGCCTCATTCGCGGCCAAGTAATGGCAGCAATGCGATCCATGCCGATGATGCGGCAATAGATCTCGCGAGGAGCGCTCACACGCCCGAATCGCACGCCGCGCGCTGCGTCGTTTCGACGCCCGCGCTGGCCGGAACGCAGTCGGCGCCCATCTGTTGTCACACGACTTTCAACTGGAGTGACGACACCATGAAGTATCTCATTGTCGCGATCGCTGTCGGAGCTGCGGCGCTTGCGGGCGGATCGGCAAACGCGGCCGGCAAGTCGAGCGCGAACAAGGCGCCAGCCGCCCAATCGACCGACATCAGCGCGCAGCACCGGCACCATGGCCATCGCCATCACCATCATTGGCGTCCTCACCACCGCCATCACGGCTACTATCGTCCGCATCACCGGAACTATGGCTACTACCCGCGGCATCACGGCTATTACGGCGGCGGACCGTACGGCTATTACGGCGGCGGCGGTCCCGGCGTGACGTTCAGCTTCGGCGGCGGACGCTGGTAAGAGATGAGGCCCGCAGAAATGCGGGCCTTTTTCTTTACCCCCGCAGGATCAATCCGGCCGTCTCGACCCCACTCGCCAGCGCGGCTTCCACCGTACCCATGTCACGGCCGCGATAGAGCGCTTCGCCCGAGAACAGCAGCAGACCATCGGCACGCGCGAGAATCTCCTGCGCGGCGCGCGTTCGCGGCGTCGCCCAGGAATAGGCGCCGCGGGCAGAGGGATCATGCGCCCAGTTGGTCGCCGCCGCCGCCACGAGCTCGCGCGCGAGGTCTTCGCGCGACAGCTTGAAGATGATCGCGAGCGAATCGAGCCCGGCCTCGATCAATCCCTTCGGATCGAGGCTGTCCAGCTCCGTCGTGTGCGGGCCGCCGAACCAGCCGGTGAGCACGGCCTGCCCGCTCGGATATTGCGTCCACCACACCGGGATGACCTGGTCGGACAACAGGAACGTCATGCCCGCGAGATCCCGTTGCCGTTCGCGCCACCATGGCCGCGCGAAGCGCAGCAGGATCTTGATGACGTTGCCGAAGCCGATGTCGCCGACCGCGCCAAGTCTCTCTCTCGCGCGCTCCGGCAGCGCCATCTCGCGCAGCAGCGGCAGCGGCACGGTGAGGATCACGCGATCGCAGCCATGGACATCGCCGCCGGCGCAGCGAACGGCCGCCCTGTCGCCGTCCTCCTTGATCGCCGACACCACGCAGCCGAGATGGATGATGACGCCGTGGCGGCGGCAATCGGCGGCCAGGAAGTCGATCAGTGCGCCATAGCCGCCATCGATGCGCGCCTGCGCAGCGTGCCCGCCATCCATCCATTCCTCGCGCAGCGCCAGCGTCGAGGCGCGCTCGGGGTCGGCCGCGTCATAGCCCTCGACCATCCGCTCGATCGAACGGCGCATCGGCGCATAGTCCTCGCCGGCGAAATGCTGGCGCAGGAATTCGGCGACGGGGAGATCTTCCTTCAGGTCCCGAAGCACGGCTTGCAGTTCGCCCTCGTGCGGATCGTCGCGGTCATCGCGCGAGAGCGCCGTCCCGTCAAAGCTCCACCGCTCGCCTGCGATCTCGTGAAGGGACAGCCCGGCCTCGCGCAGCAATCCGCGCGTGACCGGCGCCTCGCCATGGACGAATTCGGCGCCGCCTTCGGCGCGATAGCCGAATTCAGCAGCCGGCAACGGATGAATGCGGCCGCCGCAGCGCTCGCGCGCCTCCAGCACCGTCACCTTGCGGCCGGCCCGCGCCAGCTCACGCGCCGCCATCAGGCCGGCGGCGCCGGCGCCGACGATCACGATATGCTCTGCTGTTTCGGGCATGGCCGCGCGTTACCGGCTCACGGCTTGCGGATCGTTCTTGATCAGATAGCGCAGCAGCAGGACGCCGCCGCCGAGCTCGCGCGTGCTCTCGAGCGTCATCGCCGTGATCGGCGCGCGCTTGTCGCTGTCGGCCTCGGTCGAAGAGAACACGAAGGGCGCGCCGCTTGCGCCGTCGATCGCAGGGCTGAGGATCAAATTGAACTCGTCGATCAGACCGGCCCGCAGGAACGCGCCATTGGCGACGCCGCCGCCCTCGACCAGCAGGCGCTTCACGCCGAGCTCGCGGCTGAGGATGTCGACCGCCAGCGCCAGATCGAGTTCGGATTGGCCGGCAAAGATGTAGGACACGCCCTCGCCGCGCAGGCCGGCGAGATGCGAATCCGGCACGCCCTCGGTCAACACGACGACGATCGGATCGCCACCGATGTCCGAACGGCCCCAGCCGATCTTGCCCTGCGCGTCGAGCACGACGCCATAAGTCTTGGCATCGCGCCGCGCGAACCAGTTTTCACGCGGCAGCTTCATGACCGTCGCGGGATAGGGCTGGCCCTTGGCGAACTCCGAGCCGGTGACGCGACCGATCACCCAGGCATCGCCGCCAAGTTCGTCATGGATCTTCTCGAACCAGTCCGTGCCCGCCCCCTTCGGGCGCCAGCGGCTGGGATGCGTGCGACCGTCGAGGCTGGAATGCATCAGGCAGATGACATAGGGCTTCATGCTGGTCTCCGACGCCACTCTTCACACCGCCGGCCCATCGGCCCTGGCGCGATCATTCACGATCACCGCGAGCGGATTGAGCCGTGGCGGCGCGACGAGCTGCAGCGTGTTGGTGTCGCGATGGTCGAACGGCGCGCCGCGCACGAACAACGCGGTCTGGATCAGATAGGTCCAGCTACCGTCGCCGTTGAAGGTGATGTCGCAACGGTAGGAATCGGTGCGGAACGCCTGTTCCAGAAAATCGGTGGAGCAGATGCCGTAGGCGGTGTCGCCGCGCTTGGCGGTGACCGAGATCGTCCCGTCGTCGGGCCCGGCCTTGCCCGAGGCCAGCAGCACCTGCCCGCGGGGAATCGCCAAAGTCTGCATGATCAAGCCGGTCGCAGGCTCCCACAGCCAGTAGCCGACCTGGTCGTGGAAGGTGATGTCTTCCTCGGGCGTGTTGATGTGGATGTGATAGCGCAGCCCGTACAGCAGCTGCGGGCCGTTGGCCTGCGGATCGATCGGGTCCATCCGGATGCGCTCGATGAAGGTCCGCCGCTCCGGCCCCTCCGCCTTCGGATTGATGTCGATGCCCTTGTCCGCCTGCCAATGCCCTGCGAGACGGCGCAGCGGACCGAGATTGGCGAGGCCGTCCGGCGAGACGTCCTCGGGCTCGGTGAAGATGTCGGCGGGAATCGGGAGCATGGCGGCCTCGCGGGAAGTTGCGGAGTCAGCCATAGCATGACGGCGGGAACCTGGCGCGTGCTCAACCCACAAAATCGCGAATGGGCATCGGCGCGGTGTAGGCAACTGTCGTCGTGCTTTTCGAGAAGACAACGGCGGAGCCGAACCTATCCGGTTCGGCTCCGCCGCCGGAACGCTTAGTGGCGGTGATCGCGGACCTCGGGTTGCGTGCGGTGGTCCCTGACGATGGTCTGATTGCGATGGTCGCGCACGATGGGCGGGTCGCGATGATCGCGGACGATGGTCAGCGCGCTCGCGGGCGTCACCGCACTTGCCAGGGTGATCGCCACGAAAGTCGCAAGGATGGTATTGCGCATGAGTCTGGTCCTTTGCCTTGGTGGATCACTGCGAACCACCTGACGGCAAAGCTAGGTTGACCCGTGAGAAAAAAATGTGTCACGGGTCACGCGCTGGGTCATCGCCTCCCCCGGAAATCGCGCGTCGTTCGATCGGAGGAGAGGGCACGCGAGCAGCCGCAGCGATGTCAACGCCAGCCCGCCGCCAACGCGACGCTGCTACAATACGCCGAAGTCTCACCCGACCGCCAGCCGGTGACGCGGCCGGCTTCCTTGCACTCGTCGTAGCTCTTGTAGTTGCCGATGTTGCGGCAAGTGGCGGAGTAAACGCCGCCCGTGGCGCTGCAGCCGACCCAGGGCTGGTTGCCCGTTTTGAAGCTCGATTGGCAGCCGCCGACGCAGTTATTCGTCGTGGCGGCAAGCTTGGCAAGCTTCGCAACATCCGAGTTCGGTGCAGCCGGTGCCGCGGCTGGCGAGGTCGCGCCGACCCTGGTGCTGCGGACAGCTGCATGATTGGCGGGCCGGTGGGTTCTGGCCATCTGCTTCGGTGCCTCGACCGTGACGCTGGGAAGCCGGGTGTCGGCGGGCGTCGGCTGAGACATTGCCGTGCTGCTCAGGCCGCACAGCAGCAGGACAATCGATGGGACGGCGACGGCGGGACGGGCAACAAAGCGTGACAACGTCATGACCTTGTCCTTCCAAATACGGGGATCCGTCAATTCGGTCCCCCCACAGGGAAGATATCACGTTCTTTTTTGAGTTGCAGCACGCCACCGCACAACCCAGCATCACCGCATCAAGCCGCTTCCGACACCGGTTTCGCACGCTCCTCCAGCATACCGATCGTCGAGACCAGATTGTCGCGCCGGGCGCGAAGGTTGAGCGCAAGCAGCGGATAGGTTGGCGCAAGCACGTCGAACACGCCGGCTTTGGCTTCCTCCTCGAGAATATCGGTATTCAACAGCCGAACGCGCCACCACAAATCGGCGATCAGCGCATCGAGCCGGTGTTCGCCGGCAGTACCAGAACGGGACATTTCTTGCATCGCATGCCTCAACCTGAAACGGGCCTCTCCACCGAGGCCCGGCTTTGGTCATGACGGAGCAAGCCGGGTGCCAGACGCGGAGCGCGATCTCCGCGAGGTCGTGGAACCCGCAACAACGGGCATTGCCGCGGTGATCCAGCGGCCGGCTTCGGTCGTTTTCAGCCCAAGAGGTCGCTTGTCGAGGCGCTATGATCGCTGCTATCCGGGCTTTAGAGGTGCCGATCCGGGCTAAGGCCAGTTTACCCCGGACGGTTGCGGCGCGGCTGTCGATTGGTGCGAGCAAAGGGCCGAAAGCAAACGTGGACTGGGCTGATTTGATCGGACGCGTCGCCTCCGACGGCGATCGGGAGGCTTTCAAGCGGCTGTTCGAGCATTTCGCGCCTCGCATCAAGGGGCTGATGCTCAAGGCCGGTTGCAGCTCCGATGAGGCGGAAGAGATCGCCCAAAGCACCATGATCGCCGTGTGGCGGAAGGCGCACCAGTTCGATCCCGCGACGGCGGGCGCGCCGGCCTGGATCTTCACGATCGCGCGCAACCTGCGGATCGATTTGTTCCGCCGCAGGGCGCGGACAGACCGGCTGCAAACCGATTCCGAGTTGCCTGACGCGCCGGATCAAGCGGAGACGGCCGACGTCCTGATGTCGCGCGTGCAGGACGCGGCGCGGATCGCGGCGGCGATCAAGCAGCTCTCGGCAGAGCAATCCATGGTGGTGCGGCTGTCGTTCATCGAAGAGCGACCGCACCCGGAGATCGCGAGCACGCTCGGGATTCCCCTCGGAACGGTCAAGTCAAGGATCAGGCTCGCGATGAACCGGTTGCGAGACATTTTGGACGAAGAAGCATGACGATCAGCCATCATCCGCCGGAAGAACTTCTGGCCGATTTCGCGGCCGGCCATCTGGAAGAGGCCCATCAACTGGTCGTCGGGGTGCATGTGGCTGGCTGCCCACGCTGCGCCCGCTTCGTGCGGGCCATCGAGCAGCTTGCGGGCGCCGCGCTGGAGGATGCCAAGCCGGTGCCGCTCTCGCTCGATGCGTTCGACCGCGTGATGTCGCGAATTCATCTGTCTCCGGCGGAGACCGCCGCGCCTCCCCTCGCGTCCGATATCGACCATGATCTTCCGCCGGCACTGCGAAACTATCGCATCGGCAAGCGCCGGCGCGTCGCGCCCGGTCTCAGCATGCAACCGATCGAGCTGTCAGGTTCGGGCGAGGCGCGCGCCTTCCTGCTTCGGTCGGCGCCGGGTTCGCGCATGCTCGAGCACAGCCACACCGGCACCGAGCTGACGCTCGTGCTCGAGGGCAGCTTCAGCCACGAGGGCGGACGCTTTGGCCCCGGGGATTTCGACTATGGCGACGACGAGGTCGATCATCGCCCCATCGTCGGCGACGAAGGACCTTGCGTCTGCCTGGTCGCGATGACCGGCGACCTCCGCATGAACGGTTTCCTCGGCCGGCTGATCGGACCGTTCGTACGGCTGTGATTATGCTTCGTCCTGCTCTTGGGTGATCCGGGCCTGCGTCCGAAGCGTTTTCTTGGAAACGCAACGGAGACAGGACATGGCCGGCTCGAACCTGCCAAGCCAGGCACCAGGCGAGACACTGCCCGAACTGCTGGCCCGCGTCTCGACCGGCGAGACACGGGCCTTCGCGGAACTTCATGCGCTGACACGCGGCAGGCTGGGCCGGATCGCGCTGGCCGTTGGCGCCGCGCCGCACGATGTCGATGACATCCTCCAGGAAAGTTTCCTGAAGATATGGCGCAACGCGGCCCGGTTCGATTCCGGACGGGCCCCCGCCATGGCCTGGATGTCCGCGATCGTCAGAAACACCGCCATCGATCATCTGCGGACCCGGCGACTGCCGAGCGTTGAATTGGAGAAGGCGCTTGCGGTCGCGACAGACGCTGCGCCGTCGCCGACCGAGGAATTCGATTACGCCGGCGCCGAACCCGTTGCCCGCGGTGCGCTGGCCCGCTTGCCGGAAGATCGCCGCAGGCTGGTCGCTCTCGCCTATCTGGAAGGCGAGAGCCGCGCCAGCCTGTCGCGGCGCTTCGGTGTGCCGGTCGGCACCATCAAGACCTGGCTGCACCGAACCATTCTCGTCGTGCGCAAGGATTGCCTGGCCACGATGGCGGCGGCCTGAAGGCGGCGGGGAAGCGCGCATGGACGCAGAGATCCTTGAATTTCCCAGGCGTGGAGGCGATCGGCTCGTCTCCTCGATCGCAAGGCTCGAAACCATCGTGAGGGAAGTCGAGCGAATCGTGGCCGACGAGCCTGCAGCCGGCGTCGACCGGCTGCTCGCAATCATGGAGTGCATGGGCGACCGATTGGTCGATCTCGCGAGCCTCGTGCTCGACGAGGAGTCGAAGCTGCAGGCTCAGAAGGCCTTCATATCCTTGTCCGACAAGATCGCGGAAACCAGAGAGGCGGTCGAGCAGCTCGGAGGCCGATCGCATACCTGACGCGATCGGCACGCTGATGTGGCCCGGCGCCGTCGCTCAGTGCGACAGCTTTTGCGCGACGAGAAACCCGATCCAGGCGCTGATGCCCGCGAGGAACGATCCCCAACAGACGTCCGCAAGGGTCAGCCCGGTCGACCAGTTCCGCAGCGTCGCCTGGTTAGTCAGATCGTAGGTCGCATAGGTGAAGCAGCCGAGCAGCAGGCCGGATGTGAAGGCGCGCAGCGCGCCGCCGTCCTGCTGCGCAGGCAGCACGGCGAACCAGATCAGGCCGAGGGGATACAGCAGATAGAACGCGGCCGCGGCCGGAAGATCGGGTTGAGCCCGCAACATGTCGCCCAGCACGGGCCGATACAGCTTGTCGACCATGATGGTCAGCCAGACCATGTCGACAGCAACGAAGGTCACGGCCACCGCCAGATAGATCAAAAAAAGACTCATGTCCGTGTGTCTCGTCGCGCTGCATCCGGCGCGCTTGTCGGCCGGTCGTCAGATTAACGCTCGACAAGCCGTGGCGGATCACTTCGAGCGGTTTCGTCTCTCCTTCGAGACGCCCGCTCAGATCCGGCGCGGCGGCCAGGGGAAAAATGCGCTGGTGCGCGCCTGATACGCGCGAAAGCGGTCGCCGCGCGACCGCAGCATCTGCTCCTCGAGCGGGGGGATGCCCGTCACATGGACCAGGATCCAGTACATGATCGCGGGCGCTGCCAGGCTGGCCAAGCCCCATGGATAGTCCGGCGATAGCGCGATGACCGGGTAAGCCAGCCAGCCCAGCCATTCGAAGAAATAGTTGGGATGACGCGACCAGCGCCACAGACCGACATCGCAGACCTGTCCCTTGCTTGACGGGTCGTGTTTGAAGCGCCGCAGCTGCCGGTCCGCCAGGTCCTCGCCAGCGACGGCAATCAGGATGATGACGACGCCGATATAGTCCTGCAGCCGCAGTTCCGGCGCCGGCGCGTGCGCTGCGAGGAACACGGCGAAAGGGAGCGGCAGCGAGACCAGCGCCTGTGATTGCAGGAAGAAGAACATCCGGCGCGGGGCATCCGCTCCCCATTCGCGCGCATAATTTGCATATCTGGGATCGTCGATCCCCGCTGCAGAACGACGCGCAATGTGCGTCCCAAGCCGAACCGACCAGAGCAGCACAAGCCCTGCAACGAGCACTTGGCGGCCCTGCAAGGAGCCGTCAAGCGGCCACAAGGCACCGGCCGCACCGACGAGACCGCACGAATAGGACCAGATCGCGTCGACCCAGCCGGAATTGCCCGTGCGCTGCTGGACGGCCCAGGCCAGTCCCATCAAGAGGCAGAAGGCCAGCGCCATGCAGCCGATCGCCTGAATGTACGGAAGGATCATGCCCTCACCCGAATTGACCCTGTCGATACGCCATGTCCGGGCCGCGGTTTCACCCCCGGCGCTGGGCTCTGGCGAGTGATCCGCGCCCTCCCGCCAAACGTTTCCTGTCTGGTGCTTCGAGGACCGCAGCTGACGGTACCGCAGTGGGGGCGAAAGAGAATGCGTTTGGCCGTGATCGGGACGGGAATCGCCGGCAATGCCGCCGCATGGCTCCTGTCGAAGCGTTACGCCGTCACCGTTTACGAACGCGAGCAACAGCCAGGGGGACATAGCCACACGGTTCGAATCGACTATGACGGCAAGCCCCTCGACGTCGATGTCGGCTTCATCGTGTTCAACGAGACGAATTATCCGCAATTGACGTCGCTGTTCGCGCATCTGGGCGTGAAGACCGTCGAGACTTGCATGAGCTTCGCCCTCTCCGCCGACCAGGGCCGGTTCGAGTGGCGGGGCGGCGGCGAGACTGCATGGGAGACCGCCCGCGGCCTGTTCGCCCAGCCGCGCAACCTCGCTTCGCCGTCGTACTTTCGCATGCTGGCGGAGGTTGCGCGGTTCAACAGGCAGGCCGTTGCCGATCTGCGTGCCGGCCAGCTGCAAAACCTGACGCTCGGCGAATATCTGAGCGGGCAATCCTTCGGGCCGCGGCTGTTCTCCGACTATCTCGGCCCGATGGGAGCCGCGATCTGGTCGTCCCCGTCCGACGACATCCTGTCCTTTCCGGCGGAGAACTTCGTCGCCTTCTTCGACAACCACCGGCTCCTGCACCTGGATCGACCGCGCTGGCGGACCGTGGAGGGTGGCAGCCGGCGCTATGTCGACAAGCTGACCGCTTCGTTCGCGCACAACATTCGTCTGGGATGCGCAGTCACATCGATCGACCGAACCGGGCATGGCGTGATCGTCCGCGACAGTCAGGGCGGTGAGGAAAGTTACGATGCCGTGGTGATGGCCTGTCACAGCGATCAGGCCCTGGCGGCGCTGTCGGATGCCGATGCCGAGGAACGTTCCATTCTCGGCGCCATCAGGTATGCTCCGAACACCATTTACCTGCACCGCGATGCCCGCCTCATGCCGAAACGGCGGCAGGCCTGGGCATCCTGGAACTTCCTGCGATGGCAGCGGCACACGGCTGCCCGGAACGATGTCGCGGTGACTTATTGGATGAACCGGCTGCAGGGCATCGACGAGCGCAAGCCGGTGTTCGTCAGCCTCAACCCTCCTTTCGAGCCGGCGGCCGAGCTGACGTTTGGAAAGTTCAGCTTCGACCATCCGCAATACGATCTGGCGGCGTTCGCGGCGCAGCGACGGCTCCCCGCCATCCAGGGCCGTCGCCGGACCTGGTTCTGCGGCGCCTGGACCGGCTATGGCTTTCACGAGGACGGCTTGCAGGCCGGCATCTCGGTTGCCGCGGCGCTTGGCAGCGAAGTTCCGTGGGGCCAGACAGAGCCGTTGCTGGCCGACGCTGCCGAGTAAAGTGATGGTTCCTGCCAAACCAGCCAGAGTGGAGGATGCAACGGCGCCCGCTGCGCTCTATTGGGGAAAAGTGATGCACGCGCGATGGCGGCCCGTGCAGCACAGGTTCACCTACCGCGTGATGAGCCTGCTGATCGACCTCGATCGGTTGAACGAAGCCGATCGCCAATCCCGGCTGTTCGGCGTCAATCGATCGGCGGCTTTCAGCTTCCACGAGCGCGATCACGGCGAAGGCACCAGCGCGGGCCTCAGCCAACACGTCCGGCGCCTCGCAGCGGAACGCGGCATCGACCTCTCCGGAGGCCGCGTTCTGCTTCTCTGCTATCCCAGACTGCTCGGCTACGTGTTCAACCCGCTTTCGGTCTATTTTTGCTACGGCGCCTCCGGCACTCCTGCGCTGCTGATCTACGAAGTCCGTAACACCTTCGGCGAAATGCATTCCTACGTCTTGCCGGTGCAAGAGGCGGCCGCGGGCTGCGCCATCCGGCAAAGCCAGCCGAAGGAGTTTTACGTCTCGCCCTTCATGGAGATGGAAACACGTTACCGCTTCAGCGTTTCTCCACCGCAGCAGGATGTCAAAGTCAGGATCCTGCAGAGTAGCGAGCAGGGCGCGATGTTTGCGGCAGCTTTCTTCGGACGACGTCAGGCCTTGACCAGCCGCTCCCTGCTGGCGGCGCTGGTCGGCCTGCCCTTCCTGACGTTTAAGATCATCGCAGCCATTCACTGGGAAGCGATGCGGCTCTGGTTGAAAGGTGTTCCCTACGTGCCTCGTTTGAAACAACGTGAGATCTAGACCATGGACCTCGCAGCCACCCATCAGGCCATGCAATTCGATGGCGTCCCGTTCTTTGGCCGACTGGCCCTGCGCCTTGCGTCGCAACTTCGGTGCGGCACCGTTCACGTGCGCCTGCCCGACCACAGGATGGTGACGTTGCGTGGCCAGCTTCCGGGTCCGTCGGCCACGATCGAGCTCAATAATTACAGGTTCGCGCGCAGCCTCGTTATCGGCGGCGATATCGGCATGGCCGAGGCCTATATTCGCGGCGACTGGACCACGCCCGATCTTGCCCAGCTTCTCTACGTGCTCTGTCTCAACGAAGATCTGGTCGACAACGCCTTTGCCGGCAACATGCTGGTCCGCCTGTGCCGGCGGGCAGTCCATCTCCTGCGCCGCAACACCCGGCAAGGATCGCGGCACAACATCCACCGTCACTACGATCTCGGCAACGAGTTCTTCGCGGCGTGGCTCGATTCCAGCATGACCTATTCATCGGCCTTGTTTCCGGCCGAGACAGCCGACCTTCCCGCCGCGCAAGAGCACAAATACGAGCAGCTGGCGCAGGCCATCGAATTGCAGCCCGGTCAGAGCGTGCTCGAGATCGGATGCGGCTGGGGCGGCTTTGCCGAATTCGCCGCCAAGACTTACGGCGCCAGCGTGCTCGCCCTCACGATCAGCAAGGAGCAGCATGATTTTGCCCGGCGCCGGATCCACGAGGCCGGGCTCGCCGAGAAGGTCGAGATTCGATTGCAGGATTACCGCGACCAGGACGGCCGCTTCGACCGCATCGCCTCCATCGAGATGATCGAGGCCGTCGGCGAGCAGTTCTGGCCGGCCTATTTCAATCAGCTGAACCAGCGGCTCAAGCCCGGCGGTCTCGCCGGCATCCAGGCCATCACCGTCAGCGACGAGCTCTTCGGCAGCTACCGCCAGCGCGTTGACTTCATCCAGCGCTACATCTTCCCGGGCGGCATGCTGCCGTCGACGAACATCCTGCGCGCGCTCGGCGAACGCTTTGAGATGCCGGTCATTCGCGAGCGCCTGTTCGGCCAGGACTACGCACGGACGCTCTCGCTTTGGCGCGACAATTTCAGCCAAGCCTGGACCGACCTGACCGCGCTCGGATTCGACGAGCCGTTCCGGCGGCTGTGGGAATATTATCTCTGCTACTGCGAGGCCGGGTTCAGGGCCGGGAAGATCGACGTGGGGCAACTGGTGTTTGCGCGGAGGGGGTGAGGGGGTTCAGCGGACTATATTTCGAAAGCCTTGCCGGATGCAGGTTTGTCCTTCATGCAGCGGCTCGTTTCATTTCGAAAGAGCCGCTCGTCGCCTCTTCCAGCATAAGCTTTGTTTCCATCTGGTAGATCCATTCGACTGTTCTCTCGGGACCGCCTTCAATCACGCGATATCTGCGTGCAATCTCACCAGCGAGGTCGATTATTTCGGAGGATATGTGCGGCTTCGCGTGCGACATTGCGCTCCAAGCCTCTTTCGCCAAGATATCTCGACCAGATGCAGCCAGCGCATGCAGGCGAATGATATTGGATACTTCGTTAGGACTCGCATCGATAGACTTAACGGCGAGAGATGGTTCTCCTGACCGTATTCTCTGTCTGCTAAAGGCAGCCGCAAACAGTCTGCGCTGTCTCGCGAATGGCGTGCGCTTCATTCCTTCTTCCAGGAGCTTCATGCTCTTGAAGGTTTGACCCTTCGATTGATACAGCATCGCCCTTAGAAAAAATCCCGTCCACTCTTCATAGCTTCGAGGCTGCCTCTCGGATATCAGACCTTCCACAGCGTGGTAATCGCCTTTTTCCAAGAGCAAAGACGCTTTTGCGTGTTTTGCACTGGCAAGGTAAGGGCGCTCCGCCAACAGGCGGTTGTAGTCACGCAGCGCCTCCTCGGGCCGATCTAACCTCCTGAGAACGTTTGCTCTCGCCATCCTAGCACTTATGGCAAACGGAAATTTCTGTAGAACGGCATCATAGGCAGCTAGTGCGTTTGGAAGCTGACCGGTAACTCGAAGAACGTCTGCATATCCCGACGCAATTGCATGATCGTAGGGAAATTTTTTAGTCGCGGCTTCCAAGAATTCTTCAAGTTCGTCAAGTCGGCCAAGGTCTCGTAACACATTTACCTTCCCAGCAACCGGACCCGAGGTAAATGGACTACGGTCAACTGCAGTTTCGAAGGCGCTCAATGCCTGAAGCAAGTCGCCTTGGGCCCTATACACCTCAGCCTTCCCACAGAGGCTAACTACATCGTTAGGGAACTCTGCTATGACTTGATCGTATAGACGGATAGCGGCATCAAACTTTCCTGCCAATTTGTATGCCGTTGCCCTTCCGTTTAGCGCGATAGTGTTCCTTCTGTCGCCTGCCTTATTGAAGCCTGCAATTGCTCGATCGAACAATCCCAAGTCCATACACACGGACGCCAGTCCACACTGAAAAACTTGATTCAGTGGATCTTCCGCCACTAACACTTCATATTCTTTGAGAGCGAGATCGTAGAGACCTAGATCCCGTAGGGTCTCCACAGCACCAGCTTTCGCATGCCTGACCTCGGGGTCATTTGGGAAGCTGGATACTGCCTGCAAGTACTTCTCGCGAGCCTCCGGATAACGACCCGTGACGCGAAGCAATCTCGCTCTTGCGGTGCGCAGGAACAAAGTGTCGCTCTTCTCCTCCAGTTCGTGGACCAACTTTTCCGCATCATGCAGTCGATTGGAGCAGATTAGAGCATCGATAAGATGGGCGAAGGTTATTGCATCGTAAGGGTTTTGTTCGACAGCTTGTTCGGCCCATTCTAATTGGAGTTCCGGCACTCCCTGTTGCTTCGCCAAGATCGATAGGCGGCTCAATGACTTGCCAATTTGCTCCTTGCTCGAATTAGACGCTTGCTGTTCGATCAATTGCCTTGCAAACCTTCGCGCTCCTTCTAAATCCCGACTCTTCAGACGCTCCCTGATTGCATTCTGCTGGATGAGAACGCGTTCTAGTATCTTCCTTCCAGCCTCACCGAAAGAGCGCTCCGGGTGGTCTAGCTCATCCTCTTCCTCAAGGGCGTTTGACGGGAGGGGCTTTCGATTTGACCGCATTTCTGCGGTCCATAGTTGGATCGCATCTCGTGCACCCTCGATATGCCTGAGTTCTCCTGTGAACTTCAAAATAGCCAGATCAACCGGCTTGCCCGAACGTAGCGACAAAACTAGATCGCGCTGGAATCCAGCGGAAAACACTGCCGCTTGAAACACCTCGTACTTCGCCACCGTCTTGAATGTGCTTTTTGGAACAGCGTCCAACGCTTCTCTAACTCTAGCAATTAGTGGTTGATCCGCTGAAAGTTGTTCGAAGAATCTAGATAGCACACGAGACGGTCGAAAAACCTCGGCGAGGGCACTCACATCACACCTTATGGGAAGCGTCGCGACATACATCGCCTTTTCAAGGCCTTCCATGACGAATGGATGATCAACTAGGGCATCGAGTAATTCTCGAAGAGTTTCAACTTCTTCGAATGGGTCCTCGAAAATCATCAAGAGAAGCCGCAAAGCACGATCGACGTCTCGCTCTAGCTTGCAAAGCGCGGCAACTTCCTTCTCTGACTTCGCTTTGATCTGTCGCACATCCGTGCAGCCTTGGAAGGCGAAGCCTACCGCCCCCCTAGGCAAAGACGTCGTATGACCGCCTAAATGATGAACAACGGTTGACTTGCCCAAAATTGCGTAGGCGGCAGCTTGGCCTGATACCAAAGCTTCGATCATATTTCTTCTACCGTCGCACCAAGCGACTTCAATTTTCGCTTGCAGTCATTCCAAATCGCACGGTCGTACTGATCGGTGGGGTTTGGGCCGACCACTCTCTCTATTGCTCTCTTGTGAAGCATTCCATAAATATGAACCTCTATAAAATCACAATCAGCGTCATCACGATTGGCTCCCATTAGGATCGTGATGAAGTCATTTTCCCGCGTAGCTGGCGAAATTTTATGTGCCAGCTTGGCTTCAGCAAGCATCCCTCGTTGCAGCCAAGTAGCTCGATAGCCTAATGGGGGTTGCTGACTAGAAAAGACGTGATGTTTTGGATTGAATACGAACGGATTTTCCTCGAAAACACTCGCCCTATCTTGGATTAATTGCTCGCGAAGTACTACGCAGTATGCCCCGTAATATGTCAGACCGCGTTGGTCTAAGCTCAGAGCGGCAAATTTCAGTTCGGTGAAATAGATTGGATTAACTGTGTTCTCCGCCGCAATTCGTTGCTGATCCCACACGTTATCCCGAGCTAGCAGCGAATGATCCCGGATCTGCGGGTGAAACGACAAGAAGTACGGGCTATCTGAAGAAAGCCAGGAGTGAATTGTCGTAAGCTTTCTGTTCATCACGGCCTTTGAGGCGCCAACCTTCTGAACAAAGCTGTCAAGAACAGCCGTCGCGCCCCTTATTTCGGCAGACGCTCGCGCCTGCCTCACCCTCTCAATCAGCGCTTCGCTTTCGTCTGCCCTTTGCGATCGTCTGACATTTGGGAAACCAACGTCACGCTCGCAAACACTGCAGTACCGCAATTCCTGCGCAACAGGCTCATTGCATCCTGTACAAAGGAAAGTCACCCCGCCCCCACGGTGCTGTTTCAGTCTGAACAGTGCTGAGAATTTAGACTATATGCAACCGTAAATCGCGATACGCGCGCGACGCGCATTTTGCCTTGAGTTCCCGACCATCAACTGCAGCATATCAGCGACAGTGGAAAATGGTGCCCAGGGGCGGAATCGAACCACCGACACTGCGATTTTCAGTCGCATGCTCTACCAACTGAGCTACCTGGGCGCGCTCCAAGAGAGGGGCCAAAGCCCATCGAGCGGGCGGTTTATAGTGGGCTAGGGGCGGCCTGTCCACCCGGCTTCGCCAAGTGGCTTCGCCGGGCGCGGCCCGGCTGTGCACAAGCTGCCGCGGCTGGCGCGCGGCGGGGCGCATGATCAGATAACTCATTGATGTCGTTATTCATTCTACGTCGTCGACTTCGTCGTCGCGGCCGGGGATGACGTAGGAGCCTTTCAGCCAGCGGTTCAGGTCGACGTCGCGGCAGCGCGACGAGCAGAACGGACGGGTCGCCTCGGACTGCGGCTTGCCGCAGATCGGGCAGGTCTTGAGCGGGCTGGCGGGCTTTTTGACGGGGTCGTCCATGATGTCGGCAGTTTGCGGGGTGTGAAGGGGTTCAAGAGCCTGTCGGGCAACGGTTCCGCGGGCGGCGGCGCTTGCGCCCCGTCAGGCCATTCTACTGTGCATGGGGTTGTTTTCGCGATTTTGTTCGGCGAGCGGCTCACACCGCGGTGGCGTTGAGCCAGCCGAAGCGGATCGGAAAGCCCTCGCCGCCGAGCAGCGTGGTGGTCTCGTAGAGCGGCAGGCCGACGACGTTGGTGTAGGACCCCACCATCTTCACCACGAAGGAGCCGGCGATGCCCTGCACGGCGTAGCCGCCGGCTTTGCCGCGCCATTCGCCGGAGCCGATATAGGCCTGGATGTCGTCTTCCGAGAGCCGCTTGAAGCGGACGCGGGTCTCGACCAGGCGCTGGCGGAACGCCTCCCGCGGCGTCACTAGGGTGATCGCGGTGTAGACGCGGTGGTTGCGGCCCGACAGCAGGCGCAGGCATTGCGCGGCTTCATCCACCAGATTGGCCTTGGGCAGGATGCGGCGGCCGACCGCGACCACCGTGTCGGCGGCGAGGATGAAGGCGCCGCGCAGCTCGTCGTCGAGCTGCACCGATTTGAGCGCCGCGTCGGCCTTGGCCCGCGCGAGCCGGTTGGCGCAGGCGCGCGGCAGCTCGCCCCGCTTCGGCGTCTCATCGACGTCGGCCGGCCGGAGCGCATCCGGCTCGATGCCGGCCTGGTTGAGCAGCGACAGGCGCCGCGGCGAACCGGAGGCAAGTACGAATTTGGGGCGGCCAAGCATCAGGTGATTTGGGGGAATGAGCAGGGGGTGAATTGCGCGCGGAACCTATCGGAAGGGGGCTGATTTCACAACCCGGGAACCCCGGGTTTGACGATTCGAGGTTTCCGACCACGCATCTGCCTGCGCTCTGTGACGCGGGTGTTACGCAAGGCCTCGTGTCAGACTGGCGCCGAGCCCAATTTCGCGAAGCGCCTGCGGATGCGCATCAAGAGCTGATCGCAGACCTCGCGATAGGCGGCGAGCTTCTGGTCGCGGCTGCCCTCGATGGTGGTGGGGTCCTGCGTCGGCCAGTATTCGACGTCGGCCGCCAGCGTCCGCGTCAGCTCCAGCGCCTTGTGGTGCGCCTCCGGCGAGAGCGTGATGATGAGGTCGAAATTCAGCCCCTCCCAGTCCTCGAGCTCCTCGAAGGTCTGCGGCTTGTGGGCGGAGATGTCCTGGCCGAGCTCGGCCATCACCGACACCGCGAACGGATCAAGCTCGCCTTTCCGCGCCCCGGCCGACTTCACGTAGAGGCCTTGCGGAAACATGTGCTGCAGCAGGCTCTCGGCCATCGGCGAACGCACGCTGTTCATCGCACAGGCGAACAGCACGGACTGCGGACTGCTTGCGCGTGGCGGCGCAGCCATCGCTTACGCTCTGTTATTTTTGCGCATGATCCGATCCGAAAACCGGTTCCCACTTTTCGGGATCATGCGCTTACCCCTTCCAATGCAGGACGGTAATGAGCGTGAACAGCCGGCGCGAAGTCTCGAAATCGACCCGCACCTTGCCCTTCAGCCGCTCCTGCAGCGTGCGCGATCCCTCGTCATGGATGCCGCGGCGGCCCATGTCGATGGCCTCGATCTTGTCGGGGGTCGCGGTGCGGATCGCCTGGTAATAGCTGTCGCAGATCATGAAATAGTCCTTCACGATCCGCCGGAACGGCGTCAGCGACAACAGATGCGCGACCACGGGCGTGCCGTCCTCGCGGCGGATGTCGAACATCAGGCGGTTGCCGGTGATGCCGAGATGCAGCGTGAACGGGCCCTGCCCTTCCGCGCCGTCGGGCGCGAACAGGTTCTGCTCGATCAGGTCGTAGATCGCAATCGCGCGCTCGTGCTCGATGTCGGGCCCGGAACGGCCGATCGAGTCCTCGTCGAGCGTGACGCCGACGATGCGATTGCTGGAGTCGTCCTGTTCGGGCAGCTCTGTCATGACAGATTGAGGCGCAATCCAATCGAACGCGAATGGGCGTCAAGCCCCTCGGCCTTGCCGAGCGTCATCGCGGCAGGTCCGAGTGCACGCAGTTGATCCGGGCCGCATTTCAGGATCGAGGTGCGCTTGATGAAGTCGTGCACCGACAGGCCCGAGGAGAATCGCGCCGAGCGCGCCGTCGGCAGCACGTGGTTGGAGCCGCCGACATAATCACCGATCGCCTCCGGCGTATGCGGCCCGAGGAACACCGCGCCGGCATTGCGTATCTTCGCGGCCAGCGCGTCGGGATCCACGGTCATGATCTCGAGATGCTCGGCGGCGATGGCGTCCGCGAGCGGAATGGCGTCGGTGAGGTTCTTCACCATGATGACGGCGCCGAAATCGGCCCAGGAGCTGGCTGCGATCGCGGCGCGCGGCAGCGTCTTCAGCTGCGCCTCGACCGCCTTCTCGACGTCGGCGGCAAGGCGCGCGGAATCGGTGATCAGGATCGACTGCGCGCTGGCATCGTGCTCGGCCTGTGCGAGGAGATCGGCGGCGATCCAGTCGGCATTGCCGGTGTCGTCGGCGATCACCAGCACCTCGGAGGGACCTGCGATCATGTCGATGCCGACCTTGCCGAACACCAGCCGCTTGGCGGCGGCGACATAGGCGTTGCCGGGGCCGACGATCTTTGCGACTGGCGCAATCGTCGCGGTGCCGTGCGCCAGCGCCGCCACGGCTTGCGCGCCGCCGACGCGATAGATCTCGGTGACGCCGCCGAGATACGCCGCCGCCAGCACCAGCGGATTGAGCTTGCCGTCCGGCGAAGGCACCACCATCACGAGGCGCGAGACGCCGGCGACCCTCGCAGGCACCGCGTTCATGAGCACCGAGGACGGATAGGCCGCGGTGCCGCCGGGTACATAGAGGCCGGCCGATTCGATCGCGGTGTAGCGCCAGCCGAGTTCGACGCCGAGCGCGTCGGTGAAGCGCTCGTCCTGCGGCAGCTGCCGGCGGTGATAGGTCTCGATGCGGTCCCGCGCGAGCTTGAGCGCATCCAGCGTCGCAGGCTCGCAGGCCTTGGTCGCCGCCTCGATCTCGTCGCCGGTAATGCGCAGGCCGGATGCGTCAAGCTTCAGGCGGTCGAACTTGGCGGTGGCCTCCAGCAGCGCTGCATCGCCCCGCCTGGCCACGTCGTCGACGATCGCGCGCGCGGCGGCTTCGACGTCGGCCGAGACCTCGCGCTTGGCGGCGAGGAAGGCCGCGAATCGCTGGTCAAAATCGGCGCTGCTGCGGTCGAGGCGAACGGGCATGTCTGGCTTGGCTTCCGGCTGGTCGTTGGGGCGGATTGGCGCACCATGTCCCCTGCTCAATGGCGCGGCGGGGAAGCGGCGTCAACCCTCGCAAGCCGGCCGTTCGGGCACGGGCCCGAGGCGACGCGGCTGGCATACCGGGGGTCCTCACAGCTCCCCCTCGATCTCCAGCCCCGTTCCCAGCACGTCGTCCCCGAGGTCCGTCAGCTCGCATTCGAGGCATTCGACGTCGAGCCGGACGGCGCCGCCTTCCGCGAACAACAGCAGGGCGCTGCCGCCGGGCTCCCTCTCAAGCCCATCCCTCGGGTGAAATTCGATGCCGACGAGGTCCATGACCTTCTCGGGCGCAGCCAAATCGATGTTGCGCGCCTTGCAGGCAAGGACGCGGTCGAAGCGCAGCGCAGAGACCAGCCGGCGCGGCTCGGTCTGTCCTTCCAGCGTCTGCTCCCAGTCCAGCCGGCTCATGCCGACCACGAGCCGCTTCTCGCTCTGCCGCCAGATGATGTCGGAGACCTGGACCCGGGCATCCTGGACATGGGTCGAGATCACGGCGAGATCGTCGGCGTCGAGGGCGATCAGTTTGAGCTGGGGCGACATCGCCAACGCTTTCTCCTCTGGAGGTGGACAGGCCTCAACGCGCGCGGGCCGCGATATTTCCGCTCAAACTAACGGGCCGGCAGGCTGGAGGCTATTGATATCCGCCATCTCCAGCACCTTCCGCGGATACCCCTCGCGGGCGACCCGGATCATGGTGCGGTCGATCTGCTCGGTCGAGGTCACCAGCCGCGGCGAGATCCGGCGCAGCACCGACCAGAGTGGCCCGGTTGCGGCATCGACCGCCTGCACCCAGGCGGTCTTGGACCGGGCGCCGTGCAGCGGCTGGATCGCGCCGGGCCGGAACATGCAGGCAGCCCTGAACGCCAGCTTGAGCAGGTCGTTCTCGGTCCTGCCCTTGATCCGCGCCCACATTCGCGATCCCTGCTCGGTGGAATCCGTGCCGGCGCCGAGCTCATGCAGCGACCGCCCTGTCGCAAGGATACACCGGTCGGCGTTTCCTTGCGATCAGGGCGATCTTGACGTGAGGCGCCTTACGCCTTGAAGAACGCCAGCAGGTCGGCGTTGATGGTTTCGGCGTGCGTGGTCGGCATGCCGTGCGGGAAACCCTTGTAGGTCTTCAGCGTACCATTCTTCAGCAGCTTGGCCGACAGCGGCCCGGAATCGGCGTAGGGCACAATCTGGTCGTCGTCGCCATGCATCACCAGCACCGGCACGGTGATCTTCTTCAGATCCTCGGTGAAGTCGGTCTGCGAGAACGCGACGATGCCGTCGTAATGCGCCTTGGCGCCGCCCATCATGCCCTGGCGCCACCAATTCTGGATCACCGCTTCCGACGGTTTGGCGCCGGGACGGTTGTAGCCGTAGAACGGGCCGGCGGGGAGATCGCGATAGAATTGCGTGCGACTGGCGGCGAGTTGTTTCTGCAGGTCGTCGAACACGCTCTTCGGCAGGCCGCCGGGATTGGCCGCGGTCTGCACCATCAGCGGCGGCACGGCGGAGAGGATCGCAGCCTTCGCCACCCGGCTCTCGCCGTGGCGGGCGATGTAGTGCACGACTTCGCCGCCGCCGGTGGAATGGCCGACATGGATGGCGTTCTTGAGGTCGAGATGCGCGGTGACGGCCGCGAGATCGTCGGCGTAGTGATCCATGTCGTGGCCGTCGGAAACCTGCGACGAGCGGCCATGGCCGCGGCGGTCATGGGCGATGACGCGATAGCCGTTGTTGGCGAAGAAGATCATCTGCGCGTCCCAGTCGTCGGCCGACAACGGCCAGCCGTGGCTGAACACGATCGGCTGGCCACTGCCCCAATCCTTGTAGAAGATCTCGACGCCGTCCTTGGTGGTGATGGTGGGCATGATCGCTCTCTCTCAATGAAGCTCGGTTGCGTTGCGCGTGATCAGGCACGCGCCGACATTGCGCAGATAATCGCGCGGGATCCCGAATGCGACGCCACGCATCGACCGAGACCTTGAGAATCGTGTGATCAGGCAAATGCCATCGGCTTGAAGCGGCGCCAGGCGCCGATGGTGAGCACGACGAAGAACACCAGCACGACGCCCTGCACCGCCGCGAACACCGGCCCCGACGGCGGCGCCGGCGCCACCGCCGGCGCGAGCGCGGCCAGCGCCGGCACCTTGAGGAACGACTGGATGACCAGCACGAAGACGTTGAAATACAGCGAGATCATCGCGGTCACGATATAGACCGGACGCCAGGCGCCCGCGAGCTTCATGGCATACAACGCGAAGCAGGCAATCGCGAGCAGCGCCAGCGAGATGATGCCGATGATGTGCGACGGCAGCAGCTTCTCGAACGGAAACAGGAAGCCGGTGGCGCTGGTCAGGATCGTGAAGGCCAGGAAGATCGCGGTCAGGCCCGGCATCGACTTCGAGCCGAGCAGGCCGAACATCACGACGAGCCCGGCCGCGATGGCGATCAGACTGATGACGACATGGACCATCGTGAAGGCGGGCAAGCTCAAGCCAAGGACCATGACATCGTCTCCTGATCGTCCGGAATTAAAATTCAGGAGATTAGTATTACGACCCTCATGGGATTGCCACCTGCGTTGACGTCACATGCAGGTGCCCAGCCATGCGTCATCGTGCGAATCGAAAAACGCATTGGCTGAATTTTTTGCACCGCTGTCACAAACGACGGCAGTGGTTTGTAGCCCGGATGGAGCGCAGCGTAATCCGGGGCTCTCGCGAGCGGAAGCCGTTGTCCCGGATTGCGCTGCGCTCCATCCGGGCTACGATATCTTCGACGAAAGTTGAATCGAAATCTCACACGTCCTTGGTGTCGAAGATCAGCAGATCGGCACCGCCGCTCGCAAATTTCGACACGTCGCCTGCAGCCGCCTTGCCCGCTTCGCTGCCGAAGGCCTTCTGGATGTCGCCCACGCTGTCGAAGGTGAGAATGGCGACGAGATGAATCCCCGACGGTCCGGCGGGGGAGCCGACCGCGCCCGTGCTGACCGCGTAGTTCTTCAAGCCGGGAAGTTTCTTGGCGAGCGGAATGTGGGTCTCGGCATAATGCTTGTCGAAGGCGGCAGCATCCTTGGGCGTCTTGTAGAGCACGACGAGTTCGGCCATTTAATCCTCCCTTGGGAATGTTTGTTCTTTCCGCGCGCGATTGGCTTAGCGACGAGGCGATAGTCACGCATGACGCGGCGTCATGGCAAGCCTCATTCGACTTGCCATTCGCTTGACTTCTCGTTGCTCAAAGCGCCGGTTTTGCGGCGTCGCCGAGATAGCCGTGCAGCGAGGCCACGACCTGGGCGCCCTCGCCGATGGCGCCGCCGACCCGCTTGACCGAGCCGGAGCGGACGTCGCCGACGGCATAGACGCCGGGCACCGACGTCTCGAGCGGCGCCACCAGCCTGCCCTGGTTCTGCTCGGACTGCGCGCCGGTCACGACGAAGCCGCCGCGATCGAGCGTCACGCCACAGCCGTCGAGCCAGGAGGTGGCGGGATCGGCGCCGACGAACAGAAACAGATTGCGGATGTCGGCAAAATCCTCGTCGTCGGACAGCCGGCTCTTCCAGCGGATGCGCCGCAGCAGCGCGGCCTCGTCGCCCTCGAGCGCACTGATCTCGGTGTTGAACATCAGTTCGATGTTCGGCGTCGCTTCGATGCGCTCGATGAGATAACGCGACATGCTGGCCCCGAGGCCACCGCCGCGGATGATCATCAGGACTTTCTTGGCGTGACCCGACAGGAACACGGCCGCCTGGCCCGCCGAATTGCCGGCACCGACCAGCGCGACCTCCTCGCCGGCGCACAGCTTCGCCTCGACGGGAGACGCCCAGTACCAGACGCCGCGTCCCTCGAACTTGTCGAGGTTCGCGATCTCCGGCCGGCGATAGCGTGCGCCGCTTGCGACCACGACCGAACGCGAACGCAAGGGGCTGCTGCCGTCGATCGCCACCGCGAACGCTCCATCATGCCGCGTGCAGTCGAGCGACTTCACCGTCACGGGGATCATGATGTCGGCGCCGAATTTCTGCGCCTGGGTGAAAGCGCGCGCGGTCAGGGCCTGGCCGGAAATGCCGGTCGGAAAGCCCAGATAGTTCTCGATGCGCGCGCTGGCGCCGGCCTGGCCACCGAAGGCGCGGATGTCGAGCACCGCGACGGACAATCCTTCCGACGCTGCGTACACGGCGGTGGCGAGCCCGGCCGGGCCGCAGCCGACGACTGCGACGTCATAGACGCGATCGTCCTTGGCGCCGCCGATCATGCCGATGGCGCGGGCAAGCTCGGTCTCGTTGGGATTGCGCAGCACGGCGCCGTTGGGGGCAACGACCAGCGGCCAGTCTTCCGGCTTCGGTGAATAGCGCGCGATGACCTCGGCGGCATCACGATCCCTTGCGGGATCGAGCAGATGATGCGGCTGGCCGTTGCGGGTGAGGAAGCCCTGCAGCCGCACCACGCCGGCGGAGTTCGACGGACCGATCAGCACCGGACCGCCCATGCCGTCCTGGATCAGATTGACCCGGCGCAGGATCAGCGCGCGCATGATGCGCTCGCCGAGTTCCGCTTCAGCGACCAGCAGCGCACGCAACCGCTCCGGCGGCAACAGCAGCGTTTCGACATCGCCCTCGGCGCGGCCGTCGACGAGCGCCGGCTGTCCCGAGAGCTGGCTGAGCTCGGCCAGAAATTGCCCCGGTCCCTGGTCGATGACAGGGGTCACGTGGCCGAGACCATCACGCTGGGTGATGGCGACATGGCCCTTCAGCACCACGAACATGCCGGGCCCGGGCTTTCCGGTCTCGAACAGGAACTCGCCGTCGGCATAGCTGCGGACTTCGCCGAAATGCCTGATGCGCTCGATCTCGGCGGGCGTCAGCGTCGGAAAGGTCTGCTCGGGGCGGATGAAGCGCGACATCCGCGCCTCACCGTCAGTTGCTTGCTGGCCGTTCTGCCCCATCGTCATGCTCGCTCATTCCAATTTCTCAAGTGCCGGCTTTGCCGGCGGCCCCCTCATTTAGGGAACCATCTTCATTCTGCGAGGGCTCCGTACCCGCGGCGCGTTCGCGCGCCTGCAGCTTGCGCCGCTTCAGGTTCTCGCGCAGCGCCGATTTCAGGCGGTCGTCCCGGGACGTCCTCGCCTGGTTCGTGCTCTTGTCGGTCTCGTCGGCCATGCCGGGTCCATATCAGCGATCGGCGGCAGGATGCCACCGAATGGCAACAGCTCAAGAGGCGAGCGCGATCCATTCGTGCGAAACGCGAAATGGATCGAATCCGATGCTTGGAGCAACTGACCAGTTGGCGGGGGATTTCGGAACCCGAATCGCCGGAAAGTCGGCAGTTTCGCGCCGAAACGTACCTTTTGGCCCCGATATCGACCCGATTTTCTCGGTTTGACCGGCCTAGCAAGCTTGCACAGGAGGGGGGCTTGTGGCAGATATCGCCCCGCTTGGTAGCGCCCCGTCGGGCGCCCGATTCTTCACCAGCACATGCTGCCGTAGCTCAGTGGTAGAGCACTCCATTGGTAATGGAGAGGTCGACAGTTCAATCCTGTCTGGCAGCACCATTTTCCCATCGAAGCGAGCCCTGTTGAAAAGCCTTGCCTTTGACAGCGAGCCCGCAATAGCCACGGATGCGATCGTGATCACCCGTTCTCTGCCCTATGAAGGACTGCTCCACGAGATCGTCGAGCATAACGGCGTGCTCTATATCGGCGGCATCGTCCCTGACGATGCGGGGCTCGACATGACGGGCCAGGCCGACGACGTGCTGCGCCAGTTGAAGACCCTGCTCGATGGCGCCGGCTCCGATCTCTCCTGCGTTCTGCAGGTGACGATCTTCATGGCCGAACTCGCTGACAAGGCTGTATTCAACGAGGTGTGGAAGCGCTATTTCACCGCGGACCATCTGCCGGCGCGTGCGGCTGTCGGCGTTGCGGATCTCGGCCCGGGCGTCAAGCTGGAGCTGACAGCGATCGCCGCCCGCAAGTGATACTCCGGCGACATCGCCGAGGCGCGACGCCTCAGTCATTTCTGTATTCACACATGTCTGTATTCACACATGAAGCAGCGTTCTCGCGGCATGAATCGCCCGAGTTTTACTCTCCTCTTTCGCCCTCTCTTGTGAAGAGAGCGCAGGGAAGACCGGGTGCCGGCTGGCACCCATGACGCGCTGCGCGAAGAATTTGCACACGCAAATGCGCAAGCGGACGACAGGTGGGCCGGAAAACACCCGGCCTTCCCTGCGTGATGGGTTGACGGCCTATGCCTGCTCTCCCCGGAGCCGAATTCCTTCTGGCCTCCGTCACCTCCGCGAAAACCGATGCACACGTCCGGTTGGCCGATGCATCTTCGCGAAGGCTTGGCTGTAGCAACGACAGCCAGGACCACATGGTTTAGCCGTACGCGACGGCGCCGTTCGTCACACGGAGAAGGACCTCACGAGGTTCACCCGCCCTGGTCCCGCCTTGCCGTGCCCGACGCAGCCGCGTCCACCGCACCCCGACCCACGTTCGTTGCGACGTACGATCGCCCCTCTCCTCGGGCCGGGATGGCGGGAATATGCCGCAATTCCGAATTTCGATAAAGTAGAATATTTTTGCGGTGGGGGATTGACGGGATTTAGGCGTTTTGCCCGACGGGTCGCGATCGGGCTCAACCGGTAAGGTTAATTTTTCCTTTCGATTGTCGGTAAAATTTTATCCATTATCGTCCTTGTCATTGATGACGAACCAGAGGCTTCCAGAGTGCTTGCGTTTTGCCTGATCGTGGCCGGGACTGCGCTGCTTCTCTCCGGCATCGTTGCCTTCGGCTTTCATAGAAACTCGCTGCACTCGATGGCGCTGCTGTAGCCGTATCAGGGCGCGGGCTTGCGGGACGGGCGGATTGTCCGCAAGCGAGCGGCGCACTCCGTCATTGCGAGCCAACGGGTCCGCGCGAAGCGCGGCCCGATGACAGGCTCCGCGAAGCAATCCAGGATCTTTCCGCGGAAGGACTCTGGATTGCTTCGTCGCAAGGGCTCCTCGCAATGAAGAGTTGAGAGACCTCCGTCATCCCATCCTACGCACGATCAATTGTCGTTATCCGCCGCGCGCCGCGCAAACCGATCGTCTGCCCGCCGCAACCGCCGGCACAGCTCGCGATTGATGTTCTGCAGCACGATGACGTAGGCGTGGATGTCGGCCTTGTAACAGGCGTAGAGATTTTGCGCGGTCAGCTCGTACAGCAGCGTCGGACTTTCCGCGATAACCGTTGCTGAGCGGTTCTGCATCTCGATCAGCGTCATCTCGCCGAAGAAGTCACCGGGCTGCAGCACGGAGATCGGGATGACGCGGCCCGCCTTCGTCCGTTTGCTGACCGCGAGGCGGCCGGATTTGACGATGAACATCGAGCGGCCCGGCTCGCCTTCCGACACGACAATGCTGCCTGCCTCGAAGCTGCGCTCGACCAGCATGGAGATCAGGAGATCGAGGCTTCCGTCCGAAAGGCCGCCGAAGAACGGCGTCGCGAGCAGGAACGCTTTCAGATCGGGGGCGGGGACGGTCATGGTGCGAAGTTACGCCGCGTCAATGGGGGCGGCAAGCAGAGCTGCGTGGCCGGACGAAGCGAACCGTAATCCGGGGCCGTCAACTACGGACGCAGTCGTCCCGGATTGCGCTTCTCTTCATCCGGGCTACGAGTCTCGGCGCGGCCGTGTCACTGCCGCGCACCACTCTCCTCGCGCAGCGTCCTTCGCTTGCGCCACACCTGCAGGTCCATCATGACCTTTGCAGTTGCTGCGACCACCAGCACGCACAGCACGGCCTTCGAGATCGTCTCCATCGTTCCCTCGATCAGGAGGCAATGGACCACGCTGCCCGCGACGATGACGATCGCGAGCGGCATGTGAATGAAGCGCCATGTTCGCGGCCGCAGCTCCAACCGCCGGCGCAGGGACGCCAGCAGCGCAACAATGAAGATGGCCCACATCGCGGTGACGCCGAAGGGCGAGAACGGCGTCGGCGAAGTGTAGGTCAAGGCGTCGATCATGTCGGGCGGGCTGGTGATCCAGAGGCCGGCGACGTGGACCAATACGGCCAGCACCAGCGCACCGCCGATCCAGTGATGGGCGCGCCGGCCGCGATAGGCCGACAGCGGCGGCAGATAGCCGCCGGTCAATAGCGGCTGCACCAGCACGAGACCGAGCGCGACGATCCCCGCGAATCCGGCGAGGATGTAGACCGGCCCGCGCCACGCGAGTTGCTCGCTTGTCGCAGCCAGTGCGACCGGCACGCCGATCGCCAGGGCAATGGCGACCCAGACCAGGATCACCCGCGCCGATCTCCAACCCGTCATTCGCCGGCCCGATCAGGTCGGCTGCAGGACGAAATGTGCCTCGAGACTGCTTTCCTTGGCACTCCGCATGACCGGCCGCAGGAACACGGTCTTGAACTCGCCGCTGTCATAGGCGAGGTGGCCGTGCGGCTGGCCGAAGATCGGAATGATCTGCGGCATCTCGAGCCGGAACCTGCCGTCCTTGTCGGTGAGCGTGGCGCCGTGGCTCTGCGGCTCGTGCTCCTGGCCTTCGACCGTGTGCGCCCAGATCTGGATACGCTGGCCGGCGAGCGGCACGCCGTCACCGGCGCGGCGCACGGTGCCGCTCATCCAGAAGCCGCCCTTGCCGATGCGATCCACGACCGCCGCACCCTTGCGGTAATTATTGGCGCCGCCCGACATCGATTCGGTCGGAGCGAGGCCGTCGGCGCGGGCCGGCGAGAGGAGGCCGGGCACGACGGCCGCCAAAGCTCCGCTCACCAGAACCTTGCCGCCGGCGACGAGCATGTTGCGGCGATTGAGTAGGACCATGGTCATGTCGGTTCCTCCTGGCGGCCAACGCGATGGCCACGCCAACGATACAGCAGCGAACGCCAAACGCCCAGTTGCGGCGAAAGGCGCCACTGGCCGCAATAACGCTGTTGTGAACGGTCGCGCGGGCAGCTTCGAGGAAGGGTCGAGCGGAAGCGACCAAACGCGTAGTGTTGGACGGAGAAGATGATGGGTTTCGCAAGCGCTCTACCTATCCTGCGCCCCGACACTACATAGGCTGGCATAGCTCCTTCGCATCGGTACCCCCATGATCCCCTTCTCCGTGCTCGACCTCGCGCCGATCCGCCAAGGCGGCGACGCCGCGCAAGCGTTCCGCAATTCGCTCGATCTCGCCCGGCATGCGGAAGCCTGGGGTTACAAGCGGTTCTGGCTGGCCGAGCATCACAACATGACAGGCATCGCGAGCGCTGCGACGTCGGTGGTGATCGGGCACATCGCGGGCGGAACGAAGACGATCCGGGTCGGCTCCGGCGGGATCATGCTGCCGAACCATTCGCCGCTGGTCATCGCCGAGCAGTTCGGCACGCTGGACTCGCTCTATCCCGGGCGGATCGATCTCGGGCTCGGGCGCGCGCCGGGTACCGACCAATTCACCGCGCGGGCGATGCGGCGCGACCTCGCGACGGCATCGGAGAATTTTCCGCATGACGTGCTGGAGCTGCAAGCGCTGCTCGGCGACGTGCAGCCGAACCAGACGATTCGCGCCGTGCCAGGCATGGGCACCAAGGTTCCGCTATGGATTTTGGGATCGAGCACCTTCGGCGCGCAGCTGGCCGCGATGCTGGGGCTGCCGTTCGCGTTCGCCTCGCATTTCGCGCCGCAGATGATGATGCCGGCGCTGCGCGAATATCGCGCGCGCTTCGAGCCCTCGGCGCAGCTCGACAAGCCCTATGCGATGATCGGCGTCAACGTGTTTACCGCCGACAGCGACGCGGAGGCGCAGCGGATGTTCTCCTCGCTGCAGCAGCAGTTCATCAATCTGCGCCGCGGCACGCCGGGCCCGCTGCCGCCGCCGGTGGATGACATGGACGCGCTGTGGTCGCCGGCGGAGAAGGCCATGGTCGCCCAGTCGCTGTCCTGCTCCGCGGTCGGCTCGCCCGATGTGGTGGAAGAGAAGCTGGCGGCGCTGATCGCCGAGACAGGCGCAGACGAACTGATCACCACCGGGCAGATCTACGATCACGCCGCCCGGCTGCACTCGTTCGAGATCGCGGCCGGGGTGCGGGAACGGCTGGCGAAGCAGCCGGCGGTGTGAGCGAGAGCGGAGGTCCGCTCCCTCCCCCGCTTGCGGGGGAGGGCTGGGGAGAGGGTGTCTCCACAATGGGATTGCCGAGACCTGCGTAGGAAATCCCCTGGTGGTGAGAGCCCTCACCCCAGCCCTCTCCCGCAAGCGGGAGAGGGAGCGCGCTGCGCCTGTGCTTGCGACCAGGCTTAATCGTCTCGCGCTCTAATCCGGAAAGCCGAACAGTTTTGCCGGATTGTGCACCAGGATCTTCTCCAGCTCCGTCTGATCCGCGACGTAGCGGTACATCAACTCGAGCAAATCGGCGTCGTTCGGCGGCTGCTTGACGGAGACCGGATGCGGCCAGTCGCTGGCCCAGACGCAGCGGTCGATTGCGGCCTCGATATAGGCGCGTGCGATCGGGATCACGTCGTCGTAAGGGGGCCCGGCCTTCGAGGTCTTCTCGCCGAGCGACAGCATCACCCAGAAATTGCCCTTGGCCAGCAGCTCCAGCATCTTGCGCAGGTTCGGATCGTTCTTGCCGGCTTCGGGATCCGGCCGCGCCATGTGGTCGATCAGCACGGGCACGTCGAGATTCTCGTATTTGGCGACGCTCGACACGATGCCGTCCTTCTCCGGCTGGATCTTGGCGTACCAGCCGAGCTCGCGGATGCGCGCAATCGCACGGGCGAAATCCGCATCCGACAGCACGGCGCCAAGCTCCTGGCGAAAGCTAAAGCGCGCGCCGCGCACGCCGGCATCATGCAGCTTTGCGAGATAGGCGTCGTCCGCCTCCGCGAACACCAGTGCGTTGGCGCAGCCGCGATAGTTCGGGCCCATCGCGGCGAGGCCGTCGAGCACGACGGCATGATCGGCGCCGTAGGTCGTGGTCTGCACGATGATGCCGCGCTCGATGCCGAGCGCCTTATGCATGCGTAGCGCGGCTTCCCAGGTCGCGGTCGGCATCCGATAGGCAGCGCCGGGACGTTCGGGATATTTCTCGATCGGACCCAGCACGTGAAACTGGCTGTCGACGGTTTTCGGCGGCGGCGCCTTGCTCGGGCGGCGTGGATTGGGATCGAACGGCAGATAGGTCGGCATGCGAAAGCTCCTTCAGTCGATCACGGCGGTGAAGTCGCACTGCACCAGCGCGCCGCCGTCCATGTTGTCCATCGGCAGCGCATGGCGCGCGGGCCGGGAATGCTCGTCCGGAAACATCTTGAGCCATTCGACATTGATGGGCCCGCGGTTGCCGCGATCCTTCAGCCACACCGTCATCTTGATGATGTCGTCGGTGGTGCCGCCGGCGGCTTCCACCGTCGCCTTCATGTGCGCGAACATGTTGGCGCATTGGGCGTCGAGACTCTCCGGCATCACGCCGGCGTTATCGCGGCCGAGGATGACGCCCGACATCACGAGATTGCCGATGCGGCTGGCGTTCGGAATCGGGTTGGCGTGCTTGAAGCCGCCAATGTGGATGCTCTTGCGCCGCGATTGACCGCTCATGGTGCGCTCCCTGTTTGTTGCTGGTTCAGACGAACTGGCACGACACCGAGCCGAAGGCGCCGTAATCGGCATGAAAGGTATCGCCGCGTCGGATGTCGACCGGCCGCGTGAACGATCCCGCCAGCACGACCTCACCGGCGGCGAGATGCTCGTCATGCGGCGCGAGGCGGTTGGCGAGCCAGGCGATGCCATTGGCGGGATGGTTGAGCACGCCGGCGGCAAGCCCGGTCTCCTCGACCTCGCCGTTGCGGAACAGCAGCGCGCCGATCCAGCGCAAATCCGCATCCATCGGGCGGAACGGCCGGCCGCCGAGCACGAGAGCGGCATTCGCCGCATTGTCCGAGATCGTGTCCATCACCTTGCGCGTCCTGCCCGTTTCGGGATCGACGCGGTGCATGCGCGTCTCCAGGATCTCCAGCGCGGGCGTGACGTAATCGGTGGCGTTGAGCACGTCGAAGATGGTGCAGTCGGGACCGCGCAGCGGCGCCTTCAGCACGAAGGCGAGCTCGACCTCGATGCGCGGCGCGTGGAAACGGTCGAACGGAATGGGCGTCGCGTCGGCATAGAACATGTCGGCGAACAGCACGCCGTAATCGGGCTCCGAGATACCGACGGCGTTCTGCATCGCCTTCGAGGTCAGGCCGATCTTGTGACCCTTGATGACACGGCCGCGGCCAAGCTGGAGTTTGGTCCAGGCGCGCTGGACAGCATAGGCATCCTCGATCGCGAAATCGGGATAGTCCTTCGTGAACATCGGGATCAGCGTCTTGGTGCGCTCGGCCTCGTCCAGGCGCGCGGCAAGGCGTTCGATCGTGGCGGCATCGAGCATGGCCTATTGCTCCGCGGCGACGGTGTTGCGCAGCACGCCGATGCGGCGCGACTCGACCTCGACGACGTCGCCAACCTTGAGCCAGCGCGGCGGATCGAAGCGAACGCCCGCCCCCGTCGGCGTTCCGGTCACGATCATGTCGCCGGACTTCAGCGTCGCGAAAGTCGAGAGATAGGAGATCAAATAATCGAACGGGAACATCAGCCGCTCGGTCGAGTCCTGCTGCCGCACCTCGCCATTGACGCGCGTGACGATGTCGTGCGGGCCGCGCGGGTCGAGCTCGTCCGACGTGACGATCCACGGACCGATGCTGCCGGAGCGATCGAAATTCTTGCCTTGCGTGACGTTGAACTTGCCGTGACGCAGCCAGTCGCGAATGGTGCCCTCGTTGCACAGCGTCATGCCGAAGATGTGCGACCACGCCTTTTCGCGCGGGATATGACGGCCGCCCTGCCCGATCACGATGACGAGTTCGCCTTCGTAGTCGAGCTGCTCGGAAACCCTGGGCTTCTCCAGCGGCTGGCCGGATCCCGTCATCGACGACATGTTCCGCACGAACAGGCTCGGATATTTGGGCAGGTCCGAATTGTCTTTATATTCGGCATTGCGCTCGGCATAGTTGACGCCGATGCACCACAGCTTTTCCGGCGCCAGCACCGGCGGCAACAGGACGAGATCGTCGATCTTATAGTCCGGCTTTTGTCCGGCGATCGCTTCCTGCGCATCGGACAGCGCGTTGGCCGCGATCAGCGCCTTCACGTCGGAGAAGTCGCGGCCGATCCGCCTGGTTAGGTCGACCACGCCGCCTTCGACGGCGGCGCCATAGCGCGGCTCGCCGTCCAGGAGATAGCTCAGGAGTCGCATCGTCATTTCCTCCGATGATGTTGAGGCGGCTGGGCCGGACGACCGGCCCGCGCGCTCAGTCTTTCGATTTGGGCGTCTGGAAGACGGTGTTGAGCGTCACGATCTCGCCGAGGCTGGCATAGCGGGGACCGCCGATGCGGGCGATCGGATCGAGCGCCTTGGTCTCGACCTTGCCGTCGTTGACGAGGCCGTCGCGCAGATGGAACATCACGACCTCGCCGACGATCAGCCGGCTCTTGGCCTCGCCGAATTCCAGGCACTGCCGGAAGCGGCATTCCATCGCGACGGGCGCGGCGGCCAACCGCGGCACCTTGATGCGCTCGCTCGGAATCGTCTCCAGCCCGAGATGCTCGACTTCGCTGATTTCAGGCGGGTGCTCGACCGATGAGTCGTGCAAGGCCTGCATCAGCGGTGTATCGGCGATGTGGATCACATATTCCTCGGTATCGAGGATGTTGTGCGCAGTGTCCTTGTAGTCGGCGCCCTTGCGGCCGACGCTGATGGCCAGCATCGGCGGCTTCTGCGAGACGAAGGTGAAGGCGCTGAACGGGGCGAGGTTGAGCACGCCGCTTCGCGACAGGCTGGTCACCCAGGCGATCGGACGCGGCACCACGATGCCGGTCATCAGGCGATAGATGCGCTCGGCGCCGAGTTCGGTCGGATCGATCCGCATCGATCAATCCGCCCTGATGTTGGCCTTGCGCACCACCGGAATCCACTTGGCGTCCTCGCGCTCAAGATAGGCCTTGAATTCGTCCGGCGTCATCGCGACGGCCTCGCCGCCGAGCTTTTCGAACTTGTCGACCACGGAGGGGTCCTTCAGGATCGCAGCCAGCGTCTCGTGCAGCTTGTCGATGACGGGCGCCGGCGTGCCGGCCGGGGCGAACAGGCCGGTAAAGGTCTGGCCGTCAAAGTCCTTGTAGCCGAGTTCGGCAAAGGTCGGCACGTCGGGCAGCGACTTCAACCGGTGCGGGCTGGTGACGGCGAGCGCGCGGAACAGGCCGGCCTTGATGTGCTGGAGGCTGACGGTGAGCTGGTCGAACGCGAACTGCACCTGACCGCCGAGCAGATCGTTGATGGCAGGCGCGTTGCCGCGATAATGCGCGGTAACCCATTGCAGGCCGAGTTTCTCCTGCATCAGCTCGCTGAGCAGATGATTGGTCGTGCCGGGGCCGGGCGAGGCCATCGTCAGCTTGCCAGGCTCGCGCTTGGCGAGGTCGATGAATTCCTTGAAAGTATTGGCCTGCACCGACGGATGCACCTCGAGCACCAGCGGCGTCATCGAGATCGTGGAGATCGGCATGAAGTCCTTTTTCCAATTATAGGCTTCGCGCTTGTTGATCTCGGTCGCGAACAGCACCGGGCCGTTGGCGCCGACGAACAGCGTGTAGCCGTCGGGCGCCGACTTCGCGAACGCTTCGCCCGCGATCATGCCGCCGGCGCCGGCCTTGTTCTCGATGATGAAGGGCTGGCCGAGCTTTTCCTGAAGCTTGTCGGCGACGATGCGCGCCGCGCTGTCGACATTGCCGCCGGCCGGATAGGGCACGATCAGCTTGACGCTGCGCGCCGGCCATTGCTGGGCCGATGCGGGGCCCGCCAGAATCGCAGTTACAGCGGCTATGGCAATTGCGATTAATCTCATGTTAACCTCCCGGCAGCGCTTCCTACACACGTCGCGTGCGGCGATGCGCACGGCAACTCGATTGAGCCGCAATCTCCAGATGCGCGCTTGTCCTGTCGAGCGAATTGTGGCGTTCTTGTCCATATTATGGACAAGACGAGATTCGCCGGCAACGCGATGGCACCGCGGCAGGGCGCGCAGGCGATCCGGCGCGCGATCGCCGTGCTGCGCATTCTTGCCGCAGGCCGCGAGGACGGTGTGCCATTGGCCGAGGTGATCCAGGCAACCGGCCTCACGCGACCAACCGTGCATCGCATCGTCCACGTGCTGATCGAGGAAGGCATCGTCGAGCGGCACGAGCGGACCGGCCGCTACGCGATCGGCAACCAGGTGCCGGAGCTGGCGCTGGCACGGCCGCGGCCGTCGCGGCTGCTGATCGCCGCCAATCCGTCACTGCAACGTGCCTCCACCGAAATCGGTGACACGCTGTTCCTGACGGTGCGCACCGGCAACGACACGCTGTGCGTCGATCGCAGGATCGGAATCTATCCGATCCAGGTGCTGTCGATCGAGGTCGGCGCGCGGCGGCCTCTCGGCGTCTCCAGTGCCGGCGTCGCCATCCTCGCCGCGATGCCGGCGCCGGAAGCGCGAAAGATCGTTGCAGCGAACGAGAAGCGCTTCGAGGCCTACAAGACCGACGTGGCAACCGTCCTCGGCGAGGTCACCGCCGCGCGACGGCTGGGATACGGCCTGAGGGAGATCGGCCTCGTGCAGGGGACGAAATCGATCTCGACCTGGATCAAGACCCCGGACGGGCGACCGGCTGCAGCCATCACCGTCTCGGCGGTCAGGACGAGGCTTGGACCAAGGCGCGAGCAGGAGGTCGCGGAGATATTGCTGCGCGAGGCGCGGACCATCGAGCAGGCGATCGGGGGTTAGTTTTCGCCATGGGTATGGCAGCGTCATGGCCGGGCCTGTCCCGGCCATCCACGCCTCGCGCCGCGATGCAAAAGAACGTGGATGCCCGGGACAAGCCCGGGCATGACGACCTCTTGTGAGTGCTCAATGGGCTGACGTCCCCCGCATTTTTATGGCACAACGCCCCCTCCGCCGACCGACCAACGAGGCCATGCATGCCCGCGCCAAAGCCGCCCGCTTTCGAGACCCTGAGCCTGCATGCGGGCCAGCATCCGGATCCCGCGACCGGGGCACGCGCGGTGCCGATCTACCAGACCACGTCCTATGTGTTCCAGGATTCCGATCACGCCGCGGCGCTGTTCAACCTGGAGCGCGCCGGCCACATCTATACGCGCATCTCGAACCCGACCACCGGCGTGCTGGAGGAGCGGCTCGCTGCGCTCGAAGGCGGCGTCGGCGCGATCTGCACTGCGAGCGGCATGGCCGCGCTGCATCTGGCGATCGCGACACTGCTCAATGCCGGCGATCACATCGTGGCGTCGAGCTCGCTCTATGGCGGCACCATCAATTTGCTGGCACACACGCTGCCGCGCTTCGGCATCACCACGACTTTCGTCAAGCCGCGCGATTTCGACGCGTTCCGCTCGGCGATCAAGCCCAACACCAAGCTCGTGATCGGCGAGACCATCGGCAATCCCGGGCTGGAAGTGCTCGACATTCCCAAGGTCGCGGCGATCGCACATGAGGCGAAGATCCCGCTGCTGATCGACAACACCTTTGCCACGCCGTATCTCAGCCGCCCGATCGAGCTCGGCGCGGACATCGTCATGCATTCGGCGACCAAATGGATCGGCGGCCATGGCATCGCGATCGGCGGCGCGATCATCGACGGCGGCCGCTTCGACTGGCGCGCGTCAGGCAAGTTCGCCGTGTTGACCGAGCCCTATGGCGGCTATCACGGCATCGTCTTCGACGAGCAGTTCGGCACCGCGGCCTTCATCATGCGCGCACGCACCGAGGGCCTGCGCGATTTCGGCGCCTGCCTGTCGCCGACCAATGCGTTCCAGCTGCTGCAGGGCGTCGAGACGCTGGGCGTGCGGATGGATCGCCACATGCAGAACACGCACCTGGTGCTGGAAGCACTGCAGTCCAACAAGGCCGTGGACTGGGTGCTGCACCCCTCGCTGGAGACGCACACCGACTATCAGCTCGCCAAGCAGCTCTTGCCGCGCGGCGCCGGCTCGATCATCTCCTTCGGCATCAAGGGTGGGCGGCCGGCGGGCCGCAAGTTCATCGAAAGCCTGCGCATGATCAGCCATCTCGCCAATGTCGGCGACGCCAAGACGCTGGTGATCCACCCGGCATCGACGACGCATCAGCAAATGGATGCCGAACAGCTCAAGGCGGCCGGCATCGGCGAGGAGCTGGTGCGTCTGTCGGTCGGCATCGAGACGGCAAGCGACATCATCGACGATCTCGCGCAGGCGCTGCGCATCTCGCAGAAGGTCTGACACCATGAAGCTTTCCGTCAACGGCGCCGAGGTGTTCGTCGCAACCGGCGGCCGCGATTTCGACAAGTCGCTGCCTGCGGTCGTCTTCCTCCACGGCGCCGGCTTCGACCATTCGACCTGGGCGCTGCATACGCGCTGGTTCGCCCATCATGGGTTCGGCGTGCTGGCGCCGGATCTTCCCGGCCATGGCCACTCCAGCGGGCCTTCGCTCGGCAGCATTGCCGAGATGGCCGACTGGACCGCGGCGCTGCTCGATGCGGCGGGAGCCGCGAAGGCGCATCTGATCGGCCATTCCATGGGATCGCTGATCTCGCTGGAGACCGCCGCGCGACATCCGGACAAGGTTTCCGCACTCAGCCTGATCGGCACGGCCGCGACCATGACGGTCGGCCCCGATCTCTTGAAGGCCGCAGAAGCCAATTCGCAGGATGCCAACGACATGGTCTCGATCTGGGGCCTCGGCTTCAACGCCGAGCTCGGCGGCAGCCTCGCTCCGGGCCTGTGGATGCATGGCGGCGCGCAGGCGGTGCTGAAGGCTTGCGAGCCGAACGTGCTGTTCAGGGACCTGTCGGCCTGCAATGCCTACGCGAATGCGCTGACAGCCGCCGCGGGCGTGAAGGTGCCGACGACCCTCATCCTCGGCGAACGGGACATGATGACGCCGGCGAAGGCAGGCAAGGCGCTCGCCGCGGCGATCCCGCATGCGAAGACCGTCATCGTGCCGGGCGCGGGTCACATGATCATGGCCGAGCGCCCGGACGAGTTGCTGGCGGCGTTGAGAGGCTGAGCGGATCAACCAGGATCGATAGGAGTTCCCATGATCAGCGAGAGTTTGAACGGGCGCACGGCGCTCGTCACCGGCGGCTCGCGCGGGATCGGCGCAGCCGTCTGTCGTGCGCTCGCCGCATCAGGCGCGGCCGTCGCGATCAACTGCCGCGAGCAGCTCGGACAGGCCGAGCAGGTGGCGGGCGAGATCGTCAAGCAGGGCGGCCGTGCCAGCGTTGTCGCCGCCGACGTCTCGCAGCGCGAGGCCGTCGCTGATATGATCGAGCGCGTCACGGCCGGGCTCGGGCCGATCGACATCCTTGTCAACAATGCCGGCATCGCGATCACGCGCGGCGTCGACGATCTCACCGAGGAGGATTTCGACCGCACTATCCTGGTCAATCTGAAATCCGTCTTCCTGTGCACGCAGGCCGTGCTGCCCTCGATGCGCGCCAAAAAGTGGGGCCGCATCGTCAACATCTCCTCCGGTGCCGCGCGCGGCGCCGGGTCGATCGGCCCGCACTACAATGCGTCGAAGGCCGGCATGGAGGGTTTGACGCGAGGCTATGCGGCGCGGCTGGTGAAGGACGGCATCACCGTCAATGCGGTGGCGCCTTCGCTGATCGAAACCGACATGATGAGCGGGCAGCCCCAGCTGGTCAGCCGCATCCCGCTCGGTCGCTTCGGAACAGCGGATGAGGTGGCGAAGGCGGTGATGCTGCTGGTCGACAATGCCTACATGACCGGGCAGACCATCGCGTTGAGCGGGGGCATGGCGTTCAACTAGGCCAGCCTGACACCTACGGCGCACGCCCCTTCCAAACTCGGGACCGCCGTAGGGTGGGCAAAGCGGAGCGTGCCCACGATCTCTCTCGATGTTGGACAGGTGGTGGGCACGGCGCAAGTGCGCCTTTGCCCACCCTACGATTTCGGAGTCGTGGATAGGTTCCCCTCCCACAAGGGGAAGGGCAAGAAAGATCACCACATCGTCGCAGCCGCCCGTTCCGGCCAGATGCGATCGTACTCCGCGCCGCCGACCTTGTTGTCACTCATCTCGGCGAGGATCTGGCCGGGCGTCGGCAGCGTCCGCGGGTCGATGCGCTTGTCGGGATTCCAGAGGTCAGAGCGGACGATGGCGCGGGCGCACTGGAAGTAGATTTCGTCCACATTCATCACCATGACGCTGCGCGGTGCCTTGCCCTCGACCTTGAACGAGGCCAGCAGCTCCGGATCGACCGAGAGATGGGCGCGGCCGTTGGCGCGAACCGCGTTTCCGGAGCCGGGGATCAGGAACATCAAGGACACCCTGGGATCGCGCACGATGTTGCGCAGGGAATCGACCCGGTTGTTGCCGCGGCGGTCCGGCAGCATCAGCGTCCTGGGATCGTGGATCCGGACGAAGCCGGGCAAGTCCCCACGCGGCGAGCAGTCGATGCCTTCGGGCCCGATGGTGGCAAGCGCGGCAAAGGGCGCCTTCTCGATGAAGATGCGATAAAGCGGGGTGACGTGGTCGGCGACTTTCACGGTCGAGGCGTCGTTGGTGGCGCCGTAGATGGCCTCCAGCTGTTCGATCGTTTCAATCACCGACATTCCGTTCTCCCTGCTATCGCGGCTAATCCTGCCAGCCTTCGTTCCTGATCACACGCACCAGCTGGCGCGCGTGATACTCCGCGCTGCCGGCATTGAGGATGGTGACATCCGCCTGCGACGACCTGTCGTCGACGCTGCGGGTGAGGCGTTCGGCGATGTTGCCGTCGCTTTGCCGCGCCCGCGCGGCCAGCCGCGCGGCCAGCACATCCGGCGGCGCCGTGATCGCGACCACCACGACGTCGGCATAGGTCTGGCGCAACGTGCCGATCACCGTGCGCGAAACGTTGGCGACGACCGTGCGGCCGGCGCGGATATCGTCGTTGATATCGAGCGGCAGCGCATAGGAGTGCCCGTGCGCGTCCCAATGCACGGCGAAATCACCATGCTCGCACGCGCGGAGGAATTCGGCGGGACCGAGCGCGACATTGTCTTCGTCGGCGGAGGATTCGCGCGTCACGATCCGCCGCGGAAAAACGATGTCGTGATCGTCGCCGCAGGCCGCCTGCGCCAACCGCAGCAGCGTGTCCTTGCCCGCGCCGCTGGGACCGACCACCAGCACGAGCCGGCCGGGGCCGATCGCGCCGGCCTGCCCGTCCGCCATGGTCGTTGTCTCGCTCATGCGACACGGCTTCCTTCGCGCCAGACGCTGCGGACCACGGGAACGTCGCCTGCGACATGCACGCGAATCAGATCAGCGCGCTTGCCGATCGCGACCTCGCCGCGGTCGGTGAGGCCAACCGCCTCGGCGGGCGCCTTGGTCACGGTGCGGATCGCGGCCGGAAGGCCGATGGCGGGCACATGCTCGGGCAATTGCAGGGCCCCCATCAAGAGGCTCGACGGAATGTAGTCCGACGACAGGATATCGAGCAGGCCTTCACGGGCGAGATCGACCGCGGCGATGTTGCCGGAGTGCGAGCCGCCGCGCACCACGTTCGGCGCGCCCATCAGGATGTCGATGCCGGCCTCGTGCAAGCCGCGCGCGGCCTCCAGCGTGGTCGGGAATTCCGCCACCGAGACGCGATCGCGCACGGCGTCCGCGACGTTCTCCTCGGTGGTGTCGTCGTGGCTCGCCAGCGGAATATGATGCGAATGCGCCAGCGACACGATCTCGCGCATGTTGGCCGCTGCATATTTCTTCTGGTATTCGAACCGCTTCGCGAACAGCTCATCGAGTTCGGCGTCGGTCTTGCCGCCGCCCTTGCCGCGATAATAGTCGCGCAGCTTGACCTCGTCGCGGAACTGGCGCTGCCCCGGCGTGTGGTCCATCAGAGACATCAGCTTGACGTCGGGACGGTCGATCAGTTCCTTGGCCTCCTCGACCACGCTCGGCATCGGGATTTCGCAGCGCAGATGCAGGAAGTGATCGGCGCGCAGCAGGCTGGCGTCGCGGGCGGTCGTGATCGCGGCGGCGAGCACGCCGGCGCGGCCGTCCACTTCCTCGGCGCCGTCCTCGCGCCAGACCCGGAGCGAGTCGAACACGGTGGTGATGCCCGAGGTCGCAAGCTGGCCGTCATAGGAGATCACGGCGGCGACCGGATTCCAGAACACTTTTGGGCGTGGGACGTAATGGGCTTCGAGATGATCGGTGTGCAGCTCGATCAGGCCCGGCATGATGAGGTCGCCGCCGGCATCTTCGGCACCCGCAGGTGCCCTGCCCTCGCCGATCTCGGCGATGCGGCCATCAGCAAGAGCGAGCCAGCCCTGCTCGATCACCCGGTCGGCCAGCACGATCCTGGCGTTGGCGATCACAATGTCCTTCGGCTTGGCATTCATTTTCCTGTTCCTCAGGCCGCGGCGGCGAAGCTGGTGACGTCGACGATGCGGTCGGCAATCAGATGGCGGATTTCGTCGTCATGAACAATGGCGACCATGGCTGTGCCCTGACGCTTCTTCTCGGCGACCAGTTCGACCACGACGGCGCGGTTGGCGGCGTCGAGCGAGGCGGTCGGCTCGTCCAGCAGCAGGATCGGCAGGTCCGAGATGAAGCCGCGCGCGATGTTGACGCGTTGCTGCTCGCCGCCGGAGAAGGTCGCGGGCGGAAGCTGCCACAGGCGCTCAGGGATATTGAGGCGGTGCAGCAACTTGCCGGCACGGGCCTGTGCGTCAGCGCGGGCCATGCCGTTTACGATCAGCGGCTCGGCGACGACGTCGATGGTGGCCACCCGCGGCACGGCGCGCAGGAACTGGCTGACATAGCCGATGGTGGAACGGCGGACGTTGAGCACCTGCCGCGGCTCGGCGCTGGCGAGATCCATCAGCGCGCCGCGGTGGCGGATGCCGATGCGGCCGCTATCACAACGGTAATTGCCGAAGATCATCTTCAGGATCGACGATTTGCCCGCGCCTGACGGGCCCGACAGCACGACGCATTCGCCCGCGTCGACGTGAAAGGTCACGCCGCTGACGACAGGCAATTCGATGCCGCCTTGCAGGTGCATCGTGAAAGTCTTCTTGGCGGCAGTGATCTCGATCATGGCAGTCATTTGAAATCTCGTATTGTAAAGTTCATGGCGGCAGAATCGAGGAGACGAGGAGCTGCGTATAGGGCTCGCGCGGATCGTCGAGGACCTGGTCGGTGAGACCGGTCTCAATGACGCGGCCGCCCTTCATCACCATCACACGGTGCGACAACAAGCGCGCGACCGCGAGATCGTGGGTGACGATGATGACGGCGAGGTTCAGCTCGGCGACGAGGCTGCGCAGGAGGTCGAGCAGGCGCGCCTGCACTGACACATCGAGCCCGCCGGTCGGCTCGTCCATGAACACCAGCCGCGGCTCGGTGACGAGGTTGCGCGCGATCTGGAGCCGCTGGCGCATGCCGCCGGAATAAGTCCGCGGCGCATCATCGATGCGGGCCGTGTCGATCTCGACGCGAGTCAACCAGTCGGAGGCGGTCTCGCGGATCCGGCCATAGTGATTCCAGCCCACCGCCATCAGCCGTTCGCCGACATTGGCGCCGGCCGAGACCGCCATGCGCAGGCCCTGCGCGGGATCCTGATGCACGAAGCCCCAGTCGGTGCGGTACAGGAAGCGCCGCTCGGCTTCGCCGAGCGTGGCGAGATCGCGGGCGACACCGTCGCGCATGCGGTAGGAGACGTGGCCGGCACTGGCTGCGAGCTGGCCCGACAGGAGTTGCAGCAGCGTCGACTTGCCCGAACCGGATTCGCCGACGATCGCCAGCACCTCGCCCGGATAGAGCGCGAAGGAGACGTCGCGGCACGCAGCGATGCGACCGAAGGATTTGCTGAGGGAGGTCGCAACGAGCAGCGGCTGGTCGTTTTCGAGCCCGGCTTGATCAACCATGGGTGCCTCCTTGCGCCTTCTCCTTGTACGGCGCGGCGCTGAGGCTGCCGTGATGGCCGGCGGCCTGGCGGCTCTCGCAATAATCGGTGTCCGAGCACACGAACATCCGCCCGCCCTTGTCGTCGGTGACGATCTCGTCGAGATAGGAATTGTCCGCTCCGCACAGCGCGCAGGGCGCGTTGAAGCGGTATGGCTCGAACGGATGATCCTCGAAATCGAGCGACACCACGTTCGTGTAGGGCGGGATCGCATAGATACGCTTCTCGCGGCCGGCGCCGAACAGCTGCAGCGCCGGGCAATTGTCCATCTTGGGATTGTCGAATTTCGGCGTCGGCGACGGATCCATCACGTAGCGCGCGTTCACCTTCACCGGATAGGCGTAGGCCGTCGCGATGTGGCCGAAGCGGGCGATGTCCTCATAGAGCTTGACGTGCATCAGGCCGTATTCGGCCAGCGCATGCATGCGCCGCGTCTCGGTCTCACGCGGCTCGAGGAAACGCAGCGGCTCCGGGATCGGCACCTGATAGACCAGCACCTGATTCTCGCTCAACGCCGTCTCGGGGATGCGGTGACGGGTCTGGATCACGGTCGCATCTTCAGTCGCCGTGGTCGTGGCGACCCCGGCGGTCTTGGCGAAGAATTTGCGGATCGAGATCGCGTTGGTGGTGTCGTCGGAGCCTTGATCGATCACCTTCAGCACGTCGGCGGGACCGAGGATCGCGGCGGTGACCTGCACGCCGCCGGTGCCCCAGCCATAGGGCATCGGCATCTCGCGGCTGGCGAAGGGCACCTGATAGCCGGGAATCGCGATCGCCTTCAGGATGGCGCGGCGGATCATCCGCTTGGTCTGCTCGTCGAGATAGGCAAAATTATAGGTGGGCGCGTTCATTCCGCGGCCTCCTTCAGGACATCAGGTGCTTGGGCATCGGCGAACTCTTTCCGCAGCTTGCGGAGCAGGCCGAGCTCGGACTGGAAGTCGACATAATGCGGCAGCTTCAGATGCTCGACGAAACCGGTGGCCTGGACGTTGTCCGAATGCGACATCACGAATTCTTCATCCTGCGCCGGAGCCAGTGCCTCTTCGCCGAGTTCGCGGGCGCGCAGCGCGCGGTCGACCAGCGCCATTGACATGGTCTTGCGCTCGCTCTGGCCGAAGGCGAGGCCATAGCCGCGGGTGAAGCACGGCGCTTCGGTCGCCGAGCCCTTGAACTGGTTGACCATCTGGCACTCGGTGAGTTCGATCGAGCCGAGCGGCACGGCGAAGCCGACGTCCTCCGCCAAGAATTCCACCTCGACCTCGCCGAAGCGGATCTCGCCGGCGAAAGGATGGTTGCGGCCATAGCCCCGCTGGGTGGAATAGCCCATCGCCAGCAGGAAGCCCTCGTCGCCGCGCGCGAGGTTTTGCAGCCGCAAATCGCGATCCGCCGGAAAATTCAGCGGCTCGCGGGTGAGATCGCCGACGCTGGCGCCGTCCTCGGCCTGGGGCGAGGATTCGATCAAGCCATCGCGGCCCAGAATGTCGGTCACCCGCGGCGTCGGCGCCGTCGACGCCTCAGCCATTGCCGGCGCCTCCGGCACAGATCCTTGCGCGAGCGCGGGATCGAGCAGGCGATGGGTGTAGTCGAAGGTCGGCCCGAGGATCTGGCCGCCCGGAATGTCCTTGAAGGTCGAGGACACCCGCCGCTGCACCCGCATCGCACCGGTGTCGACTGGCTCGCTCGCACCGAAACGGGGCAAGGTGGCGCGGAAGGCACGAACCAAAAAGATCGCCTCGATCAGGTCGCCGCGCGCCTGCTTGATCGCCAGCGCCGCGAGCTCGCGGTCATAGAGCGATCCCTCGCTCATGACGCGGTCCACCGCGAGCCCGAGCTGCTCCGAAATCTGGTCGAGCGTGACCTCCGGAACGCTTTGGTCGCCGCGCCGCTTGTCTGCGAGCAGGCGATGGGCGTTCTCGATGGCGCGCTCGCCGCCTTTGACTGCGACATACATGCTTCAGCTTCCCTTGCTCACGATGCGCGTGGTGCGAGGGATCGCGACCAATGCGTCATCGGCGACCAGCACCACATCGATGCCGCGCGGAAACAGCGCCTCGTTGACATGCAGGCGCTCGAACAGATCGAACGGCTTGACCGACGCGTTGAGCATCGCGACGCCGTCGATGCCGGGGCCGCGCAGCTCGAAACTGCGGCCCGCGTCGAGGCTGTCGACCTGGAGGATCAATGTGGTGGACCGGTCCGGATATTCGCTGGTGCCGAGCGCGAAGCGTTCGAGCGGCGGCAGCGCACCGCCGTCGCTGATCAGCGCAAAACTCGCAATCGAGGAATCCTGCACCACCGGCGCGCCGGTGTGGAATTTCAGCCATTTCACCACGTCCGGCCTCTCCGCCATCCGCGCGTCGAGCCAGATCGGCGTGTCGTGGTCGAACAGCGTCAGTGCGATCGCGGCGGCGCCGCGCATCATCCTGTCGGGCGTCCCCGCCCCCGGCACGATGCGCTGGACCGAGCCCGGCCGCGCCATCGCATCCATCACCGAGCGAAAGGTCGATTGCGCCGACAGCACCTTGTCGACGAAACCCGGCGGCAGTTCCGCAATCGTGGTCATGATCTCAGCCCTCACCGCGCACCATGGTGTAGAAATCAACCTTCGTCGCGGCGGTCTCCGCCGCCGCCTGCTTGCGGCCAGTCATAAGCTGCTCACGCAACGGGGCGATAACGTCCCGCTCCACCGCCGCGCCAAAATCCCGGGACTGCACCAGGGCGTCGCACAGCGCGATCAGCCGCGCCTTCTCGCCGTCGCGCCCGAGCGTATAGCCGAACCCGACCTCGCCGCTCGCCAGCCGCACCGCGGCGCGCGACACCGTGGCTTCGCCGAGATTGAACGGCGAACCGTCGCCGCCGACCCGGCCGCGCAGCATCACGAGGCCGTTTTCGGGCGCGCGCAGATCCTGATGGGCCGGCAGGACGAAGTCGCGGAGGCGGGCGGCGATCTCGCCCGCCTCCGCGTGCGCCAGCACGGCCATTGCGGCCTGGCGCTGGGCTTGCTGGTTGTTGTGCTGGGTCACCTGATCCACCGAACTTTCCGACCGAACTTGCCGCATCGAAGTTGTCTATGATAATAGACAACTTCATACGGGAGCGCCATGACTGTTTCGTGACAAAGCTGTGATTTCTGGAGTAGGTTGCCGCGACATGAGCATGCAGGACACCGCCTCCTCGGGCGTCGCGCTATGGCGCCTCGTTGCCGACGGCATCGAGCGCGGCATCGCCGACGGCCGTTTCGCGGCCGGCGACAAATTGCCGGGCGAGATGGAGATCGCCGAAACCTACCGCGTCAACCGCCACACCGTGCGGCGCGCGCTGGCAGCCCTTGCCGAGCGCGGCCTGGTGCGCGCCGAGCGCGGCAGCGGAACCTATGTCGAGGCGCAGAAGCTCGCCTACCCCTTGCGCTCGCGCACCCGCTTCTCCGAGATCGTCGGCGCCGGCGGCCGCGAGCCGCGCGGGCAGTTGATCGAGGCAACCGACGATGTCGCGACCCGCGAGCTGGCGCGCGAACTGGGCTTGAAGACCGGCGCGCCGCTGGTGCGGATCGAGGCGATCCGCCTCGCCGATCGTACGCCGATCTGCGTCTCCACCACCTGGCTGTCGGCGGAATTGTTTCCAGGCGCTGGCGCGGTGTTCGCGGCGACGCGCTCGATGACGAAGCTGCTGGAACATTACGGCGTGCGCGACTATCGCCGCGGCGCGACCCGAATCACCGCCGGCATCGTCGACGCCACCGACGCCGCCCGGCTCGATCTGGCGCTGGGGCGGCCGATCCTGGTGGTCGATGCGACCGACCACGATCTCGACGGCAAGCCGCTGATGACCAAGCACTCGCGGTTCGCAGCGGAGCGGGTGGAATTTTTGGTGGAGTCGTAGGTTCTTCCCCTCTCCCCTTCTAGGCGAGACTCGTAGGGTGGGCAAAGCGAAGCGTGCCCACGACTTTGACCGTGTCGGAAAAAATTCGTGGGCACGGCGCTAACGCGCCTTTGCCCACCCTACGGCAGTACCGACTAGGCCACCGCCCTGCGCCCGATAATCGCGAACCGCAGCTTGCCCGAGATGAAGTCAATCGCGGCGACCGCGACCAGGATCATCAGGATCAGGAACGACACTTTCTGCCATTCCAGCACGCGGATCTGCTCGGCGAGCTGGAGGCCAATGCCGCCGGCGCCGACGATGCCGATGATGGTGGCCGAGCGCGTGTTGGATTCGATGAAATAGAGCACCTGGCCCGCGATCACCGGCAACACCTGCGGCATCAGGCCGAAGCGGATCTCGTGCAGCGCGCTGCCGCCTGAAGCACGGATGCCTTCGACCTGCTTCTGGTCGGCCCCCTCGATCGCCTCCGAGAACAGCTTGCCGAAGGCGCCGAAATCCGACACCGCGATGGCGAGCACGCCGGCGAACGGGCCAAGCCCGACGACGTTGATCCACACCAGCGCCCAGATCAGCGTATCGACGCCGCGGATCGAATCGAGGAAGCGCCGGACAGGAAACCGCAGCAGCTTCGACGGCACGATGTTGCGCGCTGCCAGCAGGCTGACCGGCAGCGCGAAGACAGCGGCCAGCGTGGTGCCGAGCAGGGCGATCGACAGCGTCTCGCCGAGCGCCTTCAGATAGACCGGCAGCGAGGAGCCGGGATCGGGCGGGATCATCATCAAGGTGATCCAGCCGAGCTGGTTCAGACCGGCGAAGAAGCGCGACGGCGAGAAGTCGAGATCGACCAGGCCGTAAACGAGGATCGCGAACGCCGCGACGATCATTGCCGGTGTGGCGAGCCGCGCCGAAGCCGGCCGGTCGAACACATCGGGGTAGCGCGCGCGAAGCTCTCGCGTGTCGACCGCTTGCTGCCTCGTCACGTCCGCGCCTCCCTGCCGAACAGGCGGCCGCGCAGCCAACCGGTGCTGATGTCGATGATGAAGACCGTGACGATGATGGTGAGCAGGATCGCGCTGACATCCGAATAGTAGAATTTCCGGATCGCGACGACCAGCTCCTGGCCGATGCCGCCGGCACCGACGAAGCCCATCACGGAAGCTTCGCGGACGTTGATCTCGAAGCGCAGCAGCGCGTAGCTGGCATAGCCCGCGGTCACCTGCGGCACGATCGCGAAGCGCATGCAGGACAGCCAGCTCGCGCCGGTCGAGCGGACACCTTCGACCGGCTTCATGTCGGCGTTCTCGACGATTTCCGAGAACAGCTTGCCGAGCGCGCCGGTGGAGTGGATCGCGATTGCGAGCACGCCCGCCATCGGTCCGAGCCCGAAGGCGATCACGAAGATCAGCGCGAAGACGATGCCCGGAACGGTGCGGGCGAATTCGAGCAGGCGCCGGACGACGAAGCGCAGCCAGGGCGCGGGCGAGGTATTCTCAGCGGCGAAAAAGTTCAGGCAAAATGCCAGGATCGCGCCGATCAGCGTGCCGACATAGGAAATCAGCAGCGTCTCGCCCAGCATCGTCAGCCATTTGCGCCAGCCCCATAGCCATTCGCCGGCATCGGTCCAGACGCGCTGGCCGCTATCCAGCGTGAAGATGCGGTCGAAATAGCTGAGGAAATTGCCGAAATGGGTGAAGAGCGTGCGCAGGTTCACTTCCGCGCCGACCGCGGCGAGAGCCAGCGCGGCGGCGAAGACCGCCATCCCCAGCAGCAGGCGGAGCCGCCTGCGCCCGACCGCCTGGCGATAGGCGGCATTGAGCACGGCGAGCTGCTGCTCGGGAAGGATCGAAACCGCTGTTGTCATCGGCCTGAGATGGGTTCCGTCAAAGAAAGAGCCGGGTCCATCGACCCGGCTCCAGGTGCCTCGTCCCCGAAACTCAGGACGCCTTCTTCTTACGCAACGCGTCGACGAACTTGATCAGCTCGATCGTGCCATCCCAGTCCTTGGTGGTGGCGGGATGAAAGCCCTTCTTCTGGCCGTCGGAGAGGCGGTCGAACGCGGCCTTGTCCTTGGCCGGGGCGTCGAAGAACGCCTTGGCGATCGCAGCCTTGGCCTCTTCCGGCAGGTCGGCATTGTAGGCATAGGGGCCGTTGATGATCGGCGCCGACTTGTGGATGATGCGGAAGTCGTCCTTCTTCATCGCCGAGCCGTCGGTATTCTTCAGCATGCCCTTGGTCAGCATCTGCGCCAGCGTGGAATCGTCCTCGCTGGTCCACTGGTTGGCGGCAACGTCGACCGTTCCCTGCGACAGCGCCAGCATCGCGTTCTCGTGGCTGCCGGTGAAGACGACCTTGCCGAAATAGCCCTCGGCATCGTGGATGCCCATCTTGTCGAGCTCGAAGCGCGGCACGTTGTTGCCGGAGGTCGAATTCGGGTCAACCAGGCCGAGGTTCTTGCCCTTGAGGTCGTCGACCTTCTTGTAGGCGCTGCTCGCCTTAACGAAGAACACCGAGTAATAGCCGGTCGAGCCGTCGGCGTTGATGTCGTTGGCGAAGGCGTCGGTCTTGACGCCGGTCAGGCGGGCGCGTGCGAACGAGGCCGAGCCGTAGCTGGCGATATGGATGTTGCCGGCACGCTGGCCCTCGATGACCGCGGCGTAGTCGTTGGCGATGCGCAGCGTGACCTTCACGCCCAGTTCCTTGGAGAGATAGCTCACGAACGGCGCCCAGCGCTCGGTGACGCCGGAGGCGTTCTCGGCCGGCACGACGGCGAACGTCAGCTCGGGATATTTCGTCTTCCAATCTTCGGCGAAAGCGGACGACGTGAACGCGAGCGCGGCAGCGCCGGCAAGAATTAATCTGCGAGTGATCATGATACCCTCTTCATCGGTTGGGGTCGGTTGACGCAAAACTGCAACTCAACAGGTGGCGGACTCAGGCGGCGGCCGCCGTTCCAAGCGCGGGAATGCCCTCGGGCGCCGGCACCGGCGCACCGCCCATGATTTCGGCGGCTTCGAGGTCGTAGAGCTCGCGCGCGACATGATCGGTCAACTCGGCCGGCGCGCCGTCGAACACCACGCGGCCCTGCGCCATGCCGATCAGGCGGTCGCAATAGCTGCGGGCGAGATCGAGCGAATGCAGGTTGCAAAGCACGGTGATGCCGAAATGCTTGTTGATGCGCAGCAGCGCATCCATCACGATCTTGGTGTTGCGCGGATCGAGCGATGCGATCGGCTCGTCCGCGAGGATGATGTCGGGCTGCTGTACCAGCGCACGCGCGATCGCGACGCGCTGCTGCTGGCCACCGGAGAGCTGATCGGCGCGCTGGGCCGCGAGCGATGCGATATCGAACTGTTCGAGCGCCGACATCGCCAGCGCCTTGTCCTGCTCGGGCCAGGCCTGCGACAGCGAGCGCCAGGCCGGCATCGTCGCAAGGCGCCCCATCAGGACGTTGGTGAGGACATCGAGCCGGCCGACCAGGTTGAACTGCTGGAAGATCATGGCCGAGCGCGCCCGCCACTGCCGCAACTGCTTGCCGCGCAGCGCGGTGACGTCGACGCCGTCGAACAGGATGCGGCCCTGCGTCGGCGTCGCGAGACGATTGATGGTTCGCAGCAGCGTCGACTTGCCGGCGCCGGACCGTCCGATCACACCGACGAAGCCGCCGGGGGAAACTTGAAACGAGGCGTCGTCCACCGCGGCTTTTGCGCCGAAGCGACACGTCAGACCTTCCACCACCAGCATGCAGGACTCCAGATTAGCTGGGGTTCACCGCTAACGCCCACGCTTGACACTTGTGTGACACCGGCGTTGCAGTGCGGCGATCCTACACACCTCATCCCCTGTCATCGTCATGTCATGACATCGTCATCAAGCCGCTCGAAGAGGAACGCCCGCCCTCGCGCCTCGGATGCAACATGGCCGCCAAAATTCTCTCGATCCAGCCGACCATCGACCCCTCCGCCAAGCTGCACGAGACCAGGCTCGGCGCCTATACCGAGGTCGGCGCCCGCACCATTCTGCAAGATGTCGCGATGGGCGATTACTCCTATGTCGTGAACGATTCCCAGATCACCTACACCACCATCGGCAAGTTCTGCTCGATCGCGGCGATGACGCGCATCAATCCCGGCAATCATCCGATGCACCGCGCCACCCAGGCGCATTTCACCTATCGCTCCAGCGCCTATTTCGAAGGCGAGAGCGACGACGCCGCGTTCTTCGACTGGCGGCGCCAGCATCACATCCATATCGGCCACGACGTCTGGATCGGGCACGGTGCGATCGTGCTGCCGGGCCGCAACATCGGCACCGGCGCAGTGATCGCGGCTGGCGCCATCGTCACCAAGGACGTGCCCGCCTACACCATCGTCGCCGGCAATCCGGCTCGCATCGTACGGCGGCGGTTCTCGGAAGAGATCGCCGGGCGGCTCGCGAAGCTCGCCTGGTGGGATTGGGATCACGACAAATTGCGCGAAGCGCTGCCCGATTTCCGTAAGCTCGGGATTGAAGATTTTCTTGCGACATACGAAGCACGGACAAATCCCTCAACCAGCAAACGAAGCGCGGTCGCGTGACAGACATTTTCCTGGAAGGCGGTCGGGCCCTGATCGGCGCCGAACTCGCCGAAACCTCGCTCCTCGTCTCCGGAACGGACATTGCAGAGATTGGTGGCTCTCGTGGCCGGTCGCGCCTCGCGATCGATGCCCGCGACCTGCTGGTGCTGCCCGGCATCGTCGATCTGCACGGCGATGCCTTCGAACGGCAGATGATGCCGCGCGCCGGCGTCGACTTCCCGATCGACGTCGCGCTCGCCGACAGCGACCGCCAGGCGATCAGCAACGGCATCACCACGGTATTTCACGCCACGACCTGTTCGTGGGAGCCGGGCCTGCGCAGCAGCGACAATGCGCGCGGCCTGATGGAAGCGATCGAGCGGCAGCGTCCGCAATTCGCCGCCGACACCCGCTTTCATCTGCGGCACGAGACCTACAATCTCGAGGCAGAAGACGAGATCAGCCTGTGGCTCTCGGAGGGCCGCGTCGACCTGTTCGCCTTCAACGATCATATGGACGGCACCGTCGCCGACATGGCCAAGCCGCGCAAGCGCAACCGCATGGTGGAGCGCACCGGGCTGTCAGCCGAGGCATTCGACCGGCTGGTCGAACGCGTGGTTGCGCGCGCCGACGAGGTGCCGGCTTCGGTTGCGCGGCTGGCCGCCGCGGCCCGCGCGGCCGAGGTGCGGATGCTCTCGCACGACGATGCGACGCCGGCGATGCGCCAGGAGTTTCGCGAGCTCGACGCCGACATCGCGGAGTTTCCGATCAACGAGGAGACGGCGCGGGCGGCAGCACACCACGGCGATGCGATCGTCTACGGCGCGCCGAACGTCGTGCGCGGCGGCAGCCACACCGGCTGGACCAAGGCCTCCGACATGATCGCCAAGGGGCTCTGCTCGGTGCTGGCGTCGGACTATTATTATCCGGCCCAGCTGCTTGCGGCGTTCCGGCTTGCCGCCGATGGCGTGCTGCCACTGACGGAAGCCTGGAATCTGGTCTCTGCCGGGCCTGCGCGCGCGACCGGCCTCGCCGATCGCGGCGTGCTCGCGGAAGGCCGCCGCGCCGACATTCTGCTGGTCGACGACAGCGCGCCGCTGCGGCCACGGCTGATCGCGGTGATATCAGGCGGCAAGCTCGTCCATCTCACCGATGCGACGCGACTGCTCGGTGCTGTGGCAGCGCCGCGCGAGGCTGTCATCGCGGCCTAAATTGGTTATGCTGAGGCGATGACAGGTTTCCCCCGCTACGCGATCTATTTTGCTGCCGGCCGCGACAACCCGCTCTCCCGCTTCGGCGCCGAGCTGCTCGGCTATGATGCTTCCACCGGCAACGAATTGCCGTTCCCGCATGATGCGCTACACGTCGCGCCGGACTGGCGCGACATCAGCGCCGATCCCCGCAAATACGGCTTTCATGCCACGCTGAAGGCGCCGATGGCTCTCGCACCAAGCAGGACCGAAGCGGAGCTGATAGCCGCCTGCGCGGCCTTCGCCGGCAAGGCGCGACCGCTTCCGCTGATCCGGCCGGTCGTCGATTCCATCAGCGGCTTCATCGCCGTCATTCCGGCCGAGCCGGTCGAGACGCTGCAACAGCTCGCTGCGGATTGCGTCCGCGATTTCGATTCGTTTCGCGCCGCACTGTCGGCGGAAGATCGTGTGCGACGCAGGCCCGAGAAGCTGAGCGAGCGGCAGCGCGACTATCTCGACCGCTGGGGCTACCCCTACGTGATGGAAGAATTCCGCTTCCACATGACGCTGACGGGGCGGCTGGATGCGGAGCGGCGCGGGCCGATCCTGGAGATGCTGCGCGGGAAGTTTGCCGCGCTGAAGCTCGCTACGCTCGAAATCAATCGGATCGCGCTGTTCAAGCAGGATGATGCGAAGGCGCGGTTTCGCATTATCGGCGAGTGGGTCTTGGCGGGATAGCCTCAACAAACTCCGTCATTGCGAGCGCAGCGAAGCAATCCAGAAATGGATCGGCAGACACAGCCTGGATTGCTTCGTCGCTTCGCTCCTCGCAATGACGGTGGAGAGAGCTACTTTCCCCACCGCAGCGCCAGCGCGTCGCGCTCTTTCGCCAGCTCCAGCAGGCCCGCGCGCGTTGCCGGATGCAGCGGCTGGAGCGGATGCCTCACCGCGTCCGACTTGATCACGCCGCCGGCCTGCATCATCGCCTTGCACGCGATCAGGCCGCATTGACGGTTCTCGTAGTTGATCAGCGGCAGCCAGCGCTCGTAGGCGGCCTTCGCTTTCTCGCGGTCACCGGCGAAATAGGGATCGACGATCTGGCGGATGCCGTCGGGATAGCCGCCGCCGGTCATCGCGCCGGTAGCGCCGGCATCGAGATCGGCCAGCAGCGTGATCGCCTCCTCGCCGTCCCAGGGGCCCTCGATGTCCTTGCCGCCTGCCTCAATCAGCCTGCGGAGCTTTGAGGCCGCGCCCGGCACCTCGATCTTGAAATAACGGATGTTGGCGAAGTCGCGTGCCAGCCGCGCCAGCAGCTCGACCGACAGCGGCGTGCCCGCGACCGGCGCATCCTGGATCATGATCGGAATGGTGATGGCGCCGGAGAGCACCTTGAAGAACTCGACGATGCCCTTCTCAGGAACCCGGAAGGTCGCGCCGTGATAGGGCGGCATCACCATCACCATGGCGGCGCCCGCGGCTTCGGCCTGCTTACTGCGCGCGGCGCAGACGGCCGAACTGAAATGCGTGGTGGTGACGATCACGGGAACCCGGCCCGCGACATGCTCCAGCACCGCGTGCATCACGGTTTCCCGCTCGGCATCAGTGAGCACGAACTGTTCGGAGAAATTGGCGAGAATGCAGAGGCCGTTCGATCCGGCGTCGATCATGAAATCGATGCAGCGGCGCTGGCCTTCGAGGTCGAGCTCGCCGCGCTCGTCGAAGATGGTGGGCGCGACCGGAAACACGCCGCGATAGGGGCGCTGGGCCTTGTGTGGGGTGACCGGCATCGAACTCTCCATCCCTGATACGGCTTGCGTCTGGCGCCGCGCTCACGGAGCGAGGCGGCACAGATGTAGCCGCCGCGCGGACCGGCGGCAATGCCGAACGCACGACGTCAGGATGGAGGAATGAAGTGAAACTACGCGGTCTTCACCGCGCCCAGGAAGCCCTCGACTGCGACGCGGAGACGATCGGCGTCGGCCGACATCTTCTTGACGGATTCCGACAACACCGTGCCGGCGTTGCCGGTCTCCTGATTGAGCCTGGCGACGCTGCCGATGGTGTCGGTGACTTCGCGGGTGCCCTGCGCGGCTTGCTGGAAATTGCGCGAGATCTCGGTGGTGGCCGCGCGCTGCTGCTCGACGGCGGCCGCAATCGCCGTCATCTTCTCGTCGATGCCACTGATCGAACCGCCGATCGTGCGGATGGCTGCAACCGCCTGGCCGGTCGCGCCCTGGATCTCCTCGACCTGGCGCGAGATTTCCTCCGTGGCGGTCGCCGTCTGCGCCGCAAGGCTCTTGACCTCGCCGGCGACCACGGCAAAGCCGCGACCGGCTTCGCCAGCGCGCGCGGCCTCGATGGTGGCGTTCAATGCGAGAAGATTGGTTTGACCGGCGATGGCATGAATCATCTTCACGACTTCGCTGATGCGGCCTGCGGTCTGGTCGAGGATCTCCACCGTCGCGTTGGTCTTTTCGGCCTGCGACACCGCCTCGCGCGCTTCGCGGGCGCTGGACTGCACCTGCGCGGAGATCTCGCCGACGGAAGCGGAGAGCTCTTCGGTCGCCGCCGCGATGGTCTCGAGATTGTTGGTGGCCTGTTCGGCTGCGGACGAGACCGCAGAGGTCTGGCTGCTCGATTGCGAGACCAGCGAGCGCACGCCGGTTGCGGTGGCATCGAGTTCCCGCGTCGAGGCCACGACACTCTGGATGACCGCCTGCACGGTGTCGTCAAAACGGCGGCAGGCTTCGTCGACGGTACCGGAGCGTGCCAACTGCGCGGCCTGCTGCGATTCGCGCTCCCGCCCCAGGCGCTCGGCGGTCGCCGCGCTCTCGCGCAGGCTTTCGAGCGCCGCGGCCATCGTGCCGAACTCGTCGGGATGCCGGGATTGCGGCACCGGGGTCGCATAGTCGCGCGCACTGATGCGGGCGATGGCGTCGAGAATGGCGCGAACCGGGCGCATCAGGCGGGTGCGCACCACGAACACGCCGGCCAGCGTCACAGCCAGCGCGAGCAGGAACGCGAACGATTGCACGATGAGGTTGGTGAGGGCCTTATGCTGGACGGCTTCGGCACGCGCAATCGACTGGTCGAGCGCCTTGTTGGCGACCGCGACAATGGACGCGAAGGGCGACTGGCACAGCGCGTTCCATTCCGCGGGGGGCATCGCCGGCTTGCCGCTGCCGTCGAAATTCCTCGTGAGTTCGTTGATCTGCTTGAGGACGCCGTCGGTCTTGGCCTTCGCGTCCGTCGCTGCCGTCACCAGTTCCGCCGGCGCGTCGGGCGCAGCCAGCAACTCGGCCATGCCGGCCCAGCCGGAGGTGATGGTGCCATCCCATTGCGCCACCGACCGCTTCTGGGCGTCGTCGAGCGGCTTGCTGCCGTTGACGTTCGAGCGGAGCGACGAGCAATGAATGCCGTAGCGATCGCGCACCTGCCAGGCGAAGCGGCGGACCTGAATCATGCGTGCGATATAGGGATCGTTCATCCAGGCACGGTTCGACACCGCGGTGGAGGCGAGGTTCGCGGTGTCGATGACCTTGGTGACGGCATCGTACCAGGAATTGGTCCGCTCGATCTTGCGCTCGGCGCGCGGACGCTTGGCCTCGTCGTAGAACAGCTGGAATTGCGGCGCAGCCTCGCCCCAGCGCTGCTTCAGCGTGCTGGCGAGCTCGTCGCGGCGGGCGAATTCGACGGTCGGGAGCGCTCCGGCGATGGAATCGTAGCCGGCCTGCTCGGCCTTCTCGGCGGCGCCGAGCTTGGCGCGTGGATCGTCCTCGCCGAGCAGCGCGCTCTGGGCGTCGCCGCGGTTGTTGCGCAGCGCGAGCACGCCGTGGAAGATCGCCTTGTCGGCGGCGGCAAGCCGCTCGGTCTCGAGGCTCTCTCCGTAGCGGCCGAAAGCCCCGGCCATCTGGAACGCCGTCGAGGCCAGCGCGCCGATGGCCAGCAGAGCCATCAGGGTCAGCAGAAGCGAGCTTACCGATTTCTTAAACATCGCCATTCTTGAACATTGCCGCGGGTCGGGAGCCTACTCTTCACGAGCGGCTACCTTGCATCGCGACATGCCAAGGTTTGGTTAAGACTCTAATCAAATACCTGCGTTTGGTGCGCGCCGCGCCTTCTGGCGCGCTGCGTCCCCTCACGCGACCTTGGTGAAATCGGGCGGACGGCGCTCGGCAAAGGCTGTAAACGCCTCACGCGCCTCGGCGGTGCGCAGGCGCTGCGCGAACTGCTCGCCCTCGGCCTGCATCTGGGCCAGCAGCGCCTCGCCGTTGCGCATCAGCTTCTTGGTTGCCGTGAGCGCCCCCGCCGGCTGGCGGGCAAGACGCTGCGCCAGCGCAAGCGCCTCGGCATCGAGCTTTTCGAGCGGCACCACGCGGTTGGCGAGCCCCCATTCCAGCGCGGCCTTCGCCGGCACTGTCTCACCCAGCGCGAACATCTCGTAGGCGCGGGCATGGCCGATGCGCGCCGGCATCAGCAGGCTCGATGCGGCCTCCGGCACCAGCGCCAGGCTGACGAAGGGCGTCGACAATTGCGCATTGTCGGCGAGCACGACGAGGTCGCAATGCAGCAGCATGGTGGTGCCGACGCCGACGGCGCGGCCCTGCACGGCGGCGACCAGCGGCCGGGTGCAGCGCGCCAGCGACTGGATGAAGCGCACGACATTGCGGCTGCCCTCGGACTTGCCGGCTGCGACCGCGGCGAATTCGCCGACGTCGTTGCCGGCGGTGAACATGTCACCCTCGCCGCGGATCAGGATCACGCGGGCCGACGGGTCGAACTCGACGGATTCGATGCTGTCGGCGAGCTTGCCGTACATCGCGTCGGTCAGCGCGTTCTTCTTGTCGGGGCGCGCGAGTGTGAGGGTGAGGATTCCGCCATTGTTCTCGATCCGGACGTGCTCGGTCATCGGTCTCTCCTTTTATTCGTCTGAATGTCTTGCTTCCGAAGGCCTCGTATCTGAAGCTCTTGGAAACTTGTCCTGAATGCTGGTCAGCCAGCGCGCGACGATGTCAATCTCCGCAGCCGTGAATCCGTCGGTCAGCGCGGCGTTGACCTCTGCCGCGCCGGCCTTCGCCCGCGCTAGCACGGTCCGCCCTTTCGGCGTCAGCCAGATGCGCCAGGCGCGTCCGTCCTCGCGATCGGCCCGCCGCTCGATCAGCTTCGCGGCCTCGGTGCGGTCGACGAGACCGGAAATGCCGGCCGGCCCGAGATCGAGCGCCGCGCCCGCCTCACCCATCAGGACGCCGTCCTGCCTGCCGAGGATGAACAACAACCCCGCCTGCGCCGGCATGACCTCGTTCTCCGGCCGCGCCGCCATCCAGCGTTGCAAGCGGCGCTGGGCGACGCTCAGCAGGTAGATCAGCCGGTGGTGGCCCGCGTCGGCCGGTTTATTTCGCATGCGAAGCAAATAGCGCCTGTCGGGTTCCTTGTCAAAGCGCTTGACGCGATCTCGCGCGTATGTTCCTTATCTGTTCCATACTCGTTCCAGTTGTAGAAGGGGGCGTCGTGACGCAGGGGCAGGAGCAAGTGGAGGAGCGGGATTCCGAGAATGCGGCAGATAGTGAGCCCGCCTATGCATTCGAAGTCTTGGATGCGTACTTCGAGGACGTTCCGCTCAGCAAGCTCGTGACGACCACCCGGCAGTTTCCCCTCCACATGCGAGTGGACGTCCAGGCCGCGCTGGACCGGCTGCTGGGAGCGCATGTCGACTTGTTCGGACTTCCCGAGGAACACTACGAAACGCTGTCGTTTGCGCGCCTGCTCCGCGACGATCGGAGCGCCGTGGCGATCGCACCGCTGCAATATTCCGACGTCGATGTCGGCGAGAGCAGTCCGTCGCGGTGCCTCGACAACGGGTTATGGCTCTGCGAGCTGGACGGCTTGCGCCATGCGGTCCTGCTCTGCGTCAGCCGCGAATCCCGTCGCGAGCCCGGCATCCGAATCGAAATCATGGTGTCTGCGGGAAGTGCGGGGGCGGCTGTGGTGCAGCGTTGCTTCGGCGCGCTCGAAGTCGCCGTGCAGGCCGCGCGCACCTATCGCGGCAAGATCCTGTCGCTCGAGGCGTCTTCCGACTACCGCGGCCTGTCCGGCGGCATCAATGTGCACCGACTGCCGACCGTCGGACGCGACGAGGTGATTTTGCCGGAGCGGACTCTGCAGCTGCTCGATCGCAACGTGTTGAATTTCGTCGGCACCCGCGAGCATTTGAGGCGACTCGGTCAATCGACGCGCAAAGGCATCCTGCTTTATGGACCGCCCGGTACGGGCAAGACCCATACGATCCGCTATCTCGCAACGCACCTGCCTGGACACACGACCCTGATCATCACGGCCGAGCAGATCGGCCTGCTCAGCGCCTATATGAGCCTGGCACGGCTGCTGCAGCCCTCGATGGTGGTGATCGAGGACGTCGACCTGATCGCGCGCGACCGCCGCAACATGGGGCCGTGCGAAGAATCCATGCTCAACAGGCTGCTCAACGAGATGGACGGACTGAAGCAGGATGCCGACATACTTTTCGTCCTCACCACCAATCGACCGCAGGACCTGGAAGCCGCCCTGGCCGGTCGCCCTGGCCGCATCGACCAGGCCATCGAAGTGCCGCTCCCGGACGAGAATGGCCGCAGCAAGCTGGTGCGCCTCTATGGCAAGGAATTGCCGCTCGAAGACGCGATCGTCATCGAGGCTGCCCGCCGCAGCGAGGGGACGAGTTGTGCCTTCATCAAGGAACTGATGCGGAGGCTGGCGCAAGCCAGCCTGGCGCGCGACGGCGGCAACTCGATCGTCTCGGCCGATATCGACGAAGCCCTCGACGATATGCTGTTCTCCGGCGGTCGGCTCAATGCGCGTCTGCTCGGGGGAGCCCAGGCGATGGCAGCGCAGTGACCTTCGCTGTCATCCATCCGCCCGCCGCGCCTCACGGCGCGCAGTTGAAGCTGGCCGCCTCCGTCACCGCGCCCGACTTGTAATGCGGCCAGGCCGGCCAGCGGCACAGCGGCAGCGCGCGCAGCGTCGCGAACGAGGGCGCCTCGAGCTTCTGCTCGCTGACTTCGAGATCGCCGGGCGCCTTGCCCTTCTCGACCCAATCGACCAGCACGCTCAGCATGTCGACATTGGCGGGCGCGCCGGAGCCGACATGATCGACGCCGGGCGCGGTGTAGAGCCGCGCGAACTCCGCCGTCTCGGCCTTGCCGAGCTTGCGCTCGACGCTCTCGAAATAGCGGATGCCGGCATAGGGGCTCTGGGCGTAATCGGCCATGTGCTCGAGCATGATCAGACGGCCGCCGCGGGCGCGGAAGCGGCCGAGATCGGGATCGGTCGAATCCATCAGCTTCGACACTTCGAGCAGCCGCGCCTTGTGCTCCTCCACCTTGTAGGTGGTGACATCGAGCTTGGGATCGCGCGCAAAGACATATTGAATGCCGCCGGCGCCGTAGATCCAGGCGATGCCGTTGTTGGGCGCAGGCGGCTGCGCCGGCGGCGCGGTGCCGAGCCACCACGCCGTCCAGCCGCCGGTCGGGCCCATCGCCGGCGTATCCTCACCCGACACGCCCCAGCCTGGATAGTCGTCGAGGCCATTGGCAAGCGCGAACGGGAATTTGTAGGTGGCGTGAAGCGTCTCGATCGCCTTCACTTGCGCCTCGGTCAGACACTGATCGCCGCTCTGGCCAGCCGCGCAGCGCAGCGTCTCGACCTTGAATGCCGCCTTGCAGCCGACGGGATCCTGCACAACCGCGTCGTCGGAGCCATCCGCCTTGTCACAGGCCGCCCGCACGGCCTCGCCGACGAGCTTCACTTGCGCCGGATTGATCCAGCCCGCACCCATGGTGACGAGACCGGAGCGCAAGCCGGCGTGCTGCAGGCCAACCCAGTTGATCACGGGGACCCGCGCGAAGATGCCGTCGAAATCATCGGGGTAGCGCTGCGCCATGGTCAGGCCTTCACGGCCGCCTTCGGACGAACCCATGAAATACATCTTCTCGGGTTTCTTGCCGTAGGCGCGCTCCATCAACCCGACGGCGGCATCGCGCACCTTCTTGTAGGCGCGATGAGCAAAATTCTCGAAGGCTTCGTCATTCAGTGCAAAGACCTGCGGCGGCTCGCCTTGCTTGGTCTCGTGGCCCGAGTCGGTGCCGTAGGTGACAAAACCGCGCGCCAGCGGCGACGGCTTGTCGAAGGGGTAGGCCGGCGGCAGCCCAAGACCCGTGATCAGCACGCCGTTGAAGCCGCCGCCGCCATATTGCAGCGAGCGGCCGTTCCATTCGACGGGAAGGTTGACCTGGAATTTGATCGGCGGCGCCTTGGGATCGACGGGGTCGATGTGGCCGAGCACCTTGCAGAAGCCGGGATTGGCCGGCGTGATACGCCCCGATGGCGTCGGCCCGCGTTCGGCAACGGCGATTGGCGAGGGGGCCTGCAACGTCGCGGCATCGATCTTCACCGCATCTGTCCCACCGACGAGACCGTTGCAGACCGTCTCCGCGTCCTCCGCCAGGGTGAGCGCCAAGGCGGAATTCGCGCTCAGCACGGCCGCAGTCCCCACGAGCCATGCGCACAGCTTCGCTCTCGTCAGAGTCATCGTTTCCACCCGGTTTTGTTCGTTCTATCTGTCGGAAGGTCGCATTGAATGCGACCTGCTGCCGGCCGTCAATGCGCGTTAGTGCTCGAACACCAGCCGCGCGCCGATCGTGCCGTCGAGGCTGCGGATCTGCTGGAGCAGCGCCGCGGAATCCTGCCCGCCGAGATCGGCATCGAGCACGACGTAGCCGAGATCGCCTGACGTCTCCAGATATTGCGCGGCGATGTTGATGTCGCGCTGGAGGAAGACCTCGTTGAGCCGCCGCAGCATGCCCGGCACGTTGCGATGGACGTGGCTGAAGCGCGCGCCGGAGGGGCGCAGATGCAGCTGCACTTCCGGGAAGTTCACCGCGCCCATGGTCGAGCCCGTGATGAAATAATCGACCAGCTTGCGCGCGACCTCGCCGCCGATGCGCTCCTGCGCCTCCTCGGTCGAGCCGCCGATATGCGGGGTGAGGATGACGTTCTCGAGGCCCTGCATGGGGCTCTTGAAGCGATCCGAATTCGACGACGGTTCGACCGGAAACACGTCGACGGCCGCACCAGCGAGATGGCCGTCGCGCAACGCGCGCGCGAGCGCATCGAGATCGACCACGGTGCCGCGGCTGTTGTTGATCAGGAACGAGCCCGGCTTCATCGCCCGGAGTTCCTTCTCGCCGATCATGCCCGCGGTCTCCGGCGTCTCCGGCACGTGCAGGCTGACGACGTCGCTCTGCGCCAGTAGCTCGTCCAGCCGCTCGACCGGCTCGGTGTTGCCGTGGCGGAGCTTGTCGGTGCGGTCGAAATAGATCACGCGCATGCCGATCGCTTCAGCCAGCGTCGAGAGTTGCGAGCCGATGTTGCCATAGCCGACGATGCCGAGCGTGCGGCCGCGCACCTCGCGGCTGCCGGTCGCGGATTTGTCCCAGCCGCCCTCATGGGCCGAGACCGAGCGCGGGAAGATGCGCCGCAACAGCATCACGATCTCGCCGATCACGAGTTCGGCGACGCTGCGCGTGTTGGAGAACGGCGCATTGAAGACGGGAATGCCGCGCTTGCGCGCCGCCGCAAGATCGACCTGGTTGGTGCCGACGCTGAAGCAGCCGACCGCGAGAAGCTGGTCCGCGGCCGCAAGTACATCGTCGGTGACCTGGGTGCGCGAGCGGATGCCGAGCAATGACACGCCCTTGAGCGCGCGGCGCAGATCCTCGCCATCCAGTGCCTTGGTCAGCCGCTCGACATTGGTAAAGCCCGCGCCCTTGAAAAGGTCGACAGCGCTGTCGTTGACGCCTTCGAGCAGCAGCGCCTTGGCGCTCCGCTCAGGGCTCTGGCCTGGGGCTGACATGGAATCTCCTAAACTGACGGCTTTGCCCGAGCACATAGACCGCGAGGCAGCCCCAGCACAATAGGGGGCGGGTACGGGACAAAGATGGCGGTCCCGTCATCCTGAGGTGCGAGTGGCGCGATGCCTAGCATCGCGCCGGGAGCCTCGAAGGATGAGCGGCCCGGATACAGTGGCCGAGAGAGCCGGGCCGTCGCCCTTCGAGGGCCGCTTCGCGGCCACCTCAGGGTGACGGATAACAGAATCAAATCACATAAAATCCGTGCGTGCCGTCGCGGCGAAGCTGCTCGACCAGCCCGTATTCCCAATCGAGATAGGCCTGCATCGCCTTTTCCGCGATGTCGGTACCTTCATACGGCCGGCGGTAGCGGTGAGCCGGATCGGGCTTGGGCAGCGCACGCGGCGGACCGACATCGAGCGCGGCGTCATAACCGCCTTCCAGCACATAGACCTCCCAGCCCATCTGGGCGAGCCACGACGCTGTCATGTCGGCACGCACGCCCTTGTCGTCGGTTAGCACAATGCGCGCGCCGCGCACCGGCGCTGCCATGTCGGTCTCCTGCACGAGCTGGCCGCCGGCATAGTGCCGGAAGCCCGGGAGATGACCGGCCGCAAATTCTTCGGAGTCGCGCACGTCGAAGCGATAGAGCGTGCGATCAGTCTGCGCGACGAGCGCTGCCATCTCGCTTGCGCCGATATGGCGAACACCGGCGCGATAGGCGACGTCGCGCGCATTGGCAGGACCGCCCTCGAACGGCCCAATCGCGCCGCGCCTCTCCGCGCCGTGACCGAGCGTGTGCCGCGCCAGCGTCCAGCCGATCGTGCCGTTGCGCAGCGCGCGGACCTTGTTGGGCACGCCGGCATTGATCAGCGACTGGGTGCCGATGATCGAGCGGGTGCGGCCGGCGCAATTGACGATGATGGTGGTGTCAGGGTCGGGCGCGGCCTGCCCTGCCCGCAGCACCAGCTCCGCGCCGGGCACGCTGACCGAGCCCGGAATGTTCATGGTCGCATATTCATCGAAGCGGCGGACGTCGAGGATGGCGATGTTGGCCTTGTCCGCGATGAGCTTGGCCACCTCGTCGGCGCTGAACGAGGGCGTGTGCCTGCGCGATTCGACCAGCTCGCCGAACGCCTTGGAATAGGAATTGACGTCCTCGAAGACCTCATAGCCCGCCGCGCGCCAGGCCTTCAGGCCGCCGTCGAGCGCGCTTATATCGGTGTAGCCGAGCGCGGCAAGACGCTCCGCGGCGGTCGCGACAAGTCCCTCGCCGTCATCATAGAGAGCGATCGGCACGTTCTTGCGCGGCAGCCTCGTCTCGACCTCGACCGAGATCCGGTCGACGGCCATGTTGGCGGCGAACAGCGGATGCCCCGTCGCGAAGCTGGCCTCGTGTCTGAGATCGAGCAGCGCGATTTCCTCGCGCAGCAGTAGCGCGCGGCGGACATCGGCGGGGGTGATGGTGGCGATCATCATGGTACGGGCCTTGGCGAGGACGAGCCAGGGGCTTTTGACCGATTGGAAGCGAGTTGGCTAGCCTTGTCGGCTCACTCGCCGGGGACGAGCCGGCCGAGCGGCCGCTGCGCCGGACGCCGCAGCCTGCGGCGCGACAGATAGAGCAGGATGCCGGTGACCGAGAACAACGGCATCAGGATCGCGGCGATCATGAAGGCGAGCTTGCCTGGCCAGCCCAAGATCTCGCCGCGATGGATGTCGTAGATGGCCGCGATGATGGTCTCGCCGAACGTCTTGTCAGCATAGCGCTCCGCGGAGACTAACTGGCCGGTGACGGCGTCGATGCGGAATTCGTCGCGCGTGGTCTCCAGCGACGACTCCTTGCCCCACGACCGGATCCGGATCACCGCGCCCCGGCCGCCCGGCAGCGTCAGCAAGGCCCTGGAGAACCGACCGCCCTCCTCGCGCTGGAACGTCGTCCATGCCCGATCGAATCCGATCGGCGAAGCGGGCTCGCCGCGTCCGGCCGCACGCGGCGACTTTGCGGGCATCTTCGCCGCAGCGACGTGAGGCCGCGCCAGCAGCCATGTGACGCTGTCCTTGTACCATGCGAAGGAGAAGAACAGCCCGGTGAGCGTCATCGTCAGATAGACCGGCAGCACCCAGGTGCCGATCACGGTGTGCAGCGACCGGTGTAGTCCACGGCCGCTAAGCCCGAGATTCGGCTTCAACCACAGCTTCACGCTGCCGGCACGGCGCGGCCAGCGCAGCACGAGTCCCGACACCAGCATGACGATCAGGCCGAGCGCGATCGTGCCGGTGATTGGGCGCCCCCAGCCCTTGCCGTCACCGGGAATGAGCAGCCAGCGATGCAGCCGGCGCACGGTCGCGAAGAACGCCTCGGCGCGCGGCGCGCCGAGCACGCGGGCGTCATAGGGATCGACATAAAGCGAAATCGGCCGGCCGCCCTGCTCGTCGCGCGCAAAGCGGACATGAACCGCCGCCGAAGGATCGCTCGACAGCGTGACGGCGGCGACCTTGCCGAGGTCCTGGGCTGTCTTCAGCCGCGCCACCAACTCGTCCGGCATCAGTGCCGGCGCCTGACGCGGCGCGACCTGCATGATGCCGGCGTTGAGGTGATCGACGATCTCGTCCTCGAAGCTCATGGTCGCGCCGGTCAGCGCGATCAGGGACACCAGCAGCGCAAGGACCAGGCCCGCGATGGAATGGACCTGGAACAGGACCGCCTTGATGGTGTGTCCCAGCCGCGCGGCCATGGCTAGAACTTCACCGTGGCTGATAGCGAGACGCGCCGTGCATCGCCGATGGCGACGTTGAGATTGTTGACGGCGGAAGGATAGTAGACGGTGTCAAACAGGTTCTTGACGTTGAACTGGTAGACCACGGGCGTGGACTGGTACTTCGTTTCATAGGTCGCAAAGATATCGGCGACCACATAGGACGGCAGGAAGAAGGAATTGATGGAATCGCCAGGACGGTCGCCGACATAACGGGCCCCGCCGCCGACGCGCAACTGACCCGGCAATGCGGTACCGAAGTCGTAGACCAGATAAAGCGAAGCCGTGTTCAAGGCGACGTTTTGCAACTTCTTGCCCAACAAGGTCAGGTCCTCGGACGCCGTCACGCGCGCATCCGTATAGCCATAGCTGCCAATCAGGGCCCAGCTGTCGGTGAGCCTGCCGGTGACGTCCAGCTCCACGCCGCGCGAATGGGCGCGGCCGACGGTGTGAAGCTCCACGATGCCTGCACTGTTCGTCTTCGTCGTCTGCACGTTCTTCTTGTCGAGGTCGTAGAACGCCAGCGTGCCGGAGATGCGCTTGTTCAGATCGAACTTCACGCCGGTCTCGTATGACACGCCCTCTTCCGGCGCGACGTTGGAATCGATCACGACGCCGATCGGCGCAATGGTCGAGTTCGGCTTCAGCGATTGGGTATAGCTCGCATAGAGCGAAACCTGATCCGTGAGCTTGAAGATGGCGCCGCCGAGCGGAAGCACCTTGTCCTGCGACACGTTGGTGTTGGTGACGAACGGTTTTCCGCGCCCCGCGATCTGGTCGTAGTCCATGTAGCGCACGCCGCCGACCAGCGCGAAACGCTCGGTCAGATGCAGCGTGTCCTGGACGAACAGCGACCACTGGCCGAGCTTGTCGGTCTGGGCGCTGTCGCTGTTGGACACCGCCGTACCGGGCCCGATCAGGCCATAGACCGGATCGTAGATGTTGATGGCGGGCGTCGCCTGCCGGATCAGATTGTCGCGGTAGATGGTGCGATATTGGCCATCACCGCCGAACACCAATTCGTTGCGCATGTTGCCGAGCCAGAAGCCGCCCGAGATGTAGGACGTTCCGTAGCTGACATTGCTGAGCGATCCCTGCGTGCCGTCGTTGCTGCGCGTCTCCCTGCCGGTCGTGAAGTCAATACCGGTGATGCGAAGCTGGTTGGCGCTGAAGGTTTCGGTGTTGTAGCTGTAGCCGGCGTAGAGCTTCCAATCCTGGTTGAAGCGGTGCTCGACCGAGGCCTGAATCAGGTCCGACGTACCCCAGGTGTTGTTGAAGGGCTCATCCAACCGGCGCGTGGTGGGCACCGCGAGCGGCGCCTTGGTCACCGGGTTGAACGCCGTGCCGCGATCGAACGGGTAGATGAACTCGCGGTGTTCGTAGTTGAGCTGCACCGTGGTGTCCTGGCCGTACCAGGCCAGCGACGGCGCCACCAGCATCTCGCGGTGCCGGCCGAAATTGCGCCAATAATCCTCGCTGACGCCGTAGCCAATGAAGCGATAGGCGAGGCCCTGGTCGCCGATCGGGCCGGTGACGTCGAGCAGTCCGTCGGCGCCGGTCTTTGAGGCGCTGAAGGCCGAGCCGAGCAGCGTGACCGAGCCGTGCTGGTAGAGCTCCGGGCGCTTGCTGATGGTGTTGACGATGCCGCCGGGATCCATGATGCCGTAGAGCAACGAGGCCGGTCCTTTCAGCACCTCGACGCTCTCGACCGCGGGATTGAAGCTGCGGCCCTGCACCAGCGGCATGCCGTTGCGCATGATCGAGCCGTCGCGATTGTCGCCGAAGCCGCGGCGGATCACGGCGTCCTGGCTGCCGGCGAGCGTGTTGGTCTGGGTGACACCGGAGACGTTGATGAGCGCATCGTCGATGTTGCGCGGGAGCTGGTCCTTCAGCACCTGCTCCGGCACGACGTTGACGGCCTGCGAGGTGTCGAGCGGGGATGCGCCGCTGCGCAGCGTGGTCGCGCTCGGCATCGCGCGATAGCCGAGCTTGGCGGCCTGCTGTGCGGCGGCGTCTGCGGCGGCACGCTCCGAAAGGGTCGGCGGTGTGGGGGCAGGATTGCGGGCGGATTGGCGACGAGCCGCGGCCTGCGTGCGGCGTGACGATTGCTCCGATGCGCGTGCTGGCCTGGACCGCTGCGCCGGGGCCTCCACCGTCACCGGCGGCAGCGCCGACTGCGCCCGCGCGCAAGTCATGTGGGACGAAAATTCGGTGAGCAGCACGACTGCACCGATGAGGAGACCTGCGCGGCTCTCGCCGGCACGATGACGATGGCTGCCGTTACGCAGACCATCCACGGAAGCACGCACTTTCAATCCACTTCAAGTCACGAACATTGAAGTGTGCGCGTTTAACAGGCGGCGAGATCGGGGAGAACCGTAACGGAGCTTGAATCGCTCTAGTGTTGAATCGTTCTAAGAGCAGACCGGCATTTAACGGCAATCTCTAATTGGCGGCGCGTCGGCCGCGACACGCAACGCGCGAATCGCGGCGGCGTATCGCGATGTCGTACGGTCTCACGCGATGGCAGGAGCCATCAACTCGTCGAGCTTCCGCTTGAACGCGGAGCCGTCCGACAATGCGCGGAGCGGCGGGCGCACGCGCAGCCACGCGGGGTCGCCGGTCTGCGCGGCGATGATGGCCTTCAGGGTCGCGAGGAACGACGGCGTCTTCAGCACGATTTCCGCCGCAGCCTGCATGCGCGGTTCGACATCCTTGCCGTCGATCATCGCCTTGACCAGCTCCGGCGCGATGTTGGCCATGCCGCAGATGGTGCCGGCGCCACCGGCGGCGATCGCGCGGGCGATGTCGGTTTCGTTCCCGACGGTGATGGCCAGATCGGGAGCAGCAGTGCGGAACGCCTGGAACTGCTTGAAGTCGCCGCTGGAATCCTTGAGGCCCGCGACCACCCTGCCGTAACGGTTGCGCAGGTTCGCAGCGACGCCGGTCGGGATCGCAACGCCCGAGATCTGCGGGATGTGATAGAGATAGGCGCGCAGCCGATCGTCGGCGACGCCGTCGATGATCGCGGCAAAGGCATCCTCGATGCCTTCAGGTGTGACGCTGCGATCGAAATAGGGCGGCAGTACCAGCACGTGACGCAGGCCGAGACCGAGCGCGGCGCGCGAGAGCGCGATGCTGTCGGCAATGGCGGGGAAGCCGCCGCCGACGCCGATGCGTTCCGGCGCAACACCAGCCTTGAGCACGGCTTCGATGGTCGCAATGCGCTCGGTGACATTAAACGAGGTGCCCTCGCCGGTGGTGCCGAACAGCACGACGCCGTCGACACCCTTGCCGAAGAGCTGCTTGGCGTGAACCGCAAGCTTTGCGGAATCCACGCTGCCGTCGGCCGCCAGCGGCGTCGCCGAAGCCACCCAGAACCCGCGAATTGCCTCAGTCATCTCACCACCCTCTCAGCTGAGATCTCGGATCAAGCGCTGATCTCCTCATGGAGCCCAGCGGCTTTCCGAGCCCTGTTTTTGCTTTACTTTCTACCTTGTACCTTACATACAAGAAAGAGGCAAATCCTTTCCACCGTCACGGCGCGCATGGGCGCAGCCAGATTTAGGAAGGTCTCGCATGAACATGGTGACCCCGATGAAGCGGCCCGACCAGTTGCTCGGCGCCCTGCGCGACAAGCTTGGCGCAGCCGCCGTCCTGATCGGCACCGACGTGCCCGCCCGCAATTGCAACGACTGGAGCGCGAGCCTGCCGCAGACGCCGCTTGCGGTGATCCGTCCGGTCGATGCGCAAGGCGTGGCCGATGCGATCGCGACCTGCCGGCAGGCGCATCTGCCGTTCGTACCGCAGGGCGGGCTGACCGGGCTGTGCCGTGGCGCATCGCCCGAAGCCGGCTGGGTCGCGATCTCGCTGGAGCGCATGAGCGGCATCGAGGAGATCGACCGCGCCTCGATGACGATGACCGTGAAATCCGGCACGCCGCTGGAGACGATTCAGAAGGCCGCGGACGAGGCCGGCTGCTTCTTTCCGCTCGATCTCGGCTCGCGCGGCTCCTGCGCGATCGGCGGCAATCTCTCGACCAATGCCGGCGGCAACCGCGTGATCCGCTACGGCATGACGCGCGAGCTGGTGCTTGGTCTCGAAGTCGTGCTGCCCGACGGCACCGTCATCACGAGCCTCAACAAGCTGATGAAGAACAATGCCGGCTACGATCTGAAACATCTCTTCATCGGCTCGGAAGGCACGCTCGGCATCATCACCCGCGTGGTGCTGAAGCTGTTTCCGAAGCCGCGCTCGACCATGGCCGCGCTCTGCGCGCTGAACGACTATGCAGCGGTGATCGCGCTGCTCGATGCGGCGCGCAGCGGGCTCGGACCGCTGCTGTCGGCCTTCGAGGTGATGTGGCCGGACTATTGGGATGTGATCACGTCCCGCGCCGGCGTGAAGCCGCCGGTCGCCGCAGGGCACGGCCTCTACGTGCTGGTCGAGGCGCAAGGCACCGACGAAAGCCTGGACGCACCGCGCTTCCAGGCCTGGCTCGAGGAGCTGATGGAGCGCGGGCTGCTGGCCGATGCGGCGGTGGCGCAATCGCTGGCGCAGACGCAAAGCTTCTGGCGGGTGCGCGACATCTGCGCCGAATTCGGCCAGGTACTGGGCCCGCACATTTCCTACGACATCGGCCTTGCGGTGGCGCGGATGGACGAATTCGTCACGCGCTGCAAGGCGGCGCTGGCCTCCGGCATCAAAGGCTGCGAGAGCGTCTATTACGGCCATATCGGCGACGGCAATCTCCACCTGGTCTCCTGGGTCACCGGCCTTTCCGTCGAGCAGCAGCCGAAGGAAGAGATGGACACGATCATCTATGGTCTCGTCCGCGAGCTCGGCGGCAGCATCTCGGCCGAGCACGGCATCGGCACGCTGAAGAAGATGTGGCTGGGCCATGCCAGAAGCGAGGCCGAGATCGCGCTGATGCGGACGCTGAAGGCCGCGCTCGATCCCGACAATCTGCTCAATCCAGGCAAGGTGGTCTGAGAGCACCGATGCGATCGCTCAAGCTCGATACGCCCAAATCCCTGTCGCAGCGGGTGATGCAGCGGCTGCGCCAGGCGATCATCGACGGCGAGTTCGCGCTGGGCGCGGCCATCTCCGAGGAGATGGTGGCGAATTCCTTCGGCGTCAGCCGCACGCCGGTGCGCGAGGCGATGAACCAGTTGCAGGCGCAAGGCCTCGTGGTGATCCGCCCGCAGGTCGGCAGTTTTGTCTTTACGCCAAGCGCGGACGACATCAACGCGCTCTGCACCTTCCGCATCGCGCTGGAGCCCAAAGCGGCGGAGCTTGCCTATCGTCACGATCGCGACGGTGCGGTCGCAGCGATCAGCGAGGCCATCGCGGCGATGGAGCCGGCGGTCACGGCCAAGGACAACATCGCCTATGGCCGCGCCGATGCGGCCTTTCACGAGGCGCTTTTCACCCATTGCGGCAACCGCTATCTCGCCGAATCCTATCAGCTGGTCTCCGGCCGCGTCGCCGCGCTGCGGACCAATCTGACCTCGCCGATCGACGTTCGCACACGCAGCTCGTTCGACGAGCACCGCAGGCTGCGCGATCTGTTCGCGCGCGGCGAGTTCGCCGCCTTCGAGCAATTGATGACCACGCATATCACCAATTCGGGCGTGGTCTATGCCAAAGCCCTGAAGGTGGAGGCCTTGAAAGTCGAGGCGCTGAAGCTGGATTGAGCGCTTCTAGCGCCCTTCCCTCGGTCCCGGCCTGTCCAGAAAATCCAGCGCGGTGTTGATCTGTTCGAGCTGGTGCTCGATCCTGTCGCGGTCCTCGACCGACGGCGCCTTTTCGAGCTGCTCCACGAGCTTCTGCTTCCGCAACAGCAGGTTCTCAATGACTGTACTCACAGCTCCCCCATCGCCAGAGGCGAACATTTGAGAGCGCGCGCGAGTTGGGCTCGCGGCAATCCCTCCATCAGAATGTCTGCGCATGCGGATGGTTCCTGCAGGCGCGCATGCGAATGGAACTAGCGGCGCAGGCTGGCCCAGACGCCACCCAGGATCAGCAAGCCGCCGAGAAGGTGGATCAGCTTCGGCGGTTCGCCGAGGATGGCGAAAGACAGCAGCGCGCTTGCGATCGGCCCGAGATAGAGCACGAGCGAGGTTCGCACCGAGCCGAACTTGCCGCCGAGCCAGGCGAAGCCGGCATAAGCGAGCAGGCCGGGCACGATCCCGGCAAACACGTAGGCCGACAGCGCCTTGGTGCTGAAGACTTGCTCGGGCATCGCCCACATCTCCCTGACCGCGAGCGGCAGCGAGAACAGCGCGCCTGCCGCCGAGAACAGGCTGATGCGTGCCAGCAGCGAGGCCTTCGGTGCGGCGCGCGATTGCAGCAGCGTGTAGCCGGACCAGCCGAGCATCGCGATCACGACGAGGCCGTCGCCCGCCGCGGTCTGCAGTTCGATCAGCGTCCGCGGATGGCCGCCGGAGATGATGAGCAGCGCACCGGCGAGCGCCAGCGCCGTGCCGAGCCATTGCAGCGGACCGACATGCTCCATGCCGCGCATGGCCGAGATCAACAGCACCGTGATCGGCGACAGCGCCATGATCAGCGCGATGTGGATCGCCGTCGTCGAGACGCCGGCAGCGTAGACCGGGCCGCCGCACAGGAACATGCCCATGAAGCCGGCGGCGAGGATCGGCCAGATGTTTCGGCCGAGCGCCACGCGGCCATTGCCGATCTCCCTGAGCGCGATCGGCGCGAGCCCGATGGCGACGATGCTCCAGCGGAAGAAGGCGAGCGCGAACGGCGGGACGGTGCCCGCGAGTCCCCGCGCCAGGACCTGATTGGAAGCCTGCGCGGTCGCCACCAGGACGAAGCCGACCAACGCAATGACGCCGAGCCACGCGGCCGAGGACGGCGATACGCCGGCCAGCGCTGCGTGACCGCCGTCAGAGGTTTCCTTGCCCAGTTCCCTGCCCATGGATCAATCGGATAACCGATGTCGGCCGCGGTGAGAACCCCGAGGAGGGCTCACCGATATGCATATGCGGCACGCGCGCCATTCCGGGGGGCGCGGAGACGCTCGCGAGTAGCACCGGCACGATGGGCGTGCGGGTGATCGAAACCGAGAACACCGCCAGAAGCGCGCACAGCATGCAGATTCTCATTCTCACCGTCCTGCGGTCGGAGATCGGCAGGAACAGAAAAAACAACATCGCCAGGATCAGCAGCGCGTCGATCAGAAACATGGGACTCTCCTTCAAGATGGGAGAGAGCATCACGCGATGGCGCCGGCCGGACTGTGGAAGGCGTCACACACCTGGCGGCACCGAGCCCAGCCACGCCGGAAGATGACGACACGGCACGCGCTCGTGACCGGTTAACGTGCCCGATCGCGGCCCGGGAACCTCGATCTTTCACGCGTCCGTCGGTTGTATTCGGGGACGCGGAGTCCTATGCGTAGGCGCATGGACACCCAGATGATCACCGCCGCGAAGCCCCTGATGGCCCAGGCGCAGCCGCGCAAGCCGGCCCCGTTCCTCCCGATGAGCCGCGCCGAGATGGATGCGCTCGGCTGGGACGCTTGCGACATCGTGCTGGTGACGGGCGATGCCTATGTCGACCATCCGAGCTTCGGCATGGCCATCATCGGCCGGCTGCTGGAGGCGCAGGGTTTTCGGGTCGGCATCATCTCGCAGCCCGACTGGCACTCGGCCGAGCCTTTCAAGGCGCTGGGCAAGCCGAAAGTGTTCTTCGGCGTCACCGGCGGCAACATGGACTCCATGGTGAACCGCTACACCGCGGACCGGCGCATCCGCAGCGACGATGCCTATACGGCCGGCGGCGAAGGCGGCAAGCGGCCGGACCGCTGCACCGTCGTCTACGCCCAGCGCTGCCGCGAGGCGTTCAAGGATGTGCCGATCGTGCTCGGCGGCATCGAGGCCTCGCTGCGCCGGATCGCGCATTACGACTACTGGTCCGACAAGGTGCGCCGCTCGGTGCTGGCCGACGCCAAGGCCGACCTGCTGCTGTACGGCAATGCCGAGCGCGCCGTCGTCGAGGTGGCGAACCGCATCGCGGCCGGCGAGACCGCGCGCGCGCTCGACGACATCAGGGGCGTCGCGCTGTTCCGGAAAGTACCCGAGGACTACACCGAGCTGCACGCCGACGATCTCGATTCCGCCGACGAAGGCGCAACGCGCCAGAAGGGCTTGACCGTGATCCGCCTGCCGGCGCTGGAGCAAGTCGAGCGGGACAAGGAAGCCTATGCGCGCGCTTCACGCGTGCTGCATCGTGAGAGCAATCCCGGAAACGCGCGGCCGCTGGTGCAGCGTCACGGCGACCGCGACCTCTGGCTCAACCCGCCGCCGATCCCGCTGACCAGCGAAGAGATGGACGCGGTCTACGATTTGCCTTACGCGCGCGCGCCGCATCCGTCCTATGGTGAAGCCAAGATCCCGGCGTGGGACATGATCAAGTTCTCGGTGACGATCATGCGCGGCTGCTTCGGCGGCTGCACCTTCTGCTCGATCACCGAGCACGAAGGCCGCATCATCCAGAACCGTTCCGAGGGTTCTATTCTCCGCGAGATCGAAAAGATCCGCGACAGGACGCCGGGCTTCACCGGCGTGATCTCCGACATCGGCGGCCCCACCGCCAACATGTACCGGATGGCGTGCAAGGACCCGAAGGTCGAGGCCGCGTGCCGGCGGCCGTCCTGCGTCTTCCCCGAGATCTGCCCGAACCTCAACACCTCGCATGACGATCTCATCCGGCTCTATCGCAAGGTGCGCGAGACCAAGGGGATCAAGAAAGTGATGGTCGCCTCTGGCGTGCGCTACGACCTCGCGGTCGAGAGCCCGGAATACATCAAGGAGCTCGTCACCCATCACGTCGGCGGCTATCTCAAGATCGCACCTGAACATACCGAGCGCGGCCCGCTCGACAAGATGATGAAGCCGGGCATCGGCGCCTACGACAAGTTCAAGCGCATGTTCGACGCCGCGGCCGAGCAGGCCGGCAAGAAGTATTACCTGATCCCCTATTTCATCGCGGCACATCCCGGCACGACCGACGAGGACATGATGAACCTCGCGCTGTGGCTGAAGAAGAACCGCTATCGCGCCGACCAGGTGCAGACCTTCCTGCCCTCGCCGATGGCGACGGCGACCGCGATGTACCACACCGGCGTCAATCCCCTGCGCGGCGTGCGCCACGGCGGCAGCGACAAGGTCGAGGCGATCAAGGGCCTGCGCCAGCGCCGCCTGCACAAGGCCTTCCTGCGCTATCACGACCCCGACAATTGGCCAGTGCTGCGCGAAGCCTTGATCGAGATGGGCCGTCGCGACCTGATCGGCTCGCAGCCGCACCAGCTCGTGCCCGCGCACCAGCCGCCGGGCACCGGCAAGGCCGCGGGGACGCGGCGGCCGGTTCGGCCGGGCGAGAAGTCGCTGCGGTTCACGACCAAGGGCTTGCGGGTGATGAAGTAGCCGGACACATCCGGCTCGGCCCCGCAGGTCACGTCTCCGAACACAAAATGTCGAAAACAACCCCATGCACAGTAGACGGGGTTAGCGAGATCAATGGCTTAACACCCGTGCAAACGGGCTGGTCAATCGCTCGAGGAAGCGTTGCTCCGTCGGGCAAAACACGAGCAGAATGCCATCATCGGGTGGTGGGATGGATTTCCCGTCCCAACGCTGCTCAGCACCAACGTCCTCGATCTTGTCACCACAAAGCGCCTTTTGGCGCACCCGCTTGTCGCCACGCCTCTGCGCAAGACCGCGAACCTGGTTGACTTCGGCGTCATCATGTAACATATAAAGTTACATGAAACGAGATTCCCGACTTTCCGGCGTGCTCCACGTCCTCTTGCACATGGCGCAGCAGCTTGGACCGCTCACGTCCGAGACGCTGGCCAAGGCCATGGACACCAACCCCGTGGTGATCCGCCGCATCATGGCGGGTCTGCGGGAGATCGGTTACGTGCGCTCCGAGAAGGGGCATGGCGGCGGCTGGACTATCGCCTGCGACCTGTCGAAGGTAACGCTGCGCGACGTCTATGCCGCGCTCGGCAATCCCCCGCTCCTGGCCATGGGCAACCGGACCGAGGCGCCCGGCTGTCTGGTCGAGCAAGCCGTCAATGCGGCCCTCGATCAAGCCTTTGCCGATGCGGAGACGCTGCTGCTGGCGCGGCTCGGCGAGGTGACGCTGGCGATGCTGGGCGAGGATCTTCGCAAACGGCTCGGGTCTCGAAAGATCCACGACATCAGCGCGCATCGCGCGTGAACAGCTCCATTCACGGGGACGACATCATGACCGACATTCAAGCCGCATTCTCCGATCCGCAATTCGTGGCGAGATACACCGAGGGGCCGCGGCGCTTCGTGCCGGGCTATGACGCCATGCAGTCCATGACGGCGATTCTGCTCGCCGAAAGCGTCCCCAGCGACGGGCAGGTGCTCGTCCTCGGCGCGGGCGGCGGCCTGGAGCTAAAAGCGTTTGCGCAAGCGCATCCCGGTTGGCGCTTCGACGGCGTCGATCCGTCCGCGGCGATGCTGGCGCTGGCCGGGCAAACCCTGGGATCGCTTGCACCGCGTGCGCGCCTTCATCAAGGCTATATCGATGATGCGCCGGAAGGGCCATTCGACGGTGCCACCTGCCTGCTGACCCTGCACTTCGTCGATGTCACGGAGCGACGCCGGATCGCCTCGGAGGTGCGCCGCCGGCTCAAGCCGCGCGCACCGTTCGTGGTCGCGCATCTGAGCGCACCCGATGGCGAAGAGGAGCGCCCACGGTGGCTGTCACGCTACTCGGCGTTCCTGGCCGCCTCCGGTGTCGAGCCCGAGCAGGCGGCGGCCGCGCGGAACGCCGTCACCAACCATCTTGAAATTCTCGCGCCCGCGCAGGACGAGGTGATCCTGCGCGAAGCCGGCTTCTCCGACCCCACGCTGTTCTACACCGGCTTCGCCTTCCGCGGCTGGGTGGCCTACGCGTGAGGCGTCGCTTTACCAACATTCACGCCAGAGCCAGAGGCGCAAGGGTGGATACATGTTACTCCGCGAATGAGGCGGGGTCCGTCTTGCCTTTAAAACCGGACATGGCCAGCTGCCCCTTTGCGAGGCAACAAAAGACTATGCCTCTCCGAAAAAGGATCCGGCCACCGCTCCCGGGCGGACCCTCCTTGCGCAGTTTCGGAGGGCGGCGCGCAAGATCAGGATTTCATTGAAATCCGCCAAGCCACAATCTAAAGTTTAGCCGGAGCTTGGATTGGGGGGCAAGACTCATGACAGTCAATTTGGGCGGATATCATCTGATTGAAAACTCGGTTGTGTGGCGGGGCCATTAGTCATCATGGGAGAACCCATACGCCCCGCAGAACCTTCGAAATCCCTCAACTCCCCCTTCAGCATTTTCGTGAGCGGCCTCTTGGTCGCATTCACTCTCCTCGTCGGCATCGCGTGCATCATCGCTCTCGCCTCGACGCTGACGCAATCACGCATCCTCAGCCTGAACTTCGACGGAGTTCAGGCCAGCATATGGAAGCTGGATTCCGTGCGCCGCGACTGGAGTGAGTTGCGTGGCCGAAACCTCAAACAAACAGGGGCCCTCCAGGCGGCAACGACGGAGAAGCTCGAACTGAATGATCAGCAAGCTGCCGCGAGCCAGCGCCTAAATCAGTATAAAGAACAGCTCTTTGTAAGATTGGCTGAAATCGCGGCACGCATCAAAGAGACCGATGGTCCGCTGCATGACGCTATCGGCGGAGACGCCGATCTGAAAACGCGCGCGGCCGCCCTCGCCGCGGCCGAATCGCGTCTGCGGACGAACCTACCAGACCTGGGCCCTATTCTAGACAATTTCGGTAAGGAGCGGCAGCAGTATAGCGAGGCGCTAACGAAAATGAGCGACTTGGACTCGCAATCTTCCAGCTTGGCGCAGAAGCAGAAATATCTAGCCCAGGGCCTCCTCGAGATCGGCAAAAATATAGACGTAGTGTTCTCGCAAATAACGAAGAACGTCGACGCGCCGACGCACGCGAAGATCGAGAACGCGCTGTATGAGTTGGACCCATCTTCTGGTTGGTTCAGCCTGATCATCAATCGGTTCGTTATCTTGCAGCCAGACGTGCTCGCGCTAGTTCTAGTGGTCCTTATGGGACTACTCGGAAGCTCTCTCCAGATCTTGCACTCGTTGTTCAGAGCTCACAGGATTGAAAGCCCCGGCGACTACATCCTTCAACTCAGCGTCGGCGCAATTACCGCGCTAGTGATCTTCATCGTTGCGAAGGCCGGCGTGCCGATCATTGCTGATGCGTCGCGCCTTTCAGGTGATGCACCGATCAATCCCTACTTTGTATCTTTCCTGGCAATCATCTCCGGCTTGTTATCCGAGCAGGCGATCATTACGGTCCAGAATCAAGGTCGGCGGATCTTTGCCACAGGGAAAGCGGAGCCCGACCGTTGGGTTAGGGTCAGCTTGGATCCAACCCTGAATGACCAGAACCTTACGGTTGAACAGCTCGCCTCCTATCTCTCGGTGCCCACTGATGCCGCAAATTCCATCATTAAGGGAGAGAGTAAAGCGGATGCGGAACAGCAGAAAGCGATTGCCATCTTTCTTCGAAAGTCCGTTCGGGATCTTTTCACTGATATGCCGCCAGCGAATGTTTCAGATAGCTAGGCTCGACTTTCAATGATTATGCGCACGGCTTTTCTCACCGCTATGTTTTTGCTATCCGGCCAGGCGGCTTTTACCGCTGACCTCGGAAACCGCTTTGAGTCGTTCGAAGCCATGCACGCGACTCCCTTCGGTTCACTATTTTTCGTCGAAGGCGTGGTTCATGATTGGGACATCCCGTCACAGCCGCGGTTCGTGCTCATTCAAGGCGAGGGCCAGATCAATCTGCCCGTTCAACAGGGAGGGTACTGCTTCGCCTTCAACCATTATCTTTCAACGGGCACTTTGAGTGTCTCTCGCACTTACCGAGCTCGCATACGCAAAACCCCCGCTAAAGGGAGCACGAGGCTTGATCTGTTTTCAGGTGAATACATCCCCACACCTGATATCGCTTCTTCGGCAGTTCCCAGTCTTTGCATCAACGGAATCGCAGATGTCAGACTTATTGAGATTCTGTTCAATTCGGAACGCACCAAAGATTTCAATAGGGCTATTTCATTCCAAATTGGAAGCACCACGCCTCCATAAGAAGAGCCCCTTCAGGCTTGTTGCGCCGAGCTGCACATTGCCTCCTCACCGCTCTCATGAGGCCGCGCCCTACGGAGGCAGAGGGCTAATCTGCGCACGGTGAGAATGGCGGTAACGTAACCATCTGCGGGTCGATGCTCGCACTCTATATGACACGGTCTTCCCGGCAGGGTGACGTGAAAGGGATCGGCGGCTGATTTCAGGTGATTTAGCTCCTCTCTTATTCGGATTATTTGGGAGCAAATTGCTGTTACGACGCTTCGGTCAAAGGCAGCGCCGGTCCATTTGCCAGGCGGAGTCTAGCTTCCCTCAAGCGGCAGAGCTGATGATGGCTCTCCCAGTATTCAATTCTAGACCGCCTGTTGAGTGCAGGAGTGCTGTCGGCAATGGAACTGAGCACGGCGCGCCCCTCACCTCTCCACCGGCGCCCCCGCCCCTCGATGATACCTGCTGGAAAAGAACACCAGCGGCGTGGTGTCGCCGTGGTCGCACGCGGAGACTTCGGCGATGATCAGCGTGTGGTCGCTGACATCGACGTGACGCGTGACCTCGCAGGCGAACCACGCGACGCATCCCGACAGCCGCGGCAGACCGTCCACGATGTCGTAATCCGGGCTGGCGCCTGTGTTCGGCTGGCTGGCGAAATGCCGCGAGAGGTCGCGGCCATGATCAGGCAGGACATTGACGCAATAACGGCCGGTGGCCGTGATCGCGCGGTGCATGCGGCCGGGCATCACGGACACCAGCACGGTCGGCGGCGACAGGCTGACGGTGACGAAGCTGTTCACGGTCATGCCGCAGGCGCGGCCATGCTCGTCCAGCGCGGTCAGCACTGCGACGCCGGTCGCAAAGCGCGACGCGGCCTCGCGGAACGCCGCCGGGTTGGCGCGTGACATCTCGGTTTCCGCTCGCATCTGAAATCACGCAATCGCCCTGACCGGCTCTGGCGGCGCCGCCATGCGCTCGATCCAGGCCTGGATGCGCGAGGGCGTCGAGATGCGGTCCCATTGCCGGTCCGGATAGTTGAAATTCTCGGTGAACTCGTTCGCCAGCGCCGGGTTCTGGCTCATCGCGCCGATCAGCATGCCCAACGCTTCCGTCGGCGGCTGCAGCATCACATTGGTCCAGCGCGAGGCCGCCAGCACGCGGTCCTGCCGCTTCAAGTCGATCTTCTCGCACAGACGCGCATCACACGCCTCGGCATTGACGATCTCCTCGCCGAGCACAAAGGCCGCATAGGAGGCGACATTGGCGCCCTGCCCCATCATGGGATCGACGATCGCATGAACGTCGCCGAGCGCGATCGCGCATTTACCGCCGTCGAATTCGACCATGGTGTTCCGCACCGTCGGGACGACGCCGCCCTGCAAGAGATCCTGCGGCTGCGCCAGGTCGAAGCGCGCGGTGTCGATGCGGTCGTAGGTCGTCGGGTGATGCTTCTCCAGCTTGCCCAGCAGCACCTTCAGGAAGTGCTTCGGGTTGTCGTCGTAGCTGAGCGTCGCCAGTTCCTCCAAGTCGCCGCCCGGCACGTTCTCCATCAGCAGCGCATTGGCGATGCCGCCGAAGGTGACGGTGGGAATCACGATCATCTCACCATGCCCCGGCGAGACCGACAGCGTGACGTTCATGGGATCGGGCTGCCGTACACCGGTGTAAAGCCCCACGCACAGCCGCCGCTGCGGCTGCGAATAGGGCGTATGCTCCGGACGGTAGGTGAAGAGCTGGCCCAGCGGCCCCTTGCCGGTCGACACGACCAGGAGATCGAAGCGGGCGACCAGCGGACGGATGTCGCGCTCTTCGATGCGGCGGTATTCGATCCTGCCGCCGCGGCTCGCGAAGTCGTTCATCAACGCAGGCAGATAGATCCGGTAGTCGACGGCGCGGCTCGGCTTCGAGAAGTCGCCGCGAAAGCTCAGCGGCTGCGGGAAATTGAAGACGTGATCATGGTAATAATAATGGTCCTTCGGATCGGTCCAGTGATTGACGCCGAGATAGTCCTCACGCGCGATTGTCACATGGTGATGTGCGACCGTGTTGATGAGCCTGATGTCGCGGTAATCCTCGGGCGGCCGGTCGGTGATGACAGTGGCGTCCACGCCGTGCTTTTGCAGATAAAGCGCGAGATGCAGCCCGGCGATGCCGGCGCCGACGATTCCGATGTTGTGTGCCAATGTCGTCTCCTCCCCTGATGGCTTGTTTTGAGGAAGCCTAACGGTCGGCCGTGTTGCACACTACGGAATAACCGGGATATGATTTATTCCGGATCGGAATAAGATCATGGACCGGATCGACTGCCTGCGCGCCTTCGTTCGCACCCTCGAGGGCGGCAGCTTCTCGGCGGCGGCCAAGGAGCTCGGAATCGGCCAGCCCGCGATCAGCAAGCGCATCGCGATGCTGGAGAGCGAGTTCGGCACGCAGCTGTTCTTGCGCACGACCCGCACGCTCAAGCCGACGGCCGAGGCGCAGCGGATCTACGAGCTCGCGCGCCAGATCCTCGGCAGCTTCGACATGGCGCGGTCGAGTATCGAAGAAGCCGCGCCCCGTCCCACGGGCACGCTCCGGATCGGCGTGCCGTCGTCGTTCGGACGGCGCTACATGATGCCCATCATCGCAGAATATGTGCGGAATTATCCGGAGGTGAGGGTCGACATCCGCTTCAGCGAGCGGTTCGTGAACCTGGTGGAAGAAGGCATCGAACTGGCCTTGCGGATCGGACATCTGGAGGCGAGCACGCTGGTCGCCCGCCGGCTCGGCACCGTGCAGCGCCATTTGGTTGCGACACCCACCTATCTGCACGGCCGCCCGCTGCCGCGGACGCCTGACGATCTCGCCTCGCATCAATGCATCGTCTATTCCAGGATGTCGCCGGCGCACCAATGGGCGTTCGAATCCGAACACGGCCGTCACGTCGCATCGATCAACGGCCCCATCCATGTCGACGATGCCGATGCGATGCAGGAGGCGACGATGCATCATCTCGGCATCGCCATCCTGCCCGAATGGAATGCCGCGGACGGCCTTCGCAGCGGCGAGCTCGAGCATGTGCTTGCGGACTACAGCATCGCCGCGCTGCCGCTGCACGCGGTCTATCCGGAGACGCACTGGATGTCGCCACGGGCGCGAAGCTTTCTGAACCTGCTGGTCGAGCGCGCCGAGTGTTTTACGGGTGCCTCGTCAGAAGGCACGGGCCTCCGTGCCGGTGGTTGACGCCGCCCCTCCCGGTATTAAATGACGTCCATGAAGAAAATCGGATTTCTATCCTTCGGACACTGGACCCCCTCGCCGCAATCGCAGACCCGCTCGGCGGCCGACACGTTGCTGCAATCGATCGAGCTCGCGGTCGCGGCCGAGCAGCTGGGCGCGGACGGCGCCTATTTCCGCGTGCACCATTTCGCGCGACAGCTGGCCTCGCCGTTCCCGCTGCTCGCGGCCGTCGGCGCCAGGACCAGCAAGATCGAGATCGGCACCGCCGTGATCGACATGCGCTACGAGAACCCGCTCTACATGGCGGAGGACGCCGGCAGCGCCGATCTCATTGCCGGCGGCCGGCTGCAGCTCGGCATCAGCCGCGGCTCGCCCGAGCAGGTGATCGACGGCTGGCGCTATTTCGGCTACCAGCCGGCCGAGGGCGAGAGCGATGCCGACATGGGCCGGCGCCACGCCGAGGTGTTTCTCGACATCCTGCGCGGCGAAGGTTTTGCGAAACCCAATCCGCAGCCGATGTTTCCGAACCCGCCGGGACTGTTGCGCCTCGAGCCGCATGCGCAGGGGCTGCGCGAGCGGATCTGGTGGGGCGCCGGCTCGAACGCCACCGCGGTGTGGGCGGCGAAGCTCGGCATGAATTTGCAGAGCTCGACGCTGAAGAACGACGAGACCGGCGAAGCCTTTCACGTGCAGCAGGCCGCGCAGATCCGCGCCTATCGCGCGGCGTGGAAGGAAGCCGGCCACGGCCGCGAGCCCCGCGTCTCCGTCAGCCGCAGCATCTTCGCGCTGGTCGACGATCGCGACCGCGCCTATTTCGGCCGGGAGCGCGGGGGCGAGGACCAGATCGGCTTCATTGATCCGCAGACCCGGGCGATCTTCGGCCGGAGCTATGCCGCCGAGCCCGATGCGCTGATCGAGCAGTTGCGACAGGATGAGGCGATTGCGGAAGCCGACACGCTGTTGCTGACGATCCCGAACCAGCTCGGGGTCGATTACTGCGCGCATGCGATCGAGGCGATCCTGAAGCACGTCGCGCCGGCGCTGGGATGGCGGTGAGATAAAGCGGCCGTTTCGCGCAGCTCCACCTTCCCGATTCGATTCAGCCGCCGCCCAGGCTGTGGCTGATGCGCGTCACGACGCGGTCCCATTGCCGCTTTTCGGCCGCCGGGTAATTGATCAACACGCAGTGCACATAGCTGCGCGAGAAATTGCAGCGGTCGTACCATATCTTGTCGCGCTTGATGCTGGAGACGACGAAGAACTTCGGGGTCACACGCTTGTAGATGATGCCGGACGGCGGCCCCTTCCTGGCCAGGAACGCGGCCGGCGAGAGACCTTCGCCGTTGGAAACGGCCTGTACGGTGAGATCGGCCCGTCCGTCGGCGGTGCGGAACTGCTGACCGTACCCGTCGGGCTTGCCGGCCGTCTCGGTAAAGAGCGAGGCGGGAATGTCCACCGATGTTCCGGCCTCGGGGATGCGGTAGGTCGTCCAGCTTTCTGCCTGAGCGGCAACCGACGTGGCCAGCATCGTGACAATGGCAGCGAAGGTCCTCATGTCCGCCTCATCACTCGCGCGGCATCAGTTGAAGCTCCAGAAGGGCGATCCGCTTCATGTCGACGATGTTCCGCTCACCCTCACCGGCGGTGCGCAGGATGGATTCGGCGAGCACATTGACGTGCGAGGCATGCACGGGCTCCGGCAGGCTCGCAACCGCAACTTTCAGAGCGCCCGTCATGATCTCAATGACCTCGGGGGAGAATGCCGCGTTGGAAAAATTCTTCATCACGAAAACCCGGCTGCCGTGCGCCCTGCAGCATCAACGCCCGGCAAAACCGGGGGTTCCCGCGACGGTGGGACGGATCGGCGCGACGGGCGCGGTTAGGCTGCGGAGGGGTAGTGCGTGAGCTGCTCGAAATCCGTCTCCTCGCTCGCAACGGCCTGCATTCTCACGTGATTGCCGATGACGAGGCCGGTGAGCGAGAGCATGAGCCCCAACGCGAGCGGCGCGAACAAGGCCTCTTCCTGGAACAATCCGTTGAGCAGCACGACCATGACGCCGAAGCCGGCGAGACCCTGCGTCAGATAGCCTGACGACGCGTAGAGGCGCCAGGCCTTGAGGGCCATCGCGAAATAGAAGGCCAGCGGGACGAAGGCGCCGACGCCCATCTGATACAGGAGAACGCCGATCGCGCTCTCGACCGCGCCGTCGATCGTCCCCGCGGCCTGCGCGGCGCTCCAGTCGATGGAGAAATAGCTATCCGCCAGATTGCCGCCGATGCCGAGACCGCGGCCGAAGGGGTTCTGCACGAATCCGTCCAGACCACCCATCAGCCCGATCACGTGATAATCGCCGATCTGCAGTCCGAGGCGGATCGCCAGAATCGCAAAGGCGATCATGCCGAGGAAGCCGAGCAACAACGTCACCACGGCGCCGATCAGGCGTGTCCCGATCCAGGCTGCGACCACGAAGATGACCGTGATGAGCGCGCCCTTCACACTGCAGAAGACCAGCAGCGGCAACGCCGCGAGAGCCAGCAGCGGCCGCCCGACCGAAAACAGGAACAAGGTGAGAAAGCCGAGCCCGTAGGCGAAGCTGATCGGGTGCATGTTCGGGCCGTTGATGCGCAGCATCTTCGACAGGCCGAATCCTTCGAGCAGCGGCGTGTTCAGGAAGTCGAAGCTGAAGCGGTCCTTGAGGTCGACAGGCACGTTGCCGGTCTTGCGCATCTGCGCTTCCCACGTGCCCGAATGGGTGGCCTTTAGCTCGTCGAATCCCCAGAAGGTATAACTGTTGGTGATGGCCAGCCAGAAATCGCGGAAGACGAGTTCGACATAGCCGCACAGCAGAATGATGACCGCGAGCGTCACCAGGAACGGCGTGATGCGCACCTCGTAGGTTGCGGCAGTCAGAAGCGAGAGCTGGAACAGGAACAGCGGCAGCACGATATTGCGCAGATAGACCGCCGCCGGCTGTCCGTCCTGGACGAAGCCGATCGCGAAATACAGCGACACCACGGCGAGGGTGACGACACCCCAGCGCATGATCCGGTTCACCTCAGCCGATTGTTTTCGCTGGCCCACCACGTAGAGGCCGAACGTCGCCAGCCACATCACCGAGCAAACGAGGAAATTGTAGCCCTTGATGAAGTCGAGATCGGACGGCAGCGGCACCAGCGGCGACAGGATCGAGACGAACAGGTTCTGGAAGAACAGCACGAAGATCGCGATGGCCGGTGCGTAGGTCGGCACCGCCAGCACGATGGCGATGCCGACGAGGACCTCGACGACGATGCCGAGAGCCGGATGGGCCAGATGCAGGACAGGCGCAAAGCCGATCGTTGCCACGGCGATGCAGAACGTCGTGGCCAGCTCGCGCCAGGCCGGCGAAGATGTCCCCGCCTGCACACACTGATCCTGGGTCAAGTCCCCGGCGCTCATCGATCGTCCTTTGGCATCGCGCGGCGATCACGATAGCGGGCCGCTGTGTAAGGATGCGTTAACGATCGCGAACCGGCGCGACGTCAGCGCCGGCCGGACCGGGTCGCGCCGCCGAGCAGCGCCCGCATCACGTCGGGATCTGGTCTGCCGGTGCTGCGGTCGACGAGGCCAAAACCCTGCGCCAGCTCCCAATGCGTCCAGCCCCAGCAATGGTCGCGGGCGTAGGCGGTGACCTCAGCCAGCCACCGCAACCGGCTTTGTCTCGGTGCGCCGGCTTTCAGCACGCCGAATTCGTTGACGATGATCGGGCGCTTGAACTGCTCCTGCCATTGCAGCGCGGGCGCGAGCCAGCGATCGGCGCCCGGCCTGTCCCTGGCGGCGGCAATTGCAGTGTCGAGCATCCCGAGCGCCTTGGTCGCGCCCCTCGCTTGCAAATCCTGACGGATCGCCCGAACCTTGGGATCGCCGGCGTCGATCGGATAAGGCAGGTCCATGATGTCGTGCAGCGGATCTTGCGCGTCCCAATGGGCCTGATGGGTGAACACCATGGGATCGTAGAAGTGGATGGCATAGACGACGTCGGGGTCATCCAGCGGACGAAACCGCGGCAGCGAGTCCGCCCGCTGCCAGTTGACCGGACCGACGATGAGAGCCGTGGCAGGCAGCAATTTGCGCACGAAGCCGGCGAGCGTCTCGACCTGCTTTTGCCATGTGTCGGCGTCGACATCGGGCTCGTTGAGCAGCTCGGCGAAGATGCGATCTGCGGGATAGGCGCGCATGATTGCTGCGAGGCCGCTCCAGGCCTCCTGCATCTCACGCAGCGCCGCGTCCGGATCCTCCTTGTGCAGGCGGTTGAAGCGCTCGCCGGGATGAAGATCGACGGAGATGGCGTAGCCGAGCGCGGTGAGCTGCTTCAGCGCCTTGTCGAGCACGGCCAGCGTCTCGTCGCGCTCGACCTTCGAGGCGAAACGCGGCATCACGCGCTCGGCCGGCACCGGCAGCCGGACGTGACTCATTCCAGCGCGGCGCAGCTGCTGCAGCAATTCGCGGCTCGGCACCTCGCCGTTGATCCAGCCGTCCGCATTGAAGCCGCGGGACAGTGCGGCAAGCCTGGCGGGCGCGACCGTCTGCGGAACGGGTACGCAAGCGTCGGCGAAGGCCGGCGGAGCGAGCGAGATCGACAGGAGCGTCGCAGCAACCAGCAGACGACGCAGCGATGCTGTCATCGTCAAACCGCGAGGCCCAATGCGCCGCCCTCGGGATGCGGCGCCTGCGAACCCGCCGGCGCATGATTGACCACGAGCCCCGTCGGCACGGCCTCATACCGCGATAGCGCCGCGGTCACCCGGCGCATCGCCGCCGAACCATGCTCGCCGGCGCGCACCACCAGCACGATCAGATCCGCATGCGCAGCCAGAGCGATGGCGTCGGGCTGCAAGGCGAGATTGCCAGCATGGACGATGATCAGGTCGAACTCCGAACGAATATCATCCTCGGGCCTCGCATCGGCCTTTCGGCCGGCGCTGAGGAGCTCGTCGATCGACTGAAGTCCCGCCGTGGTCGAGCCGTCGTTCCATTCGGTCACGGGAGGCTCGTGACCTGCGAACTCCCCCTGCAGCCGGATCAATACGCTCATCATGCCCCTGTTCACGGCGGCACGATTCAGCGAGCGCGCAACGGTGTTGCCGCCGGCGCTCTTGCCGACCGACAGCACGAGAGCGACCTTGCAACCGCGCACGGGCACGCGATCGATCCGCTCGAGCAGCGGCCGCAGATAAGGACCGAGATCGAGCTCGGCCGGGGTGGCGATCGGGCGTTGCCAGACGGTGCCGGTCGCGGACGGGGTCGTGGACGCCAGATCGGGAATACGGGCCCAGACAGGAAGCCGCGGCATCGCTTCGGGCCGGGCAGCCGCGGCGACCGCAGGTTGGACTTGAGGCTGGACTTGAGGCTGGACCTGCTGCTGGACTCGCGCCTGGACCTGCCGGTCCTCAGCCGCGTGCACAACCGCCTCGGCAGGCGCAGGCTCGCCGGACATGCTCGCCATCACCGCGACCGCAGCGGTCGATGTCAGCAGCGAGCCGATCACCAGCGCCGCAAGCAGCAGAGCGAGCGGCGGACGGGTCGAGCGCAGCGGCGGAATGGCGGGCGAGGCGATCTTGGTCTGGGAGTTCTGCAGCTGACGCTGCTCGTTGGTCGTCTTGAACCGCGACAGGAACTGCTCGTAGATGTTCTTGTTGGCATCGGCGTCGCGCTGCAGCTCCTGCAGCTTCACCAGCGCCTGACCGTCGACCAGCATCTTGGTCTCGACCTCTTTCAGCTGCTTTTCCAGCGCCTTCTGCTGCTCCAGCTGGGCTTCATATTCGGACTTGGCGGTGTCGATGTTCTTCTTCCGCTCGACCTCGATCTGCCGGTTGATATCGGCCAGCTGGCTGTAGGAGATCGCGAGATCGGGATGGCGGTCGCCGTACACCGCCTTCTTCTGCGCGATCTGGTCGTTCAGGGTCGAGCGCTGCGCGCGCAGCATGCTCAAAAGGTCCTGCTTCACCGGGCCTTCGACATTGGCCTTGAGATCGCGTTGCACCTGCTCGTAGCGCGCCTTGGCTTCCTCGGTGCGCAGGCGTGCGGCGGAGACCTGCTGATTGATGTCGGTCACGCGCAATTGCTGCGTGGTGGAATCCTTGCCGGCGTTGAGGATCTTGTGCTCGAGCCTGAAGGCGGCGACGGCGTCTTCCGATGCGCGCAGCCGCTCGTTCAACGCCTTCAGCCGATCCTTGAGCCAGTCGGCGGCCTCGTCGGTGGCCTCGGTACGGACACGGCCCTGGCTGGCGACGAACGCTGCGGCGATGGCGTTGGCGTAGTAGGCGGCCCGCTCAGGGCGATTCGAGATGAACGAAATCGCGATGACGTAAGTCAGCCCGCGCCGCGTGATCTCGAGGCGGCTGCGGAACTTCTCGAGCAGGCGCGTCATGTCGGTATGACCGCCGGCGATGTCATCGTCATCGGCGATCTTGAGCTGCTCGATCAGGGGGCGGAGAAAGCCGTCCGATTTGGCGATCTCGATCTGGCTCTGAAGCGCCGCCGCGTCCTGGCCGATGCCCGGCAAGACGTCCTGCTCCGTGGTGACCCGCAGCTCCCGGGGATCGAGCACGACCAGGGCCGTTGCGGCGTAGCGGACCGGCAGAACCATCAGGGCGATGATGCCGAGGGCGAACAACGCCAGCGCCAGCGTCAGAATCCGCCGGCCGTTCTCGCGCAGGAAAGCGAGTGCTCCGGAGACGGTCAACGATCCCTTGATCAGCGCCGGCGCGGCGCCGTCGGGCTTGGTCCGCGCAGCCCGCGGCGCTTCCCACGAAGCCGCTGGCTCCGTCGGGGCGATGCTTCGCGGAGATGCGCGGCTACCGAACGCCATTGGCTCGACTCGAAATCAACTGACGGACACAATTCAGAGGCTTGAGACACCGTAAATATCCATGGTTAACCGCCGGTTACGGCCGGCGTGCGAAGCCGTCATGGCAAAGCCCGAAGGACAGGCCCGTTCACGCGGAAAGGAACGGCTTGGACGGTCTGCGTGCCGGGCCTGCCGCCCCGGCGGCCAGCGGCGGGTTCGGCGTGGTCGGGTGCTCACGCTCGACATGATCAAGCAGGCAGGACCGCAAGGTTTCGATCTCCGGGCAATCGGCGGTGCCGAGCGGACCGATCAGGAAGCCGCTCGCCAGGGGCTCGCATCTGTAGCCGGGACAGCGCTGCACCCTGTCGGCGATCACGACGTCGACCTTGCCTTCGCGCAGTTCGTGCAGCCCCGCCGGCTGGCTGATGCGAATGGCGAGTTGGGGATGGGCGCCGCGGATCTTCGCCAGTCGCGCCCGCAATCCATCGACCGCAAAGCTCGCGTGGAGCCCGATATGCAGCAGGCTTGTGACGCCCTCGGGCTTGAGTTCGGCGGTGGCCTCGGCAAGGCGACGAAACGCCTTTCGGACCTGCGCCAGATAGGTTTCGCCGGCAGAGGTCAGGATGATCTGCCGCGTGCGCCGCTCGAACAGCTGCACGCCGAGCCGCTCTTCCAGCAGGCGGACCTGCTGGCTGATCGCACCGGCCGTGACGTGCAGTTCGTGGGCTGCCTGCTTGAAGCTGAGATGACGGGCAGCGGCCTCGAAGGCGCGCAGGGCATTGAGTGGTGGCAGCAGATACGTCATGGCCGGCTCCGGGCGATGCGGGGAGACCGGGAGGATGCATGAGTTTTCCTCGCCCGACAAAAGAGAAATCCTGCTTTGTCGCCGGTGACGGCGAGCGATACCCCAGGGCCGATCTCCATAAGCCCCGGGAAACCCGCCGCAGTGCCTGCCATGCCGTCGATCGAAAATTCCTATTCCTGGATTCGCCTCACCGCCTCCATCGCACTCAGCGCCTTGGGCTGCGTCGGCATGTGGTCGCTGATCGTGGCGCTGCCGGCGGTGCAGGCCGATTTCAACGCGCCGCGCGCCGAGGCGACCCTGCCCTACACGCTCGCCATCATCGGCTTCATGATCGGCGGCATCATTGTCGGGCGCCTCGCGGATCGCTTCGGCATCCTGCCGCCGCTAGCCGGCGGCACGATGCTGATGAGCCTCGGCTATGTCCTCACCGCCTTTGCCCCCAGCCTGTCGGTGTTCGCGATGATCTGCGGCGTGACGATCGGGCTCGGAGGCGCGGCGAGCTTCGCGCCCCTGGTGGCCGACGCCTCGCTGTGGTTCGACAGACACCGAGGCCTTGCCATTTCCCTGGCGACGGCCGGCGGTTCGCTTGCCGGCGTGATCTGGCCACCCATCGTCCAGCATGCCATCGCCGCACATGGCTGGCGACAGACCCATATCGGCATCGGCCTGTTCTGCCTGGTGACGATGCTGCCGCTCTGCCTGGTTCTGCGGCGGCGGCCGCCATTGCACATTGCTGCGCGCGAGGCCGCGCATGGCGGCGGCACGATGCAGACCATCGGCCTGTCACCGGCCAGCACCCAGGGACTGCTCGCTTTGGCCGGCATGTGCTGCTGCGTCGCCATGGCGATGCCGCAGGTCCATCTGGTCGCCTATTGCGGCGATCTCGGCTACGGCTCCGCGCGCGGCGCCGAGATGCTGGCGGTTATGCTCGGCTTTGGGGTGGCGAGCCGTCTGATCTTCGGCTGGGTGTTGAACCGCATCGGCGGCCTGCCGACCTTGCTGCTGGGCTCGGGGATGCAGGCCATGGCACTTGCGCTCTACCTGCCGTTCAACGGGCTGGTCTCACTCTACGTCGTGTCCGCCATCTTCGGGCTGGCGCAGGGCGGCATCGTGCCGAGTTATGCCGTGATCATCCGCGAGCTGTTCCCGGCGCGGGAGGCCGGCTTTCGGGTCAGCCTCGCCATCTCGGTCACGCTTGCCGGCATGGCGCTGGGTGGCTGGATGGCCGGCGCGATCTACGACCGGACCGGCTCCTACGCATCGGCGCTGCTCAACGGCATCGCCTGGAATCTTGTGAACATGGCGATCACAGCCTGGCTGCTGCAGCGCCGGCGCCAATGTGCCGTCGGCGCCCTCGCTCCGCCCTAACTGATGTTCAGCAGGATCCGCCCCGAGGTGCCGCTGCGCATCAGGTCGAGCGCGTCGTTGACGTCGTCGAGCGCGAACTCGTGAGTCACGATTCCGCGGTAGCTCACCTTGCCGGCGTCGCTCAGCCGAACGAGGCGTGGAATGTCGCGCGCCGGCTGGCACTGGCCGCCTTCGGAGCCTTTCAGAACCTTCTCGAAGTGGAGCGGCAGCGTGTAGATCTCGGCCTTCTCGCGGGGAACGCCGACGAGGATGCAGCGGCCCTTCTTCGCCGTGATCTCGTAGGCGAGCTCGATCAGATTCTTGACGCCGGTGGTCTCGACGACCTTGTCGGGTCCGTCGGCTCCCGTGATGGACCGAATCGCGGCAGCGACATCCTTGACCGCTTCAGAGTTGATGGTGTGGGTGGCGCCAAAGTCCTTCGCCATCGCCAGCTTGTTGTCGAGGCGGTCGATCGCGATGACGGGATAGGCGCCGACCATCGCGGCAAACTGCACGATGTTCAACCCGACGCCGCCGACGCCGAACACGACGACGGCTTCGCCGATGGCGATCTGCGCGTCGTTGTTGACGACGCCGAGCGCGGTCGTCACCGCGCAGCCGAGCAGCGGCGCGCTGGTGCGGTCGATCGTGGCGGGAACGGGCGTGACGCGGTTCTCCGACACCACGGCATATTCGTTGAAGGTCGTGACCCAACCGGCATTGAGGCGTTTGCCGCGCCAGTTATAGACCGGCGTGTTGGACTGGATGCCCTTGCCCGGCCGCCAATGCATGACGACGGTGTCGCCCTGCTTGCAGGAGACGACGCCGGGCCCGGTTTCGACGATCGTTGCCAGCGCTTCGTGCCCCAACAGATGCGGCAGGAACTTGTCGACGCCCTTGACCGCGTCGATCTCGTTGATCTGCGCGCCGCAGATGCTGGAAGTGTGCACGTGCGCGAGCACCTGGCCATGCTCGAGCCTGTCGGGCAAATCAAACTCGTCGACGATCAGCGGCTTGCCGGATTCGACGAGAATGGCCGCCTTGGCAGTCTTGATGTCCATGAGGCGCGCCGATCACTCGAAATAGATGAATTCGTAATCGCCGGTGTAGCCGAGCTTGCCGTAAAGCCAGATCCATTCCGACGTGTGCAGGATGGACTCCGCAGTCAGCGCCCAGCATTCGAGGTTGTGCAACTCGGCGACGGTCCGATAGCCCTCGACCATGACGTATTTGTTCTTGCCGACGCGCTCGATCTCGTTCAGCGCGGCATTGAGCTCGTAGAGACGGAGATTGTGCAGCGTGCCGAGCGAGATCACGAGATCGAAGCTTTGATCGCCGTAGGGATAGATATCCTGGGCGCGATAGCTGAACAGATACGGCTTCACCTGCTCGTGCGCGTTGGCAAGGCCGTGCTTGGAGATATCGAAGCCTGTGACCTTCAGGCCCGGCAGGATCTTCTGCATCTCGTACAGCAGGAAGCCCTTGCCGCAGCCGACGTCGAGCACGCTGGAGCCGTCCTTCAGGCCATAGGTCTCGATCAGCGCCTTGGCGACCGGCGCCCAGCGGCCCTCGATGAAGCGGTAGCCGCCATAGCCGAAGCGACGGTCGCCATCCCAATAATCGGCCTCGTATTCCCGCGCCTTCAGCGAGCAACCGATCTTGTCGTCGTTCATGCGCCCCATGTAGTCGCGCTTAGTCGCCGTATGCAGCGGCGTCACGATATTCAGCAGTCGTCCCATTCAGCCCTCGCATTCCACCGCGCGTTGCGATTGTCGCGACCGGCCGGGAGCCGTGAGTCGCGACTTGCGAATCCTTCTAGCATTGGTGGTCGGGATCATCATTGTTTCAGATCAATGATGGGGAACCCCGACGACCGTCCCGGGCAAGGCGCCGGCGAAGCCAGCCGGTCGGCACCTTACGAACATTTCATTTTCTGCGACGCTGTGACGCTTGCCGGGCATCGAAGGGAACGGAGCGGGTGAGCAACCGTTGCTCCTGCATCCCCAACAGCATGGAGCCCGATATGACAATGCGCAGAACTTTCGTCGCCCTTGCGACCGCCGGAGCGATGTTCTCGACGGCGGCATCACCGGTGCTTGCGGCGCCGCTGCCGATCGCAAATCCCGGCCCGGACCAAGGCCTGCAGCAGGTTCAGTACCGGCATTGGCACGGAGGACATCGGCACGGCTATTACGGGCATCGTCGCGGTTACGGTGGCGGCGCAGCCGTTCTGGGCGGCCTCGCCGCCGGCGCGATCATCGGCGGCGCAATCGCCAACAGCCAGGCTCAATCCAACGCTGCCTCCTATTGCGCGCAACGCTATCGGTCCTACGATCCAGGCTCAGGGACCTATCTCGGCAATGACGGTCTGCGTCACTCCTGCCCCTGACGCGCAGTGAGCATGCGGCAGCCTCTCACACCGTGAGGGGCTGCCGACACTCGACCTGCGGAAAGCAGCAAGCGTGTCTTGATTCCGGGCTTCGCTGCGATATACAGTTCCCATCATGATGTTCGCGTCCACATTCTCCCCGCTGATCTGAACGGCTGACGTCGTTTCCGGCGCATCCGCGCCAATCAGATCAAACCGGCTGCGCTCGATGCGGCAGCCGAACGGAGAATGTGCAATGCCCAAGACACCGAACAGGTCGGCCTGACGCCCCGTCAGGTCCAGAACTTCATCGACGACGGTTTCGTCAAAATCGAGAATGCCTTCAGCACCCAGCTTGCGAAGCGATGCAGGGACGAGCTGTGGGCGGATATTGGTCTGTCGCCAGACCACCCCGAACACTGGACTCAACCCGTTGTCAGGGTAGGGTCGAAGGCTTCCCCCCCTTTCATTGAAGCCGCGAACGCGCCACCCCTGAACAAGGCCTACGATCAACTCGTCGGCGAAGGGCGCTGGCTTGCGCCGACATGCCTCGGAACCTTTCCGATCCGCTTCCCGTCAACGGAAACCTCCGGTGATGATGGCTGGCATGTGGACATGAGCTTTGGCATCGCCAATCCGGATTTCATGGAGTGGCGCGTCAATGTGAAGAGCAGCGGTCGCGCGCTGCTGATGCTCTTCCTGTTCTCGGATGTCGGTGCCGACGATGCGCCCACGCGGATCCGAAAAGGCTCGCATGCCACGATAGCGCGGGAGCTGCTGCCCTATGGCGATGCCGGTGCGACGCTCCGGCAGCTCTCGGCCGAGGGCTACGCCTCGACAATGAATTGCGAGATGACACTGGCGACCGGTGCGGCGGGCAGCGCTTATCTGTGCCATCCGTTTCTCGTTCATACCGCGCAATCCCACCGAGGGACACAGCCGCGCTTCATGGCACAGCCTCCGCTGCTGCCGAAGGGCGAGTTTGATCCGGCGCTGCCCCCTTCGCCGGTTCAGATTGCCATCCGGCAGGCTTGCGGACTGAGATTCTAGTCGGACGATATCCGGGACCGTGGAGCGGCCCCGGATATGCCCGGTTTCGCCAGGCCTATTGCACCTCGATATTGGCGTCCTTGACCAGCTTGCGCCAGCGCTCTTCCTCCCGGGCGACATAGCGATCAAGCTCTTCCGGAGCGCTGCCGACCATGATGAGGCCTTCGTTCGCCTCGAGCTTCTTGAAAGCACCGGACTGGACGGCTTTTGCAATCGCCTGATTGAGGCGTGCAATCACCGGCGCCGGCGTCTTGGTCGGAGCGTACAATCCGTACCAGGACTCAGCCGCGTAGCCGGGAACCCCGGCCTCGGCGACGGTCGGCAATTGCGGAAACGCCGCCGAACGCTCGGCGGATGTGACGGCCAGCGCCCGGAGTTGCCCGGCTGACACCAGCGAGGCCGCGCTTGCCACGGTGGTGAACATCACGTCGATCTGTCCCCCCAGGAGATCGCTGATCGCGGGTGCCGCGCCCTTGTAGGGCACCGCCGTCATCTTGACCTTCGCCATCGCGTTGAACAGCTCGCCGGCGAGATGGGCCGAGGTGCCGGTCCCGAACGTGCCAAAGTTGAGCTTGCCCGGATTGGCCTTGGCCTCGGTGATCAGGTCGGAGATCGAGTTGATCTTGGACGCGGGGTTGACGACGACGATGTTGAAGGACCGCGCGATCAGGGAAACCGCCGCGAAATCCTGGTGCGGATCGAACGGCAGCTTCTTGTACAGGCTCGGGTTGACCGCGTGCGCGAAGGTCGCCATCAGCAGCGAATAGCCGTCGGGCTCGCTGGTGGCCACCGTTTGGGTCCCGATGATGGTCCCGGCGCCCGGCTTGTTCTCGATGATGACGGGCTTGCCGAGATCGGTCTGGATTTCCTGAGCTGTCGTTCGCGCCATGATGTCGGTCCCGCCGCCGGCTGCGAAGGGCACCACGATCTTGATGATCTTGTCGGGATATTCGGCGCGCGCCGGCGTCAGTCCGAGGCCCGCGACGACCGCACAGGCGAGGATGGCAAGACCTCGCTTGCGCCGGGCAGCAAAGCCCTTCCCGCGAACGCCGCCGTCATTGATGATTCCGCCACTGGCCATCTGGAGCTCCATCCCATTTTGTTCAGACATTGAGAACGACCAATCCGTCAGCCGCCTTCACGCCGCGGCCCGCCGGCAAGACGAACACCGGATTGATCTCCGCCTCGGAAAGTCGATCGCCGAGCTGCGCAACCATGCGCGAGAAGGCTACGACAGCTTCCGCGAGCGCTTCGACATCGCATTTCGGGCGGCCGCGAAAGCCATCCAGCAACGGCCAGGAGACGAGTTCGCGCGCCATCGCTCTCGCCTCGGACAGACCGAGACCGCCTTCCGGTGGGAGAAGACGCATCGTGGTGTCCTTGAACAGTTCGGCGGTGACCCCGCCCATTCCGAGGAGGATGGCGGTTCCCAGAGGATCGCGATGCATTCCGAGAATGATCTCGACGCCACCTGAAATCATCTCCTGCACCAGGAATTGGTCGGGCCGCCTCCCGGCCCTTGCTTCGACCTCATCTGCCATTGCCGTCAGGCGGCTGCCGACCGTCTCGGCGGTCAGGTTGACCGCGACGCCGCCGACGTCGCTCTTGTGCGCGATCTCGCGCGAGAGAATCTTGAGCACGACGCGGCCGCCGAAGTCGCGCGCCGCCTGTTCGGCTTCGGCTACCGTTGCGACCACTTTCTCTGCGGCGACCGGAACACCAAAGCGAGCGAACAACGCTTTCGCCTGTGCCTCATCGAGCGAACCAGTCGGGACGTCGCCGATATCGACTGACGCCTCGATCGCGCCTGATGTCTGGACCTGCTGCGGCATCCCGGCCCGCAACAGCCCGTCGAGCGCGGCCGTACAGCTCTCGGCCGACGTGTAAGCCGGGACGCCGCGCCGGGTGAGGACGGAAACCACCTCGGGCGCGTAGGGGCTGACATAGGCAATGACCGGCTTGTCGCTGAGCGGCAGGCAGTCGCGGATGGCATCAGCCATCAGGGCTGGCGATCCCACGGCCGACGAGCCGGCAATGACGACCAGCGCGTCGTAGGAGGGACTGGCGAGCAGGATGCGGATGGCGGCACGAAGCAGATCGGGCTCCAGGCCGGCGAGGGTCACGTCGATCGGATTGCGATCGAGATTGGCCTGCGGTCCCGACTGGAGGCTGCGCAATTGCGCCGCCGTCTCGGTGTCGGGGGCCGGCGTCGCAAAGCCGGCGACGCCGAGACTGTCCGACACGATCGTGCCGGCGCCGCCGGTCGATGTGAGGATCGCAACACGCCGGCCGGAGAGCTTGCGTCCGGCGGCAAGGACTGCGGGAATGTCGAGCAGGTCTTCGAACGTTTTTGCCCGGATCACGCCGAGTTGCCTGAACAAGGCGTCATACATGCGGTCGGAGCCAGCGAGTGCGCCGGTGTGCGAGACCGCCGCTTGCGCGCCGGCCTCCGATCGACCGATCTTGAAGGCGACAATGGGCTTGCCGGCGCGGCGTGCTTTCAGCACCGCCTCGCGAAAGCGAGACGGATTTCGGATCGCCTCGACATAGAGGGCAATGACGCGCGTTGCGCTGTCGTCGGCGAGGAAGTCGATGAAATCGGCGAGCTCGAGATCGGCTTCGTTGCTGGTCGACACCAGCTTGGACAGGCCGACCCCGCGCGCCGCGGCGCGCGACAGCAAGGCACCGAGAATGCCGCCGCTTTGCGAGATCAATCCGACCGGCCCCGCCGGGAAGTCATCCATCGCCAGCGCGCCCGACGCCGACAGCACGATATTGTCGGTGAGATTGACGAGGCCGATCGTGTTCGGCCCGAGGATCCGCATGGAGCCGGCGGCTTGCATGAGCTGCTTCTGGCGCTCCGCGCCTTCCGCCCCCGTTTCGGTGAAGCCGCTGGCAAGCACGATCGCCGCGGCAGCCCCTCGCTCGGACAATTCGCGCACCGCGACGTGCGCGCGCTCGGCGCCGAGCAGGACGAGGCCGACGTCAGGCACATCGGGCAGCGAGGCGATGTCGGGGTAGCAGGCCAGACCGCCGATATCAGCGACCTTCGGATTGACGGGATAGATCGCGCCGGCGAAGCCAAGCTTCCGGAGATAGGACACCGGCCGCCCCGAGGTCTTGCCCGGGTCCGCCGATGCACCGATGATGGCGACACTGCGCGGCCGGATCAGGCGTTCGATGGCGTCCATGGCTCAATCCTTCGAGGCGGATTGCGCAAGGAACGCGGTCACAGCATCGCGATGCTCCGCGCTGGTGTAGCAGATGGCCTGCGCCTGGCTGCCGAGACTGAAAATGTCGTGCGCCGAATGCTCGAAGGTCTCGTTCAGGATCTTCTTGCCCAGCGCCAGCGCAGTGGGAGATCCCTGAGCCAGTTCGAACGCCCAGGCCTGCGCTGCCGACAGCAGCTCGCTCGAGGCCACCTTGCGATCGACGATGCCGAGCGCGAGCGCTTCGTCAGCCTCGACGACGCGCCCGGTGAAGATCAGCTCCTTGGCCCTGGAAAGCCCGACCCGGCGCGGCAGGAAATACAGGCCGCCGCCGTCGGGGATCAAGCCTCGCTTGATGTAGGACCAGGTGAACTTCGACCGCTCCGTGCCCATCACGAAGTCGCAGGCCAGCGCGGTGTCGGCGCCGAGGCCCGCTGCGGCGCCGTTGACGGCGGCAATGGTCGGCTTCGGCAGGCCGAGCAGGAACGACTGCACGTGATGCACGCCCTGCTGGCGGCTCCATCCGTTGAAGGCGACTTCGCCCTGCGGCGCCGCGAGCCGTCGCTTCATTCCGCTGATGTCGCCGCCGGCGCAAAACGCACTGCCGCGCCCCGTCAGCACCAGGGCCTTGATCGCCTTGTCGCGGGCCACGGCTTCGAGCGCAGCGACGAACTCGGTGCGCATGTCGTCGCTCATGGCGTTGCGCCGGTCCGGCCGGTTGAATGCAATCGTCGCGACACCGGCCTCGACGGAAAATTCGATGAGCTGATAAGACATGAGCTGATAAGACATGGCAGGCTCCCTGGCTGGCGTCGGACCGATCGCCGCGACGCATTGCGGAGGCCAAATGCCGATTTCGGCCGTGCCGTTTCCTCGTCGAGCCCCAGCGCGGCCGGGGCATTTTCTTCCCTGCGCTGATAGCGGCTTGCACTGCCCGAAACATCCCCATATTTCCACTTAGTGGAAATGTCAGGAAGAGCAGATGGCGCGCATTTATGCGGGTGGAGTTGATGGCAATCGCTCGCTCGAGCGGGGCATCGAGATCCTCCGGGCATTCCGGCCCGGCGTCGACACGCTCGGCAACGGCGAGATCGCGGAGCGAACAGGCTTGCCGCGATCGACGGTCAGCCGTCTGACGCGAACGCTGGTCAATTCCGGGATGCTCGACGAAGTCCGGAACCAGCGGAGCTACCGCCTTGCCGCGTCCGTCATCAGCATCGGCCACGCGATGCGGACGGGATCACCCGTGCTGAACGCGATCGGACCGATGATGCGGGCCGAATCGGCCAGGCGGCGGCTGAACGTGGGGCTCGCGACCGCGGATCGAACCATGATGGTCTATCTGGAATCGATCCGCTACAGCCCGCGCGCGGCGCTGCGCAACGTGGTCGCCGGACAGCAGGTGCCCATGGAATTGACGTCGCTCGGCCGCGCCTACCTCGCCGGCATCGCAGAGACCGAGCGCGAGCGGTTGCTGAAACAATTCGAACGGCGCAGCGCTGCGGCCACCAAGGCACTGCTCGCAGACGTCAGGCGATCGATCAGCGCCATCGCGCGCGACGGCTATTGTGCCGTCTCCTGGCAGCCCGCCGTTCTCGCCGTCGCCACGCCGATCGTGCTGGACGGACTTCCGGTCTACGCGCTCAACATGAGCCTGCAGAACGTCGAACGCTCCGAGGCGCTGGCGGGCGAGATGGGCGCCTACCTCAACGCGTTTGCGGCGAAGTGCAAGGAGGTGCTGACGGGCGGCTGACGGGAATTTGCGCCGTCAAAGCTTTCCATACACCCGCCCCGCCACCGCCTTCAGGCGCTCGACAGAGCCGGACTCGGCATGCGGCTTGACCGGCGCGAACAGGATCGAGGCCTGCCTGCCGTTCTTCCAGACGAAGATGTTGACGGCGTTGCCGTTGCCCTTGGTACAGGAATGCTCGCCGAAGGCTTCGCTGCCGAATTCGGGGATCGCCACGTGCTTGCAGGGACCTGCGCGCTTCATCATGCCGATGGCGGTGTCGCGCGAGGTCGCGATCACCGCGACGGTCATGGTGTTGGCCTCGCGATCGAACATCATGCAGCTGCCCGCGCCAGTCCGCTGCACCGTCAGCGTGCCCGTGTCGAGAAAGCCGTCGGCATCCGCAGCCGTGAGCCACTCGCAAGTGCCGAACCGCTCGCTGCTCCTGCTGACGCTACCGATGGCCACGCGCGCAGCTTCGGTGATCGGCCCGAGCAGCGCATCGTCGGCGCGCCGGCCGATCGGGTAGACGCTGATCTGCAGAATGTAATCGCCCGACAAGGCGACGACCGAGGCCTCCTGGCGCTCGGCGCCGGCTGCGCTCGTTCCGCCCTGGCCTTCGTCACCGATCCCGGACACCGCGTTGAGCGGCATGCGCTCGGCAAGCGTCTTGACGAAGGTCAAGTACAATTCCCTGGCGCGGTCCTTGTCGGGATTGCGGAACACGGTGAGCATCATCGTGTCGCCGCGCCCGGCCTGATAGATGCAGCCGCGACCATCCTGATTTGAGATCAGCGACCATTTGAGCGCCGGCATCGCAGCGGCAAGCTCCTTCGCGCTGATGAACGGGCAGGTTTCAGCCGCGCGTGCGGGAAGCACCGGGGCGGCTGCAATCGCAAGAAATAGAGTGAGGCCGGAGAACAGACGTTCGATGGTGCGCATGGGGGACCTTTACTATCGAAATGGCGCACCCGAAACGATTAGACGTCGTCACCGCCCGTCAAATTCGGCCCAGCAATCCGCGGTTTCGTAGACCCGCACGGCCGACAATTGCGGAAGGCTCGGCTTCAGCCGGTCCCAGATCCAAATCGCGATATTCTCGGCGGTCGGGTTCTCGAGGCCTTTGACCTCGTTCAGGCAGTGGTGATCCAGCGCGCCCAGGATGTCGGCGAAGCTTTTCTCGATGTCGAAGAAATCAGCGACGAAGCCGGTGTGCGGATCGACCGGTCCGTCCAGCAGGACCTCCACCCGGTAGGAATGACCATGCAGCCGGCGGCATCGATGGGTCTCGGGCACGTTCGGCAGCCGATGCGCCGCCTCGAACTTGAACGCCTGCGATATCCTCATCCAACTCCTCACACGGCGTGGCCATCCGGCCTCGGGCCCGTCTGGCGACCGGATGCTGCTTGGTTCCAACCTTTCGGCGAAGAATGGCGCGCCCGGAACGATTCGAACGTCCGACCCTCAGATTCGTAGTCTGATGCTCTATCCAGCTGAGCTACGGGCGCGTTTTTCGCGAACGATGCGGGCCTAAGCCCGCAGGCAGCCTCCGGACAGCGCCGGAGGGGTGCGAAAGAGCGCTCTGACTAACCGCTCTTGCCCCGGTTGGCAAGGTCCGGGATGGGGAGATTTTCGCGTACCTCCACCTCATCATCGTCATTCCGGGATGGCCCGCAGGGCCAGACCCGGAATGACGGGTCAGATGGCTGTGCACGGCCGCGCGTAGAGATCGCCAACTCGGCCGCTGGCCGACTACGCCCTCTGCCGCTCGTTGCGGATGGAGAGCAGTTCCACGGGGCGATCGGGGATGACGATGCGGAAGGTGGCGCCGATGGTGCCTTCGACGAGGTGGATGTCGCCGCCATGGGCGCGGACCAGCTCGGCGGCGATGGCAAGGCCGAGGCCGCTGCCGCCGGGACGGCCGGAGGTCTGGAACGCCTCGAACAGGTGCTGCCTGGTTTTCGGGGGCACGCCGGGGCCGGTGTCGGAGACCTCGAGAATCGCGACGGCGCCCTCGCGTTTTCCCGTGATCCGGATCTGCTGCACCCCGCCCTCGCCCGAAGAATGACTCTCCAGCGCCTGGGCGGCGTTGCGGACGAGGTTGAGCAGCACCCGGAACAGCTGATCGGGATCGGCATCGACCGCAAGCCCGCGATCGATCGCGGCGACCCAGGCGATCGAGGCATCGCTGGCGAGACCCGCCGTCTCGCGCACCTCCAACACCACGGGCTCGATCAGGATCATGCGCCGGTCCGGCGCGGCTTCCTGGGCACGGCCGTAGGACAGCGTCGACTGGCAGAAGGCGATGGCGCGCTCGAGCGAGCGCACGAGCTTCGGCGCAAAGCGCTGCACCCGCGGATCCGGCACGCTGGCGAGCTGATCCGACAGCAGCTGGGCCGAGGCCAGCAGATTGCGCAGATCGTGGTTGATCTTGGACACGGCAAGGCCGAGGGCGGCGAGCCGGCTCTTCTGATGCAGCATCGACATCAAATCGCGCTGCATGTCCGACAATTCCCGCTCGGCGACGCCGATTTCGTCGCTGCGCTGGCTCGGCACGATGATCCGCGCCGAGCTTTCGGGGTTTTCGTGGAAGCCGACCAGGCTCGCGGTCAGCCGCCGCATCGGGCGCACGAAGAGATAATGAAGCGCGAGATAGACGAGGCCCGCGGTCAGCGCCGCGATGATCAGCGCGACCACCACGACATTGCGGGAGAACCGGTACATCTGCTGCCGCAGCGGCAGCTCGTCGGTGACGATCTCCATGAACTGGGCATTGCCGACGCCGGGCCCGACGATGCGAATGGCCTGGTTGCCGGTCTCCAGCATCATCCGGAACGAGCCGGTGATCGCCTCCCACGCCGTCATGTCGCGCAGGTCGATGTCGTGCTCGATGGCGGTCGGCAGATTGTCGCTGGCGAGCAGCCGGCGCTGCTGGCCCATCTTGATGGCGACCGCGCGGGCATTGATGCTCTTCAGGATCTGACGCGACAGCGAATCGGGAACCATGCCGAGCGGCGCCGCATCGAGCACCAGCGCCGCCGTGTTGGCGGCGGCGACGCGGTCATTCAGCCGGTTGACCCAGAAGTTGGCGATGGCGGGCACATAAAGCAGGCTGGCCGCGATCATCACCAGGGGAATGGTGAGCAGCAGCAGCTTGCCAGACAGCCCGAGCCCCCGCGTCCCGCGGCAGCGCGTCGCCGGCTGGTCCTGCTGATCCTGATCCTGGACCGGCTGGAGGTCTGTCGCTGCCACGAAATGCGCCCTCGCTGCCTCTGGCGGGTGAAGGATCGGCGGGTATGAAGATGCGGTCCGGCCCCGGTCGGGTCAAATTACGGATCGCTAATCTGCCAAGGTGGGATGTAATCGCTGATATGACGAGTCGCCACCTCAAGGATTAAAAACCCCGCACAAACAGCGATATTCACCGGAACCGTGCGCTTGTGCGGCGTTGACGAAAACAAGGCGCTCCCTTATAAGCCGGCCAAATTGTCCGCGATGACCCGGTGTGACGCCGGGAGCGGCTCTCTTAGGGGCCGAAAAAGGCCCGTTTGGGGCCGCATCTTCCGGGCTTTACCTTCAATTCTACAGGCAAATTGCCCGGTCAGCGGAGAAAAACCCGTGAAGCGGACTTATCAACCCAGCAAACTGGTGCGCAAGCGCCGTCACGGCTTCCGTGCCCGTCTCGCCACTGCCGGCGGTCGCAAGGTTCTCGCCGCCCGCCGCGCCCGCGGCCGCAAGCGTCTGAGCGCCTGAGCCGGACCCTCTTTTCCGGGATTTCATCATGGATCGGCTGAGGCAGCGGGCGGATTTCCTCGCCGTTGCCAATGGCGCGCGGGTGAATAGTCCTGCGTTCGTCCTGCAAAGCCGCCTCCGTGACGACGGCGGTCCGATCCGGATCGGCTTCACCGTTACCAAAAAGAACGGCAACGCCCCCGTGCGCAATCGTATCCGGCGACGGCTTCGCGAACTGGTGAAGCGGGTCGATCCGGTGTCGATGCAGCCCCATCATGATTATGTCCTGGTCGGCCGAAGGGACGCGCTCTCGCGCGACTTCGCCACCATGCTCGACGATCTGCGCATAGCGTTCACGAAGCCCGCGCGGCATACGCACAGGGATCGCGGCCCAAGACACCCAGGGCCCGGCCCCGTCCCAGCTGCCAGCCGCAAACCGGATTGATGACGAGACAATAGTGATGACCGACAATCGCAACACCATCCTCGCCGTCATTCTGTCGGGCCTCGTCCTGATCGCCTGGCAATATTTCTACAACGTGCCGGCGATGGAGAAGCAGCGCGCCCAGCAGCAGGCGCAGACCGAGCTTCAGAAGACCACGCCGCAGCCGACCGCATCGGCAACGCCGGGCGCCACGCCGGCCGCCGGCGCCGCGCAGCCGTCGACCCCGGGCGTGAACCAGCAGGCCCAGCCGGTCGTCGCCCGCGACACCGCGATTGCCGCCAGCCCGCGCGTGAAGATCGACACGCCGCGCATCGTCGGCAGCCTCTCGCTGAAGGGCGGCCGCATCGACGACATCGCGCTGGTGCAATTCCGCGAAACGGTCGACCCGAAGTCGCCGCCGATCATCCTCTATTCGCCCTCTGGCACCGCGGAGCCCTATTACGCCGAGTTCGGCTGGGTGGCGGCAACGGGCGTGACCGCGAAAATGCCCGATGCCCAGACCGTCTGGCAGCAGGAGGGCAGCGGCAGCCTGACGCCGACGACGCCGGTTGTCCTGAAGTGGGAAAACGGCGATGGCCTGACCTTCCGCCGCACCGTCGCGGTCGACGACCATTATCTCTTCACCATCAAGGACGAGGTGAGCAATGTCGGCAACGCGCCGGTCACGCTCTATCCGTTCGCGCTGATCTCGCGCCACGGCGCGCCGCAGGTCTCCGGCTACTACATCCTGCATGAAGGCCTGATCGGCTATCTCGGCGATCAGGGCCTGCAGGAATATGCCTACAAGAAGATCGACGAAGCCAAGAAGGTGGACTTCAAGGCCACCAACGGCTGGCTCGGCATCACCGACAAGTACTGGGCCTCGGCGCTGCTGCCCGACACCAATGCCCCGCTGCAGGCGCGCTTCTCCTCGAACCCGGTCGGCAACGTCCACACCTACCAGACCGACTACCTGCTCGACCCCGTCACCGTCGCGATCGGCGGCACTGCGACCGCGAACGCGCGGCTGTTCGCGGGCGCCAAGGAAGCCGGCGTGGTCGGCGTGTTCCCGTTCGCCGGCCTCGGCGGCTACAACAAGGCGCTGGGGCTGAACCACTTCGATCTCCTGATCGACTGGGGCTGGTTCTACTTCATCACCAAGCCGATGTTCCTCGGCCTCGACTTCTTCTATCGCTTCTTCGGCAATTTCGGCATCTCGATCCTGCTCGTGACGGTGATCGTGAAGCTGTTGTTCTTCCCGCTGGCGAACAAGTCCTACGCCTCGATGGCGAAGATGAAGTCGGTCCAGCCGCAGCTTGCGGCGCTGAAGGAGCGCTACCCCGACGACAAGGTGAAACAGCAGCAGGAGATGATGGAGATCTACCGCAAGGAGAAGATCAATCCGGTCGCCGGTTGTCTTCCCGTTGTGATCCAGATCCCGGTGTTCTTCTCGCTCTACAAGGTGCTGTTCGTCACCATCGAGATGCGGCACGCGCCGTTCTTCGGCTGGATCAAGGACCTCTCCGCGCCCGATCCGACCAATTTGTTCACGCTGTTCGGCCTGATTCCGTTCGATCCGACCACGCTGCCGGTGTTCGGCCATTACCTCGCGCTCGGCATCTGGCCGATCATCATGGGCATCACGATGTGGTTCCAGATGAAGCTGAACCCGACGCCGCCGGATCCGACGCAGCAGCTGATCTTCAACTGGATGCCGCTGATCTTCACCTTCATGCTGGCGGGCTTCCCGGCGGGTCTCGTGATCTACTGGGCCTGGAACAACACGCTCTCGGTGCTCCAGCAGAGCTACATCATGCGCCGCAACGGCGTGAAGGTGGAGCTGTTCGACAATCTCAAGGCGACGTTCGCGAGGAAAGCGACGTAGCTTCCCGTCATTGCGAGGAGCGAAGCGACGAAGCATCCAGACTGTTTCCATGGACGCATTCTGGATTGCTTCGCTTCGCTCGCAATGACGAGGTAGACAATTGAAAGCCTTCGCATGACCGACGACGAAGATGCGAAGCTGATCGAGGCCGGACGGAAGCTGTTCGCGCGCGACTGGCAGTTCATCTGGGCCTCGCCTTCGATCCAGACGCTGCCGCCGATGGCGGGGCTGGAGGTGGCCTTTGCCGGCCGCTCCAATGTCGGCAAGTCGAGCTTGATCAACGCGCTCACGGGGCGCAACGCGCTGGCGCGCACCTCGCATACGCCGGGCCGCACCCAGGAGCTGATCTTCTTCGAGGTCCCCGGCAAGACCGATCTGCGGCTCGTCGACATGCCCGGCTATGGCTACGCCAAGGCGCCAAAGAGCCAGGTCGCGTCCTGGACCGAGCTGATCCACAAATTCCTGCTGGGGCGCGCTTCGCTCGCGCGCGTCTATGTGCTGATCGACGCGCGCCATGGCCTCAAGGACGTCGACCTCGAGGTGCTCAAGACGCTCGACCGCTCCGCCGTCAGCTACCAGGTCGTGCTGACCAAGGCCGATCAGGTGAAGGCCTCCGAGCTGCAATCGCGCATCGCGGAGACCGAGGCCGCGCTCGCCAAGCATCCGGCCGCGTTCCCGAACGTGCTCGCGACCTCGTCGCGCAGCTCGACCGGCATGGAAAGCCTGCGCGCCGCGATGGCGAAGCTGCTGGAAGAGCGGGCCTCGTGATGGTGGCACAGCGCCTGCTGATCGGGCTGGCCGGCTTGATGGGCGCCGCCGGCGTCGCGCTGGCCGCGGCTGCCGCCCATGGCGCCGATGCAAGCCGGCTGGCTTCCGCCAGCGCGATGCTGCTGTTTCACGCAACTGCCATACTTGCCGCGACGGCGCTGCTCGCGCGCGGCCTTCTGCACGGCGGAATTGGCCTCATCGGCGCGTTCGGCTTCGTGATCGGCGCGGCGCTGTTCGCGGGCGACCTGACCTTGCGGCAATATGCGGGGCACGCGCTGTTTCCGATGGCGGCCCCGACGGGTGGGACGGTGATGATCGCGAGCTGGCTGGCGGTGACGCTGGCGGCGATGGTGGCGAAGCGCTGACCGTAGCCCGGATGGAGCGAAGCGCAATCCGGGCTACGCAGCGGCATGTCTGCCACACTTTGCGCCGCGCCCGCCAATCGGATAGAACGCGCACCGACCGACCCGCCAGCGAGATCCGCCTCATGACCGAAATCTCCCCGCTCGACCAGGCCCGCATCCTGTCCGAAGCGCTGCCGCACATGCAGCAGTATGACGAGGAAACCATCGTCATCAAATATGGCGGCCATGCCATGGGCGACGAGGAGACCGCCAAGAACTTCGCGCGCGACATCGTGCTGCTGGAGCAGACCGCGATCAATCCGGTCGTGGTGCATGGCGGCGGGCCGCAGATCGCGACCATGCTCAAGCGCCTCGGCATCGTCTCGGAATTCGCAGCCGGCCTGCGCATCACCGATGCGGCGACTATCGAGATCGTCGAGATGGTGCTGGCCGGCTCCGTCAACAAGCAGATCGTCGGCTACATCAACGAGGCCGGCGGCAAGGCCGTGGGGCTGTCCGGCAAGGACGCCAACATGGTGAAGGCGACGAAGACGACGCGCACCATCATCGACCCGGGCTCGCATATCGAGAAGGCGGTCGATCTCGGCTTCGTCGGCGACCCCGAGAAGGTCGACCTCACGCTGCTCAACCAGCTGATCGGCTACGAGCTGATCCCGGTGCTGGCGCCGCTCGCGACCTCGAAGGACGGCCAGACGCTGAACGTCAACGCCGACACCTTTGCAGGGGCCGTCGCCGGCGCGCTGAAGGCCAAGCGGCTGCTGCTGCTCACCGACGTGCCCGGCGTGCTCGACAAGTCGAAGAAGCTGATCCCGCAGCTCTCTGTGAAGGACGCGCGCAAGCTGATTGCCGACGGCACCATTTCCGGCGGCATGATCCCGAAGGTCGAGACCTGCATCTATGCGCTGGAGCAGGGCGTCGAGGGCGTCGTCATCATCGACGGCAAGATGCAGCATGCCGTGCTGCTCGAGCTCTTCACCAACACCGGCACGGGAACGCTGATCCACAAGTGAGGGACGAGCGGACAAAGAACGGCGTCATGGTTGGGCTGGGGCAGGGACGCCCCCGCCGCTCGTCCATGACCCGCTTCCTGATGGCGCTGCCGGCCGCGGCCGTCTCGTTCGTGTTCTCCTCGGTGCCGGCCTTCGCCGATCTGAAGATCTGCAACCGGATGTCCTATGTCGTCGAGGCCGCTATCGGCATCGACGACAAGGCGGCGACGGCGACACGGGGCTGGTTCAGGGTCGATCCCGCCACCTGCCGCGTGGTGGTGCAGGGCACGCTGACGGCCGACCGCATCCTGCTCAACGCCCGCGCGCTCGGCGTCTATGGCGCCTCCCCGATTCCGCAGAACGGCAGCGACATGCTGTGCGTGGCGCAGGACAATTTCGTCATCGCCGCGGCCCGGCAATGCCGCAGCGGCCAGACCCAGGCCGCCTTTACGCAAGTGACGCCGGCGCAAGGCGCCGACGGCAACCTGATTGCCTATCTCGCCGAGGATTCCGAATATGACGACGAGCAGGCTCGCCTCGCCGGGATCCAGCGGCTGCTGGTGATCGCGGGCTACGATGCCGCGCCGATCGACGGCGTCGACGGGCCGAAGACCCAAGCGGCCCTGGCCGCGTTCCTGAAGAGCCGCGGCTTGTCCGCGGACATCGTGGGCTCGCCGAATTTCTTCAAGACCATGGTCGATGCGGTGCAGACGCCGTCCGCGACCGGCCTCACCTGGTGCAACGACACGCCGCACAAGGTGATGGCGGCGATCGCAACCGACGACGGCAAGTCCGTCACCAGCCGCGGCTGGTATCGCATCGATCCCAAGACGTGCCTGCATCCTGATGTCACCGGCCAGCCGAAGCAGATCTTCAGCTTCGCGGAGGCCGTCGACGCCGACAACCGCGCCGTCAAGCTGAAGGACAAGCCGCTGAACTGGGGCGGTGACAGGCAGCTCTGCACGCGCGAGACCAAGTTCGAAACCAATGAGCAGGCCGACTGCAGCGCGCGTGGTTTCGCGGCAACCGGCTTTGGCCCCGTGGACATGTCGAGCGGCGGCAAGACGCTGCGCTTTACAGCGCCGTGAATGAAAGAGTTGCGATGAACCAACCCCGCGGCTTCACTCATGTCGACACCTGGGTGTTCGACCTCGACAACACGCTGTATCCGCATCACGTCAATCTGTGGCAGCAGGTCGATGTGCGGATCACCGAGTTCGTGTCGAGCTGGCTGCAGGTGACGCCGGCGGAAGCGCGAAAACTCCAGAAGGATTATTACCTGCGCTTCGGCACTACCATGCGCGGCATGATGACCCTGCATGGCGTGTCCGCCGACGACTATCTCGCCTACGTCCACAAGATCGACCATTCGCCGCTGGAGCCGAACCCGGCGCTCGGTGAAGCGATCGCAAGATTGTCGGGGCGCAAGCTGATCCTGACCAACGGCTCGGTCGACCATGTCGATGCAGTGCTGGCGCGGCTCGGCCTGGCAACGCATTTCGACGGCGTGTTCGACATCATCGCCGCGGAATTCGAGCCGAAGCCGGCGGCGCAGACCTATCGAAAATTCCTCGCCGACCACGCGGTCGATCCGACCAAAGCCGCGATGTTCGAGGACCTCGCCCGCAACCTCACCGTCCCGCACCAGCTCGGCATGACCACGGTGCTGGTGGTGCCGGATGGGACCAAGGAGGTCGTGCGCGAGGACTGGGAGCTGGAAGGCCGGAATGCCGCCCATGTCGATTACGTCACGGATGATCTGACAGGGTTCTTGGACAGGCTGCCGCGATAGTCCCGTAGCCCGGATGAGCGAAGCGACATCCGGGAAATTGGCCCGAGCGGTCCCGCATATCGCTACGCTCATGCGGGCTACGGATCTTCGCGGGTGACGATGGCGAAGCCAAGCTTGACTCCGCCCCTCCAAATCCCGAAAAAGCGCCCCAATCCGTCAAAATTCCCTTCCCACGAGGAAATCCCGATGTCCCTTGCAGCCCTCGAATCCACCATCAACAGCGCCTTCGACGCGCGCGACGGCATCTCGACCTCGACCAAGGGCGAAGTACGCGAGGCCGTGGATCAGGCGCTGGAGACCCTGGACAAGGGTGAGGCCCGCGTCGCCGAGCGCGGCGCCGACGGCAAGTGGAAGGTCAATCAATGGCTGAAGAAGGCCGTGCTGCTGTCGTTCCGCCTCAACGACATGGGCGTCATCAACGGCGGCCCGGGCCAGGCGAACTGGTGGGACAAGGTGCCCTCGAAGTTCGAAGGCTGGGGCGAGAACCGTTTTCGCGATGCCGGTTTTCGCGCCGTGCCGGGCGCGGTGGTGCGCCGCTCGGCCTTCATCGCCAAGAACGTCGTGCTGATGCCGTCCTTCGTCAATCTCGGCGCCTATGTCGATGAGAGCACCATGGTGGACACCTGGGCCACCGTCGGCTCCTGCGCGCAGATCGGCAAGCGCGTGCACATCTCCGGCGGCGCCGGCATCGGCGGCGTGCTCGAGCCGCTGCAGGCCGAGCCCGTGATCGTCGAGGACGACTGCTTCATCGGCGCCCGCTCGGAAGTTGCCGAAGGCGTGATCGTGCGCAAGGGCGCGGTGCTGGCGATGGGCGTGTTCCTGGGCGCCTCCACCAAGATCGTCGACCGCGAGACCGGCGAGATCTTCATCGGCGAAGTGCCTGAGTATTCGGTGGTGGTACCCGGCGCGCTGCCCGGGAAGCCGATGAAGAACGGCCAGATCGGCCCCAGCACCGCCTGCGCCGTGATCGTCAAGCGCGTCGACGAGCGCACGCGCTCCAAGACCAGCATCAACGAGCTGCTGCGGGATTGAGGCCGCATCTGAAAAGTAAACCGTCACCCTGAGGCGGCCGCCCCTTCGGCGGCCCTCGAAGGGCGGCGGCCGGGCTCGGCCACGCATCCCTCGCGGCTTACCATGCGCCGCTTCGCGACGCGTGGCGCGCACCGAGGATGACGGACCCGACAGCGCATCGAACCCACCCTTCCCCCGTCGCGACCAATTCTCGGGCGGCTCCTCCCGCCCGGAGCCGTTCGCATGGACTGGACCTGGTATCTTTTCCGCTTCGACGGCCGCATCAGCCGCGCCTTGCTGTGGCAGGCGCTTCTGATCGTCGCGCTGCTGGCGGGCTTGCTCTGGCTGATCGGTCAGGTCATTCACATCCTCAATGCCGAAGGATCGTCAAAGCTATCCATCAAACTCGATTTCGACTTCGGCCTCGACGACATCTTCAAGCTGGTCGATCCCCGGGCCTATCGTTCACTGGCCTCTCTCGACCGCACGGATCTGATCCTGAAGTCGTCCCGCCTGGCGATGTTCGCATGGATTTTCCTGGCAACGGCCATCAAGCGCCTGCACGATCGCGACAGGAGCGGCTGGTGGATGATTCCGTTCTTCCTCATGCCCGGCCTGTTCAGCCAGTTCTCGGACCTTTTGCCCGACGGCAACTGGACGCTTGCGCTCAGCCTCACCGCCTCCACCCTGTGGCTGTGGGGCCTCGTCGAAATGTTCATCGTGCCGGGCACCTCGGGCGAAAACCGGTTCGGGCCCGATCCGCTCGCCGAGGTCGAGGACGGCTCCGCATCCGCCTCGTCCCCTGCAAAAAGCTGGGACCAGCAAAGCGAGCTCGAATTGGTGCCGCCCAGCGCTAGCCCACCCGGCGGCATGCATGTTAATCGGGGTGCATGACCGATGCTCTCTCCATTGCCCGCGATCTGATCCGCTGCCCCTCCGTGACCCCTGAAGATGCCGGTGCGCTCGGGGTGCTCGAAAAGGCCCTCAACGCCGCAGGCTTCACTTGCCACCGCGTGACCTTCAGCGAACCCGGCACCGCCGACGTCGACAATCTCTATGCGCGGATCGGCAGCGAGGGTCCGCACATCACCTTCGCCGGCCATACCGACGTGGTACCGCCCGGTGACGAGAGCGCCTGGAGCGTCGGCGCGTTCTCCGGAGAGGTCAAGGACGGCGTGCTGCACGGCCGCGGCGCTGTCGATATGAAGGGCGGCATCGCCTGCTCGGTGGCCGCGGTGCTGGAGCATCTCGCCGCCAATGGCGGCAAGCCGCGCGCCGACGGCCAAGAATCCGGCTCGGGCTCGATCTCGTTCCTGATCACCGGCGACGAGGAAGACGTCTCGATCAACGGCACCATCAAACTCTTGAAATGGGCCGCCGAGCGCGGCGAGAAGTTCGACCATTGCGTGCTGGGCGAGCCCTCCAATGTCGAGACCCTCGGCGACACCATCAAGGTCGGCCGACGCGGCTCGCAATCCGGCACGCTGTACGTGGACGGCGTGCAGGGCCACGTCGCCTATCCGCATCGCGCGGCCAATCCGGTGCCTGACATTTCGCGCCTGATCGTCGCGATCTCCGACGAACCGCTCGACCATGGCAGCGCGCAATTCCAGGCGTCCAATCTCGAATTCGTCTCGGTCGATGTCGGCAACAAGGCCTTCAACGTGATCCCCGGCGAGGCCCGCGCCAGGTTCAACATCCGCTACAACGACAACCACACCCAGGCGTCATTGCGCGAGCTGGTCGAAACGCGCCTGGCAAAAGCCTGCGGCAACCGCGTCAAGGCCCGCATCGTCTGGGAGCCTTCGAACTCCAACGTGTTCGTGACCAAGCCGGGCTTGTTCACCGATCTCGCGGTGTCCGCGATCGAGGAGGTGACGGGGCGCAAGCCGGAGCTGTCGACCAGCGGAGGCACGTCGGATGCGCGGTTCATCTCCAGCTATTGCCCGGTGATCGAGTTCGGGCTGGTCGGCCAGACCATGCATCAGGTCGACGAGCGCGTGCCGGTGAAGGATCTGGAGACGTTGACGAAGGTGTATCGCGGGATCCTGACGCGGTATTTTGGGTAGGGGTCGCGCTGCCACAGAACCCACAGCTGTCATCGTCCGCGAAAGCGGACGATCCAGTATTCCATCACCGTCAGTGATTGAATCGAGAGGCCGCGGCGTACTGGATTCCCCGCCTTCGCGGGGAATGACAGCGGTGAACGTGGCAAAGGGCGTCTATCCTTCGCCTAATAATCCACCTTCATCAGATACAGCCCGTCCGGCGGGGCGACGATGCCGCATGCTGTGCGGTTGCGCGCCTCTAACGCCGCGGAGAGATCGTCGGCGGTCCAGCGGCCTTCGCCGACCCAGACCAGCGAGCCTACCATCGATCTGACCTGGCTGTGCAGGAACGAGCGCGCGGAGGTGACGATGATGATCTCGCGGCCATCGCGCTCGACGTCGAGCTGGTCGAGCGTCTTCTCCGGAGATCTGGCCTGGCACTCGGTGTCGCGGAACGTGGTGAAATCGTGCTTGCCGAGCAGACGCTGCGCGGCCGCATGCATCGCCTCCGCATCGAGCTTGCGCGGCACGCGCCAGGCGTGGCCGATGTCGAGCGCGAGATTGGCTCGGGTGTTGATGACGCGATAGCGATAATGGCGCTTCACCGCCGAGAAGCGCGCCTCGAAGCTGTCGGGCACGACCTCCGCTTCCAGCACCGCGACCGGATGCGGGCGAAGATGCGCGTTGAGCCCGTCGCGAAAGCGGCCGGGTGGAAATGGCTTGTCGATGTCGACATGCGCGACCTGGCCCCGCGCGTGCACGCCGGCATCGGTGCGGCCGGCGCCATGCACCCGCAAATCCGCGCCGGTCATCGCCTTCACGGCCGCCTCCAGCGCGCCCTGCACCGACGGCAGCGTGTCCTGCACCTGCCAGCCGAAGAACGGCGCGCCGTCATATTCGATGGTGAGCTTGTAGCGGGGCATTTGTCCGATTTGTCCGGTGTCATTGCCGGGCTCGACCCGGCAATCCATCGCCTGGGAAGGAGTTTTGTTAGAAGATGGATACGCGGGTCAAGCCCGCGTATGACGAGTCGGCTAGCTGAACCTCGCTCCCGCCTTCAAAGGCACGCCCCGCAAAAAGTCCGCAGCTTGCATCCGGCCCTTGCCCTCGCGCTGGAGCTCGATGATGCGGATGGCGCCCTCGCCGCAGGCGATGGTGAGCTTGTCATCGAGCACCCCGCCCGGCGCGCCCGATCCTTTCGCCAGCTCGCACCGCAGGATTTTGACGCGCGCGTTCTCGCTGACGCCGGCAAGTTCGGCCCATGCACCGGGGAACGGCGACAGGCCGTGGATGTGGCGCAGCACGGCGCGCGCCGGCTTGCTCCAGTCGATCCGCGCCTCGGCCTTGTCGATCTTGGCGGCGTAAGTCACGCCGTCCTCGCCCTGCTTCTTGAGCTGGAGCCCGCCGCGATCGAGCGCAGCCATCGCGCGCACCATCAGGTCGGCACCGAGGCGCGAGAGACGGTCGTGCAGGTCGACAGCCGTCATATTGTCGGTGATTGCGAGGCGCTCGGCCATGGCGACGTCGCCGGTGTCGAGGCCGACATCCATCTTCATCACCATCACGCCGCTCTCGGCATCGCCTTCCATGATCGCACGGTTGATCGGCGCCGCGCCGCGCCAGCGCGGCAATAGTGAAGCGTGCAGATTGTAGCAGCCGAGTTTCGGCGCATCGAGGATCGCCTGCGGCAGGATCATGCCGTAGGCGACGACGACGGCGGCATCGGCATCGAACGCGCTGAACTCGTCGAGCGCTTCCTGGGTTTTCAGCGTCTTCGGCGTCAGCACGGGAATGCCGAGCTTTCGCGCGGCCTCCTCGACCGGCGTCGGCTGCAATTGCAGGCCGCGCCGCCCGCCCGGCTTCGGCGCACGGGTGTAGACGGCGACGATCTCGTGGCCGTGCGCGACCAGCTCGAGCAGCGTCGGCACGGAGAAATCGGGCGTGCCCATGAAGATGAGGCGAAGGGGCATGACAAGCACTCGGTATGTTCCCTCCCCCCTTGTGGGGGAGGGCTAGGGAGAGGGGTGCCACACGACGCGCTCTCGCAATCGAGCACGGACTGGTTTCTTGGCCCCGGTTAGACCACTTGCTGGGCTACCCCTCTCCCCTGCCCTCCCCCACAAGGGGGGAGGGAGCGCAGGTTACCGTGGGGCAGCGCCGGTCGCTTACGTCGTCATCACTCCGCGCGCTTGGCGGCTTTCTCGAACTTTTTCATCACGCGGTCGCGCTTGAGCTTCGACAGATAGTCGACGAACAGCACGCCGTTGAGATGGTCGATCTCGTGCTGGATGCAGGTGGCGTAGAGCCCTTCGGCGTCCTCTTCGTGCACCTTGCCGTCGAGATCGGTGAAGCGCACGCGCACCTTGGCGGGGCGCTCGACCTCTTCGTAATATTCGGGGATCGAGAGGCAGCCTTCCTCGTAGACCGACAGCTCCTCGGACGAGCCGATGATCTCGGGGTTGATGAAGACGCGCGGCAGCGGATTGGTCTCGCCGTTCTCGTCGCGCTTGGCGAGGTCCATGGTGATCAGGCGCAGCGGTTGCGCGATCTGGATCGCGGCCAGGCCAATGCCGGGCGCGTCGTACATGGTCTCGAACATGTCGTCGGCAAGCTTGCGGATCTCGGCCGTGACCTTCTCGATCGGCTTGGAGACCAGACGCAGCTGCTTGTCGGGCAGGATGATGATTTCTCTGAGGGCCATGGCCGCGATTTAAGCCCCGCGCCGGGTGCGGTCAATGCGGGCGGGAACCCCGTTAACCCTTCGCTAACCATAAATTTTCAGGTTTCGTTAACCATAAAAATTAGGGGGCGGTTAACCATAAGCGTTCGCTATTCGTTCGCGGCCACTGGCGAATCGGCTAGAACGGTCGGCATGAACGAGATCATTTTCATGCTCGGCGACTGGCCGGTGCGCACGATCGATGCGCTGATCGGCTTCGGCGCCCTCGTCCTCATCCTCCTGGTGGCGATTGCCGTCGTGATCGCCCGTTCGGGCCGGCGCGGCGCGGAACTCGCGATGGCGCATGCGATCCGGGCCGACGAGCTCGAGGAGCGCCTGAGCGAGGTGCTGCGCGCCCAGAGCGAATCCTCAGGAAGGGTCGACGCCATGACCCAGGCGCTGGCGGGACGCCAGGCCGAGATGGCGCGGGCGGTCAACGAGCGGCTGGACTCGGTCACCCACCGCGTCGGCCAGTCCATGGAGCATTCGACCCGCAACACCATGGAAAGCCTGCGCGCGCTGCACGAGCGACTCGGCATCATCGACAGCGCCCACAAGAACCTCACCGATCTCACCACCCAGGTGACGACCTTGCGCGACGTGCTCGCCAACAAGCAGTCGCGCGGCGCGTTCGGCCAGGCGCGGATGGAGGCGATCGTCCAGGACGGTCTTCCAAAGGGCGCCTACGAGTTCCAGTTCACGCTCTCGACCGGCAAGCGGCCGGACTGCGTCGTGTTCCTGCCCGACCAGCGCCCGCTCTGCATCGACGCGAAATTTCCGCTGGAGGCGATGACGGCGCTGCACGACGCCCGTACCGACGAGGAAAAGCGCATCGCCACGCAGCGGCTGCGCGGCGACGTGATGAAGCATGTCAGCGACATCGCCGAAAAATACCTCGTCACCGGCGAGACCCAGGAGATGGCGCTGATGTTCGTGCCGTCGGAATCGGTCTACGCCGAGATCCATGACGGCTTCGACGACGTGATCCAGAAGGCCTATCGCGCCAAAGTCGTGCTGGTGTCCCCCTCGCTGCTGATGCTGGCGATCCAGGTGATGCAGCAGATCATGAAGGACGCGCGCATGCGCGACGCCGCCGACCAGATCCAGACCGAAGTCGTCAAGCTCGGCGACGATCTGGGCCGCCTGCGCGACCGCGTCGTCAAGTTGCAGAAGCATTTCTCCGACGCGAACGAGGACGTCCGCCAGATCCTGATCTCCGCCGACAAGATCGAGAAGCGCGCGGGCCGCATCGAGGAGCTCGATTTCAGCAAGACCGATGCACCGGAAGGACCGCGGTTGGTGGCGGGGGCCGGCGAGCTGTTTCCGAGGAAGCTCCAGGCGGGGGAGTGAGATTCAGGGCACGCTGTCATGCCCCGCGAAGGCGGGGCATCCAGTATTCCGTGACAGTCGTAATTTACCGAGGTGCTGATGTTTACTGGATCGTCCGCCTTCGCGGACGATGACGGCGGTCGGGGCGGTCAGGTGGGTGCACGCCATTACTACGTCTACATTCTCGCGAGTAAGATTGGCGGCACTCTCTACATCGGGGTGACGAACGACCTGATCCGCCGCGTGGCACAGCACAAATTGAAGCTCATCGAGAGCTTCACCGAGAAGTACAACGTCGCACGGCTAGTCTACTTCGAGCAGTTCGACGACCCTGAGAATGCGATCAAACGGGAGAAGCGGCTCAAGAAGTGGAACAGGGCCTGGAAGGTTCGGTTGATCGAGCAGCACAACCCGAATTGGGATGATCTCTATCACGAGTTAGCCGGCCCACCATGACTCCGTCTCGCTCCGGCACACTGTCATGCCCCGCGAAGGCGGGGCATCCAGTACGCCCCGGCGGTTGTGATTGAATCGAGGCGCTGATGTTTACTGGATCGTCCGCCTTCGCGGACGATGACACCGGGGGTGTTGCGGCCTCTCCGGCTTCACCGGCGACCGCGAGTGTTTTCTCCCAGAATCTGCTAACAGCACCCCATGACCTTACCCGACGCGACCTCCTCCGCCGCCGCGCCTGCGACCTCTTGGCGCGACAGTCTTGCCATGTACCTGCAACCGCGGGTGCTGATTGTGCTGTTCCTGGGTTTCTCTTCGGGGCTACCGCTGGCACTGTCGGGGTCGACGCTGAGATTTTGGCTCCGTGAATCGCAGATCGATCTGGAAACCATTGGACTGTTCGCGCTGGTCGGAACGCCGTACACCATCAAGTTTCTATGGGCGCCGCTCGTTGACGCTCTCAGCGTACCGCTGCTTTCCAAAATCCTAGGTCGACGACGGGGTTGGTTGGTCGTGTCGCAGATCATGCTTGTGTTGGCGATCCTGCTGCTTGGCTTTTGCAACCCCGCCTCGACTCCTTGGTATGTACCGTTCGGTGCGGCGCTGCTGGTGGCGACCGCCTCGGCGACACAAGATATCGTCGTCGATGCATTCCGGATCGAAAGTTTGCCCAAAGACGAGCAGGCGGCGGGCATGGCGTCCTACGTTGCCGCCTACCGCATCAGCACTCTGGTCTCTACGGCCGGTGCTCTCTTTTTGATCGATGCATTCGAAAAATCGGGCTTTGGCCGGGCGGACGCCTGGAAACTTGGATATGCCGCAATGGCGGCGCTCATTCTCATCGGCATGGTCACTGCGTTTGTAGCCGCCGAGCCAGATCAGTCGCAGCTCGCAACCGCCAAAAACGTAGGCGATCCGATGAAGCGTGTCTTTGAAACCACAAAGAGCGCCCTGCTCGACTTCTTGTCTCTGGATATGGTCGCCGCCGTTCTTCTCTTCGTCATCCTGTTCAAGTTCACGGACGCGTTTTCAGGCATCATGACGGAAGCCTTTGTGGTCGACATCGGCTTCAGCAAGACCGATTACGCGGCCATCGTTAAGGGCGTTGGCCTGGCCGCAACGCTGGTTGGAGGCTTCGCCGGCGGTTTCGTCGCAAGGCGTTATTCACTAGCAAAAAGTTTGTGGATCGGCGGCGTATTGCAGGCTGTCGCGAACCTCTCCTTCTCTTGGCTAGCCTTGATCGGCACCAGCCAATGGGCGCTCGCCTTTGCCATCACCTGTGAGAATTTCACGAGCGCGATTGGCACGGTGATCTTCGTCGCCTACCTCTCGGCACTGTGCCGGAATCCAATGCATACGGCGACGCAGTACGCGCTGCTCACCGCGCTCGCGGCGGTCGGACGAACTTATCTTTCGTCAGTGTCCGGCTATGTCGCCAAGGCCAGCGGCTGGCCCATGTTCTTCGTGATCTGTGTGCTGGTGGCGATCCCGAGCCTTGTGCTGCTGACCTGGCTGCAAAAGCGCGGGCATTTCGAGGCGCTAGGGTCGGTGCGGGTTTGACGGTCGCATTATCTCCTCGTCATTGCGAGGAGCTCTTGCGACGAAGCAATCCAGACTGTTTGCAAGCCGACCGTTTGGATTGCTTCGCTGCGCTCGCAATGACAACGGAGAGAGTGGCGCGAACCCTTCCCCCTACTGCTTCCTGATCAAACTCCACTTCGTGATCACGGCTTCGCTCATCTGGCCGGGATCGCTGGCGCAGGCGATTTCGTCGACCTTGACCGAGATTTCCTTGCCGACGAACGATTTCAACTGCGTGGCCTGCGCGTCGCTGGAGGTGACGAGCTGGAAGGTCTCGGGCCCGGTCTCGAGGTTGCACAGCCCGTTCGGCGCCGGCAGGCGACGCGGCTCGGAGGTGATCTGATACATCGGAACCCGCTTGCCGTTCTTGACGTCGCGCACCTTCATCGCGTTCAACGCGCCCGACAGCACCTCGCCGGCGTTGATCGGCTTGCCGGGCTTCGACGGCGGAGGCGCGCCGTCGTCCTGCTGCGCTGACATGGCCGGGGTCACCATCATGGCCATCGTCGCGAGCAAAGCCAATCGTTTGGCGAAACATTTCGTCATGTCGTTCCGTTCCGTGAGATTTATTGGATAGCTAGAACAGGGTGCGCTGCCGCATCGCAGCCGATAGCGTACCTTCATCGAGATAATCAAGCTCGCCGCCGACGGGAACTCCGTGGGCGAGCCGCGTCACCTTCACATTGGCGTCCTGCAAGAGGTCGGTGATGTAATGCGCCGTGGTCTGGCCGTCCACCGTCGCATTCAGAGCCAGAATGATTTCGTGCACCCGAGAATCATGCGCGCGCGCGACCAGCGCGTCGATGGTCAGATCCTGCGGGCCGACGCCGTCGAGCGGCGACAACGTCGCGCCCAGCACGTGATAGCGCCCCTGGGTCGCATTGGCGCGCTCCAGCGCCCAGAGATCGGCGACGTCGGCGACGACGACGATGATGGCGTCGTCGCGCTTCGGATCGGTGCAGACGGTGCAGGGATTTTGCGTGTCGATGTTGCCGCAGGTCTTGCAGACCTGGACCTTGTCGAGCGCGACCTGCATGGCCGAAGCCAGCGGCATCATCAGCGCCTCACGCTTCTTGATCAGATGCAGCGCCGCGCGCCGCGCCGAGCGCGGACCGAGGCCCGGCAGCCGCGCGAGAAGCTGCACCAGCCGCTCGATTTCGGGACCTGCAACCGCGCCCATATTATTGGCCGAACAACCCCGGCGGCAGGCCGAGCCCTCCGGTCAGCGACTGCATCTTCTCCTGCATCGCGGCCTCGGCCTTGCGGCGCGCATCACCGAGCGCGGTGACGAGAAGGTCTTCCAACACTTCGCGCTCTTCCGCCTTCATCAGCGAGGGATCGATCTTGATGCCCTTGACGTCCATCTTGGCGGTCATGCGCACGGCGACGAGGCCGCCGCCGGAGATGCCCTCGACTTCCACGTTGGCCAGCTGCTCCTGCATCTCCTGCATCTTGGATTGCAGTTGCGCCGCCTGCTTCATCATGCCGAGAAAATCAGCCATAGGTCGCGTGTCCTTGGAAAGAAGTTAGGCTCACAGATCGTCGCCGTCGGAACCGTCGGGCGGATCGTCGCTGCCATAGTCCGCATTTATATTGGCCTCCGGCGTCTCCGGGGCAAGCCTGCGGACCTCGACAACCTTGGCGCCGGGAAAACGCGACAGCACCTCCCGCACGCGCGGATCCGCCTCCGCGGTGCGGGCATGTTCCTGCTTCGCCGCATGGTTCACCGAGCGCAGCGTCGGCTGGCCCTGTTCGTTCGATACGATCACCGTCCAGCGCCGGCCGGTCCACAGCTCGAATTTTCGCGCCAGTTCGGTGATCATGGTCTTGGAGGCGTTCGGCTCGAGCGCGATTTCGAGCCGGCCCTCCTCGAAACGGACGAGGCGCATGTCGCCTTCGAGCGCGCTCTTGGTCATGATGTCGCGCTTCTGCCCAGCCAGCGCGACGAGCTGGGTGAAGCTCGTGATGCGCAACTGCGGCACGGCGCTTTGCGGATCCGGCGCGGGCGCCACCATCTGCGGCCGGGCGCCGCCGCCAAACGCTGATGGCGATGATGTCGGCATGCGAACGGGCGCTGCAGACACGGACGATGCGGATGCAACCGGCGCGGACGGCGCGCTGCTGCGTCCGGCACCGCCGCCGCTCGCGACCGGCGAACCGCCGCCGTTCTGCTCCAGCATCCTGATCGCTTCGTCCGGCGTCGGCAAATCGGCGACATAGGCGATCCGCACCAGCACCATCTCGGCGGCCGCAGCCGGCCGCGTCGCCGCCTGTACCTCGGTGATGCCCTTCAGCAGCATCTGCCACATCCGCGACAGCACGCGCATCGAGATCTTCGAGGCGAAATCCCTCGCGCGCACCCGCTCGGTCTCGCCATAGGCGACGTTGTCGGCAGTCGCGGGAACGATCTTCACGCGGGTGACGAAATTGACGAATTCGGCGAGGTCCGAGAGCACGACGATCGGATCGGCGCCGACATCGTACTGGTCGCGGAACTCCTTGAAGGCGGCCGCGATATCGCCGCGCGCCAGCGAATCGAACAGGTCGATGACGCGGGTGCGGTCGGCGAGCCCCAGCATCTGCCTGACGGCGTCGGCCTTCACCGTGCCGGCCGCATGCGCGATGGCCTGGTCGAGCAGCGACAGCGAATCACGCACCGAGCCTTCTGCGGCGCGCGCGATGATGCCGAGCGCCTCGGGCTCAATCTCGACATTTTCTTTGGCCGCGATGTTGGCGAGGTGCTTCATCAGCACGTCGGCCTCGACCCGGCGCAGGTCGAAACGCTGGCAGCGCGACAGCACCGTGACCGGAACCTTGCGGATCTCGGTCGTCGCGAACACGAATTTGGCGTGCTCCGGCGGCTCCTCCAGCGTCTTCAGGAAGGCGTTGAACGCCGCCGTCGACAGCATGTGGACTTCGTCGATGATGTAGACCTTGTAGCGCGCGCTGGCCGGCGCGTAGCGCACGCTGTCATTGATCTGGCGGACGTCGTCGACGCCGGTATGCGATGCCGCGTCCATCTCCAGCACGTCCATGTGCCGGCTTTCCATGATCGCCTGGCAATGCACGCCGAGCGTCGGCATGTGGATGGTCGGGCCCTTCACCGAACCATCCGGCATCTCGTAGTTGAGTGCCCGGGCCAGGATGCGCGCGGTGGTGGTCTTGCCGACGCCGCGGACGCCGGTGAGGATCCAGGCCTGCGGAATCCGTCCGGTTTCGAACGCATTGGAGACGGTGCGGACCACGGCCTCCTGGCCGATCAGATCGTCGAAACTGGAGGGACGGTATTTGCGCGCCAGCACCCGGTAAGGCGCGTTGCCGGCCGCGCCGGCGCTATCGGGATTGGAAGGGGCGCCAGCGTCGGTCATCGGTCGATCCGCAATGATATGTCTCGTGGCCGGCTTTTGCGGAAAGGAGCGCGCTGGCGGCTGGTGCCGCCGGCGCTGGTTCGCTCGAAAAACAGGTAGGAGACTGACGAGCGACCCGATCCGGACCTCGTTAGGGCTGCTTCCTTCCGGACCTGACCCGGTTGGCGAGTGGCTCGTCCACCGCCAATCTCCCGGTCCCTATTTGGGGCCAAAAGGGGCGGAAAGCAAGCGGCTATCGCCCTTCGACGGCGCCTGCCCAGCATCCGGGCAATTCCAGATCTGCTCAGCCGATAGGCTGTGCTTTCACTGATAGTGCTGCCTTGGTATGAACCTGCCGAAACCTATCCCAACCAGAAAAGCGATTGATCCCAATGGTTACACGTCGTGATGTTGCATCGATTGTCGGGCTTGGCGCCATGACCGCGGCCGCGCTGGCTTCGCCGGCCGTGGCCCAGACCGCTGATCAGAACGAATCGACCTTCGCCCGCATCCGCCGGACCAAGAAGATGCGGATCGGCGCGGTCGGCGGCGGCGCGCCCTATTACATGAAGGATCTCGCCAGCGGCCAGTGGAAGGGCTTTTACGTCGACATCGCCAAGGCACTCGCCGACGACATGGAGGCCGAGCTCGAGATCACCGAGACCACCTGGGGCAATTCGGTGCTCGACCTGCAGGCCAACAAGATCGACATCTTCTTCGGCCTCAACCCGACCCCGAAGCGCGCGCTGGTGGTCGATTTCTCGGTGCCCGTGTTCAACAACGCGTTCGGCATCCTTTGCAAGAAGGACTTCAAGCCGAAGAGCTGGGCCGAGCTGAACTCGCCCGACATCAAGATCGCGGTCGACCAGGGCTCCTCGCACGACCAGGTCGTCAGCCGCCTGACGCCGAAGGCGCAGATCACGCGGCTCAAGACCGCCGACGATGCCACCGCCGCACTGCAGACCGGCCGCGTCGACGCGCAGTGCCTGATCACCATGCTGTCGCTGACCGTGCTGAAGAAGAACCCCTCGCTCGGCCAGCTCGTGCTGCCGACGCCGATCTTCGCGACGACCTCGAATGCCGGCTTCCGCCGCGAGACCGACAAGACCTGGCGCGACTACGTCAACACCTGGATCGACTTCAACAAAGGCCTCGGATTCATCCGCAACGCGATCATCACCAATATGGAGCTGGTGGGCGTAACGGAAGCGGACATTCCGCCGGGCGTTTCGCTGTAGGGTCTCGCAAACTTGGGGCAGTCTCGATCCGCGCACGCCGCTGCACCCCCTCCCCCGCTTGCGGGGGAGGGTCGGGGAGAGGGTGTTTCCGCCAGGAAGACTCCCCCAGAGGATAGAACCCTCACCCGGCGCTACGCGCCGACCTCTCCCGCAAGCGGGAGAGGTGCACCGAGACCGCGGCTCGAGTTTTCCGTGCCATTTCGCGACTGAGGTCCAAAAAAATATGTATCAGTGGGACTTCGGCATCCTCTGGAGCTATCGCTGGCTCTTTCTCAACGGGCTCGGCGTCACCGTCGGCTTCACGATCGTCATCGTGGTGTGCGGGCTGCTGTTCGGCCTGCTTGGTGCCTTCGGTACGCTCTCGCGCTTCAAGGCGTTGCGTCTTCTCGCGCTCACCTTCATCGAGGCGTTCCGCTGCACGCCGATCCTGGTGCAGCTGATCTGGTTCTATTACGCGCTGCCGATCCTCGCCGGCGTCGAGATGACGCCGATCACCGCCTCGGCCCTGGCGCTCTCGCTCTATGGCGGCTCGTTCTATTCCGAGATCATCCGCGGCGGCATCATCTCGATCGACAAGGGCCAGGCGGAAGCCGGCGCCGCACTCGGCATGACGCCCGGCCAGAGCATGCGGCGCATCGTGCTGCCGCAGGCGATCAAGCGCATGATCCCTGCGCTGATGAACCAGTCGATCATCCAGTTCAAGAACACCTCGCTGGTCTCTGTGCTTGCGGTACCCGATCTGGTCTATCAAAGTCAGGTCGCCGCCCATGACAGCTACCGGCCGCTGGAAACCTACACCGCCGTCGCGGTTGCCTATGCGGCGATCCTGATCCCGCTCACCATCCTGGTCCGGCGCGGCGAGAAGCGACTGGCGGTAGCCGAATGAGCCAGACGCAAAAGATCGAGATCCGCAGCCTTCGCAAGAGTTTCGGCAGCAACGAGGTCCTGAAGAACATCAATCTCGACGTCGCCAAGGGCGGCGTTGTCGCGCTGATCGGCCCGTCGGGCTCCGGCAAGTCGACGCTGCTCCGCTGCATCAATCTGCTGGTCGTGCCCGATGGCGGCAGCGTCCGCGTCGGCGACACAAGCTTCGCGTTCGGCGATGGCTCAAAGCTACCCGACGTGAAGACGCTGGCAAAATTCCGTGCCACCACCGGCATGGTGTTCCAGCATTTCAACCTGTTCCCGCACATGACGACGCTGCAGAATGTGATGGAGGGACCGGTCACGGTGCGCCGCATGGCCAAGCCCAACGCCGAGACGCTCGCCCGGGCGCAGCTCGCCAAGGTCGGCCTCGCCGAGAAGGCGGACCAATATCCGGCAACGCTCTCCGGCGGCCAGAAGCAGCGCGTCGCGATCGCGCGTGCGCTCGCGATGGAGCCGGACGTGATGCTGTTCGACGAGGCGACCTCCGCACTCGATCCCGAACTCGTCGGCGAGGTGCTGAACGTGATCCAGCAACTGGCCTCCGAAGGCATGACCATGGTGATCGTGACGCATGAGATCGCCTTTGCCCGCGAGGTCGCCGACCGCCTCATCTTCATGCGCGACGGAATCGTGGTCGAGGAAGGGCCGGCGCGGCAGGTGGTCGACAACCCAAAAGAAGCCGCCACACGCGCCTTCCTCAGCCATTTCCACCGCACCGGCGCGCTGCCGCCGGCCACAACGGCTTCGTGATGTCCAATATCAATCGCGTCTATCTCGTCACCGGTGCCGCCAGCGGCATCGGCCGCGCCACCGCTAGACTGCTCGCCGCGCCGGGCGTCGGTCTGCTGCTCCATACGCGCGCCAACGCAGAAGGGCTTCAAGCCACCGCCGCGGATGTCGAAGCGAAAGGCGCCGCGGCGGCAAGCTGCCTTGCCGATCTCGCGGAGGAGAGCGCGGCCACCGACGCCGTCGCCGCCGCGAAAGCCGCGTTCGGCCGGCTCGACGGATTGATCCTGGTCGGCGGCCATGCCCGCCGCGGCAGTGCGATCGGCACGCCGGCGGATCAGTTCCGGCAGGCGATGGACGAGTCCGCGCTGGCCTTCACGCGAATGGTCGCTGCCGCGCTTCCGCAGTTGCGCGCAGGGCAAGATGCACGGATCGTCGCCGTGTCCTCCTTCGTCGCGCACGCGATCCGGCCCGAATTCGCGCCCTTTGCCGCAACGGCCGCAAGCCGCGCCGCGCTGGAAGCGTTGGTGCGGCTGATCGCGATCGAGCTCGCGGGCGACGGCATCACCGTCAACGCGGTTGCGCCTGGCCTCATCGTCAAGGACAAACCGAGCGAGAGCCGGCTGTCGCCCGAACAGATCGCCTCGACCGAGGCGCTGATCCCGATGCGCCGCCGCGGACGGCCGGAGGAGGTTGCCGAGATCATCGCCTTCCTGGCATCCCCGAAGGCGTCTTACGTCACTGGCCAGGTCTGGCACGTCAATGGAGGCCTGACATGAGCGAAGCGACCGTCGAACGCCTCAGGCTGTTCCTGATCGAGAGCCCGATCAAGATGGCGCGCCTGCAGGGCGTCGGCAACGTCAAGGGCACGGTGAAACGCGTGCTGATCGAGCTCACCGCGAGCGACGGCGTGGTCGGCTGGGGCGAAGCGGCACCGTGGGAGGTCTTTACGGGGACGCCGGAAGCCGCTTTCTCCGCGCTCGATATCTATTTAAGGCCCATCGTGCTCGGCAAGCCGGTGCGCCGCGTCCGCGCGCTGATGGCCGAACTCGATCGCGCGCTGGTCGGCCATGCCGAAGCGAAAGTCGCGATCGAAATGGCGCTGCTGGACATCGTCGGCAAATCGTCGGGACTCTCGGTCGCCGACCTGCTCGGCGGCCGGGTGCGCGACACCATTCCCCTCTCCTTCTCGATCGCCGATCCCGATTTCGCCGCCGATCTCGAACGCATGCGGAAAATGGTTCCGGACGGGAACGTGATCTACAAGGTCAAGACCGGCGTGAAGCCGCATCGCGAGGACCTCGAGCATCTCGAGGCGATCCGCAACGAGTTCGGCGACAAGGTCGACCTTCGCGTCGACTACAACCAGGCGCTGGCGACGTTCGGGGCCATCAAGATCCTGCGCGACGTCGAGCAGTTCGCACCGACCTTCATCGAGCAGCCGGTGCCGCGCAAATATCTCGACGTGATGACGCAGCTCACCGCGGCGCTGGAAACGCCCGTGCTTGCCGACGAAAGCTGCTTCGACCGCCGCGACATAATGGAAGTGGTGCGCCGCGAGGCAGCCGATGCCGTCTCGATCAAGCTGATGAAGGCCGGCGGCCTGTTCGAGGCACAGGCGATCATGGCCATCGCCGACATCGCCGGCCTGCCCGGCTATGGCGGCACGCTGTGGGAGGGCGGCATTGGGCTGGCCGCCGGCACGCAGCTGATCGCGGCGACGCCGGGCATCTCGCTCGGCTGCGAATTCTACATGCCGCATCACGTGCTGACCGAGGACGTGCTGGAGGAACGCGTCGCCAACCGCGGCGGCCATGTCGTTGTGCCCGATGGACCCGGCCTCGGTATTCGCGTCAGCGAAGCCTCTGTCCGCGGCAATGCGCGGGTGCTGGCGGAGGGGTAGTTTCCGTCATTCCGGGACGCGCAGCGGAGCATGCCGCCCCCGCGGCCCCGATCCTTCCCCTCAGGGAATCGGTATCGTATGGTCCGGCCAATCAAGCCCGAACCCACCGGGCCATCCGGAAACGCATATGTCTGATCCCGCCTGGTCGCTGCACTCCCGCCTGAAAGAGGACACCATCGACATCGGCGATCTGCCGCTGTCGAAGGTGCTGGTCATCAAGGACGCGCATTATCCCTGGCTGCTGCTGGTGCCGCGCCGCGCCGATGCGGTCGAGATCATCGATCTCGACGAGGTGCAGCAGGCGCAACTGATGACGGAGATCTCCCGCGTCTCGCGCGCGCTGAAGGAGATCACCAGATGCGACAAGCTCAATATCGCGGCGCTCGGCAACCTCGTGCCGCAGCTTCACGTTCATATCATCGCGCGCCGCACCAGTGACGCGGCCTGGCCGCGGCCGGTCTGGGGCGTGATGCAGCCCTTGGCGCATGACGCCGCCGAAGTTCAGAATTTCATCAGCGCACTTCGCCGCAAGATCTGGTTGGGTTGAAAGAAAATAATGTCAGCATTCGACGCCTTTCCGCTGGGACAGCCGGCCTTCGTCACCAACATCCTCGATCGCGCCGCGCATCTGCGCCGCGACGACCAAAAGCTGTTCGCGATGGAGCAGAAGCCTTCCTCGCGCGCCTATGTCGTTTACCGCGACTCTCTGCTGGTAAAGCGCGAGGGCGACAAGATTCGCGCGCTACTCGGGATCGACGAGGCCCTGAAGTGCGGCGCCAATCCAGGCACGATCTTCCTGGGCTTGCGCGACGACGCCGCGATGTTCGGCATGGGCCTGTCGCAGGCGGCCGCCGAGAAGCTGGTGGGCCGCGAGGACTACACCGTGACCGAGCTGCGCGGCATGGCGATGCAGGGTGCGATCCCGCCCGAGGAGCTGTCGGCGATCGCGATGGCCAAGTCGATGGTCGGCTGGCACCAGCGCCACGGCTATTGCGCCAATTGCGGCACGCGCAGCGCGATGAAGGAAGGCGGCTGGAAGCGCGAGTGTCCTTCCTGCAAGGCCGAGCATTTTCCGCGCACCGATCCGGTCGTGATCATGCATGTCGCCTCCGGTGACAAGTGCCTGCTCGGCCGCCAGAAGCAGTTTCCGGCAGGGATGTATTCGTGCCTTGCCGGCTTCGTCGAGGCCGCCGAGACCATCGAGGACGCGGTCCGCCGCGAGATCCTGGAAGAATCCGGCATTCGCTGCACCGACGTGCAGTATTACATGACCCAGCCCTGGCCCTATCCGTCGTCGCTGATGATCGGTTGCAGCGCGCGGGCCGTGAGCGAGGACATCGTCGTCGATCACTCGGAGCTGGAGGATGCGCGCTGGTTCACGCGCGAGGAGGCGGCGCTGATGCTGACGCGGACGCATCCGGACGGACTCGCAGGCCCGCATCCCTTCGCCATCGCCCATCATTTGCTCGGCCGCTGGGTACACGACAAGAGCTGACCGCCGATGGCCGCATCCGGGATCGCGCCGCGCATCCTCTGCATCGGCATTCCCGTGCGCGACCTCACCTTTCGGGTCGAGGCCGTGCCCGCGCGCGGCAGCAAGGCCAACGCCAGCCATTTCGCAGAGATCTGCGGCGGCAACGCGCTCAATGCCGCGATCGCGATTGCGCGGCTCGGCGGCCGCGTCTCGTTTGCAGGCCCCATGGGCGATGCGCGGGAGATGTCGAGCGGCTTCCTCCTCGCGCAGATGGCGCAGGAGGGCATCGACACCAGCCACATCGTGCGCATGCCTGATATGGCCACGCCGGTTTCGGCGATCATGATCGAACCCTCGGGCGAACGGACGCTCACGATCTATCGCGATCCCGGCCTGTGGAGCGTGAGGCTACCCAATGCCGACGAATTGCTGGCCGATTGCCGCGCCGTCCTCGTCGAAAGCCGTTGTGCCTCATTCTGCACGGATCTCTGCGCCGAGGCTCGGCGACGCGGCATTGCCGTCATCGTCGGCGTCGATCGCGCGATGTCCTTGCAGGACGGCCTGCTGACCTCCGCCTCGTATCTGCTGTTCGCCAGCGAGCAGGTGCGGGAGACCGCCGACATCGCCGATGACGGCATGGCGCTGCAACGCCTGGCCAGGCTGACGCCCGCCTTCCTTGCCGCGACCCGCGGTCCACTCGGTACCATCTGGCTGAACGAGGCGGGCGAGCTGGAGGAGACAGCGGCCTTCCCGGTCCAGGCGGTCGATACGCTCGGCGCCGGCGACGTCTTTCATGGCGCCTTCGCGCTTGGCCTCGCTGAGGGCGACAACCTGCGGCGGGCGCTGCGCTTCGCCACGGCCGCCGCGGCCCTGAAATGCACCCGCCATGGCGGCGGCATGGCTGCACCCCAACGCATTGAAGTTGAAGAGTTTTTGCGCGAAAGGCCCTAGAGCAGATCCAGGGATGCGCCGAGACTATGGGCTTGCCGGGGAAAGATTTTCTCTATATGAGGGAAATCAGCCCGCTAAATGGAACAGAATTCTTCAAATGACCGACGTCACCGTTCAGATCACCGAAACCAGCCGCCGCCTCGACGCCATCGACCGCAAGATCCTCATGGTGCTCCAGGAGGACGCCTCCCTGTCCGTCGCGGAGATCGGCGACCGCGTCGGCCTGTCCTCGACCCCCTGCTGGAAGCGCATCCAGCGGCTGGAGGCCGACGGCGTGATCATCAAGCGGGTGGCCCTCGTCGACCAGAACAAGATCGGGCTCGGCATCTCCGTGTTCGTCTCGGTGGAAAGCTCCGATCATTCCGACGCCTGGCTGAAGAAATTCGCCGAAGCCGTCAGCGCGATGCCAGAAGTGATGGAGTTCTATCGCATGGCCGGCGACGTCGACTACATGCTGCGCGTCGTGGTCGCCGACATGCAGGCCTATGACGTGTTCTACAAGAAGCTGATCAGCGCCGTGCCGCTGAAGAACGTCACCTCGCGCTTTGCGATGGAGAAGATCAAGTCCGTGACCACGCTGCCGATCCCGGCGGTGGTGGCGGCCTGATACACGATTATTGTTTTGACGCGTTTTCTTCACGCGAACCGGCATCCACTTCGCTCGAAAACGCTTCAAGCCGGTTGAAACACCGGCAGCGTGACGTTGACGCGCGTACCTCCGCCGGAGGCCGCGGCAATCTCGATGGTTCCGCCATGCGCCTCGACCAGGCTGCGCACCACCGCGAGGCCAAGGCCCGCGCCGCCGGTCGCGCGGTTGCGGGACTTCTCCAGGCGAAGAAACGGCTCCAGCACGGCTTGGCGATGATCGTCGGGAATGCCCGGCCCCTCGTCGTCGATCGACACGACGACGGCACCGTCCTTCAACGCGGTCCCGACATGCGCGGCATGGCCATAGGCGAGCGCGTTGTCGATAATGTTGGCGAGGATGCGCCGCAACGCCAGCCGGTCGCCGAGCACGACGGCATTCCGCGCGTGCGCATCCGTGACAAGATCGACCGGCGCGCCCTGAGCGCGACGGTCGTGCACCTCGACGGCAACCAGCGCGGCAAGCTCGATCATTTCCTGTGACAGGCCGCCGGCGCCGGCACGCGTCGACAACAGCGCGTCGTCGAGCAGCCGGATCATGTCGTCGATATCGGCAACCGCCCGCTGCCGCTCGGCATCATCAGGGATGTGCTCGACCCGCAACCGCAGCCGTGTCGCGAAGGTCCTGACATCATGGGCGATGCCGCCCACCAACGTCATGCGTGCGCGCAGCATCTCGGCGAGCCGCCCCTGCAGGCGGTTGAACGCGGCGACGACGGCGCGGATTTCCGGCGCACTGCGCCGTGCGTCCGGAAGCGGCGGAGGATCGGCCGACAAGTCGACGCGATCGACCGCCGCAGCGAGTTGCGCCAGCGGTCGCGTCTCGCGCTGCATGACCAGCAATGCCAGCAGCGCCACGATCGAGCCGAACAGGCCGGCACCGAAGCCGACCGGCAGGCCGAACGGAGTGACCGGCAGGCGGGTATAGGCATCGACGATCAGCATCTCGCCGCTGCGCAGGCCGATGCGGAATTCAATCGCGTTGGCCATCAGCCGCGCGATACGGGGAAACCAGCGGCTGGCGCGATGGTCCGGCGGCGACACGATCTCGACCGGGCGCCCCGCGAGACCCGCGGCATAGGTCTCACGCAATTCTTGCTGCTGCGGCGGCGTCTCGCCGCCGACCGGCGCACCGCCCGGTGCAATTCGAACTTTGAATTGCGGCGACGACACGGCATCAAGCACGGACTGCCGCTCGCCGGCGGCCGTGCGCTCGACCAGTGTCGCGAGCGCATCGAGGCGCGCGGGCGAAGGCCGCGTCAGCTGGTTCTCCTGCACTGTGGTCCGGTAGAAGATCGCCAGGATCGCAGTCATCACCACCGTGAATCCGATCAACCCGATCAGGGCCAGCCGCGCGGCAAGCGTCACCCGCAGCATCACGACACCTGCCTGACCGGAGCGGTGAACAGATAGCCGCCGTTGCGCACCGTCGTGATCAGGTTGGAGCCCGGGCTTGCGGCGTCGAGCTTGCGACGCAACCGCGAAATCAGCATGTCCACGGTGCGATCGAACGGCTCGGCCGAACGGCCACGGGTCCAATCGAGGATCTGGTCGCGCGTGAGCACCCGGCGCGGGCGTTGCACGAAACAGCCGAGCAGGTCGAATTCCGCGCTCGTCAGTTGCGGCGCCGCCGTCTCGGCCTCGGGCGTCTCCACGCTGCGGGAGTCGAGATCGATCACGAAACGGTCGAACGCGAAGCGCCGGACCAGAGGCTTTGCAGGCGTGCCATTGGCGCGGCGAAGGATGGCGCGCACCCGCGCCAGCAGTTCGCGTGGGCCGAACGGCTTTGCAAGGTAGTCGTCGGCGCCCATCTCGAGGCCGACCACGCGATCGATCTCGTCGCTCTTGGCCGTGAGCATCAGGATCGGGACGGAATCGTCGGCGCGCAAGCGGCGGCAGATCGACAACCCGTCCTCACCCGGCAGCATCAGATCGAGGATCACGAGATCGGGCCGGAGGCGCTGGAGCATCGCATCCATCGCCTTGCCGTCGCCGACGCAAGCGACCTCGAAGCCCTCGCGCCGCATGAAGTCGGCGACGAGGCGGCTGATCTCGGGATCGTCCTCCACCATGAGAATCGTGGCTGCTTGCGTCATCATGGCCGCATTGTGGGCAATGGCCCGCGCCAAGCAAGGGCGCAGGCCGCCTTGTTACACAGTGTTACATCGCGCCGACAAAGCCATAACAATCGTTTCGTCCCGGCAATGCGTCGCAGACGCGGCCCGACCAGTCTCCTCCCGTGGCTCCCGCTTACGGCAGCCCCCACAAGGAGACGACGACCATGACCAAGTTCTTCCTGACCTCCCTCGTGATCGGCGGCCTCTCGGTTGCCGCGGCAGCCGATGCCAATGCCTGGACCCGGTCGGCGACGGCGAACGGGCCGCGCGGCACCTCCAGCGTCACCGCGACGGGAGGCTGCGCCAACGGCAGCTGCACGCGCAACGTCACCCGCACCGGCCCGGCCGGCAACACCTACACCCGCACCGGCACGGTCTCGCGCTGAGCGGGCGGACCGTCGCCGCATCTGCCCAGGGCGGCGACGGTCTATCGAAACAGATCAGAAAGGATCAGCACCGTGACATCAGTTTTCCGTGCCGTGCCGCAAGCTGCGGCCATCGTCGCCCTCGTCGCCTCGACCTCCGCATGGGCGCAGAGCCAGCTGCAAACGCAGATCACGCCGCAGATGCGCAACGAGGCGCGTACCGTCATGCAGGCCTGCCGTACCGACTATGAGAGCCTTTGCAGCAACGTCGCGCCGGGTGGCGGACGCATCCTGGCCTGCCTGCAATCCCATGCCGGCCAGCTCACCTCGTCCTGCGCACAGGCGCTGCCTCGCGCGCAGGCGCTGAGGGACAGCGCCGTCAGCGCCGGCGTCGCACCGAAATAGGGGGAAGCCATGGGCTACGCCGCACTTCTGCTCGATCCGACGCTCCGGGGCGTCATCCTGGCGACGGCGATCGGCCTGATGCTGCTCGAATACGGCATCGGCCACCTTGCGCATCGCGAGACTCACGACTGGCGTGAGAGCATGGCCTCGTTCGGCGTGGCGCTCGGCCAGAATATCCTGCGTGCGGTCGAGGCGGGACTTCTCGCGGTGCCGTTCGCCTTCCTCTACGAGCATCGCCTGCTCGACTTCGCGCAGACGAGCCCGCTAGCGCTCGCGGGATTATTCCTGGGCAGCGAGTTCCTGTACTATTGGCAGCATCGCGCCTCGCACCGCATTCGCTGGATGTGGGCGACCCATGCGGTGCATCACTCGACGACGCGGCTGAACCTGACGGCGGCGATCCGGCTCGGCTGGACCGGCAACATCTCCGGCAACTTCCTGTTCTTCCTGCCGCTTGCGCTGATCGGCTTTCATCCCCTTGCGATCGTCGCGATGCTCGGGATCAACCTGCTCTACCAGTTCTTCATCCACAGCGGCTTCGCGCCACGGCTCGGCGTTCTGGAATGGGTGCTCAACACACCGAGCCATCATCGCGTACATCATGCCTGCAACGCGCCGTGCCTCGACAAGAACTACGGCGGCATCCTGATCGTGTTCGACCGCCTGTTCGGCACCTTTGCTGAACGGCCGTCGGATCAGCCGCTTCGCTTCGGCCTTGTCGGCCGCACCCCGTCCTTCAATCCGGTGCGGATTGCGCTCGGCGAATGGGGCGCGATGCTGGGCGATGCCTGGAGGGCGCGCGGTGCGGGCGCGAAGCTTCGCGCCCTGTTCGGCCCGCCCGGGGGCCCGGTAACCGATTGCCGCCACGCCGCCGGACGCACGCGGGGGCGGTAATTTTACGTGCCGGCCCTAACCGGTTGTTTACCGAGAGTTAGCCCGGTGCGCCTAGATTTCCGGCATGGAGGGGAGAACGGCGATTCCGTCCCGGCGATGGCCTGCCTGGGCGAATGCGACTGCGCTACTGGTCGCAGGCTGGATCGCGCTCGCAATCCTCACCTTACAGGTTCGTCCGGGCGCGACAGTCGTCGCAGTTGCATTTCCGCCCTGGTGGAGCACGCAGCAGGTGTTTCAGGCTGCGGCATCGGCGCAAGCGGCGGTCGTCAGGGCCACCGCCCTCCCCACCCTTCTCGTCGTCCGCCCGGATGACCATGACGGACTGACCCGCCTGCAAGACGCCGGCGCCTGGTTCGTTATGGACGCGCAAGCGGTTTCAGCATGTTTTGGCAAATAGCCCCGGGGATGACGAAATGATTGTCGAGAATGACGAACTGGAATCGCTGCGCCAGACCACCAGCAAGGTCCTTGCCGCGGTCCTCTGGGTGCACGTGCCAATCAGCGCGATCATCGGAGTCATGCTGGGGAAGGCCTGGCTCGTCCCCGCACTCTTCATGGCAGTCTTCGCCCTCGCCGCAACCCTGTCGTGGCGCCTGTCGGGCAACGGCCTTTCCACGCGTCTGGTGTTCACTGTTGCTCTGATGAGCGGCGTGTCGATGTTCACCTATCAGTTGGAAGGACATCCCTGGCAGATCGACATGCACATGTACTTCTTCGCGGCGCTGGCCTGCATCGTCGCCTATTGCGACTACCGTCCGATCGTCGCCGCGACGGTCGCTGTCGCGCTGCATCATATCGCGTTGAACTTCCTGCTGCCCGCGGCGATCTATCCCGGCGGTTCCAATTTCGGCCGCGTCGTGTTGCATGCCGTGATCCTGCTGATCGAAGCCGGCGTGCTGATCGCGCTCGCGCTCAAGCTCCAGGAGCTGTTCGAGACCACCGCCGTCAAGACGGCCGAAGCTCAGACGGCGATGGCCGCGGAAGCGCGGGCCAACAGCGAGCGACACGACATCGAGCAGCGCGCCAAGGAAGAACGCGAGGCGGCCAAGCAGCGGCTCGCCAGCAATTTCGAGCGCAGCATCGGCGGCATCGTGCAGGCCGTGGCGGTCGCCGCCGACGAAGTGCAGCAATTGTCGTCGGCGATGAGCAACAACAGCGCGGACACCGCTCGTCAAACCGCCGCCGCGGCCTCGGCATCGAACCAGGCCTCCAGCAATGTCGAGACGGTTGCGGCTGCGACCGAAGAGCTCACCGCGTCGGTCAGCAGCATCACCCAGCAGGTTTCCCGCTCCGCCGAGATCGCGGCCAAGGCCGCGAGCGAGGCCCGCCGCACCAACGAGGTGGTCGAGGGCCTTGCCAGCGGCACGCAGAAGATCGGCGAAGTCGTCACGCTGATCCAGACCATCGCGAGCCAGACCAATCTGCTGGCGCTCAATGCCACCATCGAAGCTGCGCGTGCCGGCGAGCACGGCAGGGGTTTTGCCGTCGTCGCGAGCGAAGTGAAGGCGCTGGCAAACCAGACCGCGAAAGCCACTGAAGAGATATCGGCACAGGTCCAGAGTATCCAGAGCGCAACCAGCGATGCCGTCAACGCGATCCAGGCGATCGGCGCGACCATCGCGGAGATTGATCAGATCTCCGGCCAGATTTCCTCCGCGGTCGACCAGCAGGGCCTGGCGACGCGCGAGATCGCGGGCAGCCTGCAGCAGGCCGCCACCGGCACGCGCGAGGTGAACAACAATATCGTCGGCGTCAGCAAGGCTTCCGAGCAGGCGGGCCTGGCCGCATCGAAGATGCACCAGGCTGCCGCCGGACTGTCATCGCAGTCCGAGCGGCTCAAGGCGGAGGTCGATGGTTTCCTGGGCTCGCTCCGGACGGCGTGATCGCCGCGCAGACTCCGTCATCGCCCGGCCTGACCGGGCGATCCGGTATTCCAGGGACAGCGATGGGATACGGAGAAGCCGCGGCGTACTGGATGCCCCGCCTTCGCGGGGCATGACAACGGTGGGTACGGCGGTCAGACGTTGAAGCGAACTCAGATCTTCTGATTGTACTCGCCGACCTCGGGATGCGTGCGCAGGACGCTGTTCACCATCTCGAACATGTCGTGCATGCGCTGCTCGGAGACCGGGCTCTCGACCACGACGACGAGCTCGGGCTTGTTCGAGGAGGCGCGCACCAGGCCCCAGCTGCCGTCCTCGACCGTGACGCGCACGCCATTGACGGTGACGAGATCGCGGATCGATTGTCCCCCGATCTTCGCGCCTTTCGCCTGCAGGCCCTCGAAGTGCTTCACCACCTGGTCGATGACGCCGTATTTGGTCTCGTCGGCGCAATGCGGCGACATGGTCGGCGAAGACCAGGTCTTCGGCAGCGCGTTCTTCAGGTCGGCCATCGACTTGCCGGGGGCGCGGTCGAGCATGTCGCAGATCGCGAGCGCCGACACCAGGCCGTCGTCATAACCGCGTCCATACGGCTTGTTGAAGAAGAAATGGCCGGATTTCTCGAAGCCCGCCAGCGCGCCGGTCTCGTTGGTGCGGCGCTTCATGTAGGAATGGCCGGTCTTCCAATAGTCGGTCCTGGCGCCCTGCTTCTGCAGCACGGGATCGGTGACGAACAGGCCGGTCGATTTCACGTCGACGATGAAATGGGCGTCCTTGTGGATCGCCGACATGTCGCGCGCCAGCATCACGCCGACCTTGTCGGCAAAGATCTCCTCGCCGGTGTTGTCGACGACGCCGCAGCGGTCGCCGTCACCGTCGAAACCGAGGCCGACATCGGCCTTGTGCTGCAGCACCACGTCGCGGATCGCGTGCAGCATCTCCATGTCTTCGGGGTTCGGATTGTATTTCGGGAAGGTGTGGTCGAGCTCGGTGTCGAGCGGGATCACCTCGCAGCCGATCGCCTCGAGCACCTGCGGCGCGAACGCGCCGGCGGTGCCGTTGCCGCAGGCCGCGACGACCTTGAGCTTGCGCTTCAGCTTCGGACGATTGGTGAGGTCGGCGATGTAGCGCGCCGGGTAGTTCTCGTGAAACTGGTAGGAGCCGCCCGCCTTGTTCTTGAAATCGGCATTGAGCACGATCTCCTTCAGCCGCGTCATCTCATCGGGCCCGAAGGTCAGCGGACGGTTGGCGCCCATCTTGACGCCGGTCCAGCCATTGTCGTTGTGCGAGGCCGTGACCATCGCAACAGCAGGCACATCGAGGTCGAACTGCGCGAAATAGGCCATCGGCGTCACCGCGAGGCCGATGTCGTGCACCTTGCAGCCCGCCGCCATCAGGCCGGAGATCAGCGCGTATTTGATCGAGGCCGAATAGCCGCGGAAGTCGTGCCCCGTGACGATCTCCTGGCTGACGCCGAGTTCGGCGATCAGCGCGCCCAGCCCCATGCCTAGCGCCTGCACACCCATCAGGTTGATTTCCTTCTGGAACAACCAGCGCGCGTCGTACTCGCGAAAGCCCGTCGGCTTCACCATCGGCTCGGATTCGAAGGCGTAGGTGTTGGGCAGCAATACGGATTTCGGCTTGGGGAACATTGAGGCGGTCTCGCGAAATGGCGGGAGTTGAGGCAGCCTTAGCGAATGCCGGGCCGCAGCGGAAGGCGGGAATGCAGGCTTATGGACGATAATTGCGGCAGTTTGGTAACGAAGAAACGTTACCGCGAGGGCGGTCGAGGCCAATTGCTATCCTGAAATAGGCGGCGTTTGATCGCGAAGGATCTTACCTATTGCTCCAGCACCATCTGGCCGTTGGCGTACTCGAAGCGCTTCAGGCGGGAGAGGAAGGAGAGGCCGAGCAGGTTCTCCGACAGCGCCTCGTCGGGTAGCACCATGGCATCGACGTCGCGCACGACCAGGCCCCCGACCTCGAGCATCGCAATGCGGGTGCGCGCAGCCTTGATGGTGCCGTTGGCGGTAGAGACGGTGGCGTTGTAGTCGCTGCGCGAGGGACGCAGGCCGAAGCGGGCCGCCGAGGTCTCATTCAGCGCAACCACGGAGGCGCCGGTGTCGAGCATGAAGCCGATGCGCTGGCCGTCGATCCGGCCCTCGGTCTGGAAATGACCGCGGCCATCGCGGGAAATGGCGACGCTGCGGCCCCCGGCAGGCGTAGTCGCCGCAACGGCGACCGTGGTGCGCGGCACCGAGGTTGCGGAAGCCGAGCTCATCTTGTCCGCCATCTGCGCCATGAAGGTGCCGAGGCCGATCATGACGGCTGCGATGATCAGAATGTTACGCATCACACCACTTCCGAGCCGCAAAGCTCGATTTCACCACGCGACACGCCAGGCCGCGAGCTTTGCTGCGGCCAGAGCGACGCTATTTTGACGAAAAGGATGAGCGAACGGTTAATGCGGCTTCAGGTGCCGCGCGGCTTGGCACGTCGGGTCGGCACTGCACTGGCCGGATCGTCCGGCCAGGGATGGCGGGGATAGCGGCCGCGCAGGTCGGAACGGACGGCTGCGTAGCTGCCGCGCCAGAAGCCGGGAAGATCGCGCGTCACCTGCACCGGGCGCTGCGCCGGCGACAGCAATTCCAGCACCAGAGGTACCTTGCCGGCGGCGATCGAGGGATGGGTGTTGAGACCGAACAATTCCTGCAGCCGCACCGCGATGGTCGGCCCCTGCTCGGCCTCGTAGTCGATCGCGAGCACGCTTCCGGTCGGCGCCTCGAAATGCGTCGGCGCCTCGCGCTCGAGCCGCGCGCGCATCTCCCACGGCAGCAGCGCCATCAGTGCATCCGAGAGATCCCCGGGCGAAATGTCCTTCAGCGCGATCTTGTCGTAGAGCGCCGGCACCAGCCAGTCGTCGCGCCGCGCGATCAATCCGTCGTCCGTGAGATCGGGCCAGCTGTCGCCCTCGGCCTTGCGCAGGAACATCACCCGGTCGCGCCATTGTTTGGCGGCCTTCGACCAGGGCAGCCGATCGAGGCCGGCGGCGATCAATCCGTCGGCGAGAATGCGCGCGGTGTCCTCCGAAGGCGACAGGGCCATCGTCGCTTCGGACAGCGTGATCGCATGCAGCACGCGCTTGCGCCGCGCGCGCAGCGCCATCGCGCCGCGATCGAACGAAATCTCGTCGGCGCTCTCGATGTGCTCGGCGAAATGCTGCTCGATCTCGTCTTCGCTGATCTGCGCCGCGAGCAGGATACGTCCGCTCGCCGCCGTGCCCGTCATCTCGCCGATCGCGATATAGGGCGCGCGGGCAAGCGAGGAGGTCTGCTCGACCGCGGCGCCGCGGCCGTTGGCAAGCACGAAACTGCCGTTACCGCGATTGCGCGCGACGCGGTCCGGGAACGCATAGGCGAGCATCAAACCGGTCGAGAGATTCTCCTGCGACCCAGCCTTCTCGGAGGCCGCGACCTGCGAGGCCCAACGCCGCGCCAGATCGCGCGCGCTGGCGGCGCGCGGCGAGCGGTCGCGGCGGAACTGGTCGCGCCGGTGCTCGAGATCGACGCTGTCGCCGCCAAGCCCGCGCTCGGTGATGATGGCTGCGATCTCGGCGGCGGCTTCGCCCTCGCCTGCGCGATGCGAATCCACGATCATGCGCGCCAGCCGCGGCGGCAGCGCCAGCGCACGCAGGCTTTTTCCCTCTGCGGTGATGCGGCCGTCGCCATCGAGTGCGTTGAGCTCTTCGAGCAGGCTTTTTGCCTCTTTCCACGCGGGCCCCGGCGGCGGATCGAGGAACGACAGCGCGGCGGGATCACTGACGCCCCATTGCGCGAGATCGAGCACCAGCGAGGACAGGTCGGCGCTGAGGATTTCCGGCTGAGTATAAGGCGCGAGCGAAGCCGTCTGCGGCTCGTCCCAGAGCCTGTAGCAGACACCCGGCTCGGTGCGGCCGGCACGGCCGCGACGCTGGTCCACCGCCGCGCGCGAGGCCCGCACGGTCTCGAGCCGCGTCAGGCCGATGTCAGGCTCGTAGCGCGGCACGCGGGCAAGACCGGAATCGACCACGATGCGCACACCTTCGATGGTGAGCGAGGTCTCCGCGATCGAGGTCGCCAGCACCACCTTGCGCATGCCTTTGGGGGCGGGCGAAATCGCACGGTCCTGCACGGCGGCGTCGAGCGCGCCGAACAGCGGCACGATCTCGATCGAGGCATCCCGCACGCGCTCGCTGAGGAAATTCTGGGTGCGGCGGATTTCGGCGGCGCCCGGCAGGAACGCCAGCACCGAGCCGCCGTCGGCGCGCAGGGCCGAGGCAATCGCATCCGCCATCTGCCGCTCGATCGGCGCATCGGCCTTGCGGCCGAGATAGCGCGTCTCGACGGGGAAGGCGCGACCTTCGCTCTCGACGACGGGTGCGTCACCCAGCAGCTTTGCGACGCGCGCACCATCGAGCGTTGCCGACATCACGAGAATGCGGAGATCCTCGCGCAGCCCGGTTTGGGCGTCACGGGCCAGCGCCAGGCCCATGTCCGCATCGAGCGAGCGCTCGTGGAATTCGTCGAACAGGACGGCGGCAACGCCTGACAGCTCAGGATCGTCGAGGATCTGGCGGGTGAAGATGCCCTCCGTTACCACCTCGATGCGGGTCGCGCGCGAGATCTTCGAGCCGAACCGGACGCGGTAGCCGACGGTCTCGCCGGCGCGTTCACCCAGCGATTTGGCCATGCGGTCGGCGCTGGCGCGCGCCGCAATACGCCGCGGCTCCAGCACGATGATCCTCTTGCCCTTCGCCCAGGGCACATCGAGCAACGCGAGCGGCACGCGCGTGGTCTTGCCGGCCCCGGGCGGCGCCACCAGCACGGCGGCGTTATGCGTCTCCATCGTGCGCGACAAATCGTCGAGCACGGCATCGATCGGGAGGGGCGTGTCGAAACTGCGGGGCAAGACATGATCCCGTCGTCATGCCCGACCTTGTGCCGGGCATCCACGTTCTTTCATCCGGCAGTGAACAAGACGTGGATGGCCGGGACAAGCCCGGCCATGACGGCTGTTCAAGGAGAATGTGTGTAACTGTCAGCCCTGCACCGGCGGCCGGCCAATGCTGTCATAGGTGAAGCCGGCGGCTTCCATCTCCTCGGGGCGATAGATGTTGCGCAAATCGACGACTACGGGCTGCGCCATGACGGTCTTCAGCCGGTCGAGATCGAGCGCGCGGAACTGCACCCATTCGGTGACGATGACGAGCGCATCGGCACCTTGCGCGCAGGAATAGGCGTCCTCGCAATAGGTGATGTCCGGCAACTCGCTCTTGGCCTGCTCCATGCCGACGGGATCGAACGCCTTGACCTTCGCACCCATGTCGATCAGGCCCGTCACCAGCGGGATCGACGGCGCATCGCGCATGTCGTCGGTGTCGGGCTTGAACGTAAGGCCGAGCACGGCGACGGTCTTGCCGCGCAGATTGCCGCCGAGCGCCTGGCTCACTTTCCGCGCCATCGCGCGCTTGCGGTTCTCGTTGACCGCCAGCACGGATTCTACGATGCGCAGGGAGACGTCGTAATCCTGCGCAATCTTGATCAGCGCCTTGGTGTCCTTCGGGAAGCACGAGCCGCCGAAGCCCGGACCGGCATGCAGGAACTTGGTGCCGATGCGATTGTCCAGCCCGATGCCGCGCGCGACCTCCTGCACGTTGGCGCCGGCCTTTTCGGAGAGATCGGCGATCTCGTTGATGAAGGTGATCTTGGTGGCGAGAAACGCGTTGGCGGCGTATTTGATCATCTCGGCGGTGCGGCGTTCGGTGAACATCAGCGGCGCCTGGTTCAGCGACAGCGGGCGGTAGATGTCGCCCATCACCTTGCGGCCGCGCTCGTCGGAGGTGCCGACCACGACGCGATCGGGGAACTTGAAGTCGCGGATCGCCGCGCCCTCGCGCAAGAATTCCGGATTGGAGGCAACCACGACGTCGGCGTTGGGATTGGTCTCGCGGATGATGCGCTCGACCTCGTCGCCGGTGCCGACAGGCACGGTCGACTTCGTCACCACGACGGTGAAGCCGGACAGCGACCGCGCGATCTCTTTCGCTGCGGCGTAAACATAGGACAGATCGGCGTGGCCGTCGCCACGGCGAGACGGCGTGCCGACAGCGATGAACACGGCATCGGCATCCGCGACCGGTTTGGAGAGGTCAGTGGTGAAGTCGAGCCGCTTGGCCTTGACGTTGGTCGCAACCAGCTCGTCGAGGCCCGGCTCATAGATCGGGATCTCGCCGCGATGAAGCGCCGCGATCTTCTTCTCGTCCTTGTCGACGCAGGTGACGTCGTGACCGAAATCCGCAAAGCAGGCCCCGGACACCAGTCCCACATAGCCCGTGCCGATCATCGCGATGCGCATGAAAATCCCTGTTGCAGATTGGTTAACGAAAATGAAACCCCGACGCGGGGGCGGTTTAGCATTTTCCCGAGGGGAAGGAACAGTCCGCATCGAAAAAAGCGGCACGGGAAGTGAATCGGTAAAGAAGTGGGAAACCGTGCAGGCCCCACACTGCCCCACACCCGAACAGGGCGGGCGGAACATGCCTCGAAAAGAGACACGACATGACACCATCAGGCACAATCGCAGGCAGCGGAGGCGTCAACGCCACGGCTGACGCGCGTGTCGACTGGGTCGACTACGCCAAGGGCATTTGCATCATCATGGTCGTGATGATGCATTCGGTGCTGGGGGTCGAGCTCGCCGCCGGCCAAACTGGCTTCATGCATGTTCTCGTGGCCTTCGCAAAGCCGTTCCGGATGCCGGATTTCTTCCTGATCTCGGGCCTGTTCCTGCCGCTGGTGATCGACCGTGACTGGCGAACCTATCTCGACCGCAAGGTGGTGCATTTCGCCTATTTCTATGTCGTCTGGGTGACAATCCAGTTCGGCTTCAAGGCGCCCGCCTTCGCGGCGGAGACGGGCTGGCAGCACGTTGGCCTCCTGTATCTGGAATCCTTCGTCGAGCCGTTCGGCACGCTGTGGTTCATCTATCTGCTGCCGGTCTTCTTCGTCGTCACAAAACTGACACGCAAATTCCCGCCGCTCGTGATCTGGCTCGTCGCCGCCGCACTGGAGACGGCCCGCATCTCGACCGGCTGGACCGCGATCGACGAGTTCTGCTCGCGCTTCGTCTATTTCTATTCGGGCTATCTGTTCGCGCCTTACGTGTTCGCGGTGTCGGATCGCGCGCGGAAACATCCCGCCCTTGCACTTGCAGCGCTCGCGACCTGGGCGCTGGTCAATGCCGGCCTGGTCGCATCGGGGGCCAGCGAGTGGAAGATCATCTCGCTCGTGCTCGGTTTTGCCGGCGCCTGCGCCATCATCACGATGGGCACGCTGCTCGCGCGCGCGCAGTGGCTGAACTTTTTCCGCTTCTGCGGCGAGCATTCGATCGTGATCTATCTCGCCTTCTTCCTGCCGATGGCCGCGACACGGACGCTGCTGCTGCGCACCGGCATCATTCCCGACATCGGCACGGTGTCGCTGATCGTCACCGTCGCCGGCGTGCTCGGCGCGCTCGCGATCTGGCAGGTGGCGCTGCGGCTCGGCGGCAATTTCCTGTTCGAGCGCCCGGATACGTTCTGGATCGCGCCGAAGAAAGCCGGCGCCATGTTGCAGGCGGCGGAGTAGCTGTCGTCCCTGCGAACGCAGGGACCCATACCGCGTGATTTATCGATAGATTGCGGTCTCCGTAACTAGCCTAGTCACTGCCAGTCCTCGCCAAACTCCTCCCCGTGGTTATGGGTCCCGGATCTGCGCTCCGCTTGTCCGGGACGACATTGCGTGTGGGAATCCGCCCAAAAATCCCCCTCACGAGGCTGTCAAAGCCCGCAAAAATTCATACATTGCGGCCATGCCCAAAAGCTCCCCGAAGACCTCCGCCAAGGCTGATACCAAGGCCTCCGTTGACACCAAATCCGCCGCGCCAGCTGCTGCCAAACCGGTTGCGGCCAAGGCGGCGGGCAAGGGCGACCACATCTTCCTGGTCGACGGTTCCGGCTACATCTTCCGCGCCTACCACGCGCTGCCGCCGCTCAACCGCAAGTCCGACGGGCTGCAGGTCAACGCCGTGCTCGGCTTCTGCAACATGCTGTGGAAGCTGCTCCGCGACATGCCCGCCGACAACCGGCCGACGCATCTGGCCATCGTGTTCGACAAGTCCGAGGTCACCTTTCGCAACAACATCTATCCCGAGTACAAGGCGCACCGGCCGCCGGCGCCTGACGATCTGATCCCGCAATTCGCACTGATCCGCGAAGCGGTGCGCGCCTTCGACCTGCCCTGCCTGGAACAAGGCGGCTTCGAGGCCGACGACCTGATCGCGACCTATGCGCGGCAAGCCAGCGAACGCGGCGCCACCACGACCATCGTGTCCTCCGACAAGGATCTGATGCAGCTCGTGAACGACAAGATCATGATGTACGACACCATGAAGGATCGCCGCATCGGCATCCCCGAGGTGATCGAGAAGTTCGGCGTGCCCCCGGAGAAGGTGGTCGAGGTGCAGGCGCTGGCCGGCGACTCCACCGACAACGTGCCCGGCGTGCCGGGCATCGGCATCAAGACCGCCGCGCAGCTGATCACCGAATATGGCGACCTCGAGCAATTGCTGTTCCGCGCCACCGAAATCAAGCAACCGAAGCGGCGCGAGGCGCTGATCGAGAATGCCGAGAAGGCGCGAATCTCGCGCAAGCTGGTGCTGCTCGACGACAAGGTGAAGCTGGACGTGCCGCTGGACGATCTCGCCGTCCACGAGCCCGACGCGCGCAAGCTGATTGCCTTCCTAAAGGCGATGGAATTCACCACGCTGACGCGCCGTGTCGCCGACTACTCCCAGATCGACCCCGCCAACGTCGATGCCGATGCGAGCAACAGCAGCGGCGCCAGGGCCGGCGACGGCGCCGCCAAGGCGAAATCGTCCGAGGCTTCCGGCGATCTCTTCGCCGCGCCTGCGGCCACCGCAACAGGCGGCGACAAGGGCGACAAGGGGGCGAGCCTGAAGGGCGCGCCGATCTCCCTGGCCGCCGCGCGCGAAGAGGCGCTGCGCAAGCTTCCAGTCGATCGCGACAAATATCAAACGATCAAGTCGCTCAAGGAGCTCAACGGCTTCATTGCGCGCATCCACGATGCCGGTCATGTCGCAGTCGAGATCCGCGGAAATTCGATCGATCCGATGCAGGCCGACCTCTGCGGCATCGCGCTGTCGCTGGCGCCGAACGAGGCCTGCTATGTGCCGCTGGCGCACAAGCAAGCTGGCGGCGGCGCCGGCCTGTTCGACGCCGGCCTCGCGCCCGATCAGGTCAAGCATGCCGATGCGATCGAGGCGCTGCGGCCGGTGCTGGAATCGGCGGGCATTCTCAAGATCGGCTTCGATCTCAAATTCACCGCCGTCATGCTGGCGCAGCACGGCATCACCTTGCGCAACACCGACGATGCGCAGCTGATCTCCTATGTGCTCGATGCCGGCCGCGGCTCGCATGCGATCGAATCACTGTCCGAGCGCTGGTTCGGCCACGCCATGCTGAAGGAGAGCGAACTGCTCGGTAGCGGCAAGGGCAAGATCACCTTCGACCAGGTGCCGATCGACAAGGCCGCGGCGCTGTCGGCCGAAGGCGCCGACATGGCCTTGCGTGCCTGGCGCGTGCTGAAGCCGCGCCTGGTCGCCGAGCATATGACCACGGTCTACGAGACGCTGGAGCGGCCGCTGGTGTCGGTGCTTGCGCGCATGGAACGGCGCGGCATCTCGATCGACCGCCAGGTGCTGTCGCGGCTCTCCGGTGACTTCGCCCAGACGGCGGCACGCGTCGAGGCCGAGATCCAGGAGATCGCAGGCGAGCCGGTCAATGTCGGCAGCCCCAAGCAGATCGGCGACATCCTGTTCGGCAAGATGGGCTTATCGGGCGGCACCAAGACCAAGACCGGCGCGTGGTCCACCACCGCCCAGGTGCTCGACGAGCTCGCCGAGCAGGGCCACGATTTTCCGCGCAAGATCCTGGAGTGGCGCCAGGTCTCGAAACTGAAATCGACCTATACCGACGCGCTGCCGACCTATGTCAATCCGCAGACCCATCGCGTGCACACGACCTACGCGCTGGCCGCGACCACGACGGGCCGGCTGTCGTCGAACGAGCCGAACCTGCAGAACATCCCTGTTCGTACCGAGGACGGCCGCAAGATCCGTCGCGCTTTCATCGCGACACCGGGGCACAAGCTGGTCTCCGCCGACTATTCGCAGATCGAACTCAGGCTACTCGCCGAGATCGCCGACATTCCCGTGCTGAAGCAGGCATTCAAGGACGGGCTCGACATTCACGCCATGACCGCGTCGGAAATGTTCGGGGTGCCGATCAAGGGCATGCCGAGCGAGATTCGCCGCCGCGCCAAGGCGATCAATTTCGGCATCATCTACGGCATCTCGGCCTTCGGCCTCGCCAACCAGCTCGGCATCGCGCGCGAGGAGGCCTCGGCCTACATCAAGAAATATTTCGAGCGCTTCCCCGGCATCCGCGCCTACATGGACGAGACGCGCAACTTCTGCCGCAGCCATGGCTACGTCACCACGCTGTTCGGCCGCAAGATGCACTACCCCGACATCAAGGCCTCCAATGCCTCGGTGCGCGCCTTCAACGAGCGCGCCGCGATCAATGCCCGGCTGCAGGGCACCGCGGCCGACATCATCCGACGCGCCATGACCCGCGTCGAGGATGCGCTCGCCGAGAAGAAGCTGTCGGCGCAGATGCTGCTGCAGGTGCATGACGAATTGATCTTCGAGGTGCCCGACGCCGAAGTCGAGGCGACGCTGCCGGTCGTGCAGCACGTGATGCAGGACGCGCCGTTCCCGGCCGTGCTGCTCTCGGTGCCGCTGCATGTGGATGCGCGCGCCGCGAACAATTGGGACGAGGCGCATTGATGCTGCTTTCTGGGTCCCGGCTCTGTGGCGCATCGTTTCACGCTGCGCCACGTCCGGGACACGAGAGCTGAATTGTCCTCCGAGCAATTGCGCGATGGCGAGGTGCCCCCTCGCAGATTAGAACCGAGCCATCTCGTGCACCGGTTCGCTCATGCCCCACACATCCGCCCTGCTCGGCTTTGCCCTCGTCTGCCTCGGTCTCGTGCTGACGCCGGGGCCGAACATGATCTATCTGATCTCGCGCTCGATCACGCAAGGCCCCGCGGCGGGCATCGTCTCGCTCGGCGGCGTCGCGCTCGGCTTCGTGTTCTACATGCTGTGCGCGGCGTTCGGCATCACGGCACTCTTGCTCGCCATTCCCTTTGCCTATGACGCGCTGCGCTTTGCCGGCGCAGGCTATCTGCTCTGGCTCGCCTGGCAGGCGGTGAAACCGGGCGGACGCTCGCCGTTCCAGGTGAAGCAGCTTGCCATCGACAGCCCGCGCAAATTGTTTGCCATGGGTTTCGTTACCAATTTGCTCAATCCGAAAATCGCGATGCTCTATCTGGCGCTGCTGCCGCAATTCATCGATCCCACAGCCGGCAGCGTGCTGACGCAGTCGATGGTGCTGGGCGCAATCCAGATCGCGATCAGCGTCAGCGTCAACGCGATGATCGCGCTGGCCGCCGGATCGATCGCGCTGTTCCTGGCGCACCGGCCGAGTTGGATGCTGGTGCAGCGCTGGCTGATGGGCACCGTGCTGGCGGGGCTTGCGGTGCGGATGGCGGTCGAAGCGAAGAAGGTGTGAGGTTCTTTCGTCACCCTCCCCTTGAGGGGGAGGGTCGCTGCGCATGTAGCAAAGCGGAATGCGTAGCGGGGTGGGGAGATCTCTCCTCACGGGCACTGTCCAACACGGAGAGACCGTCACCCCACCCCGCTCGCGCTGCGCGCGATCGACCCTCCCCCTCCAGGGGAGGGTAAGAGCGAAGCCTCAATCCAGCTTCGCCTCCATGCCGCGCTTGACCGCCGGCCTTGCAATCAGCGCCTCGTACCAGCGCTTGACGTTGGGGAAATCGGCCAGATCAACCTTGTGGCGAGGGTGGCGCCAGGCCCAGCCCAGGATGGCAAAGTCGGCAATCGAGAGGTCGCCGGCGACGAAGTCGCTGTCAGCCAGCCGGCGGTCGAGCACGCCGTAGAGCCGGCGGGTCTCGGCCATATAGCGCTTCAGGCCGTAAGCGCGGTCCTGCTCGTTTTCGAGCGCGATGAAATGGTGCACCTGGCCCGGCATCGGGCCAAAGCCGCCCATCTGCCACATCAGCCATTCATAGACGGGGATGCGGGCACCGAGCGATTTCGGCAGGAATTTACCGGTCTTTTCACCGAGATAGAGCAGGATCGCGCCGGATTCGAAGATGCTGACGGGCTTGCCGTCCGGACCGTTGGGGTCGACGATCGCCGGAATCTTGTTGTTCGGGGACAGCTTCAGGAACTCCGGCGCCATCTGCTCGCCCTTGGTTATGTTCACCGGGACCACCTTGTAGGGCAGCCCCATTTCCTCCAGCGCGACCGAGATCTTGCGGCCGTTCGGCGTGTTCCAGGTATGCAGCTCGATGGTCATGCGTTGCTTCCTTCCCCAACAGGTTTGGCATCCCACCTACTCCAGAACGGCGCGCCCCCACAACCGGCGGTCCCGGATGGCCGATCCCTGTTGACGAGGGACGCCCCCTCTGGAATGTCGCAGCCGTCGCGGATAAATTCCGCCTCCTCCAAAAAGCTCCCGAGGGACCGCCGTGTCGAAATCAGCCTCCCGCGCCCGCCTGTTCGAAATCATCCGCCGGCGCTCCTTCGGCCGCGGCGAGGTGACGCTCGCGTCGGGCCGCAAGAGCGATTTCTACTTCAACCTGAAGCCGACCATGCTCGACCCCGAGGGGGCGACCCTGCTCGCGGAGCTGACCTATGAGGCGCTGAAGGACGACAATCTCGACTTCATCGGCGGCCTCGAGATGGGCGCGGTGCCGCTCGCCGGCGCGCTGGCGCAGATCTCCTGGATCAAGGGCCATCCGATCGCGGCGTTCTTCGTGCGCAAGAAGCCGAAGGAGCACGGCGCCAAGCTCGCGATCGAAGGCCTTCCCCGAGGCGAGACGCTCGAGGGCAAGCGTGTCGTGATCGTCGAGGACGTCACCACGACAGGCGGCTCGGCGATGAAGGCGGTGGAATCGGTGCGCGAGACCGGTGCCGAGGTGGTGCTGGTGCTGACCATGGTCGACCGCGAAGAAGGCGCCACCGACACGTTCGGTGCGGCCGGCTTGCCGTTCCGCTCGCTCTACAAGGCGTCGGAATTCCTGAAGGCGTAACACGGTTCTCGTGTCCCGGGCGCGGCGCAGCGCGGAGCGGTGCGACGCTGAAGCGGGACCCAGCTTGCTTCACCCTCGACATGGGCCCCGGCTCTGCAGCGCACCGCTGAAGAGCGCTGCGCTGCGTCCGGGGCACGAGACCAACTCTCCCTCAACCGCTCATTTACCATCCGGCCTTATGGTGAATCATGTGCTGAGATCCCCAAGGGGTCCCGGCCGGTTCCGTAGCGTCGGGTGGAGTGAGCGTTGCGTACAGTCCTGTCCCATGCGCGCCGGCGGCGTCGCGCGATGCTTGTGGCCGCCACCCTTGCAGCCCCGTTGCTGGCGGCGCCGGCCCCGGTTTCGGCCGAAGGCCTGTTCGACTTCTTCTTCGGCGGCATGCAGCAGCAACGGCCGCAGCGCGAGGTGCCGCAGCAGGCGAGTTCCTACGCCGATCCCTTCACCGGGCAGCAAAATGCCGCAACCCCGCAATATGTGCCGCCGACCCGCGCGGCGGCAGCTGGCGGCTCCGGCCCGGCCTTCTGCGTGCGCAGCTGCGACGGCAAATATTTTCCGCTGATGCGCGGCCTCGCCTCGGCGGCGCAGATGTGTCAGGCGTTCTGTCCTGCCAGCACGACCAAGGTCTATTTCGGCTCCTCGATCGACGGCGCGGCGTCGCAGAGCGGTGAGCGTTACGCCGACAGCGAGAACGCCTTCGCCTACCGCAAGGCGCTGCGTTCGGACTGCACCTGCAACGGCCGCGAGCCGGTCGGCCTTGCCCCGGTCGATCTCGCGCTGGACTCCTCGCTGAAGGCCGGCGACGTGATCGCCACCACCGACGGCCTCGTCGCCTATACCGGCATCCGCGTCGGCAACGATCAGGCCGCGGACTTCACCCCGGTTGCCTCCTATCCCGGCCTCACCGCGCAAGTCCGCGCCCGCCTCGGCGAGATGAAGGTGGCCCCGGTGCGCGCCGAGACGGTGTCGGCAGATGCGCCCGCCCCGGAGATCGTGCGTGAGACGCTGCCCAATGTGACGGTGCCGAAAACGATGGCGCAGAAGCCGGCAAAGCGGGCGGGGCTAGAGTAGCTCGCTCGCGTGTCCCGGACGCGCTGCAGCGTGCGACGCTGCTGCGCAGAGCCGGGACCCAGCAAGCATGGGCCCCGGTTCAGCAGCGCATCACTGACGTGCTGCGCTGCGCCTGGGGCACGAGACTATCGTCCGATGATCACCCCGATCACGTTCGGCGCCGCCAGATATTTCTCCTCGATCGCCGCGCGCGCGGCGGCGCGGTTGTCCGGGGTCAAGAGGCCGCGCTTCTCGGCCAGGATCATCCAGCAGAAGCCCCACCAATCCGTCAGCATGCCCTGGTCGCCGACGAGGTCGTAGCCCTGCTCGGCCGCGAAGATGCGCGCATGGGCTTCGTCCAGCGTGTCCAGGAACAGATGATCCTCGGTCGAGAACAGATCGTCGCTGACGTCGTCGATGGTGTAGCCCCAGATCGACTGGCACACCGCGTTGAACTCGCGGTCGAACTGGTCGTCGTCGATCCTCTGGCGCCGCGCCGCCTGATGCAGCCGCGACAGCGAGCGCGCGAAATCGGCGATCCGGGTAAGGGCAAATTGATCGAAGGCGATGGTGGACATGTAGTCCTCGCAAAGTCTGACAGACGCTAGATATTGTGTCGGCAACGCGCCGAATCACAATGATATATCAAAGACTTGCTAAAGTGTTCTTAATTTGTTCCGAGGCTGTTCCGAAATCTCAGGAACAGCGCGAAGCCGCGATCGCATGGACGCGGCGGTCGCCGAGCAGATGGGCGACGAAGCCATTGGCCGAAAAGATCTTCGCGAATGCGGCGTCGCGGATGCTGAGGCCGCCGGCATAGGCGCCGAACGCCGGCATCACCGCCCGCATCCCGTCGGAGGCGAAGCAGCGGCGCTCCATGGAGCGGCCGCGCGCGGAGACGCGCGCCTTGGGATGGAGATGGCCGGCGATCTCGCCGCGCGCACCGGTCGGCTCGTGACGGAAAGTGATCGGGCCGATCGCGACCTCGTCGGCGACGGTGCCGCCGAGATCGCTCGGCAGCATCGGATCGTGATTGCCCGAGATCCAGATCCAGTCGCGGCCGGCCTGGAACGCTGCAACCACATCGCGATTCTCCGACGACAGCCGCTCATGCGCGGTGCGGTCGTGAAAGCTGTCGCCGAGTGCGATGATTGTGCGCGGATCATGGCGGGAGATGACAGCAGCGAGACGGCTCAGCGTGGCCAGCGTATCGTAAGGCGGCAGCAGCACGCCGCGCAGGGCGAAACTGGAGCCCTTCTCCAGATGCAGGTCGGAGACGACGAGCAGGCGCTGCTCTTCCCAGAACAGCGCGCCGGAGAGATCGGCGGCAAAGGTCACATCGCTGATGGTGACCGTGGACACGCGCATGTCGTCGTCATCCCTCGAAACCTGCGCGCCAATCGTCACGTATTACCCGCTTCTATCCATCGCCTCTTTGACCAGCTCATCGGCGGCTTCGGCCAAAAGCTCGTCTGCAGCTTCGCCATAAACTGACTCGCGACCGATTTCCAGCATCACGGGCACGGCCAGCGGCGAGACGCGGTCGAGTTCCCGGTGCGTAATGCGGCCTTGGATACGGGCGAGCATGTCCCCCAGGCGGCGCAGGTCGAGAAGGCCGGTCGCGGCATCGGCGCGCGCGGCGCGCAAGAGGACGTGATCGGCCTGGTGCTTGCGCAGCACGTCGTAGACGAGATCGGTCGAGAACAGCACCTGACGGCGGCTCTTCTCTTCGCCGGTATGCCGGCGCGTGATCAGGCCGGAGATGATGGCACAGTTGCGGAAGGTGCGCTTCATCAGGGCGGATTCGGCGAGCCAGGCCTCCAGATCGTCGCCGAGCATGTCAGGATCGAACAGCGCGTTGAGATCGATCCGGCCGTCGCGGATCATGGAGGAGAGATCGCCGAGCGCCCAGATCGCCACCGCATATTCATTGGCGACGAAGCCGAGCGGCCGGGCGCGGGCGCGCTCCAGCCGGCGCGTCAGCAGCATCCCGAGGGTCTGATGCGCGAGACGTCCCTCGAAGGGGTAGCAGACGATGTAGTGCTTGTTGGCGCGCGGAAAGCTCTCGACCAGGAGCTCGCGCACCGCCGGCACGCTGCTGACATCCTTCTGCAGCGACAGCCAGTCGCGCACCTGCTCCGGCAAGCCACGCCATGCGCGCGCGTCATCGAGCAGCCGGCGCACGCGTTCAGCCAGATAGGTCGAGAGCGGGAATTTTCCGCCCATGTAGGACGGCACTTTCGGGTCCTTGTCATGCGCGCGCGAGACATAGACCTGATCCTCGACCAGGGTCTCATAGCGCACCACCTCGCCGGAAAACACGAAGGTATCGCCGGGGGTGAGGCCCTCGATGAAGGCCTCTTCGATCTCGCCGAGCAACCGACCGCCGCGCGCGATCACGCCCGTAGAGCCTTTCCCGCCGCCGCGCGAGCGCACCAGCCGCACCTTCAGCATGTCGTCCTCGACGATGGTCCCGACATTCATCCGGTAGCTCTGCCGCACCTTGGGATTGGCGACACGCCAGCGCCCCTCCTTGTCCTGCTTGATGCGGGCGAAGCGCTCATAGGTCTTCAGCGCGTAGCCGCCGGAGGCGACGAAATCGACCACGTCGTCGAAATCCGGCCGCGACAAGTCTGCGTAAGGCGCGGCGGTGCGCACTTCGGCATAGAGGTCATCGGACAGGAACGGCTCGCCACAGGCACAGCCGAGCACGTGCTGCGCCAGCACGTCGAGGCCGCCGGTGCGCAGAGGCGGCGTGTCCTGCGCGTTCTCGGCAATGGCGTCGATCGCGACGCGGCACTCCAGCACCTCGAACCGGTTGGCCGGCACCAGCACCGCGCGCGAGGCCTCGTCGAGGCGGTGGTTGGCGCGGCCGATCCGCTGCATCAGGCGCGAGGAGCCCTTGGGCGCGCCGATATTGACGACGAGATCGACGTCGCCCCAGTCGACGCCGAGATCGAGCGAGGAGGTGCAGACCACGCCGCGCAGGCGTCCCGCCGACATGGCGTCCTCGACCTTGCGGCGCTGGGCGACGTCGAGCGAACCGTGATGCAGCGCAATTGCGAGGCCGTCGTCGTTCATGCTCCAGAGATTCTGGAACAGCATCTCGGCCTGGCTGCGGGTGTTGACGAAGACCAGCGTGGTCTTGTTCGCCTTGATCAGCTCGTAGATTTCAGGGAGCGCGTGGCGCGCGCTGTGGCCGGCCCAGGGCAGGCGTTCGCGCGTATCGAGCATCTCCACCTCGGGCGGCGCCGCCCCGCCGGCGACGACGATGTCGGCGGCGGCCTCCTGGCCACCGGGCTGCGGCACCAGGAAGCGCGCGAGCTGATCCGGCTCGGCAACGGTTGCCGACAGGCCGATCGCGCGCATCTGCGGCGCCAGCCGCCACAGCCGCGCCAGCCCGAGCGAGAGCAGGTCGCCGCGCTTGGATGTCACCAGCGCATGCAGCTCGTCGAGCACGATCCGCTTCAGCGAGGAGAACAGGAACGGCGCGTCATCCGAGGACAACAGCAGCGCAAGCTGCTCGGGCGTCGTCAGCAACACGTCAGGCGGATAGCGCCGCTGCCGCTGGCGCCGCGACACCGGCGTGTCGCCGGTGCGGGTCTCGACCTTGATCGGCAGCGCCATCTCCGCAATCGGTCGCTCCAGATTGCGCGCGATGTCGACGGCAAGCGCCTTCAGCGGCGAGATGTAGAGCGTGTGCAGGCCGCCGGAACGTTGCACGCTGCGGCCGGTGGAAACGAGGTTCTGTTTCTCACCCGCCTTCCGTTCGGCTGCCTCGGTCGAAAGCTCCACCAGGGTCGGCAGAAACCCCGCCAGCGTCTTGCCGGCGCCGGTCGGCGCGATCAGCAGGGCGCTGGCGTCCTCGCGCGCCTTCTCCAGCAGCGACAATTGATGCGCGCGCGGCGACCAGCCGCGGGTTGCGAACCACGCGCTGAAGCGCTCGGGCAGCAGCGCAGGCGTCTCGGCCTGAGTTTTGAGGATGCGGCGCGTCACGCCATGACAGGTAAGCTGTGAGCGTGGCTTCGTCGAGGGGTGGCCCTCCCGGTCTGGACGAGGAGGGCCACTGGGCGGGCATTGTTGCGCAACCTGAGCAAGTGCCTCGCCCTTCGAGACGACCGCTTTCAGCGGTCTCCTCAGGGTGAGGCTCAGAAGCACCGGCGCTTGTCGAAACTGGCACAGCGCACTCGGTCCTCATCCTGAGGGCCCGCCAACGGCGGGCGTCTCGAAGGATGGCCACGCGCGAGATCGTTCCCAGAAACGTGGCCTGCTATCACGCCCCTTGCGGCACCTGATCCAGAAATCCGGTCACGCTTCTGATGCGGCCATCCTTCAGCACGGCAAAATCAGTGCCCTTGATCGGGCTGTCGGCGCCCTCGGGACCAAGTCCCCAGGAAAAGCGGACGTGGTCGCCGTAACCGTTGGGCTCGCCGATCAGCTTGAACCTGAAATCGGGAAAGCGCTGCTGCACGCCCGCGATCAGAGCATCGATGCCGTCGCGGCCATCGCCCTTCATCAGGGGATCGACATAGCTCGCATCAATCGTCCAGTTGTCGCCGAGCAGCTGGCGGCGCCGGCCGGCGGCGCGCTCGTTCCAGAGCTCGATGTAGCTTCGGGCGATGGTGATGGGGTCGGTCATGGCACTCTCCTTCGATGACGCCGTATTCGGCTGTCCCTGACTATCGAAGGTTCCCGCGCGCTTTTCGATTACCTCGCAGGTCATCGTCGCGCGAAAAAATGGAGCGCGATGATGTTGTCATCGCGCTCCGCTTGCATGCGAATTGGCCGTGGAGATTATTTCGCGGCCGTGACCATGATCTCGACGGTGTATTGCGGCGCCGCCAGCTTGGCTTCGACGGTGGCGCGGGCGGGAGTATTGCCGGCCGACACCCAGGCGTCCCACACCGCATTCATCTCGCCGAACGTCTTCATGTCGGTGATGTAGATCGTAGCCGAGAGCAGCTTGGACTTGTCGGTGCCGGCCTTGGCGAGATGGCCGTCGATGGTCTTCAGGATGTCCTGGGTCTGCTTCGTCACGCTTTCGCCGGCCGCGTTGTTGGCGACGACGCCGGCGAGATAGACGGTGTTGCCGTGCACGACGACCTGGCTCATGCGCGGGCCGGTTTCGAAACGCTGAATGCTCATTGGTAGCTCCTCACTGGAATGGCGCCCCTGTCTAGCCCAGCACCTCACGCCCTGCCACCCCGGCGGTGCATGCGTCGCTGGCAACGCATGCGCGGCTTATCGAAGCGGACCGAACAATTCAGCCCGTCGAACAATTCAGCCAACAGCCTTGGCGGCGGACCGGCCCGCATTGCGGCCCGAGAACAGGCAGCCGCCGAGGAAGGTGCCTTCCAGCGAGCGATAGCCGTGCACGCCGCCGCCGCCGAAGCCGGCGGCTTCGCCGACCGCATAGAGGCCGGGAATGACACTGCCCTCGCTGCCGAACACACGGGACTCGAGATCGGTTTCGAAGCCGCCCAGCGTCTTGCGGGTGAGGATGTTGAGCTTGACCGCGATCAGCGGCCCCTGCGCGGGATCCAGGATCCGGTGTGGGGCGGCGGTGCGGATCAGCCTGTCGCCGATATAGCGGCGCGCATTGTGGATGTTCATCACCTGCGCATCCTTGACGTAAGGATTGGCGATCTCGCGGTCGCGCGCCTCGATCTGCTTCCTGACGTGCTCGAGCTTGAGGAGGTCGCTGCCGGCAAGCTTGTTCATGGCCGCAACGAGGTCCTCGATCTTGTCGCGTACGATGAAGTCGACACCGTGGCTTTTGAATGCCTCGACCGGCGCCGGCGCCCCCTTGTTGGTGGCGCGGCGCAAGGTCATGCGCCAGCTCTTGCCGGTCAGGTCGGGGTTCTGCTCCGAGCCCGACAGCGCAAACTCCTTCTTGATGATGCTCTGAGTCAGGATGAACCAGGAATAATCATAGCCGGTCGACATGATGTATTTGAGCTGGCCGAGGGTGTCCGAGCCGGGGAATAGCGGCGCCGGCAATCGCGTGCCCGTGGCATCGAACCACATCGAGGAGGGGCCGGGCAGGATGCGGATGCCGTGGCGCGGCCAGATCGGATTCCAGTTCTGGATGCCCTCGACATAATGCCACATGCGGTCGCGATTGATCAGCCGCGCGCCTGATTTCTCGGTGATGCCGATCATCCGGCCGTCGACATGTTCGGGCACGCCGGAGATCATGAATTTCGGCGGATCGCCCAGCCGCTTCGGCCAATTCTGCCGCACCAGCTCGTGATTGCCGCCGATGCCGCCGGACGCGACGATCACGGCCTGCGCCTTCAGCGCAAACTCGCCGACGACATTGCGCGAGGTGCTTTTGCCGCGCTCGATCGGATCGGGGGCGAGCACGGCACCGTTGACGCCATCCACCGTGCCGTTGGTGATGGAGAGCGCATCGACGCGGTGACGGAACTTGAAGCTGAGCCGGCCGCTCGTCATCGCCTCGCGCGCGCGGCGCTCGAACGGCTCGACGATGCCGGGCCCGGTGCCCCAGGTGACGTGAAAGCGCGGCACCGAATTGCCGTGGCCCATTGCGTCATAGCCGCCGCGCTCGGCCCAGCCGACCACCGGAAAGAAGCGATGGCCCATCGCCCGCAGCCAGGCACGCTTCTCGCCGGCCGCAAACGCCACATAGGCCTCGGCCCATTGCCGCGGCCAGAAATCCTCGTCGCGGTCGAAGCCGGCGGCACCGATCCAGTCCTGCATGGCCAGGTCGAAGGAATCCTTGATGCCGAGCCGACGCTGCTCCGGCGAATCGACCAGGAACAATCCCCCAAACGACCAGAACGCCTGGCCGCCGATCGACTGCTCGCCCTCCTGGTCGACCACGATCACGCGCTTGCCAGCGTCGGCAATCTCGGTGGCGGCAACCAGTCCCGACAGGCCCGCGCCGACGACGATGACGTCAGTCTCTTCGGCCATGTGTTTCCCCCTCCATGAAATTCCCTGTATTTGCCCGGATTGAAGCCAGCGGTTGTAACTGAGATCAAGGGTGCGACGCGTAAGACATCATTAACTTGTTCCACTTTGGGATTGAGATCCGCCAAGTGCAGCGCCGCCGCAACACTGGATTTGAATTTGTTTTGAACGAGCCGGCCTGCCTAGACAAAACCTCGGTTACGACGGACGCTAGTCACGCATCATCACCTGACACGCAGATTCGAATTCGACTGGGGCGGGGCAATGAAGTTTCTGACGGGGTTGCTGGCGGCGGTTCTCCTGATCGCATGCATGGGGGCTTCTCACGCGGTGGTTCGGATCGCGGACGACCGCGGCGGCCGGATCGGAACCTACGTCGACAAATACCAGGATCTCAGGCAGTCAGGTGACACCGTCATCATCGACGGCCTCTGCGCCTCGGCCTGCACCATCGTTCTCGGCGCCATTCCGCATGACCGCATCTGCGTGACCTCGAGCGCGACGCTCGGCTTCCACGCCGCCTGGGATTTCGGCAGCAATGGCCGCGCCGTCACCAACGCCGAAGCGACCCAGATGCTGTATATGATGTACCCCTCGCAGGTGAAGCGTTGGATCAACCAGCGCGGCGGCCTCACCCCGCACATGCTGTTCCTGAAGGGCAAGCAGCTCCAGGCCATGTACAAGCCCTGCTACCTGGACGCGCAGGCCTCGGCCATCAAGCCGTCGCGCCGGCCGCTCCCGCAAACGGACCAGATCGAATCCGCCCGGGGCCAGCTGCGCTGACCCTGCCGGCCTGACCGGACCGTCCCGGCCCGCCAGGCGGCGCCTTGCCCGCAGGCGGGCCAGGGCTTATCTGAGAGCTTGGAACCGGGGCCTTCGCCCCGATCGTTGTCATGGCTCAACCGCTGCACCCCTCGCATCCGCTACAGGACAATTCGCCCACTGCCGGCCGAACGCCGTTCGTGCTGATGGTGGCGGTCGCGGGGATCGGCGGATTGCTGGTGCTCGGCGCGCTGGCGCTGTGGTTCCACTACGGCACGCAGATGTTCTTCGAAATGATCCGGACCGGCTTCGCCGCCTGCTTCTGATCCGCCACAGGAAGTTTTCCGCTCATGAGTTCCGCCACTCGTCCGCTGGTGATCGCGACCGCCTTCGCCGCAAGCCTCGTTGCCGGCCTCCTGATCATGTTCTGGGCCATGGGCGGCGTCAGCAAGGTGGCGCAGCCGGCCGCGATCGGCGGACCGTTTCAGCTGACCGACCAGAACGGCAAAGCCGTCACCGACAAGAGCCTCAAGGGCAAGCCGACCCTGATCTTCTTCGGTTACACCCATTGCCCCGACGTCTGCCCGACCTCGCTGTTCGAGATCTCGGAAGTGCTGCGCGCGCTGGGCAAGGATGCCGACAAGGTCAATGCCGTCTTCGTCTCGGTCGATCCCGAGCGCGACACGCCGGCGGTGATGAAGGACTATCTCGGCAGCTTCGACCCGCATCTGGAGGGCCTGTCCGGCGATCCCGCCGAGACCGCGAAAGTCATCACCTCCTACCGGGTCTACGCCAAGAAGGTCCCGACCAAGGATGGCGACTACACCATGGACCACACGGCGCTGATCTATCTGATGGACCGCGACGGCCGCTTCGTCTCGCCGTTCAATCTGAAGCGGACGCCGGAAGAGGCGGCGGCGGATTTGAAGCGGTATCTCTGAGGGCTCTGATCAACTGCAATCGGCGCTCGCGTTCCCGGCCGGATGGTCTATAAGGCCCTCCGATCCCAATGAAATTCGTTCGTTTCCCGCCGATGGCCCCGTCGCGACAGGTAAAATCGCCCAAGATCGTGCGCCATGTCCTGCTCGGGCTGGTCGCCGGCGTCTGTCTGCTCGCGGGCTCGCCCGCCGCCGAGGCCCAGGCCCCGGCCAAGCAGCCCCCGGCGGCACCTCAAGCCACGCCGCAGGTCGCGCCCCAACCTGCCCCTCAAACTGCTGCCCCGCAGGCCGTGCCGGGCTTCTGGGACCCGCGGCGGCGCCCCGAACGACCGGACCTGTCGCGCCTGACCGTGATCCGCTTCCTGACCGAGACCGACTATCCGCCGTTCAATTTCACCGGCGCCGACGGCAACCCGGCCGGTTTCAACGTCGATCTCGCGCGCAGCCTGTGCGAGGAGATTAAGGTCACCTGCACGGTGCAGATGCGCCGCTTCGAGACACTGGTCGACGCGCTCTCCTCCAACCGCGGCGATGCCATCATCGCCTCGATGGCGGTGAGCCCGCAGCTGCGCGCCCGCGTCGACTTCACCGATCCCTATTACCGCGTGCCGGCGCGCTTCGCCTCGCGCAAGGACGCGGTGATGCCGGAGATCCGGCCCGAATATCTCGAGGGCAAGAAGGTCGGCGTCATCGCCGGCTCCGCGCACGAGGCCTATCTCAAGGCGATGTTCACCGACGCCGAGCTGCACCCCTATCCCAACGACGACGCGCTCCGCAGCGCTTTGCGCAAGGGCGAGGTCGATTTCATCTTCGGTGATGCCATCTCGCTCGCGTTCTGGATCAACGGCACCGATTCCGGCGATTGCTGCGCCTTCTCCGGCGGCCCCTTCGTCGAGAGCCGTTTCTTCGGCGAAGGCATCGGCATTGCCGTGCGCAAGGGCAACGACGTGCTGCGCCAAGCCCTCAACTGGGCCCTGTTCCGGGTCTGGGAAAAAGGCCGCTACACCGATCTGTGGCTACGGTATTTCTCGGTGAGCCCGTTCTGATCTTTCGCTACGCTTGCGGCGAACAAACTGCCGTAGGGTGGGCAAAGGCGCGCAAGCGCCGTGCCCACGTCCTTTGAAGTCGTGGGCACGCTTCGCTTTGCCCACCCTACGATTCCGCGATCGTTGCGCGCCAACTTTTGCATTCTGCCGGGAAATCGCTATTTTCCGCGGCCCGGAGGCCCCTTGATGTCCGTTATCGATCCCAACATGAGCCCGAGTGATCTGCGTGCACTCGCCGAACAATCCAACGCCTGGCCGTTCGAGCAGGCCAAGGCCATTGTCGCGCGGCTGAAGAAAAGCCCGAAGGACGAGGTGTTGTTCGAGACCGGCTACGGACCGTCAGGCCTGCCGCATATCGGCACCTTCGGCGAGGTCGCGCGCACCTCGATGGTGCGCCATGCCTTCCGCGTGCTGACCGAGGACAAGATCAAGACGCGCCTCTTGGCGTTCTCCGACGACATGGACGGGTTTCGGAAGGTGCCGGACAACGTGCCGAACAAGGAGATGCTGACCGCGCATCTCGGCAAGCCGCTGACGCGGGTGCCGGATCCGTTCTCCAACGAGTATCCCTCGTTCGGCGCGCACAACAACGCGCGGCTGCGCGCGTTTCTGGACCATTTCGGCTTCGACTACGAATTCGCGAGCTCGACCGACTATTATACGTCCGGCCGCTTCGACGCGACGCTGCTCAAGATGCTCACCGCCTATGACAAGGTGATGGACATCATCCTGCCGACGCTGGGGCCCGATCGCCGCGCCACCTATTCGCCGTTCCTCCCCATCAGCAAGACCACCGGTGTCGTGCTGCAGGTGCCGATGATCCGCCGCGACGTCACCGCAGGCACGGTGACCTATCTCGACCCCGACACCAACCAGGAAGTCGAGACGCCGGTCACTGGCGGCAACGTCAAGTGTCAGTGGAAGGCCGACTGGGCGATGCGCTGGGTCGCGCTCGGCGTCGACTACGAAATGGCCGGCAAGGATCTGATCGATTCGGTGAAGCTCTCCGGCGCGATCGCCAGGGCGCTCGGCGCCACGCCGCCCGAAGGCTTCAACTACGAGCTCTTCCTCGACGAGAAGGGCCAGAAGATCTCGAAGTCGAAGGGCAACGGCCTCACCATCGATGAATGGCTGCGCTATGCCTCGCCGGAATCGCTGTCGCTGTTCATGTACCGCGAGCCCAAGGCGGCGAAGCGGCTGTATTTCGACGTCATCCCGCGCAACGTCGACGACTATCAGCAGTTCAGCGACGGATTCGCCAGGCAGGACGACAAGCAGCAGCTCGGCAATCCGGTCTGGCACATCCACAACGGCAAGCCGCCGCAGGGCGACATGCCCGTCACGTTCCAGCTGCTGCTGACGCTGGTGTCGTCGTCGAACGCGGAAAACGCCGAGACGCTGTGGGGTTTCATCGGCCGCTATCGTCCGGGCGTGAGCCCACAGACGCATCCGAAGCTCGATGCGATGGTCGGCTACGCCATCAATTATTACCGCGACTTCGTAGCGCCGACGAAGCAGTTTCGCGTGCCCACCGACACTGAGCGCGCCGCATTGCAGGATCTGCGCGATGCGCTGTCGCAGCTGCCGCCCGAGGCGACGGCCGAGGAGATCCAGAACGTCGTCTACGAGATCGGCCGCCGCGAGCCGTTCCTCGACCAGGTCAAGAAGGGCAAGGACGGCCGTCCCGGCGTCACGCTGGACTGGTTCAACATGCTCTACCAGGTGCTGCTCGGCCAGGAGAAGGGCCCGCGCTTCGGCTCCTTCGTCGCGGTGTACGGCGTGCAGAACGCGGTGAATATGATCGACGGCGCGCTGGCAAGGAGCGCGTGAGGCACCAGCTGTCATCGCCCGGCTTGACGGATCCAGTGATCTAGAGGCCGTGACTATAGAATCGAGGCGCCACGGCATACTGGATTCCTTGCTTTCGCGACGCGAGCGCGGGGAATGACAGCGGAACATGTGGCAGCCGTCACTGCCTTGCCCAAACAATCCGCGCTACCCACGCCACGTCGCTCGCCTCGATCGTGCGCGCGGCCTGCGCCGCCTCGAGCGGCTGCAAGTCCAGCGCCCTGGCCGTGCGGCGCTTCAACGTCGCGACGAGCACGTCGCCCTTTCCAGTCTTCACCACCACACGATCCCCTTTGCGGATCGGCGTGCCGGGCGAGACAAGGATGATGTCGCCGCTGCGATAAACAGGCGCGAGCGCATCACCGGAAATCTCCAGCGCAAAGGTCCGGCCGTCCTCGGCGGTGGGCAGCGCCGTCTCGGTCCAGCCCTTGCCGGAAGGAAGGCCGGTCTCGTCGAAGGCGCCGCTCGCGCCGGCCAGCGCGAAGCCGAGCAGCGGTACCGAGCGGCTGTCGCCTGCGTCCTCGTCGATCAGCCGCGCAAAGCTCTCGATTGAGGCGTCGGCCGCGGCCAGCGCCTTCGCGATCGATTCGGTCGAGGGCCAGCGCTCGCGGCCGTCGGAGGTGACGCGCTTGGACCTGTTGAAAGTGGTGGGGTCGAGCCCGGCGCGCTTGGCAAGGCCGGACGGCGACAGGCCGGCGCGCGCCGCCAGCCGATCCAGGGCGGCCCAGATATGGCCGTGGGTCAGCATCCTCTGCGCTTTGGCCTGCCTGACCATGCAAGGTCCAGCCCGTCGCAACTCAGGAAAACTGTCCTCAAATCAACCGGTTTTCTGTTTTTCGCGCAAGAGGCGATCGGGGATGCGATCCCAGCGCTTGAGTTCGAGAGGTGTGGCCTTTACGGTCGCGCCCGGGTTTCAAGACCCGCAAGAGGCGAAAAAACCAAATAAACTCAAGGGCTCCGGTAGCGGTGGTCAAGATCTACAAAATCTGTCCGGCCTCGGCCTGGCGCGAGGCGGAACGGCACGGCGTCTACCGGGGCAGCGCGGACGATGCGCGCGACGGCTTCATCCATTTCTCCACCGCCGCCCAGGTTCCCGAGACCTTGCGCAAGCATTATTTCGGCCAGCGCGCGCTGTTCCTGGTCGAGGTTGACGGCGAGGTGCTCGGCAGCGCGCTGCGCTGGGAGCGCTCGCGCAATGACGAGCTGTTTCCCCATCTTTATGGCGAGCTCGATTTCGGCGCGGTGCTGTCGGTGGCGAACCTCAACATGCGCTCCGACGGCGGCCACGACACTCCGGAGTTGCTGCCGTGATCCGCGCTTTCGACGCCTTTTCGCTGCCGGTGCTGCGCTGGCTCGATCCGGAAGACGCCCATCGCCTCGCGATCCAGGGCTTGCGCTTCCTGCCGCCGGCCAAGCCCCGCGCTGACGATCCCAAGCTCGCGATGCGCGCCTTCGGGCTCAACTTCCCCAATCCGATCGGCATGGCCGCGGGCTTCGACAAGAGCGCCGAGGTGCCGGATGCGCTGCTGCGGCTCGGTTTCGGCTTCGTCGAGATCGGCTCGGTGACGCCGAAGCCGCAGAGCGGCAACCCGCGGCCGCGGCTGTTTCGTCTGGAGCGCGACGAGGCCGTCGTCAACCGCATGGGCTTCAACAATGACGGCGCCGATGTCGCGTTGCGCCGGCTCGCCGCGCGCGCGCAGCACGGCGGCATCGTCGGCGTCAATGTCGGTGCCAACAAGGATTCGCCGGACCGCGTCGCCGATTACGTCAAGCTGATCGAGACCTTTGCGCCGGTCGCGAGCTATTTCACCGTCAACGTCTCCTCGCCGAACACGCCGGGCCTGCGCAATCTGCAGGAAGGCGCCCTGCTCGACGATCTCCTCGCAAGGGTGATCGACGCCCGCGAGCGTGTCAGGCAGAAGGCCGGCGACACGCCGGTGCTGCTCAAGATCGCGCCGGATCTGAGCCTTGCCCAACTCGACGACGTCGTGCAGGTGGCGCGCTCGCGCCGGGTCGACGGCATGATCGTGTCGAACACGACGATCGCACGGCCGAGCACGCTGCGCGAGGTGATGCGCGCCAAGGAGCAAGGCGGCCTGTCCGGCCGGCCGCTGTTCCGTCTGTCGACGCGGATGGTCGCGGAGACCTATGTGCGCGTCGAAGGCGCGTTCCCGCTGATCGGCGTCGGCGGCGTGGACTCGGGCGGTGCCGCGCTGACCAAGATCCGCGCCGGCGCGAGCCTGATCCAGCTCTATTCGTCGCTGATCTACAAGGGCCTCGGCCTCGTCGACGAGATCAAGCGCGATCTCACCTCGACGCTGCTGCGGACGGGACGGGACTCCCTGTCCGAGATCGTCGGCGCCGATGCCGCGACACTCACCGCGGAAGACTGGCCGGGGATGTGAGGGGCGTTCGTGCCCCGGACGCAGCGCAGCGCGCCGTCTTCGGCGTGGTGCGCTGCAGAGCCGGGGCCCATGTCACAGCGAGTTCGATGCGAGATGGGTCCCGGCTCTGCGCAGCAGCGTTTCACGCTGCAGCGCGTCCGGGACACGATCGTCACGGTCTCGAAAACGTCTTCCTGAATTGCGCCGGATACCTCGCGGCCTGCAAGCCGCCGCGCGAGAGGTAGGAGGCCATCAGCGCGCACCAGAGCCCGGCATTGCCGAGCGATTGCAGCGCCCACCAGGCGGCGAAGAAGATCAGCAGCGAAGCCAGCATCAGATTGCGCATCTCGCGCGCCCAGGTCGCGCCGATATAGATGCCGTCGAAGCCGAAGGCGAACACACCGGGGATCGGCGCGAGCACGACGAACGGCAGGAATTCGCGCGCGGCACGGCGGACCTCGTCACTCGCCGTCATGACATCGATCAGGGCGGGCCCGAACAGCGCGAACAGTCCCGACACCACCAGCGCGAAGCCGAGGCCCCACAGCAGCACCAGCCGGGTCGAATCCGCAAAGCCTTTTGCATCGCGCGCGCCGACGGCGCGGCCGCAGAGCTGCTGTGCGGCGTTGGCGAGACCGTCGAGGAAGAAGGCGCTGACCAGCAGGAAATTGTTGAGCACGGAGTTCGCGGCCAGCGTGACGTCGCCGGCCTGCGCGCCCTTGGCGGTGAAGAACAGGAACACGGCGATCAGCGCTGCGGTGCGGATCAAAATGTCGGTGTTCACCGCCAGCAACCGCAACAGCTTGTCGCGATCGAGCAGGGTCGCATACGGCACGGCAAAGCCGCCATCGGCATAATGCCGGCAGACGAGCACGCCGAGGGCGAAGCCGACCGCCTCCGACACCAGCGCGGCGATCGCGGCACCGGCGATGCCGGTGTCGTAGACCAGCACCAGCAGGATCGTCGCCGCCATGTTGACGAGGTTGATGCCGACCTGAAGCAACAAGGCCGAATTGGCGCGGGCCTGGCCGATCAGCCAACCGAGGATGACGTAATTGGCGAGCGCGAACGGCGACGACCAGATCCGGATCTTGAAGTAGGTGTTCGCGGCCCGCGTCACACCCTCGCTGCCGCCCATCAGATCGAACAGCACGGCAGCGAGCGGCAGTTGCAGCAGGATCAGCGCGGCGCCGATCAGGCCGGCAACGATGAAGCCGCGCGCCAGGATCGCGCTCGGCTCGTGTGTGTCGCCCGCGCCCAGCGATTGCGCGGTGAAGGCGAGCGTGCTCATGCGCAGGAAGCCGAACAGCCAGAACAGGCAATCGAACATCACCGAGGCCATCGCGACGCCGCCGAGCAGGGCGGCATCATCGAGCCGGCCGATCGCCGTGGTCGAGACCACGCCGATCAGCGGCGTGGTGAGGTTCGCGACCATCGCCGGGCCGGCGATGGCGAACACTTGGCGGGTGCCGACGTTGGGATGGACGGGCGCGTGCATGGTCAGAACACGACGACCATGCCGTCCTCGGCCGCCATGTAAGGCAGCATATCGAGGCGCGACAGCATGTCGTCGCTCATATGGGTGAGGACGAGCCGCTTCGCACCGATCGCCGGCAGATGCTGTTCCAGGGTCTTCAGGCTGAGATGGTTCTTCACCACCTTCTCGTACATATAGGCTTCGGCAATGAAAAGATCCGCGCCATGCGCCAGCGGAATGAGCGTCTCCGTCCATTCGGTATCGGCGCTGTAGGCGAGCGTGCGGCCCTCGGCCTCGACGCGGTAGGCGAGGAAGGGACCGCCGGATTCGCCGTGCACCACGGGATAGGGCGTGACCGTCACGGCGCCGAAAGTCCGGCTCTGCTCGGGCGCGAGTTCGACGACGTCGACCTCGAAGCGTTGCTTTGTCGTCGAGGAGTGCTCGAACAGCGCTTCCATCACCTCACGCAGCCGCCGCTCGATGCCTTGCGGGCCTGCGATCGTCAACGGCCGCGTCCGCCGCGAAAACTGGGCGTCGAGTAGAAAAAAAGGCAGCCCCGCAAAGTGGTCGCCGTGGAAATGCGTGATCAGGATGAGATCGATGTCGCTGCGTTCGATCTCCAGACGCTTCAGCGCCGGCAGAGCCGACGCGCCGCAATCGATCAGGAAGTTGGCCTGGCGCCCCGAGACGTGGAAGCAGGTGTTGAGCCTGCCGCCGGAACCGAACGCGTCGCCACAGCCGACGAAACGGAGTTGCATCGGCTGCGGACCTTCAAAATCTCACCGGCCGCGCGGCGTGCCGAACACGCGCGAGAGCAGCCAGATCGGGATCACGATGACCGCGCCGAGCAGGAAGTAGCGCCACAGCCAGTTGATGGTGTCGAAGCCGAGATCCCACAGACGCTGGAACAACAGGCGGATGCTGGTGAGGATGTTCCAGGGATCGAAGCCGATCGCGGCGAGCACGACGCCGACCAGGATCGAGAGCAGGACCAGGCGAAATGCGACCGCCAGCGGCGAGCCGCCGAGAAAGCGGTTCAGCCCATCGTTACGGCCGGCCGGCAAATCTCTGACGTCTTGGACCATCTCAAACTCCTCAGCGGATTCGACCCATTATAGGGCACGGCGAGGCAGATGGGGAACCCGCAAGCGAGCGTCAATCGGGTTACCGGAGTTTAATTGGGGCGGGCGAGGGCCCTGGAGCGGTGGCATCGGTGGCGCCCCAGGCTCCCAAACCTCTCCCGCTTGCGGGAGAGGTCGCGCCGAAGGCACGGGAGAGGCTATCTCCTCTTGGGGATTGTCCCAATGCGGAAGCAGCCCTCTCCCCCACCCTCTCCCGCAAGCGGGCGAGGGAGCGCACCGCAATCGTGGCGGCAATCGAGACTCATCGCCTTCACGCCTCACTCTCCGCCACCTCCGTCTTCAACATCCGCTCCAGCGTTTCCAACCGGTCCGCCTCGCGCGGCGGCTTGTCCCAGCGCAGGCGGCTGATGCGGGGGAAGCGCATGGCGACGCCGGATTTGTGGCGCGGCGAGCGCTGCAGGCCCTCGAACGCTACTTCGAGCACCAGCCCCTTGTCGCCCTCGTGCACGACGTGGCGGACGGGGCCGAACTTTTCCGTGGTGTTGCGGCGGACGAAGCGGTCGATCTGCAGCAACTCCTCGTCGGTGAAGCCGAAATAGGCCTTGCCGACCGGCACCAGTTCGTCACCGCCCCCGCCTGCAGTCCAGACGCCGAATGTGTAATCGGAATAATAGGACGAGCGCTTGCCGTGACCACGCTGCGCATACATCAGCACGGCGTCGATGATGTGCGGATCGCGCTTCCACTTCCACCACTGGCCCTTGGGACGTCCGGGCAGGTAAAGCGCATCGCGCCGCTTCAGCATGACACCCTCGACGGCATCCGCATCCTCGCCGGCGCCGGCACTCGCCGGATCGGCGCGCGCGGCCGTCAGCGCCTCCCAGCTTGCGAAGGGCACGGTCGGCGACAGGTCGATGCGGGGATCACCGAGCTTCCCGATGAAGACCTCCAGCCGTTCGCGCCGCTCGGCGAACGGCAGCTCGCGCAGATCGTTCTCGTCGTCGCCGAGCAGATCGTAGGCGCGCAGATGAATCGGATATTCCTTGATCAGCTTGGGCGACACGATCTTGCGGTTGAGCCGCTGTTGCAGGACGTTGAAGCTCTGCACCCGCCCCTCGCGCAGGATCAGAAGCTCGCCGTCGATCGCGCCCGGCAGGCGCAGCGACGGCACCAGATCCGGAAAGCTCCCCGTGATGTCCTCGCCGGTGCGCGAATAGAGCCGGGCCGTGATGTGGCCGCTTTCCTCGCGCCCCGCCACGGCCTGCACGCGGATGCCGTCCCATTTCCATTCGGCGATGTACTCGGCCGGATCGAGCGCAGCGAAATCGCTGTCCTCGATCGCATGCGCCAGCATCACGGGCCGGAACGGCGCCGGGTCGCGGTTGACAGGCTTGTCGCCGCGGCCCTCCAGCCAGGCGAACAGGTCGAGATAGGGCGGTGCAAGGCCGGGCCACATCAGCTCGATGTCATGCGGATCCCTGTCGCCGAGCGCCGCCGCCGCGGTCTTCGCCAGCCGTGCCGAGATGCCGATACGTAGCGCGCCGGTGACGAGCTTCAGCAGCGCCCAGCGGCCGGTCTCATCGAGCTCGTCGAGCCAGCGTTCGAGCTGCTTCGGTAACTCGGTCTTGCCGAGCGTACGCAGCGTAGTGACGACTTCGGTGAGGCTGGGCGGCGGCGGGTTGTTGTGAGCGGCGAGATCGGCCTTCGGCCACATCAGCGCCACGGTCTCCGAGAGATCGCCGACGTAGTCGTAGCTCAACCCGAACAGCACCGGATCGGTGCGCGACGCGATGAGGTCGCGGATCAACGCCGGCTTGGCGTGCTTGAAGCTGAGCGCGCCCGTGAGCGCGGCCAGCGCATAGCCGCGGTCGGGATCGCCGACCTCGCGGAAATAGCCGGTGAGCAGCCGCAGCTTGTTGTTGCGGCCGGGCTCGTAGGCGAGACGGTCGAGCAGTTCGGCGAAGCGGTTCATGCCTCGGCCTCGTCGGAGGCTGGCGTCTCGTTCTCCTCCTCGTCGCCATAGCCGACGAGATCGAGTGGCCGCGCTTGCAGGCCTCGCGACTTGCACCAATGCACCAGCGCATCTTCCTGGCCGTGCGTGACCCAGATCTCGCCGGCACCGGTCGCGGCGATGGTGGCGGTGAGGCCGTCCCAATCGGCGTGGTCGGAGATCACCAGCGGCAGCTCGATGCCACGCTGCCGCGCCCGGGCGCGCACCCGCATCCAGCCCGAGGCGAACGCGGTGACGGGATCGGGAAAGCGCCGGGTCCAGAGATCGGAGGTTGCCGAGGGCGGAGCCAGCGTGATGGTACCGGCGAGCGCCGCCTTCTTCACGCCCTTCGCCGGCCTGAGCTCGCCGAGATCGATGCCGCGACTCTGATAGTAATCGGTGATCTTCTCCATCGCGCCATGCAGATAGATCGGTGCATCGTATCCGGCCTGCCGCAGCAGCTTGATGACGCGTTGCGCCTTGCCGAGCGAATAGGCGCCGACCAGATGTGCGCGCTCGGGAAACAGCGCGACGGAGGCGAGCAGCTTCTTGACCTCGTCGGCAGCATCGCCATGCCGAAACACCGGCAGCCCGAACGTCGCCTCGGTGATGAAGACGTCGCATTGCACCAGCTCGAACGGCGTGCAGGTCGGGTCTAGCGCATCCTTGTAGTCGCCGGAGGCGACGATGCACGTGTCCTTGCAGGTCACCGCGACCTGCGCCGAGCCGAGCACATGGCCGGCCGGGTGAAACTTGACCTTGACGTCGCCCAGCCGGATCTCGTCGCCGTAGCCGATCGCTTGCGTCGATCCGGCAAAATTCTCGCCGTAACGCAACCGCATCATGTCCAGTGTCTCCTGCGTCGCCAGCACCGCGCCATGGCCGGGGCGGGCATGGTCGGAGTGGCCGTGGGTGATCACGGCCCGCTCGACCGGACGGACGGGGTCGATATGGAAGCCGCCGGGCTTGCAGCACAGGCCGGCAGCAGCCGGCAGCAGGATGTCTTGTGGACGCATGCGAGTGATATAGGAAGGAGCCGCTCCAAATTAAGCCGTCATGCGCGGGCTTGACCCGCACATCCATCGTCCTAAAGAGTTCCTTTTTTGATGGATTGCCGGGTCAAGCCCGGCAATGACGAACTGGTTCCTCCATGCCCCTGCGTCTGTTCCAGTCCTCCGGCGATCTGATTGCCGACCGCCGCTTCGAATTCGCCCGCGACCTCCAGCTCAAGGGCGATCTGCCCGCCGCCGCCGACCTGCTGGAGCAGGCGCTCGAGCTCGCGCCCAATTTCACATCGGCGTGGTTCACGCTGGGCGAAATCCGCGAGGAACTCGGCGAGCGCGACAAGGCCATCGCAGCCTTCCGGAAAGCGCGCGAGGCCGACCCGCAGGACCAGCACGGCGCCAGCCTGCGTTTGATCCGGCTCGGGGACGAGCAACTCTCCGAGATGCCGAAGGCATATGTGCAGGCCCTGTTCGATCAATATGCGCCGCATTTCGAGGATGTGCTCGTCAACGATCTCGACTATCGCGCGCCGTCCCTGATCTTCAAGGCGGTGATCGCCGTGCGCGTCGCCGCCAGGAAGCCGGCTCTTTTCAAGCGCGCCATCGATCTCGGCTGCGGCACCGGGCTTGCGGCGGCCGCCTTCGCCAGGCAGGTCGATCATTTCACCGGGATCGATCTCTCTCCCGGCATGATCAAGGAGGCGCGCGCGACGGGTCTCTATGCCGAGCTCGAAATCGCCGACATGATCGAGGGCTTGCAAGGCAAGCCCCAAGGAAGCGCAAACCTGATCGTTGCGGCGGATGCGTTTGTCTATCTGTCAGATCTCGCGCCGGTGCTGACGGAAGCAAAGCGCGTGCTTGCGCCGGGCGGCGTGCTTGCTTTCACGCTCGAGACCCACGATGGCAGCGGCATCATTCTCGGAGAAGGCCTGCGCTATGCCCATGCAGCGGAATATGTGCGGAGCGCGCTCGTCAGGACCGGATTGAAGCTCCTGACATTGCAGCCGGCCTCGCCGCGCATCGAGAACAACGAGCCGGTGCGCGGCCTCGTCGTCGTCGCCGAGAAAACTTGAGTCTAGGCGCTAATGCCTTGAGATTTAAGCGTCATTGCGTCGCAAAGCGATGACTTCCCACTTGCGAGCCGTGCGGCCCTGCCAGCACAATGCGCGCATTAGGGAGAAAACAAAAATGACCAGGAATCCATCGCGGCGCGATTTCAGCGCCGCCGCGCTTGCCGCCATCGCCGCATCCACCTTGCCCGCGCCTTATGTCTGGGCCGCGGAGAAGAAATACGACGCGGGCGCCAGCGACACCGAGATCAAGATCGGGCAGACCGTCCCGCATTCCGGCCCCGGCTCGCTCTACGGCGTGTTGGGGCGCATCGGCGAAGCCTATTTCCAGATGCTGAACGAGAAGGGCGGCATCAACGGACGCAAGGTCAAGTTCCTCACCATGGACGACGCCTATAGCGCGCCGAAATGCGTCGAGGCGACGCGGCGCTTGGTCGAACAGGAAGAGGTGCTCGCGTTGTACGGCTCGCTCGGCACCGCGCCGCAGACCGCTGTGCACAAATATCTGAACTCCAAGGGCGTGCCGCAGCTGCTGCTCAACACCGGCGCGTCGAAGTGGAATAACCCCAAAGAGTTCAAATGGACGATGGCGGGCCTCCCGCTGTATCCGACCGAGGCGCGCATCCTGGCGCGCCACGTCGTCAGCGTGAAGCCGAACGCCAAGGTCGGCATCCTCTACCAGAACGACGATTTCGGCCGTGACTTCTTGGGACCCTTCAAGAAGGTGCTGGCCGACGCCGGCGGCACCGCATCGGTGATCATGGAGCAGACCTACGATCTCACCGATCCCACGGTCGATTCCCAGCTCATCAATCTCTCGAAGTCCGGCGCCGACGTCTTCTACAACATCTCGACCGGCAAAGCCTCGTCGCAGTCGATCCGAAAAGTCGCCGAACTCGGCTGGAAGCCGCTGCAGCTTCTGTCCGCCGGCTCGACCGGCCGCTCGATCCTCAATGCCGCGGGCCTCGATAACGCCGCCGGCATCGTCGCCATCCGCTACAACAAGGAGGTCGGCCTGCCCAAATGGGAGAAGGACCCAGACGTCATGGCGTTCGAGGAATTGCGCAAGAAGTACACGCCGGCGATCGATCAGGACAACACCATCGCCTTCGCCGGCTACGGCCAGGCCGTGACCATGGGCGAGATCCTGCGCCGCTGCGGCGACGAGCTCACCCGCGCCAACGTGCTGAAGCAGGCCTCGACGCTGGCAGGCTTCCACTCGCCCTACTTCCTCGACGGCGTCACCTACAGCTACACGCCCGAGAACTACACACCGATGAAGACGCTCTTCATCTCCACCTTCACCGGCAAGGACTGGGATATCTCCGACAAGCCGATGTCGGAATAGCACCCACATCGTCATGGCCGGGCTTGTCCCGGCCATCCACGCCATTCTACGCGGCACGAAGAACGTGGATGCCCGGGACAAGCCCGGGCATGACGGCCTCGGCTAAACGTTCATATGCGATCGCCTGCTCTCAAGCAGAAAAAGGAGAGCACAACTAACTCGCGACCGCCAGCCGATACGCCGCCGCGGCATTCACGCCAAACGCCTTGTCCCGCACTCGTGGCCCAAGCCTCGCTAGGCAGGCCTCCAGCGCGCTCTTGATCTCGCCATAGCTTCCCGCAAGCAGGCACACCGGCCAGTCCGAGCCGAAGATCAGCCTGTCCTCGCCGAAACATTTGGCGGCGTGGGCGACGAACGGAAACAGGCGATCGGCATCCCAGTCGTTCCAGACTGCCTCGGTCGCAAGCCCGGAGATCTTGCACCAGACATTGCCGCAAGCGCCGAGCGCCTTGATAAGATCGGCCCATTCGGTGCTGCCGACATCCGCAATCGGCGGCTTGGCCGCGTGGTCGAGCACGAAGCGCGCCTGCGGGAAGGCCTGCGCGGTGGCGATCGCGGCGGGCAGTTCGCGGGCGCGGACGAGGAAGTCGTAGGCGAGACCGCGCGCGAACACCGCAGCGAGACCGCGCCGGACGTCCTCGCGCAGCAGCCAATCGGGATCGGCCTCGTCGTGGACCTGGTGGCGGATTCCGACCAGCTTGCTGCCGCCGGGTGAGGCGCGAAGCCGATCCAGCGTGTCGCCCAGCGAACCATCCGTCAGATCAGCCCAGCCGACCACGCCGACGACGAAGGGATTTTCGTGCGCAATGCGCAAAAATTCCTCGGTCTCCTCCAGCGCAGAGCGGCACTGCACCACGATGCTGGCGTCGATGCCGTTCGCCTTCAGCAGCGGCGCAAGATCGTCGGGACCGAAGGCGCGGCGGATCGGCGTCAGCTCGTCCGCTGCCATCCAGGGATAGTCGGCACGCGCCGGGTCCCAGAAATGCTGGTGGGCGTCGATGATCATGCCTTACGCTCCACCCGGCAGCGGCGCCCGGGCATCGACGAGGTTTCGCGCCCGCAGCTCCTGCCAGACGGCAACCGGCACCGTTGTCTCCGACATCGCGATGTTGTCGGCGACTTCCACGGCGTTGCGCGCGCCCATCACGGCGACCGTGACGGCCGGATGCGCCATGCAGAACTGCAGTGCGGCGGCCTTCAGCTCGGTGCCATGCCTGCGGCAGAGCGCGTCCAGCTCCAGCGCCCGCGCAACCAGCGCCGCATCGGCATCCTGATAGTTGAACTTCGCGCCGGCATGCGGATTGGCGAGGATGCCGCTGTTGTAGATGCCGCCGAGCAGGATGCCGATGCCTTTCGCCGTGCAGAGCGGAAACAGCGCATCCAGCGCGCCCTGATCGAGCAGCGTGTAGCGCCCGGCGAGCAGGAAGCAGTCGACCGGCACGGACTCGGCAAAGCGGACCAGCATCTCCGACTGGTTCATGCCGGCGCCGATCGCACTGACCGTGCCCTCACTGCGCAAGCGCTGGAGCGCGCGGAAAGCACCGGCGACGGCGTCGTCATAATGATCGTCGGGATCGTGCACCAGCAGGACGTCGATACGGTCGAGCCCGAGCCTTCCCAAGCTCTCCTCCACCGATCGCAGCACGCCGTCATGGCTGAAATCGAACACCGGCCGCTCGCGCGGCGTGCCCTTGTAATGCTCGTCCTCGGCGGCGCCGTCATCCGGTGCGCGCAGCAGACGGCCGACCTTGGTCGAGATGACGTAGGAGTCGCGCTTCTGCTGCCGCAGGAATGCGCCGAGCCGCCGTTCTGCGAGGCCGAAGCCGTAGAGCGGCGCGGTATCGAAGAAGCGCACCCCGAGCGACCAGGCGCGCGCGACCGTCGCCTCCGCGTCGGCATCGCTGACGGGGGCGAACAATCCGCCGAGCGGGGCGGAACCGAGCCCGATTGAGGTAACGTCGAGCGAGCCGAGCCGCGAGCGTTTCATTCCCATTGCCTTCCAGCAGTCTTCATTCCAGCAGTCGAAATCATCTCTCCCGCTCGCGGAAACCGCAAGCGGGAGAGGTTCGAAGGAACTCGGAGCTGGCGGTGCTCCTACTTCAACATCTGCGCGACGTTGTCCTTGGTCACGAGGTCGAGGCCGGTGTAGACGATCTCCGGCACCTTCTCGCCCTTCTTGACGGCGAGCAGCGTGTCCATCGCCTTCTCGCCCATCTCGAACGGACGTTGGCCGACCAGCGCATTGGCATAGCCGTCGCGCAGCAGTTCGAGCTGCATCTTCAGCGTGTCGGCGACCACCAGCGTGAACTTGCCGGAATCGATGTCCTTCTTGGACCGAGAGGCGAAGGCCTTGAAACCTTCGGGCGCGAACATCGGCCAGCCGCCGATCGGAACGATGGCGGCGAGATCGGGTGTCGCGGTGCGCATATCCGTCATCTGCTGCACAGCGAGCGCGGGATCGTCGTTGCAGAAGGTCGGAGAGCCCGCCACCTCGGTCCATTTCGAGCCCTTCAACGCCTCGCGCACGCCGTCGACACGCTCGGCGAGGTTCTTGGCGCCGGGGCCGCCCGAGACCATGGCGTATTTGCCGCCGTCAGGGCGCATCTTCAGCAATTGCTTGCCGAGCGCGACGCCGAACTCCTTGTTGTTGGTGCCGATATAGGCGATGCGCTTGGAGCCGGGCGCGTCGGCATCGAAGGTGATGACGGGAATGCCGGCCGCGCTCGCCGCCTCGATCGACTTGGTCATGGCCGCGACGTCGGCGACCGAGATGGCGAGGCCGTCGACCTTCTGGGTGACGAAGTCCTGGATGATTTGGGCCTGCGTCGCCGGCTCGTGCTCGACCGGCCCCTTGTAGATGCACTCGATGTTGCCGAGCTCCTTGGCACGCTTCAGGCAGCCGTCGCGCGCGAAGTCGAAGAACGGATTGTTCATCGCCTTTGGCACGATCACGAAGCGGTAGTTCGCGGCGAATGCCGGCGTGGCCATCATCGCAATTGCGATGCCTGCCAGAAAAAATTTCCTCATCGTCTCCTCCACCCTTGTTTGGTGCCTATCCTCTCGAAAGCGCCCGGGAAGCGGACAGGCAGCAATTTATTTATCTTCCCAAAGCGAAATCATTTCAGCTCATCCGCGCGCGGATACGATCGACCAGCACGGCCAGAATGATGATCACGCCCACCAGCGTCTGCTGCCAGTAGGACGAGACCTGCGCCAGCACGAGGCCGTTGCGGATCACCTCAAGCAGCACGCAGCCGACGATGGCCCCGAGCGGACCGCCGATGCCGCCGGCGAGGTTGGCGCCCCCGATCACGGCCGCCGCGATCACGTTGAGCTCGTAGGACGTCGCCATGTTGGCCGGCGCCGATCCGAGCCATCCGGAGATGATGATGCCCTGCAGGCCTGCTGCGAGGGCACAGATCACGTAGACCTCGATCTTGACCCGCACGACCGGGATGCCGGTGAGTTCGGCGGCCTTCTCGTTGCCGCCGAGCGCGAAGACGTGGCGCCCGAACGAGGTGTGATGCAGCACCACCGCCATCGTCAGCGCGAGGACGATCAGATAGATGAAAGGCACGGGCACGCCGAGCACGTCGCCCGAGGTGAGCGCGTAGAAACGGTCCGCGTCCGGCCCGCCGGGAAAGCTGCCGCGGCCGTTGGAGACGACATAGCCGAGCCCGCGCACGATCGAGAGCATGCCGAGCGTGGTGACGAAGGGCGACAGGCCGAGCACCGCGATGCAGAAGCCGTTGACGAGACCCGCGATCAGCGCCACGCCGAGCCCGGCGAGGATCGAGACCAGCAGGATCAGGCCGGGAACGTTGGCAATCACGGTCTTGCCGTCGGCCGCCATGTGCACGAACAAGGCGCCTGCAGGCGAGCCCGGCGCCGACAGCTCGGTCATCACCATCGAGGTGATCATGGCCGAGAAGCACATCATCGACCCCACCGACAGGTCGATGCCGCCGGTGATGATGACGAAGGTGACGCCGAGCGTGGCGATGGCGATGAACGAGAAGTTCTTCGCCACGTTCTGCATGTTGCCTTCGGTGAAGAAATAGGGACTGGCGAAATGCATGATCACCAGCAGCACCGCGAGCGCGAGCAGGACGTAGCCGGTCTGCGAGGCGAAGATGCCGCGCTGCCACCATTTCGTCTTGCCGACGTTCGAGAACATCACGGAAGATTCCATGGGCATGGCCATCACGCCGCCTCCTTCGCACCGGTGATGAGGGCTGTGACTTCCTCCGGCGAGGTCTCGCGGATCGGTTTGTCGGCCCGCTTCTCGCCACGGCGCATGACGATGACGCGGTCGCACACCGCGAACACGTCGGGCATGCGGTGCGAGATCAGCATCACGGCGACGCCCTGCTCCTTGAGGCGGTGGATCAGGCCGAGCACCTGCTCGACCTGGCGGACCGAGATCGCGGCGGTCGGCTCGTCCATCATCACCAGCCGCGCGTTGGACAGCCGGGTCCGCGCGATCGCGACCGCCTGGCGCTGGCCGCCCGACATCTGCTTGACGAGGTCGTCGGGGCGCGTCTCCGAGCGCAGCTCGCCGAACAGCTCCAGCGCGCGCGCCGCCATCGCCTTGTGATCGAGAAGCGCGATCGGCCCGAATTTGCGCTTCAACTCGCGACCGAGGAACACGTTGGCCGCCGCGGTGAGATTGTCCGATAGCGCGAGGTCCTGGTAGACGACCTCGATGCCGACCGCGCGGGCATCGACAGGGCGGCTGAAATGGACCGCATTGCCGGCGAAGCGGATCTCGCCGTGGCTGGGCCGGAAATTGCCGGCGATGATCTTGACCAGCGTCGACTTGCCCGCGCCGTTGTCGCCCATCAGGCCGACCACCTCGCCCGGCATGACCTGCATGTCGACGCCGTGCAGCGCGCGGATCGCTCCGAACTCCTTGCCGATCCCGGTCAGCTCGAGCACCGGTGCCGCGTCAGCGTTTGCCATCAGCAACCTCGTTCAGACATAGCGGTTGACCAGGGATTCCAGATATTCCTGCCGGCCCGAGCGCGGCTGAGGGTCGAAGCCGGGCGCAAGCGCGCGGTCGGCGAGATCGGCGAGCGAACGCTGGCCGCCGAGAATGGCGCGCCCCTCCGGCCCAGCCCATCCCTGGTAACGTTCAGTCAGCGGCGCCGTGAGGGCGCCGGCATCGACCATGTCGGCGGCGGCGAGGAACGCCCGCGCGCAGGCATCCATCGAGCCGACATGGGCATGGATGAGATCATCGGGGTCGATCGACTGCCGCCGGATCTTGGCGTCGAAATTGAGGCCGCCGGAGGTGAAGCCGCCGCGGTTCAGCATCTCGTGAAACACCAGCGCGAGCTCCGGGACGTTCATTGCGAACTGGTCGGTGTCCCAGCCAAGCAGATCGTCGCCGCGGTTGATGTCGAGCGAGCCGAACACGCCGAGCGCCTCGGCCAGCGCGACCTCGTGATGAAAGGAATGGCCGGCGAGGATGGCGTGGTTCTGCTCGATGTTAAGCTTGACGTCGTTGAGCAGGTCGTAGCGTTCGAGGAAGCCGTAGCAGGTGGCGACGTCGAAATCATACTGATGCTTGGTCGGCTCCTTGGGCTTCGGCTCGATCAGGATCGGCCCCTTGAAGCCTATTTTGTGCTTATGCTCGACGACCAGCGAGATGAAACGGCCGAGCTGGTCGAGCTCGCGCTTGAGATCGGTGTTGAGCAGCGTCTCGTAGCCCTCGCGCCCGCCCCACAGCACGTAGTTCCGGCCACGAAGCCGGTGCGTCACCTCCAGCGCGGCGCGGACCTGGCCGGCGGCATAGGTGAAGATCTCCGGGTCCGGATTGGTCGCCGCGCCCGCCATGTAGCGGCGATGCGTGAACAGGTTCGCGGTGCCCCAGAGCAGGCGCACTTTTGCCGCGGCCATCTTTTGTTCGAACAGATCCGCAATCGCGTTGAGATTGGCGACCGACTCCGCGAGCGAAGCGCCTTCCGGCGCCGCGTCGACGTCGTGGAAGGTGAAGAACGGCACGTCGAGCAGCCGGAACAGCTCGAACGCGACGTCGGCCTTGGCCCGCGCCTGCGCCATCGCGTCACCGCCCTGGTGCCACGGCCTCAGGAACGTCTCGCCGCCGAACGGATCGCCGCCCGGCCAGCACAACGAATGCCAGTAGCAGACCGCAAAGCGCAAGTGGTCCTCCAGCCTGCGGCCGTGCACGAGGCGATCCTTGTCGTACCAGCGGAACGCGGGCGCTTGTGCTGCGTCCTTGCCGACGAAGGCGACGGGTGCATCCGCATCGAAGAATTTGGCTGGCGCGTTCACTTAGGGGCACTCCTTCAATGCGGGATAAAGCTCGCGCCATCGCCGATAGGCCTCGTCATAAGCTTCCGTGACGGATGCGCGGGGCGTGAAGCTCGCGAGCCGCCGCGGGCGGGTGCAGACCGCAGCGGGCTTCTCGCCGGTCGCAGCGAGCCGCCCGAGCCTGGCGGCGCCGAGCGCCGCCCCCACCTCGCCCTCCACGACGCGGTGGACGGGAATGCCGAGCACATCGGCGCAGATCTGCGCCCACAGCGGCGAGCGCGAGCCGCCGCCGACGAGATCGAGCTCGGCAATCGGCCCGCCCGCGGCGCTCAGGGCCGCCAGGTTGTCGCGCGCGGCGAAGGCGACGCCTTCGAGCACGGCCTGGACGATCTGCATCCGCCCGGTCGCACCGCGCAGGCCGACCAAGGCGCCGCTGGCGGCAGCATCGTTGTGCGGCGTGCGCTCACCGTCGAGATAGGGCAGGAATTTGATCGGGCTCGGCCCATCGACGCGCTCGCCGAGCGGCGCCAGCAGCGCTGCGGCCGATGTCTCCATCACACCGGCGAGCCAGGCCAGCGACGCCGCCGCCGAGAGCATCACGCCCATCTGGTGCCAGAGGCCCGGCAGTGCGTGGCAGAACGCATGCACTGCCGTTTCGGGCGCCGGGGCGAACCGGTCGGTGACGCGAAACACCACGCCGGACGTTCCCAGCGACAGGAACGCATCGCTTGGCGCAATGGCACCGAGCCCGATCGCGCTCGCGGCGTTGTCGCCGGCGCCCCCGGCGACGACGACATCCTTCGCCATGCCCCAGCGCTGCGTGAGTTCCGGCCCGAGCACCGCGCTCACGGCGCTGCCTTCGACGAGGCGCGGCATGTGGTGGAGATCGAGCCCAGTGGCATGCAGCAACAGAGGCGACCAGCGGCGCAGGCCGACATCGAGCCACAGCGTGCCGGCCGCATCCGACATGTCCTCGACCATCTCGCCGGTCAGGCGATAGCGCACATAGGCCTTGGGCAGCAGCACCTTTGCGATTCGCGCGAAGATCTTCGGCTCATGGCGCGCGACCCACAACAGCTTCGGCGCGGTGAAGCCGGGCATCGCCAGATTGCCGGCCATCGCGTGCAGCGAGGGGCAACGCTGCTCCAGCACGGCGCATTCGGCCTGCGAGCGGCCGTCGTTCCAGAGGATCGCCGGACGCAGCGGCCGTCCGTCCTCGTCGAGCAGCGTCGCGCCATGCATCTGGCCCGACAGGCCGATGCCGCCGACCCGCGCCACCTCGCGCGGATGGCGCGCGGCGAGATCGTCGACCGCGCTGATCGCGGCCTCGACCCAGGAATCGGGATCCTGCTCGGACCACAGCGGCGCCGGGTGCGACAGCGCGAGCTCGCGCGCCGCCGTCGCGAGAATCGCGCCGGCTTCGCTCACGAGCACCGCTTTCACGCCGGACGTGCCGATGTCCAGTCCGAGATACACTTCGTTTCCTCCTTGTTCATTGCGAGGCGCGATCTTGACGTCGCGTTCTCCGTCGGAGCCGCCGCGCTAGGGCAGATTGTCCCGCATCACGATGTCGATCCTGATCTTCTCCTGTTCGCGCAGGATCGGCTCGCCGCGGGCAAGTGCGAGCAGCACGCGCACCGCGGCGCGCGCTTCATGTCCGGGGTTCTGCGAGATCGCGGCATCCATCACGCCCTGCAGCAGCAACCGCCGCGTCAGCACGGTGACGTCGTGACCGACGAACACCACCTTGTCGCGAGCAGCTTCGCTCAACGCTTTGGCGACGCCTTGCGTGCCCGCGCCGACGTTATAAAGGCCGACAATGTCGGGATGCTTGCCCAACAGGCGCGCCAGCACCTGTTCCGAACGATCGTCCTCGTCGCGCCCTTCCAGCACCGGCAGCACGCTGAGCCCGGGGAATTCCGACGCCATCACCTGGTTGAAGCCGAAGATGCGCTCGGCATGGTCACGCAGGCCCTGCGAGCCCGCGACGATCGCGACCTTGCCGGACTTTTGACCGGCCAGCCGCCCGACCAGCGCGCCGGCGGTGCGCCCCGCAGCGATGTTGTCGATGCCGACATAATGGTGACGGCGCGACGACGGCACGTCGGATACCAGCGTCACCACCTTGGTGCCGGCATCGACGAGATCGTCGATCGCGGCGCGGACGCTGGGATGATCCAGCGCCACCATTGCGACACCGTCGTAATCGCTCGACAGCGCCTCCAGCGAGGCAGCGAGCACCGTCGGGTCGAACACGTCGGTTGCGACCATCTCGACATTGATGCGGCGAACCGAGAGCCAGGCCGACATCTCGCCGAGATAGGCTTCGATCTGCTGCATGAACGGGTTCGGCCCCGACGGCATCACGAAGGCGAAGCGCCGGGCGCGGCCGCGGGCGAGCTCGGCCGCGCCGACATGCGGCTGGAACGCGTTGCGCTCGATCGCCGCCTTGACGCGCCGCACCGTGTCCGGCCGCACCCCCGGCCGGTTGTGCAGCACGCGATCGACCGTCGCGAGGCTGACGCCCGCCTCGCGGGCGATGTCCTTCAGCGTCAGCGCCGTCGTGGTGAGGGTCTCGGCCATGACTGAAGGTTAGCAGAGGTGTTTTGAGGTACGCAACTCATTTTGAGGGTCGACCGCAACGGACCCCGGGGCACCAGCTACGCCGCAGTTCCTTCAGTCGCCCCTTTGGAAGGCGATGTCGCGCGCACAAAGGCCGCCGGATCGAGCGCATGCGCGCTGCCGGATGCCAGCTGTTCTGCGCCGCCGTGACGTGATGATCGAGCAGTGTGATCACGCGATCGAACGTTGCCGCTCGCCGTGACGCGCACGCTCCAACCTAATCAAAGTTTCATGCAACCGGTGATTTTCCGTGACGTTGTTTCTGCGAAGGCAGGATCGACATTCGAATGAAATGGAGACGCACGATGCGTGTTGCTGTCTTACTTGCTACCACGGCTACGATCGCTCTGGGCTCAGCGGCCTGGGCTGCTTCCAACAACGACGACGCCGCGCGAACGACCAACGTCCGACAGGACATGATGCAGACGCTGCAACAATCCGGGTACAAGGATATCAGGTTGGCCCCGACGTCGTTCGACGTTCAGGCGGTCGATGCCGATGGAAACCCGGTGCGGATGTCGATCGGGCCGGATCATTTCGCCGAAATGATCACCGTCAACGACACCCACCAGACCGCTGCAGACGCCAACTCCAACGCGGCACGGCCCGGCACTGCGGGCGACTACGTCACCGTCCAACAGAGCGACGATCTCGCATCGAAGCTCATCGGGCTCGACGTCTACAACAACGACAACAAGGATATCGGGACCATCAAGGACATCGCGCTCGACCAGAGCGGCCACGCCAACGCCTACATCCTGTCGGTCGGCGGCTTCCTGGGAATGGGAGAACATTACGTCGCCGTCTCGCCGTCGGCCATTCGTGTCACCTACAAGGACAACAAATGGCATGCCGGCATGAATGCCACGGCTGACCAGCTCAAATCGGCGCCCGAGTTCAAGTATAGCGGCCGCTGGGCCGGAAGCATGACCTAGCCGCCGAGGGCCGGCGTTCCTCTCCTCCAATGTCCGGCCTCGCGAGAGGCCCCGGGCCACCGGGGCCTCTCGTTCGCCGCGGCGGCAGCGAACGCGGCGCAAGCATCATTTTGGTCGAGCGGAGGGCTTGTTGGAGCGGGCGAAGGGAATCGAACCCTCGTATGCAGCTTGGGAAGCTGCCGTTCTACCATTGAACTACGCCCGCGGACGCGCAAGCTCGCGTGCCTCCTGATTAGCCGAGACGGCGCCGCGCGCCAAGCGGTTTGGCGCAGCCGGCCGGCTGGTTGTTAACGCCCCAGTAAGATTCCAGGTGCGCCGGATTGTGGCGGTGTTATGATCCCGTGTCTGGGAGAAACGTGCACTGAGTGGGGCGTGTGCATGGTGGAGCGTGGCTATTCGATATTCGACACGGCGATCGGGCGCTGCGGCATCATCTGGAGCAGCACCGGCGTGGTCGCCGTGCAATTGCCGGAGGCGCGGGAGATCGACACCCGCCGCCGCATCTTTGCGGTCCATCCCGAGGCGCGCGAGCAGCGCCCCTCCGACAATGCCGAGCTTGCGATCGACGGCATCGTGAGCCTGCTGCAGGGCAACGATCCCGATTTTTCCGAGGTCGGCCTGGATGCCGGCGGGGTGCCCGGCTTCAACCGGCGCGTCTATGAGTTCGCCTGCTCCATTCCGCGCGGGGAGACGCGCACCTATCACGAGGTCGCCAAGGCGCTGGGCGCTTCAGGCGCGGCCCATTCGGTGGCACAGGCGATCGCCAAAAATCCCTATATGCTGATCGTGCCCTGCCACCGTCTGCTGGAGGCCGGCAATTACACCGACCGGCTCTCGCCTTATGGCGGAGTGATCTCCAAACGGCGGCTGCTGGCGCTGGAGGGCGCCCATCCCGTCGCCAGCAAGACGCTGTTCGAGGTGCTGCTGCCCGTTGCTCCGCCAAGGCCGTCCACCTAGATAAGGCGGCATGGACGCGACCACACTGCTGACGACCCCCTCGATGACCGTCTCCGAGTTTCGCTGCGATGCGGGGCCGGATGACGCGCCATTCGCCGAATGCCGCACCGGGCATTCCATCGCCTATGTCCGCTCGGGCAGCTTTGGCTGCCATTGCCGCGCCGGTTTCTTCGAGCTGGTGGCGGGCTCGATGCTGGTCGGCGCGCCCGGCGAGGAATACACCTGCACGCATGAGCACGTCAGCGGCGATGTCTGCCTGTCGTTCTTCCTCGGCGCGGACCTGGTCGACGCCCTCGGCGGGCGGCGCGAGAGCTGGCAGGTCGGCGCCACGCCCCCGCTGCCCGAATTGATGGTGCTGGGCGAGCTCGCCCAGACGGCGGCAGATGGCAACAGCGACATCGGCCTCGACGAAGTCGGCCAGATCCTCGCCGGCCGCTTTGTCGATGTCGTTTCCGGCAAGGCGCGCAAGCCGGCCACGCCGACCGCGCGCGACCGCCGCCGCGCGGTCGAGGCCGCGCTGTGGATCGACGACAACTCGCATGAAGAGGTCGATCTCGAACAGGCGGCAAAGCAGGCGGGCCTCAGCCCGTTCCATTTCCTGCGGCTGTTCTCGAGCGTGCTCGGCGTCACCCCGCATCAATATCTGGTGCGCTCGCGGCTGCGCCACGCCGCGCGGCTGCTCACCGATGACGACATCGCGGTCACCGATGTCGCCTATGACGTCGGATTCGGCGATCTCTCCAATTTCGTCCGCACCTTCCACCGCGCTGCCGGCGTGTCGCCGACCAGGTTTCGGCAGGCCTCGAAGGGGGAGCGCAAGATTCTCCAAGAGCGGCTTGCGCTCAACTGACTAGGGTCGTCTCCGGCGCGCGCCATTTTCGGCGCGCTTTGCAGATGGAGACGACCATGTACGACCATATCGGGCTTCGCGTTGCCGATCTCGACGCCGCGACGCGCTTCTACACCGCAGTGCTGGCGCCGCTCGGTTACGTGCTGTGCTCCAGCGGCGACGGTTATGCCGGCTTCGGGCCGAAGGGCGAGCCGGCGCTGTGGCTGCACCTGAACAAGGGCCGCAAGGCCGACGGCGCGCACATTGCGTTCCGCGCCGGAGATCATGACGCGGTCAAGGCGTTTCACAGCGAAGGCCTGAAGAGCGGCGGCCGCGACAATGGCGGCGCCGGGCCGCGCAAGGATTACAGCCCGACCTATTACGCCGCGTTTTTGATCGACCCGGACGGCAACAATATCGAGGCGGTTTGCGCGTGAGTCCTAGCAAGATCTCGTAGGGTGGGCAGAGCGTAGCGTGCCCACCGTCGCGTGCGACAGCGTCGATAAATGGTGGGCACGGCGCGCGAACAGCGCGCCTTTGCCCACCCTACGAACTCCACATCATAGGAAGTAACATGGCCTCCATCCACACCGACATTCCTCTCAATGCCCCAGCGCGCGACGTCTGGGATGCGGTGCGCGATTTCGGCGCGCTGCACGAGCGGCTGGCGCCCGGCTTCGTCACCGCCTGCACGCTCGAGGCCGATGCGCGTATCGTCACCTTCGCCAACGGTTCGGTGGCGCGCGAGATCCTGGTCGATTGCGACGACGCGCGGCAGCGCCTCGTCTATGCCATCAACAACGAGCGGCTGAAGCATTACAGCGCCTCGGTGCAGGTGATCGCCGACGGCGAGCGGAAATGCCGTTTGGTGTGGATCATCGACATGCTACCGAACGAGCTTGCAGCCTATGTCGAGGGACAGACCAAGGAGGCCGTCGTTGCGATATATAAAGCGTTTCCGCCGGCTGCGGCCTAGCCGCGGTCGACGCGCTGCGCCTCTGTGAGTTTTCTCACAGAACTCCGCCCTCGCCGGCCGTAACCATCGCGGCGTGCGTCCGTTCGGCTCCGCGCTCCCGGCGGCGCCACGAGACGCGAGGAGCATGCCATGCGAGGTGCGGACAAGGTGATTTGCCAGGCAGCCGCGGTTCTGCTGCTGTTTTCGGTCGCGAGCTCGCCGGCGAAGGCGCAGTTCCTCGGCGGCGGAGGTGCCGGCGGCGAGGACATGATGACCCAGATGGCGCCGATGCTGGAGATGATGAAGGCGAAGATGGGCAAGCGTCGCTTCGCCATGATGATGCAAACCATGGGGCCGATGATGAGCCGCATGATGGAGAATGGCGGCGGCGGGCTTGGTGGCATGATGGGCGGCGGCACGCTCGGCGGCGGTTTCGGCGCCCCCAATTACGGCGGCTACACCCCGATCGGTGGCGGCACCATGCCGGCCGGATATGGCGGCGTTGGCGGCGGCGACATCATGGGCATGATCGGCGGCTCCGGAGGCGGCGACATGATGGCGATGATCCCGCAACTGATGCGGCTCGCCAATGTCGGCGGCGGCGGCCATCGCCGCCACAAGCATCGCTAATCGGCGGCGCCTGAAAGCGCCGGCCTGATTGCGGGCTTGCTCGCGCGCGGACCCCAGCGCGTCAGCAGGACGCTGGAGGACGACAGCAGGCCGAGCAGGACCATCGAGCTCGCGGCCAGCCAGAAATAGCTCTGCGCGGTGGCTTCATGCGTCGACAGCCACCAGCCGGCTGCCGAGATGTAGATCAGCCGCGCCGTCTGCGCCAGCACCGGCCCGATCACCTTGGCCGCGCCTTGCGAGGAGAAGTACATCACCGTCGCAATGCCGAAGAACGCATAGAACGGCCCGACCGTCGAGAGATATTGATGGCTTGCCGCGCGCACGGCCGCGCTGTCGGTGAAGATGTTGATCCAGAGATCGGGAAATATCGCAACGACGCACGCCGGCGCGCCGACGGCCACGAAAGCGGCAACGCTGGCGATCCAGGCGACGCGCCGTGCGCGCGCGATGTTGCCGGCGCCGATCGCCATCCCCACCATCGGCACGCAGGCGATGCCGAACGAGAACGCGATCGAGGTCAGCAGGAATTCCAGCCGCGCGCCGATGCCGTAGCCGGCGAGGATGGCGGTGCCGAACTGCGCCAGCATGTGCGTGAAGATCGAGATCGTCAACACCGATTGCAGCGGCGAGAAGCAGGCGACGGCGCCGACCTTCAGGATATCGAAAAACATCGCCCATTGAATCCGCAGGCCGCGCAGCTTCGGAGTAACCCGGGCGCGGCCGGAGAACAGGTACCAGCCCATGATGCAGATGTTCATGGAATAGGCGATCAGCGCGCCGGCGGCGACGCCGCGCATGCCGAACTGCGGCACCGGCCCGAGCCCGAGGCCGAGCGTGCCGCCGAGCACGATCTGCCAGGCCGCCGAGTTGAGGATCAGGAACGACGGCAGCTTCATGTTGCCGGTGCCGCGCAGCACACCGGCCATGGTATTGAGCAGCCAGGGCAGCACGGCGCCGCCAAAAAACACCTGGGTGTAGGCAACCGCATGCGTCAGCACATCGCCGCGGCCGCCCAGCATTTCCAGCACGCGCGGTCCGAAGATCAGCATGCCCAGCATGAAGACAAGGCCGAAGCTGATGCCGATCAGGATTGCATGCATGGCGAGCGTGCCGGCGCGCTCGCGGTTCCCGGCGCCGAGCGCGCGAGCGATCGCGGACGCGACCGCACCGCCCATGGCGCCGCCCGACATCGTCATGGTGAGGATGATGGTTGGAAACACCAGCGCCATCGCCGCCAGCGCCTCGACGCCGAGCCGGCCGATATAGGTGGTCTCCGCGATCACGGTGCAGGTGCCGGCCGAGAGCGCGATCACGTTGGGCCAGGCGAGGGAGAGCAGCGTGCGCAGGATCGGCCCGTCGACAAGCGCGCTTCGCACCGGCCGCGGAGGCGGCGGCAGCGGACGCTCTTGTTCATCGACCGGGATTTCGGCGATGTCGGACATTTTCTCTCCGGGGCACGAGCGCCGGTTGCGGCGCGGCAATGCTTAGGTGTGGCAATCAATTTGTTCGCGCATAGGACGCGGTGAGGCTTGGTAGCACGGTGCGGAGCGATTCCTCCTGCGCCGGATGCAGGCGTGCCCTGCGGCAGCGCATTTCGAGAGGGAGAATTTACCCGATCGTCCAGACCAGCGGCGGCCGCCCTCCTGCCGTCGGGCGCATATGCACGCCGATATGCCGCCCGCATCCGGCCGCGAGCCCTTCGAACAATCCCTCCAGCACCCTGGCGCAAGCGGGGTGATAGTCGGCGACGTCGTCCATCAGCTTCCAGCTCTGCTGGCGGAGTTCGAACGTGCCTTCGGATTGCGTGGTCTCGGCGACGTCATCCTGCGCGGCGAACAACGCATCCAGGAACGCGGCGAATTCATTCGCGCCGCCGCGGCGCATCGCCAGTGCGGAGGCGACCTCGTCGAAATATTGCATGCCGATCAGCTTGCCGGTGAGGTGCAGCAGATAGCTCGCATCCTCCGGTCCGAACAGCTGCACCATGACGGGCGCGGCGGTGCGGACATATTCCATCGCGTAATTGCGATAGGCTTTTTCCAGCCGCGGTCTCGGCCAGCTCGCAACCGGCAGAGCCGGCGCGGTCTTCGCATCGAACAACGGCGCTTCGAGGTGGCGCGCGAACACGAGCCGCTGGTCCTGCTCGAGCGGATGGTCGTACTGGTGATAATAGCCTTCGAGTCCGTCCTGGCCGTCGACGCTCTGCTTGGTGCAGACGAAGCCGAGCCTGAGATCGCCGAGCGCTGCGCCGTTATTGGCGTGCCATCCGCGCAGCATCGCGCGGCTCACCTCGCCCGGTACGCCGCAGATCGCGGTGCCCTTCCAGATCCAGCGCGGCGGCGGATAACGGATCCAGGCCTTGGCGTCGCTCTCATACATGTATTCGACATGCACGCCGCCGATCCAGTTGGAGAGATAATGATATTGCGCGGCCGCCACCGCCGGCGGCAGATGATCGATCCCGAGCTTCTTCAGCCCCGGCAGAAAGCGCTCCTGCTGCTGGCGGCGGAACACGCGGAAGACGAACTCGGCGGCATCCGCGGTGCCGCGCCGCGTAACGACGGTGAGGATGAGGCCGGTGAAGTAAGCGTGATAGAGATCGGCGACCGCGCGCCAGCGTGCCCATTGGGCTTCCTGCGCGGCATCACTTGCGGCGGTCATTGGTTTCGCTCCCGGCTTGTTGTTTTGCGGGAGTGTGTCATCGCTGACAGAGAGGCGCAACCAGCCACAATCTCAGCCGTCATCCTGAGGTGCGAGCCTTGCGATGCGCTTGCATCGCGAGGTGAAGCCTCGAAGGATGGGCCACAGGCACTCGCGGCCCATCCTTCGAGGCGCGCAAGAGCGCGCACCTCAGGATGACGGTGGCGACTGTGGCAGCAGGAGATGGCGGCGCTACACCCGGAAATGCTTGCTCAACTTCAACCCCTGGGCCTGGTAGTTCGACCCGATGCGCTGGCCGTACATCGCGTCGGGACGAGCCAGCATCTTCTCGTAGACGAGGCGGCCGACGATCTGGCCGTGCTCGAGGATGAACGGCACTTCGCGCGAGCGCACCTCGAGCACCGCGCGCGATCCCAATCCGCCCGCGCCGGCATAGCCGAAGCCGGGATCAAAGAATCCGGCATAGTGCACGCGGAATTCGCCGACCAGCGGATCGAACGGCACCATCTCCGCGGCGTAGTCGGGCGGCACCTGCACGGCTTCCTTGGAGGCCAGGATATAGAACTCGCCGGGATCGAGGATCAGGCTGCCGTCGGGACGGGCCGAGATCGGTTCCCAGAAGTCATCGACGGAATAGCCGGCGCGACGATCGACGTCGACGACGCCGGTGTGCCGCTTGGCGCGGTAGCCGACGAAGCCGTTTGACTTTTCGCCGGAGAGATCGACGGAGACTGCGACGCCGCCCGAGAGATCGGCGTCGTCGATGTCGACGAGGCGCTCGGCGGCATGCAGGGCATCGAGTTCGTCGGGATTAAGGATGGCGTCGCCGGTGCGGAAGCGCACCTGGCTGAGACGCGAGCCCTCGCTGACCAGTACCGGAAACGTCTTCGGGCTGATCTCGGCATAGAGCGGGCCGTGATAGCCGGCGCCGATCATGTCGAAGCGGCGGGTGCCGTCGGCGATGACGCGGGTGAAGACGTCGAGCCGGCCGGTGGAGCTTTTCGGGTTCGCGGCCGCGACGATCTCCGGCGGCAGCGCCAGGCTCTCCAGCAGCGGCACGATGTAGACGCAGTTGGTCTCCAGCACCGCGCCGTCGGCGAGGCTGAACTCGTGCAGCTTCAATTCGTCGATGCGTTCGGCGACGGTGGCGCCTGGGCCGGGCAGGAAGCTGGCGCGGACGCGATAGGCGATGTCGCCGAGACGCAGATCGAGGCTCGCCGGCTGGATCTGGCTCTCGACGAAATCATAGGCGGGCAGGATCAGCCCCGCCGCCGCCATCGCCGCGATCATGCGGTCGGGCAGGATACCATTGGCGTCGGGCGCGACCGTGAACGTCAACCGGGAGTCCTCATCGGGGGTCAGATGCATCCGGACATGCCGGAAATACAAGTCTTTTACGGCTATCCGATGGACGCCTTGACGGAAAGGGCATTGCGGATTATGAGCATCACTTATCCCGTGGTGATTTGAGCCGGCCGGCTTGCAGCCACGTTAAATAAGTCGCTAAACAGGCCGGGGACCTCTGTGATCCCGGCCCGTGGATATATCCAGGCCGGTTTTTTTGTGACCGTTTTCGACGAGACGGTCATGTCGGAGGTACCTATGTCGAAGTCGACTGCCAACTACCGTCCCGAAACCCGCCTGGTCCATTCGGGCACCCTGCGCTCGCAATATGGCGAGACGTCGGAGGCGCTGTTCCTGACCCAGGGCTATGTCTACGACAGCGCCGAGCAATGCGAGGCGCGGTTCAAGGGCGAGGATCCGGGCTTCATCTATTCGCGCTATTCCAATCCCACCATCGCGATGTTCGAGCGCCGCATGATCGAGCTCGAAGGCGCCGAGGCCGCCCGCTCGGCCGCGACAGGCATGGCCGCGGTGACGACCGCGATCCTGGCGCCGCTCAAGGCCGGCGATCATCTGGTCGCCTCCCGCGCGCTGTTCGGCTCGTGCCTCTACGTCGTGCAGGACCTGCTGCCGCGCTACGGCATCGAGACCACGCTGGTTGACGGAGCCAATCTCGACGAATGGCAGCGCGCCGTGCGGCCCAACACCAAGACGTTCTTCCTGGAGAGCCCGACCAACCCGACGCTGGATGTGCTCGACATTCCTGCCATCGCCGAGATCGCGCACAAGGCCGGCGCGCGGCTCGTCGTCGACAACGTGTTCGCAACGCCGATCTGGCAGAGCCCGCTCGCACTCGGCGCCGACGTCGTGGTCTATTCCGCGACCAAGCATATCGACGGCCAGGGCCGCTGCCTCGGCGGCATCATCCTGTCGTCCGAGGCCTTCATCGCCGAGCACATCCACAATTTCATGCGCCAGACCGGCCCGTCGATCTCGCCGTTCAACGCCTGGGTCCTGCTCAAGGGCCTGGAGACGCTGGGCGTGCGTGTGCGCGCGCAGACCGAGACCGCCGCGCGCGTCGCCGACGTGCTGGCGAGCCATCCGAAGATCTCGCGGCTGGTCTTCCCGGGCCGCGCCGATCATCCGCAGGCGGCGCTGGTGAAAAAGCAGATGCGCGGCGGCTCGACGCTGGTCGGCTTCGAGGTCAAGGGCGGCAAGCCGGCGGCGTTCCGCGTGCTCAATGCATTGAAGCTGTCGAAGATCTCCAACAATCTCGGCGACGCCAAGAGCCTCGTCACCCATCCGGCGACCACGACGCATCAGCGCCTGAAGCCGGAGGACCGCGCCGCGCTCGGCATCAGCGAAGGGTTCATCCGCTTCTCGGCGGGGCTGGAGCATGCGGATGATCTGATCGAGGATCTCACCGCGGCGCTGGAGAAGGCGTGAGCCACCGAGCCCGAATCTCGTAGGGTGGGCAAAGCGAAGCGTGCCCACGCCTGCTTCCTTCGTCTCAGTGAGCGATGGTGGGCACGGCGCTTTGCGCCTTTGCCCACCCTACGGTACCACCCCCGCCTACGGCAGTTGATGCATGGTGGGTTACGGCTTCGCCTAATCTTACTGCGTCACGGTCGTTCGTCGGGTTCTAGGTGGGGCGATGGCTCCGCAGCAGGGACACCGTGACAAGGTTTTGATGAGATCGTAAATCAGCCGCACGCGCACGGTTGCGATCGAGTTTGGGACGTGGCGTTCAGGCCGCGCGGGCAGAGCCTCTGGGTCGATAATCGTCGGGTAAGGCAGGGACCTGGAGCGGCGTGACGGAACGAGGTCCTGAGGGGGGAATCATCGCCTGCTCGGCGATCAAGAACCCATAAGCCGCGATGCACAGGGTCGCGTGGTGATGGAAGCCGCGCCAGCCGCGTCCCTCGTAGTGACCGAGTCCGACCTCCTGCTTCAGCTCCTGATAGTCGCGCTCGATGCGCCAACGCAGCTTGGCCATGTCGACGAGCTGCTGGATGTCGATAGTCTCGGGCAAGGTCGAGAGCCAGTATCTGGTGGGCTCTGCTTCGCCCTCCGGCCATTCGATCAACAGCCATTCGGGCGATGATGTCTCGGGGATCAGCTTGTTGTACCCGACGCGGACGCGCACATGCGCGAAGCGCGAGGACAACTTCTCAGCCGAGCCTTCGCGCCACGTCACCGTGCGCCAGGCCTGCTTCGGCAAACCGAGCGCCACCTTCTTGGCCGAGATCAGATCGGGCTCGTCGCGACGGCCCGTGTTGTTCATCGGCTTGTCCATCCGCCGTGGGCCGCTGCCTGGGGCCCACATCAATATGGTCGGCACGATGCTGACCACGTAAGGCACCCCCAACTCCGTCATGCCCGCGCGCAGTTGCGAGTCCCTGCCATAGGCCGCGTCCATCAGTCCAACGCCGCGCGGCAGGCCGGCCTTGCAGGCCCATCTGATCTGCTCCAGTGCAATTTGCGACTTTGTCTTGAACTTGACCTCCTTCGGAACGCCTGCCTTGTTCCGTCGGACACGGTCCTTGGCCCACTCCTGTGAAAGATAGAGCCGATAGGCGACCGGCAAGCTGGCAGAGCGGTTGGCGATCGACAGCGACACTGCCACCTGGCAATTGGCCTGCTTGCCGAGTTGCCCGCAATATTGGTGATGTACGCCGACCGAATGCTTGCCTTGCTTGGGGAACGAGGTGTCGTCGATGATCCACGCCTCGATCGGTCCGCTCCTCTCGATCGCAGGCAGCACAAGCTCTCGCACCTTGGCGAGCACATCCTCGTCCGACCAGGTCGCGTCGGCGACAAAATGCAACAGAGATTGGTGCTGGGCGGACGCTCGAGCCGGTGCCGTCCGCGCTGCCATCGGCTCCACGCTCTTGCGCTCACCCGGCAGTATCAGGCCGGTGCAGTAGTCACGCAGCTGCCTCGTCCGATCCGCGTGACCGATCACGCTCCCAAGACCCGCTACGTACTTCCCAAACCGCGCTTCGCAATCTCCGCCCTGATCGAGATCCATCTGGCCCTCCAAGTGCCAAATAACGAATCTCCCCAAATACTTGATTCTCAGTCTCAATAGACCGCGACAGGCTGACTCAGTAGTACTAACCCACCCTACGGCACCGAGTCACATCGGCCGGTATGTCCGCACGTCCGCCGGCACGTTCACGCCCAACTTGATCTGGCCGACGGAGCGGATGATGTCGTCGCCGAGCAGCTGCGCGAAGCAGGCGTAGCCCCAATCGTTCATGTGCAAGCCGTCGGCGATGACGAAGCTCTCGACCGGGATCGACTGGTTCTCGTGCCAATCGCGCATCACCTCGAAGCGCGGGAAGATGCCGACGTGACGCAGCTCGGCAACCTTGCCGAGCAAATTCACCATCTTGCCGGCGCTCTCCTTGCGCTGGTTGACCGCCGGCGAATATTGCGGATCGACCAGCACGATGTCGGCATCGCCGGCGGCCTGGATGCGGCTGATGCCGTCCTCGACCAGCTTTGCGGTCTCACCGGGATCGAGATTGCGCAGCACCGCGTTGGTGCCGACCTGCCAGATCACGAGATCCGGATGCACGTCGATCACCTGCGTCTGAAGGCGCTTCATCATCTCGGGCGCATCCTCGCCGCCGACGCCGGCATTGACGACGGAGATGTCGGCGGTCGGATAGTGGCGGCGCAGCTGCGCGGCGAGACGGTTCGGATAGTTGAACTCCGGCGAGCTGGCGCCGAAGCCCGCGGTCGACGACGAGCCGAACGCGACGATGACGACGGGCTTGCCCGCGACCAGCTTGCCCGCGACATGCGGCAGCGAGCCCATCGCCTTCGCGCCGCCTTTCGGCGGCAGGCACGGCACCCGGCTGAAAATATCGGCGGCGGACTTCGCGACCTCTTTCACTTTGTCGATGGCGCGCGCGGTGACGCCGCGCTGCTCGGATGACCTTGCCGCGACGGTGGTCTGGGAGGGCGAAGCGGGCGCGGGATCAGCCGACTGCGCCGGCGCGGGCGTCGCCTGCGCGGCTTGGCTCTGCGCATGCGCGGCCGGTGCCAGCAGCAACAGCACTGCTGCTGCAGGCGCGGCCAGCCATGCCGTCAGGCAAAAAGGGCGGAGAGAACTCATTAACGCTAGACCTCAATTTTGCTGCTGGGCCGGCTCCAGATGGGCTGCGTCGATCACGAACTGTGCCAACGCCCGGCCAATGCAATCATGGACCTGTTTCGCCAGCTCGGGCCCGCGGGACGGGCTGAACAGGTCGAACTGACCCTGATCATTCCACTGCCGCATGATCGCAAAACGATCAAACAGCGGGATGTCGTGCTCCTGCGCCACCACGCGCATATTATCGAGAAAGGGCTGGGCCGAGATCATCGTCTCGGTACGCGGGCTGTACTGTAAATTCATCAGAACGACGTCGGTCCCTGCCTTTTGCAGCGCAATAACCCCGTCGGTGACGGCGCTGCGAAATTCGTCGGGATCGATGGATCGGATAGCATCCACGGTCCCGGTCTGCCAGACCACCAAAGTAGGCGTTTTTGCTTCCATCAGCTTAACGAAAGTGGAGGCGGCCTCCTCCGCCGTCTTCTTGCTCTGTATTTCTACGGAGACGTGCACCGCCTCCGAAGGCGGCAGCTTTTCCTTCAAAATTGCTTCCATGCGCGCCGGATAGGAGCTGGCTTCCGAGGACGGAATCGTGGTCGAGCGGCTGCCGATGACCAGAATCTCGAGCGGCTTGCCGGCCTTGATGACCTCGGCGACCTTGGGAAGCTGGCTTTCGCTGGTAAGCAGATAAGAGGGCAATTCGCACGCCGCGGGCGCAGTGGCAACGGCAGGCGCAGCAGCATCGCCCGCACGCGCCACAGGCGCGGCGAGGCTACCGAATAGCAGGACAAGGCTCAGGAGAACCTTCGCCTTCATCAGCCCCCTCCCGCCAGATCGGCGTTGCCGACGGCGTTCTTGATCTTCGCACCGCTCTTGTCAGCCACGCGCTTGTACCACGAAATCACCCAGGCCACGCCCCACATGATCAGGACCCCGGAGAGACTAATCAGCGCATGCATGGCTGCCCCGCCGGAGACTTCGGCGAGAATGAAATGGCCGGCGAAGGCCAGGAAGACGCCGAGGCAGAAGATCTCCAGGGAATGCTGGCCACATAGAATCAATGGGCGCAGCCAGCGCGATTTCAAGCCCGGCCAGTCCCGGGGCAGGAAGCGCACGGTGAGCGCGGCCAGCGCCAGGAAGTGCGTGAAACGCAGCACGTCGAGATTGGTCTTGTCGATCGGATACATCCATTGCTCGATCAATTTCGGCATCAGGTGCGACAGCTGGGGCACGTACCAGGTCAGCGTGACGTAGAAGGCCGCGATGAGGTAAGCGATCGAGATCCACATCGTCACCGGCGACGCCAGAATATGCGACATGCGCCGCGCACCTCCGAGCGCGCACCATGCTCCGAACACGAACAGCAATTGCCAGGCAAAGGGATTGAAGGCCCAGAACCCGTTCGGGTAGGCCGAGAGATAGAGGTCGAACTCCCAGGTCGCCGCATAAAGCAGGACCGAGAGGCCGAGCGTGACGTCGGGGCGCCATTTCATCAGCCACAGGATCAGCGGCAGCGCCAGCATCAACACGATGTAGAGCGGCAGCACGTCCATGTTGACGGGGCGAAAACGCAAGAGCAGCGCCTGCACGATGGTGACGTCGGGCTGCTTGAGGAAGTCCATGATCCCCATCTCTTCGGTGTAGAGCGGGTTCTCGAACCTGGTCGCCACGTAGGAGATCTCGGCGAGGAAGATCGTGAACAGGAAGACGTGGGCGACGTAGATCTGCCAGACCCGGCGCAGGATGCGCGCGGTGGCGATGACGACGCCGCTCTCGAGCATCGCGCGGCCGTACACGAAGGCGGCGGTATAGCCGGAGATGAAGATGAAGATCTCGGTGGCGTCGCTGAGGCCGTAATTGCGGATCGTCAGCCAGGTCAGCAGGCTGGCCGGCAGATGGTCGATGAAGATCAGCCACAGCGCGAGGCCACGGAACAGGTCGAGCCGGAGCTCGCGCTCGCCGATGGCGGGCAGCGTGATGGCCGGCGCCCTCGCGCGCGGCTTCGCCTCCGCGGGCTTGGCTGTTCCCGCGATCGTCGATCCCGTCACTTGGTCGGCAATGGCCATCGGGGCCCAAAACCCTTGCGCAAATCGCGACGTTGAGGAGTGTACCGGTCCGGCCGTCGTCTCGCAAAGCGACCGGATCAAGTCCGGATGTCATTCCCCTTGAATTCTGGCGGGACGATGTCGCCAAAGCCGGCTCCAGGGTTTGGTTCCGGAGCCGGATTTCGGTATGGTAGCAGCCATGTACCGCGCCGTGACCCGCCACATCGAAGTGACCGTCGAGCCGAACTTTGTTCCGGAACAATCCTCGGCCGACCGTTCCCGCTATTTCTGGTCCTACACCATCGTCATCACAAATTCGGGCGAGGAGACCGTGCAGCTCAAGACGCGGCACTGGATCATCACCGACGCCTCCGGCCGCCAGCAGGAGATCAAGGGCGAAGGCGTGGTCGGCGAGCAGCCGACGCTGGCCCCCGGCGAGCGCTTCGAATACACCTCGGGCGTCCCACTCTCGACCGCCTCCGGTTTCATGACCGGCCGCTATCAGATGGTCACCAAAAGCGGCGAGCGCTTCGAGATCGACGTCCCGGCATTTTCGCTGGACAGCCCGGACAGCAAGCGAGTGTTGAACTAGGGGCGCTTCGCAGTCCCGTCATCCTGAGGCGCGAGCCATGGCACGCAACGCGTCCCATGGGGAGCCTCGAAGGATGCACGGCCCCGATGCAGCCGGGCTGTCGCCCTTCGAGGCTTGCTCAGCGGCGCGATGCGCCGCAGAGCGCGCACCTCAGGGTGACGGTCTTAGGGTTGATCCCGCATCAACGATGTTTATGAGCAGACACGCCTTCGCATTCTCGCGGCGCAATTCGCCCGAGCTTTGCCTGGTCTCGCCACCCTCTTGATCCAAGAGGGCGCAGGGAAGGCCGGGTGCCGGCTGGCACCCGCGGTCCGCTGCGCGCAAATGCACACGCAGAAGGAACCGCACAGCAGCATACAGGTGTCGCCGATCACTCGGCCTTCCCTGCGCGATGGTTGCACGGCTTATGCCGTGATCTCCCGGGAGCCGAACTTTCCTTCTGGCCTCCCTCGCCCCGCAAATTTGGATGATGCAGTCTGCCCGGTTGGGCTCGCTCGCACCTTCGCGGAAACTTGACCGTGGCAACGACGGTCAGGACCACACGGTTTTGCCGTACGCACGGCCCGCCATTTCGCCCGCAGTATTTCCGACTCCGTCGACAGAGCCGAAAACTTACGAACGAGACGAACCTAGCAGCGCCGTCGTCCGCACGCGGTTGCGAGCTCACAGGGACTACCCGCCCTGTCCGCACCTCTCGTGCCGACGCTGCCGCGTCCACCGCATCCCCGGCTCGCGAACATGACGACTTCACGTCGCCCCTCTTGGGTGAGCCGGGATGGACGACACATACGCCGAAACCGAATTTCGGTAAAGTAGAATATTTTCGCGCGCGTGGATTGACAGAGGCCGACACAGGCTCGGTCCCGTAGCCCGGATGAGCGCAGCGACATCCGGGATCTCCGCGGGTGACCTCCCGGGTATCGCTGCGCTCACCCGGGCTACGTTCCGAGAGCTCGCTTACGCGTCCTCGACGCCCGCCTCGTCCGGCGTGAATTCGTACACCGACGAACAGAACTCACACGTCACGACGACCTTGTCGTCCTTGACCATGTCGGCGCGGTCTTCGGGCGAGAAGCTCTTCAGCATGGAGGCGACCGCATCGCGCGAGCAGGAGCACTGCGCCTTGAGAGCGATCGGATTGAACACGCGCACGCCGCGCTCGTGGAACAGGCGGAACAGCAGCCGCTCGCCGGAGAGTTCGGGATCGATCAACTCGACGTCCTCGACGGTCTCGATCAGCGAACGCGCCTCGACCCAGGCGTCGTCCTCCGCGACAGCGTGCACCTCGACGCCATCGGGGGCATCGCCGGGATGCAGATCGGCCTGCCGCGCGCGCTCCGGCGCCTTCGGCAGAAACTGCATCAGCATCCCGCCGGCGCGCCAGCGATGCTTGCCGCCGTCGTTCGAACGCCACTCCTCGCCGACCGCGAGGCGCACGCGCGTCGGAATCTGCTCGGAGCGCAGGAAATATTCGTGGGCGGCGTCTTCCAGGCTGCCGCCGTCGAGCGCGACGAGGCCCTGGTAGCGGCTCATGTCGGGGCCCTGGTCGATGGTCATGGCGAGATGACCGCGGCCGAGCAGCGTGCCGGAATCCATTCCGGATTTTTGGGCATCGCCGAGGCGCGCGGCGTCGAAGCGCGCATAGGCGCGCAGGCGATCCGGCGCCTGGTAGTCCACCACCAGGAACGACACCGGACCGTCGGTCTGGGCCTGCAGGATGAAGCGGCCCTCGAATTTCAGCGCTGTGCCGAGCAGGGTCGTCAGCACGATGGCCTCGCCGAGCAGCTTGCCGACCGGCGCCGGATAATCGTGCTTGGTCAGGATGTCGTCGAGCGCCGGTCCGAGCCGCACCAGCCGCCCGCGCACGTCGAGCGCGTCGACCTCGTAGGGCAGCACGGCATCGTCGATCGGAACCGCGGATGGTGCGCGAACCGGGCCTTCGGGGCCGGCTTTCATCTCAGGGGATTGGGAAACCATGGGGCGTTATCTGGGGGCGATCGATGCAAAATGAAAGAGGCATGGCCGCATTCCGTCATTCGCGGAACGACGGACTGCGTCGCCCGGATGGAGCATAGCGCAATCCGGGGCCAGTCCGCGTGTGGAAACAACCCGGATTTCGCTACGCTCCATCCGGGCTACAAAGTCACTTCACCGCGTCAAAGCACCAGGCCAGAATGCCCTTCTGCGCGTGCAGGCGGTTTTCGGCCTCGTCGAACACGACCGATTGCGGACCGTCGATCACGTCGTCGGTGACCTCCTCGCCGCGATGGGCGGGCAGGCAATGCATGAACAGCGCGTCGGGCTTGGCCAGCGACATCAGCTTGCCGTTGACCTGATAGGGCTTGAGCACGTTGTGGCGGTGCTCGCCTTCCTTGTCGCCCATCGACACCCAGGTGTCGGTGACGACACAGTCGGCGCCGCGCACGGCGGCTTCCGGATCGGTGCCGAGCATGATCGGGGCCCCGGTCGCCTTGATGAAGTCGCGCATCGCCTTTTTCGGCGCGAGCTCCGGCGGCGTTGCGACATTGAGCTGGAACTTGAAGCGCTCGGCGGCATGCGCCCAGGACGCCAGCACGTTGTTGTCGTCGCCGGTCCAGGCCACGGTCTTGCCCTCGATCGGGCCGCGATGCTCCTCATAGGTCATGAGGTCGGCCATCACCTGGCAGGGATGCGAACGCCGCGTCAGGCCGTTGATGACAGGCACGGTGGCGTTGGCCGCAAGCTCCAGCAGCGCGTCATGATTGAGGATGCGGATCATGATGGCGTCGACATAGCGCGACAGCACGCGCGCAGTGTCGGCGATGGTTTCGCCGCGGCCGAGCTGCATCTCGGCACCGGTGAGCATGATGGGCTCGCCGCCGAGCTGGCGCATGGCGACGTCGAACGACACGCGGGTCCGGGTCGACGGGCGCTCGAAAATCATCGCCAGCGTCTTGCCCTCGAGCGGCCGCACCGGCTGATGTGCCTTCTGCTTCGCCTTCATCGCGGACGAAGCTGCAAGCATGCGCTTGAGCTCCGACAAGGGCAGCTCGTTGATATCCAGGAAGTGCTTCGGAGTTTTATGCGGAGACTTGCTCATCAGCTTGCCGCCCGCTTGGTCTGGCTGGACGAGATCGCGGAACAGGCGCGCTCCAGCCGCCCGACGCTGTCTTCGATCTCGGCTTCGGTCACGATCAGCGGCGGCAGGAAACGCACGACATTGTCGCCGGCCCCGACGGTGAGCAGCTTTTCATGACGCAGCGCCGCGACCAGATCGCCGGAAGGCACCACGGCCTTGATGCCGATCAGCAGGCCCTCGCCGCGCACTTCGCTGACGACGTCGGGATGACGGTCGATCACGGAGGCGAGCTTCTGCTTGAGCAGCAGCGACATTCTCTGCACGTGGTCGAAGAAGCCGGGCTTGAGCATGACGTCGAGCACCGCGTTGGCCGCGGAGATCGCCAGCGGATTGCCGCCGAAGGTCGAGCCGTGCGAGCCGGGCCCCATGCCGGCGGCCGCGTCCGCGGTCGCCAGTATGGCGCCGATCGGGAAGCCGCCGCCAAGCGCCTTGGCCAGCGACATCACGTCAGGCGTGACGCCGGTGCGCCTGTGAGCAAAGAGATCGCCGGTGCGGCCCATTCCGGTCTGCACCTCGTCGAAAGCGAGCAGCAGGCCCTTGTCGTCGCAGAGCTGGCGCAGCGCCTTGAGGAAACCAGGAGGCGCCGAGCGCACACCACCCTCGCCCTGGATCGGCTCGATCAGGATGCCGGCGGTCTGCGGACCGATCGCCTTCTTCACCGCTTCGATGTCGCCATGCGGCACCTGGTCGAAGCCTTCCATCGGCGGACCGAAGCCCTCGAGGTATTTTGCAGAGCCGGTCGCAGCCAGCGTCGCCAGCGTGCGGCCGTGGAAGGCGCCTTCGAAAGTGATGATGCGATAGCGCTCCGGGTGCCCCTTGGAGAAGTGATGATGGCGCACCAGCTTGATCACGCCCTCCAGCGCTTCGGCCCCCGAATTGCAGAAGAACACGAAGTCCGCAAAGCTCTCCTGGCAGAGCCGGTTCGCGAGCTTCTCGCCATCCGGGCTCTGGAACAGGTTCGACATGTGCCAGAGCCTGGTCGCCTGCTCCTGCAGCGCCTTGATCAGATGCGGATGGCAATGGCCGAGCGCATTCACGGCCACACCCGAGGTGAAATCGAGATAGCGATCGCCATTGGTCGCGATCAGCCAGCAGCCTTCGCCGCGCTCGAAGCCGAGGTCGGCTCTGGCGAAAACGGGGAGCAAATGCGGCGCTGCGCTGTTCGTCATGATGTCACTTGGATGTTGAGGACGATGTGACGCGTGCATTGCGCAACGCACCATCCACCGGCCCGGAAAACGAAACGTGCCGCCTTTTAAGGGCGGCACGCGGGACTATCTTATGCCTGGCAAGACGGGTGTCAATGCCGCCCGGAAAGCCTCGGGAAACGTTGAATCCGTAGTCTTGCGGTGCCGATTTTGCGGGTTTTCACCACGGAACATGTGGAAGCGAGTCGGCGGACTCTTGCGCGGGAGTCACGCCATATTGTAGCGTTTGAATTGTCAGATACGACATCTCGTGCAGTGGTTCTGATCTCAAGAGTCCTCATGTACCGGCGTAAACGTTCGGGCGTCAGTCGCGCCCGGCGAGCCTTAAGGGATTCTGGCGGCACGGGTTTTTCGAGGCTTAGCAATCGCCGCATGGGCGCCAGGACGGCAGCCGCGCGACGAGGGAAAGGGTGCAATGACGGTTTTGACCTGGTCCGATGATCGCGTCGAGCAGCTGAAAAAGCTCTGGGAGGCCGGACTTTCGGCCAGCCAGATCGCAGCTGAGCTCGGCAATGTGACCCGCAATGCCGTGATCGGCAAAGTGCACCGGCTCGGTCTGTCCGGCCGCGCCAAGAGCCCGTCCTCGGCAGCGCCCCGGCCGCGCAAGGCGCGCCCCGCCCAGCACATGATGCGGGTGACCCGCCCCGTCGCGCGCGGCAACACCGCGCTGGCCCAGGCCTTCGAGGTCGAGGTGGAGGCCGAGCCGGTCACCTACGACAACGTGGTGCCGATGAGCCAGCGGCTGTCGCTGCTGGAGCTGAACGAGGCGACCTGCCACTGGCCGGTCGGCGATCCCTCCAGCCCGGACTTCTTCTTCTGCGGTGGCAAGGCGCTGTCCGGCCTGCCCTATTGCGCCCAGCATTCGCGCGTGGCGTATCAGCCGGCGGCGGACCGGCGCCGTGCGGCACCGAAGCCGGGACCGCGGTAGGATTATCAGCACGCTTTTTGGTCGTCGCGCGAAGGCGGCTCACCACATCGGATGTCGTCCCTGCCAACGCAGGGACCCATAATCCCGGACGCTGATATTGCGCGGGACGATCACTCCTGAATTTTCGACAAACCACACCCTGTGGCTATGGGTCCCTGCATTCGCAGGGACGACACTGAGGGTGTGGCGGCAGTCCGCCAAACCCAACGCACGCAGCCCCTACGCCTGCTCCGCCTTGGCGAAGCGATCGTCCAGCGCGTAGCCGGCGCCACGGACGGTGCGGATCGGGTCCTGCTCGCGGCCGAGATTGAGCAGCTTGCGCAGGCGGCCGATATGGACGTCGACGGTGCGCTCGTCGATGTAGATGTCGCGGCCCCAGACGCTGTCGAGCAGCTGCTCGCGCGAGAACACGCGGCCGGGATGCTCCAGGAAGAATTCCAGCAGGCGATATTCGGTCGGGCCGAGATCGATCGGCCGGCCCGAGCGCGCCACGCGGCGCTTGTCGCGGTCGAGCTCGATGTCGCCATAGGCCAGCACGGTCGCGAGCCGCTCGGGGCTGGCGCGCCGCAGCAGGCCCTTCACGCGCGCCAACAGCTCCGGCACCGAGAACGGCTTGACGATGTAGTCGTCGGCGCCGGTCGCAAGGCCCCGCACCCGCTCGCTCTCCTCGCCGCGCGCGGTGAGCATGATGATCGGCAGCTGCTTGGTCTCGGGCCGGGTGCGCAGGCGCCGGCACAGCTCGATGCCCGACAGGCCCGGCAGCATCCAGTCGAGCACGATCAAATCGGGGATGTGCTCCTTGAGGCGGGTGTCGGCGTCGTCGCCGCGCATGACCGTCTCGACGTCATAGCCGTCGCCTTCGAGGTTGTAGCGAAGCAGCTCGGTGAGAGCTTCCTCGTCCTCAACCACCATAATGCGTGCGCCCATGGTGTCGTCGCTCCTTAAAGTCTTCAGGTATTCGGGATCGTCGTGGCGAAGGTGGTCATGTCGCCCTTCGGCCGCTTGTCGGTGATCGCCTGGCCCTCGATCATGTAGAACACGGTCTCGGCGATGTTGGTGGCGTGGTCGCCGATCCGCTCGATGTTCTTGGCGCAGAACATGAGGTGGATGCAGAACGAGATGTTGCGCGGATCCTCCATCATGTAGGTGAGGAGCTCGCGGAACAGCGAGGTGCAGATCGCGTCGACCTCCTCGTCGCCCTTCCACACCGCCATCGCCGCCGGCAGATCGTGCGCGGCATAGGCGTCCAGCACCGACTTGACCTGCTGCTGCACGAGGTCGGTCATGTGCTCGAGGCCGCGGAACAGTTTGAGCGGATGGAAGTCGGTCTCGAGCGCGGCCACGCGCTTGCCCATGTTCTTGGCGAGGTCGCCGATCCGCTCGAGGTCGGTCGCGACGCGCATCGCGCCGACGATCTCGCGCAAATCCACCGCCATCGGCTGGCGGCGGGCGATGGTGAGCACGGCGCGTTCCTCGATGCGCTTCTGCAGCGCGTCGAGATCGGCGTCGATGGCGACGACGCGCTGGCCGAGCGCGACGTCGCGGCGGATCAGCGCATCGACCGAATCGACGATCATGCGCTCGGCGATGCCGCCCATCTCGGCGACCAGGCGCGTGAGCTCCTGGAGGTCGGTGTCGAAGGCCTTTGCGGTATGTTCGGTACCCATGTTCCGTCTCCTCAGCCGAACCGGCCGGTGATGTAGTCCTGCGTGCGCCGGTCGGTCGGCGACGTGAATATCTTGCTGGTGTCGTCGAACTCGATCAGCTCGCCGAGATACATGAAGGCGGTCTTGTCGGAGACGCGCGCGGCCTGCTGCATGTTGTGGGTGACGATCGCGATCGTGTAGTTCTCGGACAGTTCCTGGATCAGCTCCTCGACCTTGGCGGTCGAGATCGGGTCGAGCGCCGAGCAGGGTTCGTCGAACAGGATCACCTCGGGGCGCACCGCGACGGTGCGGGCAATGCACAGGCGCTGCTGCTGGCCGCCCGAGAGCGACAGGCCGGAGGCGTTGAGCTTGTCCTTGACCTCGTTCCACAGCGCGCCGCCGCGCAGCGCCTTCTCGACGCGGTCGTCCATCTCGGACTTCGAGATCTTCTCGTAGAGGCGGATGCCGAAAGCGATGTTCTCGTAGATCGTCATCGGGAACGGCGTCGGCTTCTGGAACACCATGCCGACCCGGGCGCGCAGCAGATTGAGGTCGAGCTTGGGGTCGAGGATGTTGGTCTGGTCCAGCATCAGCTGGCCGGTGGCGCGCTGGCCCGGATAGAGGTCGTACATCCGGTTGAAGATGCGCAGCAGGGTGGACTTGCCGCAGCCCGACGGGCCGATGAACGCCGTGACGCGGTTGGCGCCGAGCGTCAGGTTGATGTTCTTCAGCGCGTGGTGCTCGCCGTAATAGAAGTTGAGGTTGCGCACCGTCACCTTGGCGGGCGCCTCGGGCAGCACCGGCGCCTGCGGCAGGCCGCCGGACGCGCTCATCGATACGGAAAGATCACTCATTTTGCGGTCCTCTCGGCGCCAAGGATGCGCGCGCCAATGTTCAGGGCAAGCACGGTCAGGGTGATGAGCAGCGCGCCGCTCCACGCCAACTGCTTCCAGTAGGCGTAGGGGCTCTGCACGAAGTTGTTGATGGTGACAGGCAGGTTGGCCATCGTCTTGTTCAGGCCGAGGCTGAAGAACTGGTTCGACAGCGCGGTGAAGAGCAGCGGCGCGGTCTCGCCCGCGACGCGGGCGGTGGCGAGCAGCACGCCGGTGATGAGGCCGGACCGGGCCGCACGATAGGCGATACGCTTGATCACCAGCGAGCGCGGCAGGCCCAGCGCCGAGGCCGCCTCACGCAGCGGATTCGGCACCAGCAGCAGCATGTCCTCGGTTGTGCGCAGCACGACCGGGATCACGATGACGGCGAGCGCCAGGCTGCCCGCGATCGCGGAGAAGCCACGCATGGGCACCACCACCGCGCCGTAGATGAACAGGCCGATGATGATCGAGGGCGCCGAGAGCAGGATGTCGTTGATGAAGCGGATCACCGAGGTCAGGCGGTCGTTGCGGCCGTATTCGGCGAGGTAGGTGCCGGCGAACAGGCCGAGCGGCGCGCCGATGCCGACGCCGATCACCGTCATGATGATCGAGCCGACGATCGCGTTGCGCAGGCCGCCTTCGGTCGAACCCGGAGGCGGCGTATCCGCGACGAAGAGCTCGAGATTGAGACCGGCAAGGCCGTTGAAGAGCAGCGTGATCAGGATCAGCGCGAGCCAGGTGACGCCGAAGACAGCCGCGGCGAAGCAGAGCCCGCGGATGACAATGTCCGTGCGGCGACGACGCGAATAGATCGGATTGAGGGCCATGACCTTACTTCCCCGCCTTCTTGTCCAGCCGCATCAGCATCAGCCGCGCGGCGGCCAGCACGAAGAACGTCAGCACGAACAGCAAGAGGCCGAGCAGGATCAGGCCGGACTGGTGCAGGCCGTCGCTCTCGGCGAACTCTGATGCGATCGCCGCCGAGATCGTGGTACCCGGCGCGAAGATCGATGAGGAGATGCGGAACGAGTTGCCGATGATGAAGGTCACCGCCATGGTCTCGCCGAGCGCGCGGCCCAACGCCAGCATGATGCCGCCGATGATGCCGACGCGGGTGTAGGGGATCACCACGCTGCGGACGACCTCCCAGGTGGTGCAGCCGACGCCGTAGGCGGCCTCCTTCAGCACCGGCGGCACCGTCTTGAACACGTCGACCGAGATCGAGGTGATGAAGGGCAGCACCATGATGGCGAGGATCAGCGCGGCGTTGAACGTGCTGAGATAGGACGGCGGACCCGCGAAGATCGCGCCCAGCACCGGGACGCCGTCGAAGATCTTGATCATGAAGGGCTGGAAGCTGTTGGCCAGGAACGGGCCCAGCACGAAGAAGCCCCACATGCCGTAGATGATCGAGGGAATGCCGGCGAGCAGCTCGATCGCCATGCCGATCGGGCGGCGCAGCCATTGCGGGCAGAGCTCGGTGAGGAAGATCGCAATGCCGAGACCGACGGGAATGGCGATCAGCATCGCGATGAAGGAGGTGACGAGCGTGCCGTACATCGGCCCGAGCGCGCCGAGCACCGGCGGATCGGCCGACGGCGCCCAGCGCTGCGTCCACAGGAAGGAGAAGCCGAATTCCTTCATCGCCGGGAAAGCGCCGACGATCAGCGAGATGATGATGCCGCCGAGGATCAGCAGCACCGAGATCGCGGACAGCCGCGTGATCCAGTAAAAGGTGACGTCGCCGAGCTTGAACGCGCCCAAGGCCTTGGCGCGATCATACGGTCCGGCGTCGTCGATGATATCGCTCTGAACGGCCATTTCTGCCACGCCGATCCCCTGTACTGACTATACTTGTTCTTGCCTGTTTGGTCCCGTGCCCCGGACGCGGCGCGGCGCGAAGCGCTGCGACGATGATCCGGGGCCCAGCTCTTGTGGGTCCCGGCTCTGCGGAGCGGCACACTGGACGATGCTTTGCATCGCCAGGGCCGCACCGCGTCTGGGACACGAGAGGAGAGCGCTTAGCTCTTGATATCGGCAGCCCAGGTCTTCTCGATCTGCTTGACGACGGTGTCCGGCATCGGGATGTAGTCGAGCTCCTCGGCCGCCTTGTCGCCCTTCGTGAAGGCCCAGCGGAAGAACTTGATGGCTTCCTGCGAAGCAGCCTTGTCGGTGGCATCCTTGTGCATGAGGATGAAGGTCGCCGCCGTGATCGGCCAGGACTTCTCGCCGGGCTGGTCGGTCAGGATGACGTAGTAGCCGGGCGCCTTGGCCCAGTCGGCGTTGGAGGCGGCCGCCTGGAACGCTTCCACGGTCGGCTGCACGGTCTTGCCGGCCTTGTTGACGAGACCGGTGTAGGTCAGCTTGTTCTGCTTGGCATAGGCATACTCGACGTAGCCGATCGAGTTCTTGGTCTGGCCGATGTTGCCGGACACGCCTTCGTTGCCCTTGGCGCCGACGCCGACCGGCCACTCGACCGCGGTGCCCTCACCGACCTTGCTCTTCCAGTCCGCGCTGGCCTTCGAGAGATAATTGGTGAAGTTGAAGGTGGTGCCCGAACCGTCCGAGCGGCGGACCACGGTGATGGCTTCCGAGGGCAGCTTGACGTTCGGATTGAGCTTCTTGATCGCGGCGTCGTCCCACTTGGTGATCTTGCCGAGATAGATGCTGGCGAGCGTCTCGCCGTCGAACACCATCTCGCCGGGCTTCACGCCCTCGAGGTTGACGACGGGGACGATGGCGCCCATCACCATCGGCCACTGGACGAGGCCGTCCTTCTCGAGCTGCTCGGCCTTGAGCGGCATGTCGGTCGCGCCGAAGGTCACGGTCTTGGCCTGGATCTGCTTGATGCCGCCGCCGGAACCGATCGACTGGTAGTTCAGACCGTTGCCGGTCTCCTTCTTGTAGGCGTCAGCCCACTTCGAATAGATCGGGAACGGGAAGGTCGCACCGGCACCGGTGATGTCGGCAGCAAAGGCCGCCGTCGTCGAAGCGGCGACCATGCCGGCAGCGACGATCGTTTTGAGGAAATTCATGCTGGTCTCCATACGGGGGAGCGAAGCGCCATCCGCGCCCGATCGCGCTCCCCACGCCGCCCCTTTAGGAGCGGTTGGCTGTGCTTTTACGAAGGTTTCGTGACAGTCGGATGACACACTTAAGCGATTGTAATCGCTTATTTTTCAGGTCGCCGCCGGGCTCCTCGCCTGGGGAAAACAGGCCGTGAAAGTGGCGCCCTGCTTGGGCACGCTCTCGATCAAAAGCCGGCCGCGATGGCGGTTAAGAATATGTTTCACCAGCGATAATCCGAGCCCGGTGCCGCCCTGCGAGCGGCTGTCGCCGACGTCCACCCGGTAGAACCGCTCGGTCAGCCGCGGCAGGTGCTCGGGCGCGATGCCGGGGCCGAAATCGCGCACCATGATCCGGATTTCCTGAGTTCCATCAGTGGCCGCGCCCGATGTGAGCGACACGATGACGCGTCCGCCGGAGGCGCCGTATTTGAGCGCGTTCTCGATCAGATTCTCGAACAGGCGGAGCAGCTCCTCGCGGTCGCCCGCGATCATCACCGGCCCCTCCGGCAACTGGATGTCGACCTCGACCTGGCGCTCGCGCGCCAGCGGCTCGAGCCCGTCGGCGACCTGGCGGATGATCGGCAGCAGGTCGACCAGGGTGTCGGGCCGGACATGGGCCGACAGCTCGACCCGCGACAGCGACAAGAGGTCGTCGATCAGGCGCGCCATGCGGGTGGCCTGATTGTGCATGATGCCGAGGAAGCGCTCGCGCGCCTTGGGATCGTCCTTGGCCTGGCCCTGCAGCGTGTCGATGAAGCCCGACAGCGCCGCCAGCGGCGTCCGCAGCTCGTGACTGGCATTGGCGACGAAGTCGGCGCGCATCTCCTCGACCCGGCGTAGCGGCGTCTGGTCGTGGAAGGTCATCAGCATGCATTTGTCGGCGCCGCCGAAGCTGGTCGGCACCGGCACCGGCGTGATCATGAGCTCCATCCAGCGATCGACCGGGACATGGTCGAGATAGGTCGCGCGCCGGGCCTCGGTGGTCGCGATTGCTTCGCGCAACGCCGTGATGATCTCCGGTGAGCGCAGCGCGAACTGGGCGAGTTCGTTCCGGCGCAGCGCCGGCGCGAGCTGGGCGGCGGCGGCGTTGAGGTGGATGACGCGGCCGGCGCGGTCGAGCAGCACCGCCGGATCCGGCATGCCGGCGACCACCGCGGCCACCGCCGCGCTCTCGACCGGATTGATGCGCCTGACCTCGTCGCGGGATGCGGCGGGATCATGCAGCCGCCACGGGATCAAGGCTGCCGCCGCGATGCAGAGGAACACGATCGCGGCATGAAACGCCGACAATTCGTCGAGCGAGACCACGACGGACAGCGCCAGCGCCGCGGCGATCAGGATCACGGTCGAATGCCGCAGCCGGTCGGACCAGGGCTGCGCGGAGGGAGAAGATGGGGCGTCGATCGCCATCGGGGCGGACTTCTCCTGCAGGACCGGTCCTAAGACTTGTCGCTGCGCTCTCTCACATAGGCGGCTTCAGGCGCAGGGCCAGGGTCGAGCTTGAGTGCCGCCTGCTGCAGGCGCTTCGACCGTGCGCCGATGATAACTTCGCGAAACGTCAGCAAGATTACAGAGATGACGAAGGGCGAGAGATAATAGAGGACGCGGAACAGCAGCATGCCGCCGAGCAGCTCCTCGCGGTCCATCTGCCAGAGGCCGACCAGCATGGCGGCGTCGAACACCCCGAGCCCGCCGGGCGAGTGGCTGGCGAAGCCGAGCAGGGTGGCCGAGACGAAGATGACGGCGACCACGACGAAGCCGAGATTGGGCTCGTCCGGAACCAGCACATACATCGCGAGCGCGCAGAAGCCGAGATCGATGATGCCGATCGCGATCTGGAGCAGCGTCAGCGGACCGCCCGGCAGCACCACCGTCCAGGGGCCGCGGCCGACCACGCGCGGATGGGTCCAGACCCAGACGACATAGGCGACCAGCCCCGCGATGATCATCATCGCCAGCGCCCGGTTCAGCCAGGGCGGAAGCTGGTCGATCGAGGCGGCGGCCTCCGGATGATAGGAGATGCCGAGGCCGAGCACGGCGGCATTGCCGAGCCAGAAGGTCAGGCCGGCGAGGAAGCAGATCTTTGCGACGTCGATCGCGTTCAGGCCGTAGGCCGAATAGATGCGGTAGCGCACCGCGCCGCCGGTGAAGACGGATGCCCCGACATTGTGACCGATCGAATAGCTGGTGAAGGCGGCGAGCGCGTTGATGCGATAGGGCACATGGGCATGGCCGATCGCACGCACGGCGAACAGGTCGTAGAAGGTCAGCGTGAAATAGCCGGCGGTGACGAACAGCGCCGCCATCGCAATCTGGCGCGGCTCGGTGCTCTTGATCGCTTCGAGGACTTCGTTGAAATCGATGCCTCGCAGCATGTGGTAGAGCACATAGCAAGCGATGCCGATGACCGCGACGCTGACCACAACGCCAAGCTTATGCAGGATTTGCTTCTGGCGCAGAAACGACACCGCTCTGCGTATGGCTTCCAGCATCTAGACCTCGAACAACGCTTCAGCGGCCAGGGTGGCCGACGAACAGGCAGACGACGCACAGGCACTCAACGACCGGCACTCAACGAACCCTCGCCGCCGGCTCCGGCATCGCGCATGCCCCCTGCCCCTCCACTAGCGCGTTTTAGAGCGGAGTGGAATTCGCCAATTCGAACAAAAACACGTGCATTCAATATTTTAGGCAGGGTTGCGGGCTCCTGATGCACGGTTTGGCGCCTTCGGCGGCAGGACCTGAGGCGAATCTCCGTGGCGATCCTGCGCAGGCGCCATGAAGTTTTGATGATTTCGGCCGCCCAATGTTCCTTCGCGCCTTAAGTCAACGTCAATCTATGAGCGCCGCCCGGCTGTTGAAAGAGGGGGGCGATCCGGGACTCATTCACGGATTTCCGATGCGCCGGAAGGTCGCGGCGCGACGGCAGCCCGATCCTCGCGGGGGGCGCAGGGTCAGGCCGCAGGCTGGCTGCGCGAGACCACGCGATCGCGTAGCCAGGCACCGATGGTGCAGCCGACCAGGTAGCAGGCGAACATGATCAGGCCGAGATCGAGCCAGTAGCCGAAGCGGCCGGGAACGACATGGGCGAACGAGGCCGCGACCAGGGCGACGGCGAGCGCGGCGAGCCAGCGCGCCGTCACCTTCGATGTGCCGTTGCCGCGCTGGACCACCGAGATCCAGCCCATGCAGAAGCCCAGCAGCACCGAGCCGATCAGCCAGCCCATATGAAACGACACGAGATAGGGCATCGTCACCTCACCAGAAATTCGATGCGGCGGTTCTGCGCCTTGCCGTCATCGGTATCGTTGCCGGCGACCGGCTGCGTGCTGCCATGGCCGACCGCGGTGAAGCGGCTGGCGGGCAGGCCGGCCTTGACCAGATAGTCGATCACCGCCTGCGCACGCTTCTCCGAGAGAGCCCGGTTGAAGCCGTCCTCGCCGTCGGCGTCGGTATGCCCGGCAACCTCGACATTGGTGGTGGGGCAGCGCAGCGCCGTCTCGATCAGATGATCGAGGATGGCGGCGGAATCCGGATCGATGTCGGCGCGCTTGGTTGCGAAGCGGATCTTGCCCTTGGCCAGAAGGTCCGTGAACAATTGCTGGCACACGGTGCCGTCGACCGGGCCTGCCGCGGGCTTCACCGTGATCTCGGGCTTGTACTGCCAGTTCTTCGGGAAGTCCTTGCCGAGGCCGGCGCGGATGTCGTTCGCGGCCGCCTCGTAAAGCGCATCGCCCGACAGCTTCACCTCGCGGTCGGAGACCACGAGCGTGCCGGTCGACAGCCGCGACAGCGCGCCGAGCGCTGCGATCACGGCGGTGCTGAAGGCGCCCGGCGCGCCGACGCTGGCCTTGAGGTTGTCGACGACCTTCTCGGTGAAGAATTTTCGCGAGGCGCTGGTGGCGATCGCCGCGTGGACGGTGTTGTCGGGCACGTAGCCGGTCAGCGTCACGGTCGCGGCGACCGGATCCTTGTAGGCCTGGAAGATATAGGGCGGCGCCTTGACGTCGTTGGCGGCGACCGAAAAGCCCTCGGGCAGGTTCTTCAGCGCCGCCGCGATCGCCTCGCGGCCGCCGAGATCGCGCGCCATGCCCGACAGATTGACCTTGGTGTCCGTGATCGTGATCTTGCCGTCCTTGAGCTTGCCGATCTGGTCCAGCAGCAGCATCGCGGCGGCCTCGAACCGCGGCGGCGCCCCGCGCGCCAGCCCCATCTGGTCGGCCACCTCGCCGCCGCCGACCTCCTTGCGGGCCGCCTCGGTCAGCCGGCCCTTCATCGACGGCAAGGGCGCGGAGCCCGACAGCGTCACCCGCACCACGTCGCGCTCGGCGTTCCAGACGAAGGGTTTGGCCTCGGGAACAAGGCGGGTCCGGTCGTCGACCAGGCGCACGCCGGGAACGGTCTCGACCGCCATCACGGCGTCCCGGCGCCCTTCCTCGGAGAAGGCGTCCGCGGCCAGGCTGACGTCGCGGCCGTCCACCGCGATCCGGGTCTTGTCCAGAACGGTATCCTTCAGCGCGGCCGAGCTGCGGGCCGACAGGTCGGCTTCGACCGGTAAGGTGTTATTCCAGGCCGCAAATCCCCACATGACGGCCAGGGGAATTAGCCCCAACCACCATTTGCTGGCCCACCTAAAAAGCTTCTGCATTCTACGACCCGAACTCTGGAAACGGAGACAAAACAAACCCTTGGCAGGCTGTCAAACCGGAAATGGTGCCCTTCCGAGGGCGCGGGCTCGACAATCAGACTAACTTTTTCTTCAAGGGTTCTTCCGTAAGTTGAGGGCGGAATGCCAGAGTTCGCCAGCGGATCATGAAACAACTGCGTAACAACGTCATCCGCGCCGGGCTGGGAGCTCTTTATTTCAGCGGCGCGCACCATTTGCTGCGCCCGCTCTTGTCGGGTGTCGGCGCCATTTTCATGCTGCACCACGTGCGGCCGGCCCGCGAGGCCGCGTTCCAGCCGAACCGGCATCTCGAAGTCACCCCCGAATTCCTGCGCGCGACGCTGTGCCATCTGCGCTCGCGCGACATCGACATCGTCAGCATGGACGAGCTGCATGAGCGGCTGGTGCAGGACCGGTTCGACCGCCGCTTCGCGGCCTTCACCCTCGACGACGGCTATCGTGACAATCTCGACTACGCGCTGCCCGTGCTGCGCGAATTTGACGCGCCTCTCGCGGTCTATGTCGCGAGCGATTTTGCCGAGGGCACCGGACGGCTGTGGTGGGCGGCGCTGGAGGCCGTGATCGCCAAGGCCGAGCAGATCGACGTCACCATCGGCCATTCCGCGCTGCGGCTCGATGCGACGACGCCTGTGGCCAAGCAGGCAGCGTTCGACCGCCTGCACGACTGGCTCCGCGCGCTGCCGGGCGAGCACGATCTCAAGCGGGAGATCGAGGCGCTCTGCGCGACGCACCACGTCGACATGGCAGCGCTGTGCCGCAGCCTTTGCCTGTCCTGGGCCGAGCTGAGGAGCTTTGCCGCCGATCCGCTGGTCACGATCGGCGCGCATAGCATCAGCCATTGCAACCTCGCCAAGCTGGCCGAAGACATCGCCACGCAGGAGATCGTCACGAGCCGCGCGCGGATCGAGCAGGCGCTGGACCGTCCCGTGCTGCATCTCGCCTATCCCTATGGCGATCGCGAGGCCGCAGGCGTACGCGAATTCGGCCTTGCTGCAACGGCGGGCTTCAAGACCGCGGTGACGACGCGGCCCGGCATGCTGTTCGCGGACAATGCCGCCCACATGACGGCGCTGCCGCGCGTCTCGCTCAACGGCAATTACCAGGACGCGCGGATCCTGCCGGTGCTGACCTCGGGCGCCGCGACCGCGATGTGGAACGGTTTTCGGCGGATCGCGGCGGCTTAGGCGCCGAAACTCTGCTGTCGTCCCTGCCTAGTGCGCAATTGCGCACGGGCGCAGGGACCCATACCGCGGAATTTATCGATCGCGTTTGGTAGAAGTACCGAACGACGAGTCATCGCCAAACTTCTCCCTGTGGTTATGGATCCCCGCTTCCGCGGGGACGACACCGAATTGGTTGGGCCGTTGTCGCGCCCCACTCACGTCTGAGTTAAGCGCCCTTTCCTTGACTCCCCTCCCCCGCCCGCCCAAAACACCGTCAACCAAGGGAGGTACCATGTTCAACGATCTGTTCTCGCTCAAAGGCCGCGTCGCGCTGGTGACCGGCGGCTCGCGCGGTATCGGCAAAATGATCGCGGCGGGATTTCTCGGTGCCGGCGCCGCGAAGGTCTACATCACCGCGCGCAAGGCCGGCCCTTGCGAGGCGACCGCCAAGGAGCTCACCGCGCAATATGACGGCGAATGCATCGCACTGCCGATCGACATCTCCACCGTCGAAGGCTGCGACAGGCTCGCCTCCGAGATCATCAAGCTGGAGCCCAAGCTCGACATCCTCGTCAACAATGCGGGTGCGGCCTGGGGCGCGGATTTCGACGAGTTCCCCGAAAGCGGCTGGGACAAGGTGATGGACCTCAACGTCAAGTCGCTGTTCTTCCTGACCAAGGCGCTGGCCAAGCCGCTGCGCGCGGCGGCCTCGCACGAACGGCCGGCGAAGGTGATCAACATCGCCTCGGTCGACGGCATCTTCGTCAATCCGGGCGAGACCTATTCCTACGCCGCCAGCAAGGCCGCCGTGATCCACCTGACGCGACGGATGGCGACCAAGCTGATCAAGGACAACATCAACGTCACCGCGATCGCGCCGGGCGCCTTCAAGTCCGACATGAACCGTGCCGCGCGCGACCATTCGGACGAAGTCGCCAAGCGCATTCCGTCGCGCCGGATCGGCAGCGACGAGGACATGGCGGGCGTCGCCATCTATCTCGCCTCGCGTGCGGGCGATTACGTGGTCGGAAACACCATCGCGGTGGATGGCGGCGTGGTGTACGCGAATGCCGGGCTGGAGATTGCGGGGTAGGTGTCGCGAGCCAGCAGAGCGCGCCTCACACTCAGCAGTCATGCCCCGGCTCGGCCGGGGCATCCAGAACGCCGCAGCGTCTCGATTTATCTCCGCCGCCTCTGGAATACTGGATCACCGCTTCGCGGGTGATGACACCATTCGTGCTGTGCGAGCGTTCGCCCTAACGCCTGCGACTCGATCTTCACATAGGCGAAATCGCCGGGCCTGTTGTCGCTGGAGGCCGATTACCGCACGGCTTCTTTCAGCCATCGCGCGACGCGCGGTGGCCCCTCCTCGCTGGTGACGAGCTGGAAGTGATCTATCGCCGGGATGACCTCGACGGTCGCACGCGCCAGGGGTTCGAAGATCGTGCGATAGCCCTCCGAACGGAAAATCGAGTCCCGTTCCGCCGCCAGAACCAGCACCGGACAATCGATGCGACGGATATCGTCGCGCCAGTCTGGCCGCGGCGTGACCGATGCGAACAGCCGCCAGCTGTAGAGCGGAGTCTCGATACCATCTCGCGCGGCGGGCGGCACTGCGAAACGCAGCACGGGCAGTCCATCAAAGATATGGATGCCGAACCGCTGCAACATTTCGATCCCGGCAAACCTGGGAACGAACGGCGTCGCCCAACCACCTGAATTCGGGCGGGCTGCGGGTGACCTGCGATGGATATAGGGCGCGATCAGCACCATCCCATCGGGCTTGGGCTTCTCCTGACCCGCTGCATCGCGGATGGCGAGGCCGGCCCCGATCGAATGGCCCCCGAGCAGAAAGCGGCCGGACGAATTTTGCGTCCGCAGCACTGCGATCAGATCGGCGATGTCCTGCTCTTGGCGATCGACCGCCTCGATGTCGCCGCGACGTCCCGGCTCGGAGCCATGACCGCGCATGTCGGGCGTGACGACCGTCAGTCCGGTCAAAGCGACCAGGGCATTGGCAAGGCGCGCCAGATAGCGGCCGTCGCTGCTCGATCCGTGCAGGAAAACCAGAACGTCGCTACCCGTACCGGGATAGACCCGATACAAGCGAATTGCGCCGTCTCGCGCGGCGAAGTGGCGAGGCGCAGCCGGCTCCGCGAGCTCGCCGCCTGCGACAAGGCTGTCCAGCTCGCGCGTCGCCGTGCCCGGTGCAGCCGATGGCGCCGGCGTCGGCCACGCGATCAAGACCATTGCAATCGCAAGATAGACGGCGATCGAGATCAGCGCGATTTCGACGACAAGAGGCCACATACGCAATGCTCCAGCGGGACCGCTGGAGCATTGCTATACGCACGAGGCCGTCAGGTCGTTGAGGCCGATCAAGCGCGCGGCGACCCATCGGGCGCCACGCACTCGTTCATTGCCGCATCAACGAAGCTGACTACGACTCGATCTTCACGTACTCGAAATCACCGGGCTTGTTGTCGATGCCGACTTTCGGCGGCGAGATCCAGGAGGCGAACTTGCCGCTCTCCGTGACGGGCTGCATCAAAGAGGTGATGAAGTCGCCGTCGGCGGTCGAGGGCAGCCAATCATCCTTGCGCTTCGCCCAGGTCGCATCGTCGATCAGGAGGCCGTCGGGCGTCGCGTGGACGCTCTTGAACTCGCCGATATGGCGATGGAAGGCGACGTTCGGCAGCTTGAGCTGGAAGTCGTAGCCCGCGGTCGTGATCACCTTGTTCCAGCGCAGCAGGCCCTTGACGCAATCCTGGCTGTAATCGTCGCGCAGGCGCATGTTGAGCGCGGTCAGCGCTGGCTCGTCGACAAGCTTGATCTCGCCGTCGACGAATTTGAGCACCGGATAGGTGGCGTTCTTGAGCTGGTGATCGTCCTCGATCTGAGTCTCGTGATAGCGGCCCTTGATGCCGGCGTTGAAGGCGTTCGCCGCGTTGGTCGAGACCTCCGAGCCGAACAGATCGAGCGACAGCGTATAGTGCAAATTCAGCTTCTTCTGGATGGTCGGCAGATCGATAACGCCGAGCGCGCGGACTTTCGCGATGTCGGTGGGGTCGGTGATGCCGGCCTCGCGCATGGCGTCGCAGGTGCGCTGCACGACGCGGGTGATGCCGGTCTCGCCGACGAACATGTGGTGCGCTTCCTCGGTCAGCATGAAGCGGCAGGTGCGCGACAGCGGATCGAAGCCCGACTGCGCGAGGCTGTGCAGCTGCATCTTGCCGTCGCGATCGGTGAAATAGGTGAACATGAAGAAGGACAGCCAGTCCGGCGTCGCCTCGTTGAAGGCGCCGAGCATGCGCGGGGCATCGGCATCGCCGGAGCGGCGGCGCAAGAGATCATCGGCTTCCTCGCGGCCGTCGCGGCCGAAATATTTCTGGAGCAAATAGACCATCGCCCAGAGATGGCGGCCTTCCTCGACATTGACCTGGAACAGGTTGCGCATGTCGTAGAGCGAGGGCGCGGTCTTGCCGAGATGGCGCTGCTGCTCGACCGAGGCCGGCTCGGTGTCGCCCTGGATCACGATCAGGCGGCGCAGCATGGCGCGATGCTCGCCCGGGACTTCCTGCCAGGCCGGCTCGCCATAATGCTCGCCGAACGGCACGACGCGATTTTCTTCCTGCGGCGCAAGCAGGATACCCCAGCGATAGTCGGGCATGCGGACATAGTCGAACTTGGCCCAGCCGCGCGGATCGACCGAATAGGCGGTGCGCAGATAGACCAGCGACTCCTGGAAACCTTCCGGCCCCATGTCGCTCCACCAATCCATGTAGCCGGGATGCCAGCCCTCCAGCGCCTTGAGCACCTGGCGGTCTTCGGCGAGATTGACGTTGTTGGGAATCTTGGTCGAGTAGTCGACGTTCATGATGTTCATATTCATGGCCGTGCTCCTGTCTACCGTGCTGGCATATCGGCTCGCTCCGCCGTCATCCTGAGGAGATCGCGCCCTTGCGCGAGCCTCGAAGGATGCCGGTATCGCAAACTTTCTTTCCTGCATCCTTCGAGGCTCGCTACGCTCGCACCTCAGGATGACGTCAACTCCTAGACTCGCGTCATATCGAATTTCGGCTTCTGCCCGCTGCCGTAGCGGCGAAGCGCGCCTTCCTCGCCGACGGCGTTGGGGCGCTGGAAGATCCAGTTCTGCCACGCGGTCAGGCGCGAGAAGATTTTCGATTCCATCGTCTCCGGGCCGACGAAGCGCAGGCTCGCTTCCATGCCGGTGAGGCTGTCGGGCGAGAAGCTGGCGCGTTCCTCCAGGAACACGCGGACCTCGTCGTCCCAGTCGATGTCGTCGAGCGCGAAGGTGACGAGGCCGAGCTCCTCGGCCTGCTCGGCATCTAGCGCGGTGCCCATCGTCGCTTCCGCCCGCTCCACGTCGGACGGATCGGCCTGGAAGCGCGACTCCAGCCGCGTCAGGCCGTGGCTCATCGGATAGGGGCCGAAATTCATCGCGGAGAGTTCGATCGACGGCGGCGGACGGTTGTCGCCCTGGCGCGTGCCGATCAGCATGTAGGAGCGGTCGGCGGCGAAGACGAGCTCGGCCAGCGTGCCGGCAAAGCAGGAGCCGGGCTCGACCAGCGTCACCAGCGTGCGCGAGGTGACGTCGATGCGCTTGAGCACGCGCTTCCAGTAGTGCCTGATCTCGTTGACCAGCCAGTGCGCCTTGTTGGCTTCGAGGAAAGCATCGTGCGCGAGCACATGGGCGCGCTCGCCGTGGCTCTTGAACACCAGCATCGCGATCTCGAGCTCGTTGATGCGCAGATGCAGGATGGCGTCGTCGAGCTCGCGCGCGACCTGGAGCGGCCAGAACGAGGCGCCCAGCGCCATCATGCCGTCGATGTCGGCGGGCGGAGCAGCCTCCGGCGCCTTGATCGAGATCGTGGCGATGCGGGCGGCACGATCGATGTCGACGGTGACGAAGCCGTAGCGGATGCTGGTCTCGTCGATGACGCGCTTGAGGGGGGAGAGCGTAATGCCCTTGCCGCTGCCCTTGCGCTTCGAGGCGGCCGCGAACTCCTTGGCGCGCTCGGCGATCTTGGCTTCGAGCTTGCTGTTCGGCACGATCTCGTCGACCAGGCGCCACTGCACGGCGCGCTTGCCCTTGACGCCCTCCTCGATGGTGCAGAAGAAGTCGGCGTGGTCGCGGCGCACCTTGCGCTTGTCGACGACGCGGGTGAGACCGCCGGTGCCCGGTAGCACCGCGAGCAGCGGCACTTCGGGCAGGGCGACGGCGGACGAGCCGTCGTCGGCCAGGATGATGTGGTCGGTCGCGAGTGCCAGTTCATAGCCGCCGCCGGCCGCGGAGCCGTTCACCACGGTGATGAAACGCTGGCCGGAATTCTCCGACGAATCTTCCATGCCGTTGCGGGTCTCGTTGGTGAACTTGCAGAAATTGACCTTGTGGGCGTGCGTGGAGCCCGCGAGCATGCGGATGTTGGCGCCGGCACAGAACACGCGGCTCTTGGCCGAGCGCAGCAGCACGACCTTCACGTCCGGATGCTCGAAGCGCAGCCGCTGGACGGCGTCCGCCAGCTCGATGTCGACGCCGAGATCGTAGGAATTGAGCTTGAGCAGATAGCCCTCGAACAGGCCGCCGTTCTCGTCCACGTCCATGGTCAGCGTCGCGACGTCACCCTCGACCGCGAGCTTCCAGTGCTTGTAGCGGGACGGTTCGGTCTGGAAATCGATGAATGTCGCGCCGCCTGCGAGGCGCCGATCTTCCCCGGCCATGGGCCACCCTTGAGCTCGTTCTGGTTTTAGCGTTAGATGCACAATAGTGCATCTTTTGGCACGCGTCCAGCCCTTAAGCGCGTTCACATGCACTTTGTTTCATGCAATCGGCTAGGACCGAATAATGGCGCCAAGCGCGATCCAGTCGGCCTTCGAGAGCTGCGGGCGACCGATCTTGGCCTGGAGCAGCGCCACCACGGCCGCGACCGGGAAGCTTTCGACGAAACCATCGCCGCCGACGGCGACCTTGCGCGCGCTCAGCGCCCGCAGCTCGGTCAGGGCGTCGCCGAACAGGCGCGCGGCCGAATGCGCCTTCTGCATGCGCAGCCGCAGATTGGCATTGGCGATACGGATGCAGGCGCGCAGCAGGATGCGTTCGCGGCCGCTCTGAGGGGCTGCGGCCCACACGGTCTCCAGCACCTCCTGCGCTTCCCAGAAATAGCCGCGGTCGTTGAGCGCGAGCCCGTAGCGCAGCGCCGGGTGGCGGGCCGGCACGTAGCCGCGGAAGGCCGAGGGCACCATCGCCTTGGCCAAGCCAAGCGTCTCGTCATCGGAATCGACCTCGCCGGTCTCACCCGGCACATAGGCCCAGCGCGGCCACGGCAATGGACCGCCGCTCGCATGCGAAGGCACACTCATGGATGTGCCTCCGCATGGTCATGCGGCGCGCACCCCGAGTCCCTGATCGTCGCGCAGGGCCGCTCTTGCAAATTGCTCAATCGCGTCAAGCGTCGCCCCCGGCGCTTCACGATGCGGGGAATGGCCCGCGTCTGAAATGACTTTAATATCGACCGGACAGTAGCACTCTTCCTGGGCAATTTCGACCTGACGCAGTGTCCCATATTGGTCGCCTGCCCCCTGCAGGACCATAATGGGAACGCGGATATAGGCGAGGTATTCCGAGATGTCCCAATCACGGAATTTCGGATCGAGCCAGGCGCCGTTCCAGCCGTAGAAGGCGTTGTCGACGTCCTTGTGCCAGCGCGCCAGTTTCGTCTTGAGGTCGGTGGTCTCGTAGGCGGTCTTGATCGCGGCGATGGATGCGACCGAGATGTCCTCGACGATGAAATGCGGGGCGAGGAGCACGAGGCCCTGCAGGCGGTGATCCTGATGCGCGCCGGCATAGATCGTCGCGATCGAGGCGCCGTCGGAATGGCCGAGCAACAGGCCGCGCCTGAAGCCGATCGCGTCGAGCAGCCTCGGCAGCACGTCCAGCGCCTCGCGCTGCATGTAGTCGAGCGGCCGCGGCAATTTCACCGGGCTCGACTGGCCGTAGCCCGCGCGCGAATAGGCGAAGATGCCGGCGCCGGTCGCCTGTTGCAGCTTCTCGGGGAAGTCGCCCCAGAGCCCGACCGAGCCGAGACCTTCGTGCAGCATGACGATGGTGGGGGCGTCGGCAGATGCGGGCGCGAGCCATTTATATTCGAGGCTGGCGCTGCCGATGCTGAGGAAACCGGTAGGGGTGAGGTTGGTCATGGTTGAAGCCCATTCATAACCACTGAGAAAGTGCCCACCCTCCCCTGGAGGGGGAGGGTCGCTACGCATGAAGCGAAGCGCAATGCGTAGCGGGGTGGGGTGGCGGTCTATCGACACTGAACACTGCCCGAGTGGAGAGATCACCCCACCCCGTCACGCATCTCGCTGCGCTCGATTGCGTGCCGACCCTCCCCCTCCAGGGGAGGGTAAGCAAGCGGGGCCGTCGTAAAGTCACGCTCACTGCGCCCCTTCCCGCAGCTTGAACCGCTGGATCTTGCCCGTCGCTGTCTTCGGCAAGGACTCCACCACATCGATCCAGCGCGGATATTTCCACGGGCCGATCTTCTGCTTGACGTGCTCCTTGAGCATCTCCTGCAGGTCCGTCGTGGTCGCGCCCGGGCGCAGCACGACGAACGCTTTCGGCTTCAACAGGCCTTCCGGATCGGCCTCGGGCACCACGGCGGCTTCCAGCACGGCAGGATGGGTGATCAACGCGCTCTCGACTTCGAACGGCGAGACCCAGATGCCGGAGACCTTGAACATGTCGTCGGCGCGGCCGCAGAAGGTGTAGCGGCCTTCCGCGTCGCGAACATATTTGTCGCCGGTGCGTGTCCACGGTCCCTCGAAGGTGCGGCGGCTCTTGTGGCGCTGGTTCCAGTAGCCTTCGCCGGCCGAGGGCGCATCGACAAGGAGTTCACCGACCTCGCCGTCGGCGACGTCCTGCCCGGCCTCGTTGACCAGCCGAACCGCATAGCCCGGCACGGGCTTGCCGGAGCAGCCGTATTTGATGTCGCCGGGGGCGTTCGACAGGAAGATGTGCAACAGCTCGGTCGAGCCGACGCCGTCGAGGATGTCGACGTTGAAGCGCGACTTCCAGCTGCTGCCGACGGATTCCGGCAGCGCCTCGCCGGCCGAGGTGCAGATGCGCAAATTCCCGCCGCCGCGCTCGGCCTTCATGGCCTCGTCGTTGAGCATCGCCGCGAACAGGGTCGGCACGCCGTAGAAGATCGACGGCTTGTAGCGGTTCATCAGGTCGAACATGCGCGCCGGCGTCGGGCGTTCGCTGTTGAGGATCACGCTGGCGCCGACCGACATCGGAAACGTCAGCGCGTTGCCGAGGCCGTAGGCGAAGAACAGTTTTGCCGCGGAGAGACACACGTCGCTCTCGCGGATGCCGAGCACCTGCCTGGCGTAGGTATCGGCGGTCGCCTGCAAATTGGAATGGATATGGCGCACGCCCTTGGGCATGCCGGTCGAACCGGACGAATAGAGCCAGAACGCAGGCTCGTCAGGATGCGTCGCGGCGGTGGTGAACTGGTCGCTCTCGCCCGCGAGCTCCTCGGCAAGCTGCTTGTGGCCGTTCTGCTTGGCGCCGGAGACCACGACATGCTCGAGATCGGGCATGCGGCCGACGACGTCCTTGATGACGGGGTAGAGCGCCTCGGAGACGAACAGCACGCGGGCGCGGCAGTCGGCGAGGATGTAGGCGTACTGGTCCGCGGTCAGCAGCGTATTGAGCGGCACCGGCACGATGCCGGCGCGGATCGCGCCCAGGAACACCACCGGGAAATCGACCGTGTCCAGCATGATCATCGCCACGCGCTCCTCGCGGCGGACGCCGAGCCGGCGCAGCATGTTGGCGGCGCGGCAGCTCTCGCGCTGGAGCTCGCCATAGGTGAGATGCGAGACGGTGTCGTCGAAAGCCAGCTTGTTGCCCCGGCCCTCCCTGACGTTACGGTCGAGCAGCCAGGTCACCGCGTTGTAGGATCCCTCGCTCACGGACTTCTCCCCCGAATTTAGAATTATAATTCATAGAAAGACACCGCGGCGGCTTGCTGTCAATGCCAGCAGGCACTATGTTTCATTAAAGCGCGCCGCAGGACTTCCTTCAAGAGGACATCCGTAGAAGGATCATGACCGACAGTCCCGACGCGGAATCCCATTTCCTCGAACAACTCGGCCAGCGTGTGCGTACCATGCGCGCACTGCGCGGCATGTCGCGCAAGGTGCTCGCCAAGGTCTCGGGGATTTCGGAGCGCTACATCGCGCAGCTCGAGAGCGGCAAGGGCAACGTCTCGATCGTGCTGTTGCGCCGCGTCTCCGACGCGATGGGCGCGCATCTGGAAGACCTGCTTCCCAACGCCGATCCGACGCCGGACTGGCAGATGTTTCGCGATCTCCTGCGCAAGGCGACGCCGGCGCAGATCGCGCAGGCGAAGGATCTGCTCACTGGCAGCAGCGCCACCGCGCCGCGGCGTGCGCCGTTCTGCGGCATCGCGCTGATCGGGCTGCGCGGCGCCGGCAAATCCACACTCGGCAAGATTTTGGCGAAGAAGGTCGGCTGGAGCTTCGTCGAGCTCAACAAGGAGGTCGAACAGCAGAACGGGCTCTCGGTCGCCGAGATCATCGCGCTGTACGGCCAGGAAGGTTTTCGCCGCATGGAGCAGGCGGCGCTGCAGCAGCTGCTCGCGCGCAACGAACTGATGGTGCTGGCGACCGGCGGCGGCATCGTCTCCGAGCCGCTGACCTTCGACCAGATCCTGAGCTCGTTCTACACGATCTGGCTGAAGGCCGAGCCCGAAGAGCACATGGCCCGCGTCCGCCGCCAGGGTGATCTGCGCCCGATGGCCGACGACCGCTCCGCGATGGCCGAGCTGCGCAACATTTTGTTGAGCCGCGAACCGCTGTATTCGCGCGCGACGGCGGTGGTGGATACGGCAGGGCTCAGCGTCGATGCGGCAGCCGCACGTCTGATCGACGCGGTGCGGCCGGTGCTGCAGAACGAAGCCCGCAGCTTCGGACTGCGCAGCGTGGCGCTGTAGACAATGACCTCCACCGACGCCACCACCTCCATGTTCGAACGGATCGGCGGCAGCGACACGATCGACCTGCTTGTCGATCGGTTCTACGACCGCATGGACACGCTGCCCGAGGCGAAGACGATCCGCGCGATGCATGCGGACGATCTCGGCCTGATCCGGGACGTGCTGAAACGCTATCTCACCGAATGGACCGGCGGCCCGAAACTCTACACGCCCGAGAAGGGCCATCCGCGGCTGCGCCAGCGCCATTTCGGCTTTGCCATCGGCGATGCCGAGCGCGACGCGTGGATGACCTGCATGCGCGGCGCGATGGAGGAGACGGTGACAAATGCCGCCGCGCGGCAGGACCTCGACAAGGCGCTGTCGGGCCTCGCCGACTGGATGCGCAACCGCCAGTAATGCTTGATTTGAGTTCCTCAGCGATCGCCTGCTAAGCTCCCGGCATGACCGACATCCTCCCCGACACGATCCGCCGTCTCTACACCGATCCCGGTGAGTACATCGACAGCGATCATCCCGCCGTCGCGCAGTTCGCGAACGACGCCGTGCGCGCGGATGCGAGCGAGCGGGAGAAGGCGAGCGTCCTGTACAAGGCGGTACGCGACGGCATCCGCTATAACCCCTATGTAAGCATGCGCGCCGCCGAGACGTTTCGCGCATCGAGTGTGCTCGCCGCCGGCCAGGGCTATTGCGTCGGCAAGGCTTCGCTCTATGCCGCCGCCTGCCGCGTCCATGGCATTCCCGCCCGCGTCGGCTTTGCCGACGTCAAGAACCATCTCACCACCGAGAAGCTGCGCGCGAGCATGGGCACTGACATCTTCACCTGGCACGGCTTCACCGAGGTGCATGTCGACGGCGCCTGGCGCAAGGCGACGCCGACCTTCAACGACACGCTCTGCGCCAAGGTCGGCGTGGCGCCGCTCGATTTCGACGGCCACACCGATGCGCTGCTGCATCCCTTCGACGGGGAGGGGCGCGCCTACATGCAATATGTCAACGACCGCGGCACCTATCACGACGTGCCGGCGAAGTTCCTGATGCGCGAGATGGCGCGGGATTACGCCCACATGCAGGGCGAGGATCTGTCGGGCCGCGACATGGAGCGCGAGGCGGAAGGGCGATAGGGCGAGGTGCCGTAGCCCGGATGAGCGAAGCGACATCCGGGGGCTTCTCGACGACCTACCCGGGTATCGCTTCGCTCACCCGGGCTACGACGTCGGGCGTGAGAGCCCGCGGTCAAACGACCGAACCGACCGCGAGCGCACGGCGATCTTGCTGGGCAGCATGCGGAGCCCTCCTCTCCAGCTCCTCGATCATGCCGCGCGCGATTTCCCGCTCGCCCATGATGACGACATCAGCCCCAAGCCCCTTGAGATGATCGACCTCGGCATCCGCGTGCGCCCGCGCGATGATGCGGATGTCGGGATTGGCCGCGCGCGCCTGCTGCACGATCTGTCCCGCCTCGAACGCTTCGGGGATCGCGATCACGAGATGCCGTGCCCGTGACGGATTGGTGGCGGCGAAAACTTTGGGCTGAGCAGCGTTGCCCATCACGGTCTCGATGCCGCTCTGCTTCAGCTTCGCCAGCAGGCTCTCTCCGACCTCGGCGACGAGGAACGGCAGCTGCCGCTGCTTCAGCGCATCGCCGACGAGCGCACCGACGCGGCCATAGCCGATCACGATCGTATGATCCGTCAATTCCGTGGTTCGGATCGCGTCGGTGACCGCGGCTGTCACCGCAGGCTCTTCACGCCGCGGGTCGAGACGCGGCGCGAGCCAGGTGGCGGCGGCGAACATCAGCGGGTTGAGCATGATGGAGAGGATCGCGCCCGCCATGATCAGGTCGCGGCCCTCCTTGGGCAGGATCTGCGAGGCGACGCCGAGCTCGGCCAGGATGAAGGAGAACTCGCCGATCTGCGACAGGCTCGCCGAGATCGTCAGCGCCGTGACGACAGGGTGGCGGAACACGACCACGATCAGATAGGCCGCGAGCGATTTGCCCAGCATGATGATCGCAAGCGTCGCAAGCAGCGGCCAGGGCTCGCGGACCACGCTCATCGGATCGAACATCATGCCGACCGAGACGAAGAACAGCACGGCGAAGGCATCGCGCAACGGCAAGGATTCCTGCGCGGCGCGCGCGCTGAGCGGCGATTCCCGCAGCATCATGCCGGCGAAGAACGCGCCGAGCGCCAGCGAGACGTCGAACAGTTTCGTCGCGCCGAACGCGACGCACAGCGCGATTGCCAGCACTGCGAGACGGAACAATTCGCGCGAGCCGGTATGGGCGATGTAGTGCAGGATCCACGGAATCACCCGGCGCCCCACGACGAGCATCAGGCCGATGAACACGACGATCTTGACGAGGGTCAGCACCACGATGCCGGCAAGCCCGAAGCCGGCTTGCGCGGCCAGCGGCTCGAACGCGGGCTTGCCCTCGGCGGCGCCCTGAAGGCTCGCGATCGCGGGAAACAGCACCAGCACGAGCACCATCGCGAGGTCCTCGACGATCAGCCAGCCGACGGCGATGCGTCCGCGGTCGGTCTCCATCAGGCGGCGCTCCTGCAGCGCGCGAAGCAGTACGACGGTGCTCGCCACCGAGAGCGCGAGGCCGAACACCAGCCCCGCCGGGACGCTCCAGCCCATCAGCCATCCAAGGCCTACTCCCATCAATGTCGCCGCCGCGATCTGCACGACGGCGCCGGGCACGGCGATCTTCCGCACCGAGAGCAAATCCTGCAGCGAGAAATGCAGGCCGACGCCGAACATCAACAGGATGATACCGAGCTCGGCGAGCTCGGTGGCAAGCGCCTGGTCGGCGACGAAGCCTGGCGTGAACGGACCGACCGCGACGCCAGCCAGAAGGTAACCGACGAGCGGCGGGATGCGGAACCGCTGTACGATCGTTCCGAATACGAAGGCTAGGCCAAGGCCAACGACGATGGTGGCGATCAGAGGTGTTTCATGCGGCATTTCGCCTTGTGACACAGCGAGCACGTTGGCGCACCGCGACCTGTGCGCGCGGGTCGCAACTCATTGCGGCGGCGCGTAGCCCGGATCAGCGAAGCGACATCCGGGACCTCGCTCGCAGTGTTCCCGGGTATCGCTTCGCTCACCCGGGCTACGAAGCGGCCTACAGCAATTGCGAGCGCACGGATTCCGCGGCGTCGCGCAGCAGTGGCAGGAAACGCTCGATCAATTCCTGCGCCGGCACGCGATCGACATGGGCGCCCATGTTGATGGCGGCCACGATCACATTGTCGTAACGACGCACCGGAACCGAGATCGAGCGGAAATGCGGCTCGGCCTCGCGATCGACCAGCGAATAACCCTGGGCGCGATCGGCGGCGATGCGCGAGAGCAGCGCCTTGGGGTCGGTTTGCGTCTGCGGCGTCAGCGCCTCGCGCGTCATCGCCTTGAGGCGCGCTGCGAGATCGGCATCGTCGAGCTGGCCGAGCATGGCACGGCCGACCGAGGTGCAGAACGCCGGCAGCCGGTAGCCGATTTCGAGCCCGCCGGAGAACATCCGCGCCGGGCTGCTGCGGGCGACGAAGACGACCTCGTCGCCGTCGAGCACCGCGAGCGAGGAAATCTCCTGCGCGGCGGTCGCGACGCGATCCAGCACCGGCTGAAGCACGGCGACGAGTTGGTTGGAGCGAAGATAGGACGCCGCCAGCGTCAGCACATGCGGCGTCAGCGAGAACAGCTTGCCGTCGCCGGAGACGTAGCCGCCGCGTTGGAGCGTGAACAGCATGCGCCGGGCGGTCGCGCGCGGCAGATCCGCCGCACGGGCGAGATCGCTCAGCGTCATCGGACCTGCGGTGGTGCCGAAGCATTGCAGCAGGCGCAGGCCGCGATCGAGCGCCTCGACGAAGTCCGTCGCGCGCTCGTCGTTGTCGCTCCGCTTCAGCTTGGGCATGTCTGGGACAATCCTGCAAAATACTGCTTGCTGCCGGTCCAAGGCATGTCATAATTCGCACATTCGTTCAATAGGCGAACAAGCGCCACTCCACACGAGGATGCACCCGCCATGATGAGCCAGGAGCAGAACGACCTGATCACCCGCACGGGGCCGAAGGATCCGTGCGGCAAGCTGATGCGGAGCTACTGGCAGCCGGCGGCGCTGGTGGATGAGTTGCAAGGCGAGCGACCGATCCGTCCCGTCAAGCTGCTCGGCGAGAACCTGGTGCTGTTCCGCGACGAGCGAGGGCGCTACGGCCTGATCGATCGTCATTGCGCGCATCGCGGCGCCGATCTCGCCTTCGGAAGGCTCGAGCATGGCGGTCTGCGCTGCGCCTTCCATGGCTGGCTGTTCGACGCCACCGGCCAATGCATCGAGACACCGGCCGAGCCGGAGGATTCAAAGCTCTGCCAGAACATCCGGCAGCGCTCCTATCCCGTGGTGGAGAAGAGCGGCATCCTCTGGGCCTATCTCGGCGAGGGTGCGCCGCCGGCCTTCCCGGAGATCGATTGCTTCGTCGCCCCTGGTACTCACACCTTTGCGTTCAAGGGCCACATGGCCTGCAACTGGCTGCAGGCCCTCGAAGTCGGTATCGATCCCGCGCACGCCTCCTACCTGCACCGCTTCTTCGAGGACGAGGACACCTCGACCGCCTACGGCAAGCAGTTTCGCGGCGCCTCGGCCGGAAGCGACCTGCCGATGACGAAGATCCTGCGCGAATACGACCGCCCGATCATCAATGTCGAGCACACCGAATACGGCCTGCGGCTGATCGCGTTGCGCGAGATCGACGAGGAGCGCACCCATGTGCGCGTCACCAACCAGCTCTTTCCGCACGGCTTCGTCATTCCCATGAGCACGGAGATGACGATCACGCAGTGGCACGTGCCGGTCGACGACGAGAACTGCTACTGGTATGCGATCTTCACCAGCTATTCGAACCCGGTCGACAAGCAGAAGATGCGCGACCAGCGGCTCGAGCTCTATGAGCTGCCGGATTACAAATCGCGCAAGAACCGAGCCAACGATTACGGTTTCGATCCGCACGAGCAGCAGACCGCGACCTATACCGGCATGGGCAACGACATCAACGTGCACGACCAATGGGCGGTGGAATCGATGGGCGCGATCCAGGACCGCACCCAGGAGCATCTCGGTTCGAGCGACAAGGCAATCGTGCAATATCGCCGCTTGCTGCGGCAGGAGATCGAGAAAGTCGGCGGCGGCGAGAAGCCGATGCTGTTCCTGGACGAGAGCAAAGCACGCGGCATCCAGGGGCCGGCGACCATGGACGGCATCGGGCCGACCCAGGGTTGGGAGCTCTACTGGATGGAGGTCGACGTCAAGCGCCGCCGCGGCGCTCCCTGGGCCGCACCGGTCCCGAAGGAGATCGCGGACAACGTGCACCGGCTGACGGCGGCGGAGTGACGTCCATGCACGGACCCCGTAGGGTGGGCAAAGGCGCAAGGCGCCGTGCCCACCACGTTGCTGCTCGGACGATAGAGAAGGTGGGCACGCTTCGCCTTGCCCACCCTACGGCAGTTGAGGGAGTGATGAAGTGACTTTCGTCGCGCGTCATGCGCTGTGGTCGGATGAGCAAAGGGATGCCGCGTCGCGCATGCGCCGTCTCGTCGAAGACAAGAATCTCGAGGTCATCCGCCTCGCCTTCCCCGACCAGCACGGCATCCTGCGCGGCAAGACCATCATCGCCTCGGAGGCGATCGCGTCGCTGGAGAGCGGCTGCTCCATCACCACCACCATGCTGGCCAAGGACACTTCGCACCGCACGGTGTTTCCGGTGTTCACCGCCGGCGGCGGCTTCGGCATGAAGGAGATGGAGGGCGCGGCCGACGTGCTGATGGTGCCTGATCCCACCACGTTTCGCGTCTTGCCGTGGGCACCGACCACGGGCTGGGTGCTGTGCGATCTCCATTTCCAGGACGGCCGCCCGGTGCCGTTTGCGACGCGCTCGCTCTATCGCAAGGCGCTCGACGAACTCGCCAGCCGCGGCCACGATTTCGTCGCGGGGCTGGAGGTCGAATTCCACATCTTCAAGCTCGACGATGCGCATATGCGGCCCGAGGATGCGGGACAGCCGGGCACGCCGCCCTCGGTGAGCCTGCTCAGCCACGGCTATCAATATCTCACCGAGCAGCGCTTCGATCAGATGGAGCCCGTGCTGGAGATTTTACGGCGCGACATCGTCGCGCTCGGGCTGCCGTTGCGCTCGGTCGAGGTCGAGTTTGGCCCGAGCCAGTGCGAGTTCACCTTCGCTCCGAAGAAGGGGCTGGAGCCCGCCGACAACATGGTGCTGTTTCGTTCTGCCGTGAAGCAGATCGCGCGCCGGCACGGCTACCACGCCACCTTCATGTGCCGGCCGAAACTGCCGAACGTGTTCGCCAGCGGCTGGCACCTGCATCAGTCGATCGTCTCGCGCGCCACCGGTGAGAACCAATTCATGGCGAAGGACGGCGGCGAGCCGCTCAGCGCGTTTGGCCGCGCCTGGCTCGCCGGCCTGCTCGATCACGCGCATGCATCGACCGTGTTCACGACACCGACCATCAACGGCTACAAGCGCTACCGTTCCTATTCGCTGGCGCCGGACCGCGCGATCTGGGGCCGCGACAATCGCGGCGTGATGATCCGCGTGCTCGGCGGCGCCAATGATGCCGCAACGCGCCTGGAGAACCGCATCGGCGAGCCCGCCGCCAATCCCTATCTCTACATGGCCTCGCAGATCCTCTCGGGCCTCGACGGCGTCGACCGCAAGCTCGATCCGGGCCCGTCCGCCGACACGCCCTACGAGACCAAGGCGCCGCTGCTGCCGAAATCACTGCGCGATGCGGTCTCTGCGCTGAAGGACGATCCGTTCTTCCGCGACAAGTTCGGGCCTGAGTTCGTCGACTATTACACCCACATCAAGAACGCCGAGATCGATCGTTTCCTGAGCGAGGTCACCGATTGGGAGCACCGCGAATATTTCGAGGCGTTTTGAGCTGGCGATCAGCTCCGGTCATTCTGCGCGAGGCAGCGGCATGCTCGGCACGCCTCCTGCTGCAAGAGCGAACGAATTCGCCGTGCCGACCGAGATGCGGTTCTCGCGGTCACCATTCGGCTGGCGGAAGCCGGCTTGTGTGACGTCTGCGCGCCGGGCTGTGCCAGCCGGATGCGCCGCGACGAGCCGGCCGGCGCGTCGCGCATAGGCACGTCGCAGCCCGGCATCACGCTGATTGCCTCCGCGCGCGATCAACTGCTCGTCGGCATCGGGACGATAGATGACGCCGCAACCGGCAACCAGCGTCGCCGGGGCGCGGTACCCCAACGAATTGCCTTCGTTGTAGGTGAGGTCCGCCAGATTGGTCGCGAGCAGTTCGATTCCGTGCAGTCCGATGATCGAGCCTCGTGCAGCCTTGACCTCGACCGTTCGTACTTGCGGATTGCAGCGGGAGCGCGCCTGCGGATATTCCTGAATGGCTGCGCGTGCATATGACAGCACTTCGCCGGTCTCGTAGACGCGGTCGACGACAAGACCTTGAACGTTTTCGGCCAGGAGTGCCTTGTTGACGAGGTGCGCACCGGTCACAGGAGACGGATCGAACGCGAACACCTTGGCGATCCGCGGACCGCTAGACTTGGTCGCAAGCGCGACGAACTGCGCGAGACCGCCGCCCAGCGAATGTCCCGTCGAAACGATCTGCGGCTTCCGGGCAGCCCGCTTGTAGCAATCCAGATTCTGGATCTGCTTCATGATCGTGTCCACATTGCGCTGGAGCTGCTTATAATAGTCGTCGTAGGGCGAACCGAACCGGCTGAGGTTGGAATACCAGTCACCTCCCGAGAGCCCAACCGTGCCGCGGAACGCGATGCTGACCTCGCTGCAAGACGGGCGTGCGGACGCACGCGTCCGAGCCCACACCTGGTATGTCGGGCCGCTGCCGAAATCCCAGCCGCGCCTGGCGTAAGCTGCCTTGCAAGCTTCGTCGGCGGGGTCGAGGCAGGTGAGGTAAGAGTCGCTGCCGAACTGGTAGCGCCACGGCTTGAAGACCTTCCGCGCATACCCTTTGAGGTCTTCCTGCGAGGTCGGAATCGCATTCTGCACGGCGTACTCGACTTCATCGCCGAGGCCAGCATCCCGCATCGTGTTCAGCACGCCGACCGGCTTGTAAGCCGTCGCCGACTGGATGGCGTAAGGCAAATAATACTCGGCATGTCTGTAGACATAGGCCGCCAAGATGTCGGGATCCGCGTTGGATTGAGCCGCGACGGGCTGAACCGAAGTAAGCCAGAGTGCCGCACCCGCGCTGGCAAGAACGATTCGAAATGCTGTGAAACGAAACCGCATGGCAACGTCTCCAAAAATATATAAGACAATCTATGGGTGCATGAGACCATAGTCTCTCCTGGTTGGCAATATCGGAGACGAGCAGCCGGCAGGAGGTCGATCAACAATCAGCCCAATGATCCCAAAGCCCGCCTCCTTCCACGCACATCGGCGACCACCGCAACGATTGCGTAGACAGCGAACATCCCGATCGCGAGCGGAGCCCCCTCGAGGATCCTCCAGCCCAGGCCGACCACCTGATGCGCGGCGCCGCCGACATCGCCGCCAAAGACGATGCAATCACCCACGCCGCCTTCGTTGGGTTCGCACTTTGGATTGACGAGATGGCTGATCGAAAGCATGGGGCCGAAATAGGGGACGAATGCGCAGACGAGACCGATTGCAAACGCCAGCAGCAATCGGGACCATAACCGAGGCCAGCCAAGCGTAATCAGCCAGTAGCAAGACGCGAGCCACAACACGGCGAGGCCGTCGCCAAAGCGGGAGCCCACCAAATAGCCGGCATCCAGCGCATGCCTGATGATCTCTGCAGCAGAAGGACCGATGGAGCAGCCAGCATCGCTGCCGGGTCTGCATCCCAAAAGTCCTGCAAAGAGAGAGGTGAGCAATATCACCAATTCCGGAAGGAACGGCACGACGACCAGCAGCAATAAGCCGGCTCTCCAGCGCAGACGATAAAAATTCCCGTCAGGTTTCGATGTCATGCTTGATGCGGGGTCATTATCCAAAATGATCTTCCGCGAAGACCCCAAGCCTCTACTACCTCTGATAGAGAACGATCGCAATGGACATCATCCGGTTCTTTCGGCGCTACTGACGTCGGCTTGCGCGCTGCCGGGACGCGTCTGAACTCAGGTAAGTCTGGTTGACCAGATGCCAGAACTTGCCACGCGCGAGCTCTAGATCCCCAGGTACTTATGCTGCAAATCCGGCTCGGCCATCAGCTCGTCCGACGTGCCGCTCCACACCGTTTTGCCGCGCTCGATGATAGTGTGGCGGTCGCAGATGCGGGCGAGGTGCTCGATGTTCTTGTCGACGACCAGGATCGACTGGCCCCGGCTCTTGAGCAGCGACAGGCAGTGCCAGATCTCCTCGCGGATCAGCGGCGCGAGGCCTTCGGTCGCCTCGTCCAGGATCAGCAGCTTCGGGTTGGTCATCAGCGCGCGGCCGATCGCCAGCATCTGCTGCTCGCCGCCGGAGAGCTGGTTGCCCATGTTGGCGGCGCGTTCGGCGAGGCGCGGAAACATGACGTAGATCGCGGCCAGCGTCCAGGGATTGGGGCTGCCGAAGCGATCGGCGGCAGCCGCGACCAGATTTTCGCGCACGGTGAGGTTCGGGAAGATCTGGCGTCCCTCGGGGACCAGACCGATGCCGAGTTTCGCGATCCTGTAGGACGGAAGCTGCCTGACCTCGGCGCCCGCGAAACGAATGCTGCCGGCGCGGGCCGGCGTCAGGCCCATGATGGAGCGAATGGTCGTGGTCTTGCCCATGCCGTTGCGGCCCATCAGCGAGACCATCTCGCCCGGCTTGATCGACAGCGACAGCCCGAACAGCACCTGGGAGAGGCCATAGCAGGTCTCGATGCCGTCGACCTCGAGCAGCGTGTCAGCCATGATGCGTCACCACGTGCTGGTCGCCGAGATAGGCGCGCTTGACGTCCTCGTTGGCACGGATCGCGGCTGGATCGCCCGAGGCGATGACGCGGCCATAGACCAGCACCGAGATGCGGTCGGCGAGCGCGAACACCGCCGGCATGTCGTGCTCGACCAGCACGATCGAGACTTCCTTGCGTAACTCCTGGAGCAGCTTCACCATGCCCTGCGATTCGGTGACGCCGAGACCGGCCATGGGCTCGTCGAGCAGCAGCAATTTCGGCTTGCTGGCGAGTGCGACGGCAAGCTCGATCTGGCGCCGCTCGCCGTGGCTGAGCCTCGACACCAGCACGTCGGCGCGATGAGCCAGCCCGACGCGATCCAGCGCAGCGTGCGCGGCATCGCGAAGGCCCTTCTCCTTGCGCGCATTGGCAAAGAAGCGGAACGAGGTGCCGGCATGCGCCTGCGCGGCCAGCGCGACGTTGTCGGCGGCGGTGAAGTCGAGCAGCAGCGAGGTGATCTGGAACGAACGCGCAAGGCCCAGCGCGCAGCGGCGATGGGCCGGCAAATAGGTGATGTCGCGGCCGCCGAGCGAGACGCTGCCGGAATGCGGATCGAGATGCCCGGTCAGCTGGCTGATCAGCGTGGTCTTGCCGGCGCCGTTCGGGCCGATGATGGCGTGCAGCTCTCCGGCCGCGACGTCGAGCGAGACGTTGTCGGTGGCGATGATGCCGCCGAAGCGACGCACCAGCTTTTCGACGCGGAGCAGGGGTTCAGCCACGGCCGACCCTCCCCAGCATGCCCATGATGCCGCCACGGCCGAACAGCACGATCAACAACAGCAGCGGGCCCATGATCAGCGCCCAATATTCGGTGATCTGCGACAGGAATTCTTCCAGCAGCAGGAACACCACCGCGCCCACGACCGGGCCGAACAGCGTGCCCATGCCGCCCAGGATCACCATCACCATGAGGTCGCCGGAGCGGGTCCAGTACATCACGGCCGGGCTGACGAAATCGGTGTTGTTGGCGAGCAGCGCGCCGGCGAGGCCGCACATCGTCCCTGAGATGACGAAGCAGACGAGCTGGTAGCGTTTGGCCGGAAAGCCGATCGCCTGCATGCGCTGCTCGTTGGAGCGCAAGCCCTGCACGACGAGGCCGAAGCGCGAATTGACGATGCGCCAGATCAGGAAGATGACGCCGAGCAGGCAGGCGAGGCAGAGATAATAGAACTGCGTGCGGTTCGACAGGTTGATCAGCCCGGAGAAGTCGCTGCGCTTGTAGACGGTCAGGCCGTCATCGCCGCCGTAGCGGGCAAGGCCGGAGGCGACGTAATAGGCCATCTGCGCGAAGGCGAGCGTGATCATGATGAAATAGACGCCCCGGGTGCGCAGCGACAGCGCGCCGATCACCAGCGCGTAAGTAGCGGACGCCGCGAGCGCGACCGGAAACTGGATGAAGCCTGAGCCGACACCTTCCTGCGCCAGCATGCCGACCGCGTAGCCGCCGATGCCGAGATAGGCGGCGTGGCCGAAGCTCATCATGCCGCCAAAACCCATGATGAGATTGAGGCTCGCGGCCGCCAGCGCCAGGATGACGATGCGGGTGAACAGCGTCAGGATGAAGATATTGCCGGACGCTTGCGAATACAGCGGCAACAGCACGAGGCCGGCCAGCATCAGGGCCGTGACGGCCTTGCTCACAGTAAAAGACTTCATCGACGGTTGGCCGGAAACAGCCCCTCCGGCCGCACCACCAGCACGATCGCCATCAGCAGGTAGATCAGCATGGAGGACAATGCGGGCGCGGCGGTGGAGGCAGCGGCGCCGCTCAGCACCTGCCGCAGCAGATTGGGCAGAAAGGCGCGGCCGAGCGTGTCGATCATGCCGACGAAGATCGCGGCCAGGAAGGCGCCGCGGATCGAGCCGATGCCGCCGATCACGATGATGACGAAGGCGAGGATCAGGATGTTCTCGCCCATGCCGATCTGCACGGTGAGGATCGGCGCCTGCATCAGCCCGGCGAGGCCCGCGAGCGCGGCGCCGAGGCCGAACACCAGCGTGTAGAGCAGCTTGATGTTGATGCCGAGCGCGCCGATCATCTCGCGGTTGGAGGCGCCGGCGCGGATCAACATGCCGATGCGCGTGCGCATCACGCCGAGATAGAGCAGCAGCGCCACCAGCAGCGCCACCACGATGATGGCGAGCCGATAGGCCGGATAGTGAATGCCGGGCAGGATCGGCACCGGCACCGTGAGCCAGACCGGCAGCGGCAGCGCAAGGCCGGCCGGCCCCCAGATCAACCGCACGGCTTCATTGAAGAACAGGATCAGCCCGAAGGTTGCGAGCACGTGGTCGAGATGATCCCTCCCATAGAGATGCCGCAGCGCCGACATTTCGAGCACGATGCCGAGGATCAGAGTGGCGCCAAGCGCCAGCAGCGCGCCGAGCAGGAAGCTGCCGGTCCAGGCCGCGAAGGTCGCGGCGAAATAGGCGCCCATCATGTAGAGCGAGCCGTGCGCGAGGTTGACGAAATCCATGATCCCGAACACCAGCGTCAGGCCGGCGGCGAGCAGGAACAGCAACAGGCCGAACTGCAATCCGTTCAAGAACTGTTCGACGACGAGCAGCATCAAGACTCTTTCAGGCGCACGCGGTGTTGCGCCGATGTTCGAACACGGTCGCCATCAGTGAAAGAGCTCCCCCTGCCTCATCAAGGCGGAAAAATGGGTAATGGCAGTATCGTTCCGAGGCAAGAGCGATTCGACACCGAACATGCACTTTGTTGCATGCCGGTGCATGCGGTCGAAATGGCCTTGCAAGAAGGCTGCCGCGTCGGCTGGGGCAACCTGCCGCACCCAAACGATCACCCTCCCCCCGTTGCCGGGAGGAGGGTGCTGGAAAATGTCGATCGAGGAGATGCGTCTAGTGCGACGTCATCTGCTGGGAAAGGTCATCCGTTTCGGCGAGCACGCTGTTGGCCGTCGAGGCCTCCAGCGCCGCCATCCGGAACAGATAGGCGAGCGTCGCCAATCCGGTGTCGTCCGCCATCTGCGCCAGCTCGAGCGCCATGTCGGACATGTAGCCGAGATTCTCGTCCCTGGTCTGCGCCATGATCTGGCTGTCCCGCATCATGTTCGACATCTCAGGCGCTCTTTCGTTGTGCGGCGAGGCCGCAGAGGTTGGCACGGGCGACGGCGTCGAGACGCGGGCCGTCCTGGCGCACGACATCCTTCATCCCGATACGGTCGCGCACGACATCGAGCGATTCCTGACGGACCTCGATGGACGCCGCCATGGTCCAGGAATTCTCGATCAATGCCGGCAATCCCAGCGGGGTCACGACGAAGCCGATGTCATGGAAGCGAGGCAGCCACCAAGTCTCCATGACGAGACAGAGACGCTCGATACCCTGATCCAGACAGAACTCCTGCGCCGCCGCCATCAATTGCAGATTGAACGCGCCGTCGCGGCGCTCGCGCGAAACGAAGAAGCGCGACCACTCCCAGACCAGCGGGTCCGAGGGGCAACCGCGCACCGCGGCGAGATGCGGGAAGACCTCGCTCATCATCGTCGGCTTGGTGGTCGGATACAGGCGGGAGCCGCCGAGCACCCGGCGGTTTTCGAGAGCCAGCAGGTAGATCGCGTCCTCATTATCGTAGGTGTCGATCTCGCGGCCGTCGGGCTTGCGCAGCGCCTCCCATTTCCGCTCCTCGACGAAAATCTCGTGTCGCACCCTGAAATGTTGCTCAAGAACGTCCTCGTAGAGGTGCCGGTTAACGGCAGAAATCACATGAATCATTTATTCCCCCATTTTTCGAAATAATGGGGAATCCTCACGGAAAACGGCCAGACCGACTATTGGGAAATTTCCCAGTAGGCGCGGATTTCAGGGGGAGATGATTCTGTGGCGGATCGCGATCGCGACCGCATGCGTCCGGTTGACGGCGCCAAGCTTGCGCGCAGCGGTTGAAAGATGCTCCTCGGCCGTGCGCTGCGTGATGTGCAGGATCTCGCCGATCTCCCAGGCCGACTTGCCCTGCGAGGCCCAGGCGAGCACCTCGCGCTCGCGCGGGGTAAGGCGCGTCGATGGATGCGGCTCCGGAACGAGCAGACGGCGAATGTGATCGAACCCGTACATCCCGATCAGGTGCAGCGCCGGCTTGCTGCGGGCATTGAGATCGAGATGAACGCCAGCGAGCGAGACGCCGGCCTCATAGCCGGTCAGACCGTGGATCGGAACGACGAAGCCGCGCGACATGCGGAAATCGGCAGCGCGCCGCATCACCTCCACCGCGCCGGGCTCCAGCTCCGGATCATACGGCGCTTCGGACCACTCGAAAGGATTCACCGTCTGCCGGCATTTGCGGATCACGGGATCGACACGGTCGTAACTCTTTTGGGTGTAAAGGCTGAACCACTCGGCCGGCCACCTCTTGGCGAGCACCATCTGGGAGAAGCGCTGATCGGGATTCGGCAATCCCGTCACGATGATATGCTCGAAGCCGTACCGGCCGAACGCGGTTGCAAGCGCCTCCATGGCATCCGGAACCTTGGTATAGGCTCCCAGCCCCTCAATGAAGTCCAGCGCTTCCCGGCCATAATCCACGGCGGACATCGGTGCGTTTCCTGACCCACACGGCCCTCGTATAGCACGTATTCGAGGGCTGCCTCAATTCGCTGCAGCCGTAGTTCTTCGGTGCTCATCCGGACTGAAGATTTAAACTACTTGTGGCAGAATTGACGTCACGATACACCTAAGGCGACCGAAGCGGGAAAACCACGATGGAAGACGAGGACATCGCCCTCAACAGCGTGCTCGGCCTGGAATTGAACCGCGTGTTTTTCGCCGTCCGCGAAACGGCAAACAAGCAGAAGATCATCGAGTTCGCGCGCGAGGTGCTGCAAGGCGAGCGCGAGGAACTGGCCGAAAGCGTCTTGCCGGAAGGGCCGGCGAGCTAGAACGCAATTGCAGCATAGCTCGCGCCGGCGACAGCCGGGGGCTCAAGCCCGCGACCTGGTCTCGAGATCTATAAGCGCGCGACGTCCAACCGAGATCAATTCGTCCAAAGCCGTTATGCCGGACTGAGCCGCGTCCAGCAGACGTGCAGCAACGAGCTTCCGGCTCTCGTGATCGCCGCCGTGCCTGACGTGACCGAACGCGGCCTCGAGTGCCGCATCCAGGACAGTTCGCATGCGCCCCTCGACCTCGCTCATGTCATCTCTCACAAGACGCGCCTGCATTGGCGCCGATCCGTTCATGTGATGAAGTGGCAAGATTGTATGTGCAGTTGTGAACACTTAGCGTCGGGGATCGATGGCCCGAGGTAGTGGACGGCCCCGCCAGGCCGAGCCGCCCGTGGCCGATAGATCGCGACCGGGGGCGACCGACACCAATCATCGGCCGCACAACATCGATCCTCGCGACTTGTTCCTAACCAAGCGCTGACAAATTTGCCCGCCCCCCACTAGGCGTTCTGAGGTTCTTTGCTTAGAAAATCCGGAGGGAACCAGGATGGGACATGACTGACGGTATCACCAAATCCACGACCGGCATCGAAGGCTTTGACGATCTGACGCTGGGCGGCCTTCCCACCGGACGGCCGACGCTGGTCTGCGGTTCGGCCGGCTGCGGCAAGACGCTCTTTGCTTCGACCTTCCTCTTCAACGGCGCGAAGATCTACGACGAGCCCGGCGTCTTCGTCACGTTCGAAGAGCGCCCGGTCGATATCGTCGCCAATGTGGAATCGCTCGGCTTCGACCTCCAGGGGCTGATCGATCGGTCCAAGATCCACATCGAACACATCGCCATCGATCCGTCGGAGGTGGCCGAGATCGGAGACTACGATCTGGAGGCGCTGTTCCTGCGGCTCGAATTCGCCGTCGATCAGATCGGCGCCAAGCGCATCGTGCTCGACACCATCGAGAGCCTGTTCTCGGCGTTCTCCAATCCGGCGATCCTGCGCGCCGAAATCCGGCGCTTGTTCGACTGGCTCAAGCAGAAGGGCCTGACGGCGGTCATCACCGGCGAACGCGGCGACGGCAGCCTGACGCGGCAGGGCCTCGAAGAATACGTCTCCGATTGCGTCATCCTGCTCGATCACCGGGTCGAGAACCAGATCTCGACGCGGCGGCTGCGCATCGTCAAATATCGCGGCACCGCGCACGGCACCAACGAATATCCGTTCCTGATCGACGAGGACGGCTTTTCCGTATTGCCGGTCTCCTCGCTCGGCCTCGGTCACAAGGTGTTCGACGAGCGCATCTCGACGGGGGTGCCCGACCTCGACGCCATGCTCACCGGTGGCGGCTTCTACCGGGGCAGCAGCATCTTGCTCACCGGCGTCGCCGGCTCCGGCAAGAGCTCGCTCGCCTGCATGATGGCCGACGCCGCCTGCCAGCGCGGCGAACGGGCCCTCTATCTCTCGTTCGAGGAATCCGAGGCGCAGACCGTGCGCAACATGAAGTCGATCGGCACCAACCTGGACAAGTGGCTGAAGCAGGGCCAGCTGCGCTACATCGCCGCGCGCCCGACTTTCTACTCGCTCGAAATGCACCTTGCGATCATGCTGCGCGAGATCAACAGGTTCAAGCCTCGGCTCGTCGTGCTCGATCCGATCTCCGCCTTCACCGATTCAGCCGACATCGCCGAGGTGCAGGCGATGCTGCTGCGCATCGTCGACTACCTCAAGTCCAACGGCATCACTGCCGTTTTTACCCATCTGGCAAGTGTCGAGCAGGCGGAAACCGACGCCGGCCTGTCGTCGATCATGGATGGTTGGATCCTTCTGCTCAACCGCGAGGCCAACGGCGAATTCAACCGTGAACTCTATCTCCTGAAAGCGCGCGGCATCTCGCATTCCAACCAGGTCCGCGAGTTCGTCATGTCGAATAGCGGCATCCACCTGCTGGAGCCCTATCTGGGCGAGGGCGGCGCATTGACGGGTTCGGCGCGCCGCAACGAAGAGGCGCGGGCGCGCCGAGCCGAGACCGAGCGGCAGACCGAGGTCGCCCGCGTGCAGGACCAGGTCACGCAACGGCGGCGCCGCGCACTCGCCCAGATCGAAGCTCTCAACGCGGATATCGAAGCCGACGAGGCCGAGCTCAAGCGGTTGATGACGGCCGAGGAAATCTATCAGCAACAAAGCCGGGAAAACACCGCAGCACTGGCGCGCGGACGGGGATTGGACCTCTCGACCGGCAAGAAGAAGCAGGACTAAGCCATGACCGAAGTCGACAAAGAGCCCGTCAAGCTCGTCCTCTACGTCGCCGGCGAGACGCCCAAATCGCTCGCCGCGATCCGCAATCTGGAAAAGATCTGCTCCGAGCACCTGGCCGGCAAGTACAAGGTCGAGGTCGTCGACCTCAAGAAGCAGCCGCAGCTCGCCCGGGAGCATGGCATCGTCGCCATTCCGACCCTGGTGAAGGAGCTGCCGGTCCCGATCCGCAAGATCATCGGGGACCTTTCCGACACCCAGAAGGTTCTAGTTCATCTGTCGGTGGAGGAATGATGGCGGTGGTATCGCTCGTATCTGCGTTGACCCGGGACGAGCTCGAGGCTCGGCTTTACGAAGCCGAGGAGACGCTCCGGGCCATCCGCGAGGGCGAGATCGATGCCGTCGTCATCAAAGGCGGCACCACCGAGCAGGTCTTCACGCTCGAAGGCGACGGACACTCCTATCGAACCTTCATGGAAGCGATGGACATCGGTGCCGCAGCGTTCGACGCCGATGGGCAATTGCTTTATGCCAACCAGGCGCTGTGCAACCTGCTCGACCAGCCGGCCAGCGAGCTGTCCGGGCAGGCGTTGCTCGGCATGCTCGACGCCGTCAACCAGACAACTTTCCGCCGGCTGCTCACCCAGGCGCTGCGGGAGCGGCAATCCTCTGAAATTCACGTTCGCGTCGGCGACAGCGAGCGCAGCTTCCTCCTCACCGGTGCTCCGATCGATTTCGGCATCGTGAGCGGCGTCGCAATCACGTTCACCGACATCAGCGAGCGCGAGCAGACGGCGGCCGCCAGGGAGTCCGAGCGGCTGGCGCGGTCAGTTCTCGCCTCCGCCAACGAGGCCGTCATCGTCTGCGACCGCTCCGGCATGGTCACCCACATCAATGGGGCCGCCGAACGGATCTGCGCCGAGGGTCCGATCGGGAAGCGGTTCGAGGAGGCGATCGCGCTGACCTTCGCCGATGCTGCCGAGCTGATGTCGGGTGCCGATATCGTCGCGATGGCTGTCGGGGGTACGCCGGTGCAGGGACTCGAAGCGGCAGTGAAGACATCTGCCGTCGACGTCACCGATGTCATGATCAGCGCGGCACCGCTCGTCGTATCCGGCGACCGGACCCAGGGCTGCGTGGTCACGCTGATCAACCTGTCGCAGCGCAAGGCCGCCGAGCGTCGCCAGACCCTCCTGATGGGCGAGCTCGATCACCGCGTCAAGAACACGCTGGCCATGGTGCTGGCGATCTCCGCGCGCACCGCGTCCCACGAGCGCACCATCGAGGACTTCCAGAAATCCTTTTCCGGCCGCATCCAGGCCCTGGCGGCCACCCATACATTGCTGTCCAACGCGTCCTGGGAGAACCTCCAGATCAAGGACGTGCTCAGCGTCGAGCTGGCGCCTTATGCGACGCTCTCCAGCGGACGCATCACGATAGAAGGGCTGGATATCTCCGTCGACTCCAAGACGGCCGTGTCCCTAGGGCTGGTATTCCACGAATTGACGACCAACGCAGTGAAGTACGGCGCGCTTTCGACCCGCGCCGGCAAGCTGTCGGTGCGGCGGATCGGCCTGCTTGACGACGGCGCGCTGCAGATCGAATGGGAAGAGCGCGGTGGGCCCCTGGTGACCCCGCCGACGGTCTCGGGCTTCGGCCAGACCTTGATCTCGCGCAGCCTCGGCAGCGGTCCCAACGGCGGCACGAAGCTCGAATACCGGCCGACCGGCGTGGTCTGCCAGATCCTGATTCCGAAATACGGCCACTTCCATTCCTAGAATATTGCCGCTGGATGGCCGCGCGCCTTCCGTGAGATGATCCAGGAAGACCATTCCGGGACATCCAGAGATGATGACGCTGCGCCAGGTGGAAGTGATCCGTGCCGTGATGGTGACGGGCACCATCGGCGGCGCGGCGAAGCTGCTCAACGTCTCCGCGCCGGGGATCAGCCGCCTCGTCAAATACACCGAGCGCTCGCTCGGCATCCGCTTCTTCCAGCGCCAGAACGGACGCTACTTCCCGACGCCGGAAGCCGAGAACATCTTCGAGCAGATCAACGGGGTCTACAAGAAGGTCGACGATCTCTCCGAGATCATCTCCAAGATCGGCCGCGGCGGTCTGTCCGAGCTGCGGATCGGCTCGGTGCCGAGCATCTCGCAGGTGATGGTGCCGCGCGCGATCGAGCGCGTCCGCCGCCGCTATCCTGATTTGGGCATCGACATCAACATCCTCAAGCTCGAGGAGGCCATCGACTATCTCATGCTCGGCCGCGGCGAGTGCGTGGCGATGAGCTACCGGCTCGAGCATTCCGGGCTCGACTTCATGCCGCTGGCCTCGGGCGAGCTGTACTGCATCGTGCCGCCGGGGCACGAGCTCGCCGGCCGCAAGCAGGTCTCGGCCGCCGAGATCACCCGCTATCCGCTGATCGGCATCGATCCCAACGATCCCTACGGCCGGATCATGGCCGAGATCTTTGCCCGCGACCGTCTCGCCTACAACATCACCATCCGCGCGCGCTTCGGCACCACGGTCTGTGCTCTTGTGAAGGCGGGCCTCGGCATCGCCATCATCGACCAGTTCACGGTGGCCCATGGCGGCTATCCCGGCATCGAGCTTCTGAAGATCGCCGAGCCGACGCGGTTCGACACTTACATCGCGGTCAAGCGCGGCGCGCCGCTGTCGCTCCATGCCGAGTCCTTCATCGAGTCGCTGCGCGCCGAGATGCGCGCGGTCGAGCCGTCCCGCGGCAACGGCAAGGCCGTGCCGGGCGGCAACGGAAGGGCCGTGCCGGGCGGAAACGGCAAGGCCGGCGGCACGCGCGGGCGGAAGAAATAACATCATGTTAGGTTTGCCGGATGAAAGGGTAATTGTGTTAGGCGGGGGAAAGGCTATCGTCGCGCCAGGAACTGCGCTTGGCTTGCGGGAATTTCCTCGCTAATCGCCGGGACCGAACGCTCCTTTTGAGACGATAGCGAACCATGTCGAAGCGCGGATACGCCGCCAGCAAGAAGCTCCTCACCGGACTGATCGGCGCGCCGATCGCGCATTCCGCCTCCCCCGCCATGCATGAGCGCGCCGCCGAGGCGCTCGGCCTGCGCGGCCATTACCAGCTCATCGAGGTTGCCGGCGCCGATGCGGCGGGGCTTCGCATGATGCTCGAAGGCGTGCGGCGGCTCGGCTTTGCCGGCGTCAATGTCACCTACCCCTACAAGGAAGCGGTGGTCCCGCTGCTCGACGAGCTGGCGCCGGGCGCAGCCAGCATGGGCGCGGTCAACACCGTCGTCGTCAGGGACGGCCGCCTGACCGGCCACAACACCGACACCACGGGCTTTGCGCGCGCGGTGGCGCCGTTGCTGGCGTCCGCGGGGAATGCCGTTGCGGTGATCGGCGCCGGCGGCGTCGGCAAGGCGATCGCGTTTGCGCTGGCGAGCCTGGAGGTGCGCGACATCCGCATCTTCGACAGCGAGCCGGCGCGCGCGGCGACGCTCGTCTCCCTGCTGGCGCCGCGAGGCGGCGCAAGGATCGCCGCAAGCGTCGAGGATGCGCTGCAAGGCGCAACCGGTCTCGTCAACGGCACGCCGGTCGGCATGCTGCCGGACCGGGGCATGCCGGTTGCCGCCACGCTTCTGCACGAAAAATTGTGGGTCGCGGATGCGGTCTACTCGCCGCTGATCACGCCGCTGCTGGCAACGGCCCAAGCCAGGGGCGCGCGGATCATGACCGGGCGGGAGCTCGCGATCTATCAGGCCGCCGACGCGTTCGAACTGTTCACGGGCCTTGCCCCATCGACCGATGTCATGGGAGAGGCATTCGACGAGGTGATGGCGGCACGAAGCTCGGCCTATCACGCAGCCTAACCGAAGCGGCCGGACACAAGGCCGCGAGCAATCTCGACGAAAAATGGAAAATGGGAGGAGAAACCATGAAATCGACAATCCTGGCAGGCGCCCTGCTTGCGTTCGCAGCTGCAACCGGCGTCCACGCCCAGGCGATCAAGCTCGCCGACGTCGCCGAGCTCTCGGGCGGCGGTGCCACCGTCGGCACCAATTGGAAGAACGGCATCGACCTCGCGATCGAGGAGATCAACGCCAAGGGCGGCGTGCTCGGCCGCAAGCTCGAGGTCACCCACGCCGACTCGCAGTCCAACCCCGGCGTTGCCCGCGCCCAGGTACAGAAGGCGCTCGACGCCGAACCCTATGTGCTGCTCGGGCCCGGCTATTCCGGCTCGGTCAAAGTCACCGCGCCGCTCGCGGCCGAAGCCGGCATCGCACAGATCATGGGTGGCGAAGCCGCCGAGTTGACGCAAGGAGGCAACAAGTTCCTGTTCCGCACCTCGTTCGGCCAGCAATCCTCGATGCCGAAGGTCGCGAAATACATCCATGACGAGATGAAGGCGAAGACGGTCGCGGTGGTCTGGGTCAACAACGATTTCGGCCGCGGCGGCCGCGACATGGTGACCAAGGAGCTCGAACGTCTCGGCTCCAAGGTGGTGGCCGATCTCTCGACAGAAGCCGGCCAGGCCGATTTCGCCGCCGACGTCGGCAAGATCAAGGCTGCCAATCCCGACGCCGTGTTCGTGTACCTCAACGAGGAAGAGAGCGCGCGCATCCTGAAAGAGCTGAAGCGCCAGGGCGTCACCGCGCCGCTGATGGGCGAGACCACGCTGATCGGCCAGAAGGTGATCGAGCTCGCCGGCGACGCCGCCAACGGCGCCCGCGGCCATGTCGGCCTCACCACCGATGCGCCGGTCGATCTGATCAAGGCGTTCCGCGAGAAGTTTGCCAAGAAGTACAATTACGTCCCTGACCATAACGGCCTGAAAGGCTACCTCGCCGTCTACATGGTGAAAGCCACCACCGAGAAGATGGGCAAGGTCGACCCGAAGAAGTTCGCCGACACGCTGCACGGACTGACCATCAAGGCCGCGGACGAGCCGGGCATTCTGATGGACGTCACCTTCAGCGATACCGGCGATATCGACCGCCAGAGTTTTCTGGTCGAAGTGGTCGAAGGCAAGCAGGTCGTGAAGCAGGTGCTGCCGAAGGTGAAGTGATCTGAGCCTCTCTCCGCAGGCGGAAGGGCTATCGCGTATCGACGTTTTGCGAGATCTGAGCGCGCGCCTCGTCCTTCGAGACGACCGCTTCGCGGTCTCCTCAGGATGAGGCTAAGCGGCAGCGATGCTCGTTGAAACGATTGCCGCGCACTCCGCCCTCATCCTGAGGGTCCGCCAACGGCGGGCGTCTCGAAGGATGGCTACAGGCAAGATCGCTCCCATATGCGATTGCCCTAGCGCTCGCGGGAGCGGGAGAGAAAAGAGGGGAAAATGTCCAACCTGTTCGATCTTCTAGTCGCGGGGCTTGCCACCGGCGCGATCTATGCACTGGTCGCGGTCGGCTTCACGTTGCTGTGGCAGACCTCGCAGACCATCAATTTCGCGCAAGGCGAGTTCGTGATGCTGCCGGCGTTCCTGATGCTGGCGGCGATGCATGCGGGCGCGCCGTTCTGGCTCGCGATCATCCTCGGCATCCTGCTGTCGATGATCCTGCTCGGGCTCGGCTTCAAGATGCTGCTGGTCGACCCGATGATGCGCCACGGCGTGCTGCCCCTCGCCATCGCCACCATGGCGCTGGCGATCGGCCTCAAGGAAGCGGTCAAGCAGTTCTTCAGCGCCGAGGCCTCGCCTTTCCCGTCGATCGTGCCGACCGGCGACATCTCCATCCTCGGCCACGCGATCTCGCTGCAAAGCATCGGCGTCCTCGTCGTCGCGATTCTGGCCGTGTTCGGCCTGACCGCGCTTCTCAACCGCACCTCGCTCGGCCACCAGATGCAGGCGGCTGCACAAAACCCGACGGTGGCGCGCATCATCGGCGTGCCCGTGGAGCGGATGATCCTGCTGACTTTCCTGATCAATGCCTTCCTGGTCGCGCTGGCCTCGCTCTTGATCACGCCGATTTATTTGGCAAAATTCTCCTCCGGCGAGGTGCTGGGCCAGGCCGCTTTCATCGCCGCGATCGTCGGCGGCTTCAACCAGGTGCGCGGCGCGATCGCCGGCGGCCTGCTGATCGGCGTGCTCGACAATCTCGCGGCCAGCTACGTCTCCACCCAATATCGCGCGGCGGTGCCGCTGATCTTCCTGATCGTCGTCATCCTGTTCCGGCCGCAAGGGTTGCTGGGCCGCGCCGAGGAGCGCACGGTATGATCGGCTTCGGCAAACCCCTGAAGATCGCGCTCGGCCTGATCGTCATCGCCGGCCTGATCGTCATCCCCATGAACTTCAACCGCTACGGCCTGTTCATCCTCAGCCAATGGGCGGTGATGAGCATCGCCGCGATGGGCCTCAACCTCACGCTCGGCTATGCCGGCCAGGTCTCGCTGGCGCAAGGCGCCTTCGTCGGCATCGGTGCCTATGCCGCCGCCATCATGACCACCCATGGCTGGCCGCTGCCGGCGGCGATCGTCGTCGCCATCGTGCTGGGCTTCGCGGTCGGCTGGGTGCTCGGCTATCCCGCGCTGCGCGTGCAGCACCACTACCTTGCCTTCGTCACGCTGGCCTTCTCCACCCTCGCCTTCCTGGTGTTCCGCAACGAGAGCTGGCTGACCGGCGGCATCTACGGCATCTCCAACATCCCGCGTCCGCATGTCTTCGGGATCGCAACCAACAAGCCCCTGCCGTTCTACTATGTCTGCCTCGGTTCGCTCGCGATCGTGTCGGTCGCGGTATGGTGGCTGATCCGCTCGCCCTGGGGCCGCGCCTTCATGGCGCTGCGCGAAAACCCGCTTCGGGCGCAGTCGCTCGGCATCGACACCCGCCGCTACACGCTGATGGCGTTCGCGATCGGCTCGGCGCTCGGCGGCGTCGCCGGCGCGCTCTACGCGCCGCTGACGCAATATATCGATCCCGTGCCTTTCAACCTGTCGCTTTCGCTCGACCTCCTGATGATGGTGATCGTCGGCGGCGCGGGCTTCTACTTCGGCCCGTTCCTCGGCGCGATGATCGCGGTGCTGCTGCCGGAATGGCTGCGCTTCACCGAGGGCTATTACCTGATGCTCTACGCGATCGCCGTGATGGGGCTTCTGATCTGGTCACCGACCGGCATCCTGGGAATCCTCGACCGTTACCTTGCCGAGCGCCGCACCAAGGCGGCCTCCGCGCTGCGCGCCGTCGCGAAATCCCGCCTGGAGACGGCGCAATGAGTTCGGTCCTCGAAGTCACCGAGATCAAGAAGAACTTTGGCGGCATCAGCGCCGTCGACGGCGTCTCTTTCGACGTCCGAGAGGGCGAGATCCTCGGCCTGATCGGGCCGAACGGCTGCGGCAAGTCGACCCTGTTCAACTGCATTCTCGGCCAGCTCACGCCAAGTGGCGGCGAGGTCAAGCTCGACGGCAAGGTCGTCACGGGCCTCCGCCCCTCCGAGCTCAACAAGCTCGGGGTCAGCCGCACCTTTCAGCTGCTGCAGGTGTTTCCAAAACTCTCGGTGCGCGAGAACCTGATCCTCGCGGGCCAGGAGCACCAGGGCAACATGGCCTCGCGCCTGGTCGGCCGCTCCGATGCCGGACTGACCGATGCCGCCAACCAGATGATCGGCTTCTTCAAGCTCGACCATCTCGCCGACGAACCCGCCGGCGGACTGTCCTATGGCCAGCAAAAATTGCTCGACGCCGCCATGGCCTTCATGGGCGGCCCGCGCCTGGTGCTGCTCGACGAGCCCGCCGGCGGCGTCAACCCGTCGATGCTTGCGGATTTGAAGGACCGCCTGGTCGCGATCAACCGCGAGAAGAACGCCACCTTCGTCGTGATCGAACACAACATGGAATTCGTGATGTCGCTGTGCTCGCGCGTGATGGTGATGGCGGAAGGCAAGGTGCTGGCAATGGGACGGCCCGACGAGGTGCGGAAAAACCCCGCCGTGATCGAAGCCTATCTCGGACATTAGGGAGCGCGAGCCATGAGCGACCCGATACTCTCGGTTCACAATCTCGTCGGCGGCTACGGCAAGATGACGATTTTGAACGGCACCAATTTCTCGGTGCCGCCTGCGACCATCACCACCATCATCGGCCCGAACGGCGCCGGCAAGTCCACCGTGTTCAAGGCGATCTTCGGCCTGCTCAAGCTGCGCGAGGGCAAGGTCAGCTTTGCCGGCCGTGACGTCACCGGTTTGAGCCAGCGCGCGCTGCTCAATGCCGGCATCTGCTACGTGCCGCAGGGCCGCAACATCTTCCCCGAGCTGTCGGTGCGCCACAATATCGAGCTCGGCGGCGTCGCTGCCGGGAAGGGCCTCGATCTGCCGAAGCGTATCGAGGCGGCACTCGACTTGTTTCCCGCGCTGCGCCGCAAATCCACACAGCAGGCCTCGACGCTCTCCGGCGGCGAGCAGAAGCAGCTCGAGATCGCCCGCTCGCTGCTGCTCGAGCCCAAGCTGGTGCTGATCGACGAGCCCTCGATCGGCCTGTCGCCGCTGATGGTGCAGCAGACCTTCGACATCCTGAAATCCTTGCGCGACCGCGGCGTCACCATCCTGATGATCGAGCAGAACGCGCGCTCGGCGCTGGAGATCTCCGACATCGGCATCGTGCTCGAGCTCGGCCAGACCCGCATGGTCGACGACGCCAGGCGCATCCTGAACGATCCGCGCATCGGCCAGCTCTTTCTCGGCGGCGCCATGGAGGAGAGTGCGGCATGAACGAGCGCTCGATCGCAACCGTCTCCCTCTCCGGCGCCCTCGACGAGAAGCTCCGCGCCATCGCATCCGCCGGCTTCGACGGGGTCGAAATCTTCGAGAACGATCTGCTGTCGTTCGGTTCCGGCCCGCGCGACATCGCAAAGCTCTGTGGCGATCTCAACCTGAAGATCTCTGCGTTCCAGCCGTTTCGCGATTTCGAGGGCATGCCGGAGCCACAGCGTGCGCGCAATTTTGCCCGCGCCGAGCGCAAATTCGATTTGATGCAGGAACTCGGCACCGATTTGCTGCTGATCTGCTCCAACGTCTCGCCGGCTTCGCTCGGCGGCATCGACCGCGCCGCCGATGATTTTCGGGAGCTGGGCGACCGCGCCGCCAGGCGCTCCTTGCGCGTCGGCTACGAGGCCTTGGCCTGGGGCCGCCACGTCAACGACTATCGCGACGCCTGGGAGATCGTACGGCGCGCCGATCATCACGCGATCGGAATCATCCTCGACAGCTTTCACGCACTGGCACCGGGATTTCCCACCCGCGCGATGGCCTCGATCCCCGGCGACAAGATCTTTCTGGTGCAATTGGCGGACGCGCCGAAACTCGAGCTCGACATTCTGTCGTGGAGCCGTCACTTCCGCTCTTTCCCCGGCCAGGGCGACCTGCCGGTCGGCGAGTTCATGGCCGCGATCGCGGCGACCGGCTATGCCGGGCCGCTGTCGCTGGAGATCTTCAACGACCAGTTCCGCGCCGGCTCGGCCACGCAGACCGCGCTCGACGGCCTGCGCTCGCTGATCCTGCTGGAGGATCAGCTTGCGCCGGACTGGCCGAACTTCGCCACCGAGCCGCTGGCGCCGAAGGCGAAGAGCCGCGGCACCGGCTTCATCGAGTTTGCCGTCAACGAGACCAAGGCCGGCGAACTCGGCCGCCTGTTTGCGCAACTCGGCTTCCGCAAGTCCGGCGCGCATCGGAGCAAGGCCGTGGAGCGCTGGTCGCAAGGCGACGTCGAGCTCGTCATCAACAGCGAGACCGACGGCTTTGCACATTCTCACTATGTGACGCACGGCCCCGGCGTTTGCGCCATTGCGCTCGATGTCGACAATGCCGGCCTTGCCATGCAGCGCGCCGAGACGCTGAAGGCGCGCACCTTCTACCAGCCGGTAGGGCCGGGCGAGCTCGAGATTCCCGCGATCCACGGCGTCGGCGGCAGCCTGCTGTATTTCCTCGATCAGGCCGGCAGGAACTGGGACACCGATTTCGAGCCTGTCCCGAGCAACGCAAGCGGCGACGCCCTGCTCGCCGTCGACCACATCGCACAATCGATGCCCTATGACGAGATGCTGTCCTGGCTGTTGTTCTACACCGGCATCCTCGATTTGAAGCGGCTGCCGCAGATGGAGATCTCCGATCCCAGAGGCCTCGTGCAGAGCCAGGCCATCGTCAACGCCGATCAGAGCCTGCGCTTCGTGCTCAACGGCTCCTCGGCCAACCGCACGCTGCCGGCGCGCTTCATTTCGGAGTTCTTCGGCTCGGGCGTGCAGCACGTCGCGTTCTCGTGCCGGGACATCTTTGCGACGGTCGCGCAGATGCGCAAGCGCGGCGCGGACTTCCTGGATATCCCTGCCAATTACTACGACGACATCGAAGCCAAATACGATCTTGCGCCCGAGCTGATGGCGCAGCTGCGCACCAACCACATCCTCTACGACCGCGAGGGCGACGGCGAGTTCTTCCAGGTCTACACCCACATCTTCGACGAGCGCTTCTTCTTCGAGATCGTCGAGCGCAGGGATTATCAGGGATTTGGCGCGGCCAATGCCGGCATCAGGCTCGCGGCCCAGGCCCGCGAGGTGCGGCCCGCGAGCATGCCGCGGGCGTAGGCTCTTGTTTTCCTCGCCCCTTGTGGGAGAGGGTGGCTCGCCGCGCAGCGGCGAGACGGGTGAGGGGTCTCTCACCGCGAGCACGTCTCTCGCAGTTGAATACGCGGATACATACCCCTCATCCGGCGCTTCGCGCCACCTTCTCCCACAAGGGGAGAAGGGGCTGCGTCATTCGTGGCTACCAGCGGCTCACTTCATCGCGCACTTGTCGTGGAAGCGATCCTGGTCGTTCTCGACGATCGTCGCGACCGTCTTCAGCGAGAGCTGGCCTTCGCCGTCTTTCACCACGTCCTGCAGATAGAAGTTCTGCACCGGGATGTGGTTCTTGCCGTATTTGAAGGGGCCGCGCAGCGACTTGAAGTTGGCCTTCTCCATCTCGGCCTTCATCGCGTCCTTCTTGCTGGTGTCGCCCTTCACCGCGATCACCGCACTGTTGATAAGCTGTGCCGCGTCATAGGCTTGCGCACCGTAATAGGTCGGACGCAGGCCGGTATATTTCTTGCGATAGTCGGCGACAAAGCGCTTGTTCTGCTCGTTGGGGAGGTCGTTGACCCATTCCTGCGCGCCGGGAACGCCGAGCGCGTTTTCCTTCTGCAGCGGCAGCGACAGCTCGTCGACGGTGAACGCCGTGTAGAGCGGCATCGTGCTCTTCAGGCCCGCCTGGGCATATTGATTGAGGAACTGCACACCGGCCGCACCGGGATAGAACACGAAGATCGACTCGGCGCCGGAGGCGCGGGCCTTGGAGAGCTCGGCGGAGAAGTCGAGCTGGCTCGGCCAGACCGTGTATTCCTCGCCCTTGACCTCGCCCTTGAAGGTGCTCTTGACGCCCGCGAGCATGTCCTTGCCGGCCGCGTAGTTCGGCCCGATCAGGAACACGCTCTTGACGCCCTTCTGGTTCATGTAGAGGCCCATCGCGGCAGGCGTCTGGTCGTTCTGCCAGGAGGTCGAGAACACGTAAGGCGAACACAGCTCGCCGGCGAGCTGCGACGGGCCTGCATTGGCCGAGATCAGGAAGGTCTGCGAGTCCACGGCGGTCTTCAGCGAGGCCAGCAGCACGTTCGACCAGATATAGCCGACGATGAAATCGACCTTGTCGGACTGCACCAGCTTCTCGGTCTTCTGCTTGCCGACATCGGGCTTCTGGCCGTCATCCTCGTAGATGACCTCGACCGGCTTGCCGTCCATTTTGCGGCCCATGTGATCCAGCGCCAGCTCGAAGGAGTTGCGCATGTCGTTGCCGATCACGGCGGTCGGGCCGCTGAAGGTCGAAACGAAACCGATCTTGATGGTGTCGCCGGCGAACGCCGGGTTCGCCAGCACCAGCGCCGCTGCGCCCGCCAGCCAGAATGCCGTCCTCATAACCACTCCCCTCCACATTATTGAGCCCGGAAACGGGGTGATCGCCGCCCCGGGTCTATCTCTATTGAACGCAAAATCCGTCGCGCCGCCAATGGCTCAGTGCCTGCCCTGCACCATATTTCGCCCCAATCGGCGAAGGCAAGAAATATAATTCTACATACTTCGGCCAACCCTGCGGCGCTTTCTCGCGCCTGATCGATACATCCGGCCTATGCGGCGATTGATGACGGCTATTGGACCGCAGCGCCCGATCCGCACTTAAATGGGGAAGTCGAGCAGCGAGATTCGAGGGTGCATCATGGCCGCCAATCCCCACCGCGTCGTCATCGTCGGAGCCGGCTTCGGCGGGCTGGAGGCGACGTATCGCCTCGCGGGCGCGCCGGTCGAGATCACGCTGATCGACCGCCGCAACCACCATCTGTTCCAGCCCCTGCTGTACCAGGTCGCGACCGCCTCGCTCGCCACCAGCGAGATCGCCTGGCCGATCCGCCACCTGATGCGCGACCGGCCCGAGGTGACGACGCTGTTCGCGACGGTCAGCGGCGTCGACGCGGCCAGGCGCTGCGTGCTGATCGACGACGGCAGCGAGGTCGCTTACGACACGCTGGTGCTGGCGACCGGCGCGCGTCACGCCTATTTCGGCCACGACGAGTGGGAGCAATGGGCGCCCGGCCTGAAGACGCTGGAGGACGGCACCACCTTGCGCCGGCACATCCTGGTGGCGTTCGAGCGCGCCGAGCGCGAGACCGATCCAGCCAAGCGCGCGGCGCGGCTGACCTTCGTCATCGTCGGCGCCGGTCCCACCGGCGTCGAACTCGCCGGCACCATCGCCGAGATGGCGCGTCACACGCTGCCCGGCGATTTCCGCAACATCGACACGACCAAAGCCCGCGTGGTGCTGATCGAGGCGGGGCCGCGCGTACTCGCGGGCTTTGCCGACGACCTCTCGGCCTATGCACAGGCCTCGCTGGAGAAGATCGGCGTCGAGGTCGTGCTGGGACAGGCCGTTACCGAGATCAATCGCGAGGGCGTCGTGTTCGGCGGCAAGCTGCTCGAGGCCAAGACACGGATCTGGGCCGCCGGCGTCCGGGCCTCGCCCGCCGCCGAATGGCTGGGCGCACCAGCCGATCGCGCCGGGCGCGTTCAGGTCGAAGACGATCTGACCATCCCAGGTCATCGCGAGATCTTCGCGATCGGCGACACCGTCAGCATCAACGCCTGGGAGGGCAAGCCGGTGCCCGGTATCGCGCCGGCGGCCAAGCAGCAGGGCCGGCATGTCGCCGAGACCATCAAGGCGCGGCTGCGCGGAGCTGCCACGGGCCCGTTCCGCTACAAGCACGCCGGCAGCCTCGCCCAGATCGGCAAGCGGCTCGCCGTGATCGACTTCGGCCGCTTCAAGCTGCGCGGCACCATCGCATGGTGGATCTGGGGCATCGCCCACATCTACTTCCTGATCGGCCTCCGCCACCGGCTCAGCGTTGCCTTGAGCTGGCTCTGGATCTACGCGCGCGATCAACGCGCGGCGCGGCTGATCACGCAGGGATCAAGCAAGGTGATGTAGGAGTGCTGCTCTTACCCTCCCCTGGAGGGGTCCGGGACGAGCGTAGCTCGCCCGTGGGTCGGCATGCGACCGAGCGAAGCGAGATCGCGTGACGGGGTGGGGTGATCTCTCAGCACGGGCAGTCGTCGTGTTGAGAGATCACCCCACCCCGCTCGCGCTGCGCGCCATCGACCCTCCCCCTCCAGGGGAGGGTGAAAGTAGCCTCGCCGCTCCCCTACTTCACCAGCTCGCACCCGCCTTCCGACAGCGGGCGGAACGCCTGCTCCGCCGGAATGGTCGAAACCAGCTTGTAATAATCGTACGGATATTTCGACTCCTCCGGCTTCTTCACCTCGAACAGGTACATCGGATGCACGACGCGGCCGTCTTGGCGGATCGCGGTGTCGCCGAACAGCTTGTCCTTGCCCTTGAATTTCTTCATCTCGGGCACGGCGTCCCTGGCATTGTCGCTGCCGGTCGCCGCGACCGCATTGAGATAAGCGAGCGTCGAGGCATAGACGCCGGCCTGGTTGCCGCTCGGCATCTTGCCGTTCATGCCGGGCCGCGCGGCGAACCGCTTTGCGAAGGCGCGGGTATCGTCGTTCATGTCCCAGTAGAAGGCTTCCATGACCTGGAGGCCCTGCGCGACCTTGATGCCCATGCCGTGAACGTCGTTGATGAAGAGCAGGAAGGCGACGAGCTTCTGACCGTTCTGCTGGATGCCGAATTCGGCGGCCTGCTTCACCGCGTTGATGGTGTCACCGCCGGCATTGGCAAGGCCGATCACCTGGGCCTTCGACCCCTGCGCCTGCAACAGGAACGACGCGAAATCAGAGGTGCCGAGCGGATGCTTGGAGGAGCCCAGCACCTTGCCGCCGTGGCCCTCGATATATTTCTGTGCTTCCGCCTCGATGCCCTTGCCGAGCGCGTAGTCGACCGTGAGGAAATACCAGTCTTTGCCGCCGCGCGACATCATCGCGGCTGCAGTGGTGTTGCCGGTCGCCCAGGTGTCGTTAACCCATTGGATGGTGTTGGGCGAGCAGGCCTTGCCGGTGAGGTCCGAGCTTGCCGTCGAAGACGCCAGGAAAGTCATACGGCTGTCGCGCAGCAGCGTGTTGATGGAGAGGCCGACCGCCGAGTTCGGCACGTCGACGATGGCATCGACGCCTTCGACATCGAGCCATTTGCGCGCGATGGCGTTGCCGACATCGGCCTTGTTCTGATGGTCGGCATAGACGATCTCGACCTTGATGTTCTTGCCGCCGCCGTTGAAATCCTCCGCAGCCATACGCGCGGCTTCCACCGAGCCCATGCCGTTGGTGTCCTGGAAGATGCCGGAGATGTCGTTGAGCACGCCGACGCGCACGACATTGTCCGAGATCTCCGCGCTCGCCGCGCCGGTCATGAGGCTTGCGGCCAGCGCAAGCGTCCACTTCAGATTTTTCATTGGTCCCTCCCCTGCTTTATTGTTTCCGGTCGTGTCAGGCCGGCGTGATCGTCACCGGCAGGCTGTCCAGCCCGCGCAGCGTGTTGTTGAAGCGGCGCTTCGGCTCGCCCGTGATCTCGATGCTGGCGATGCGGCGCGCCAACGCCGAGAGCATCGTCTCGCCTTCCAGCCGCGCCACGAGCTGGCCGACGCACATGTGGATGCCGGAGCCATAGCCGACATGGCCGGAGGTGCGGCGGGTGATGTCGTAGCTGTCGGGCTCGTCCCAGCGCCTGGGATCGCGATTGGCCGCGGCGAGGAACATCAGCACTTTCTCGCCTTCGCCGATCGTCGCGCCGGACAGCTCGACGTCACGCGTCGTGGTGCGGAAGAAGGTCTGCACCGGGCTTTCGAACCGCACGGCCTCCTCGAAGGCGTTGCGCGCCAGCGTCAGATCATCGCGCAAGCGCTGCCATTGCTCGGGGAAACGCGCCAGGCAATAGACGGCGGCACCGATGCCATTGACCGTGGTGTCGAGGCCGGCCGACAACAGCGAGCGCACCAGGAGCGGCGCTTCAGTCGCGGTGATCGCGCCCTCATCGACATGGGCGTGGATGCAGGCCCCGATGCCGCCAGGCGTAAGATTGTCACGCTGGCATTGCGCGGTGACATAGGCTTGATGCGGCGACGAGCGCGCGATGGCTTCCTGGCGCAACTCGTTGGGCGGGCCGAACGCGTTGAACACGACGCTCGCATAAGGGATGAGATGCTCGCGGCCTTCGGGCTTCAGCCCCAACGCGTCCGGGAAGATCGAGAGCGGATAGGCTTCCGCCAGATCCGTGATGGCGTCAAAACTGCGCTTGGCAAGCAACATATCGACTCGTTCTTCGGCTGCCGCCGCAAAGCGGTCGCGCAGGCCCTTCATCACGGTCGGTGACAGCACCTTTGACAGCACGGCGCGGGTGCGGGTGTGCGCGGGCGGATCGGCCTCGAGGATCAGGCTCGGCGGCCGCCACGGCGTCTCCTTCTTGAAATCGCTGAGGCCGACACCGCGGCTGGAGCAGAAGGTCGCGGGATCGTTCAGCACCGCATGGACCTCGGCATAGCGCGCCACGCCGTAGACGTTCCACTTGTCGAGATAGACCACCGGCCCCGCCTCCCGCAGCCGCTGATGCGTGGGGTAGGGATCGGCGAAAAAATTCATGTCGAAGGGATCGACGTCGAGATGCGGGACGGAAGCCGTTGCCGGCGATGCAGGCGTGCCGGATGCGGTCATGGGAGACCTCCCTCATTTTGGTCTTGTGAAAGGACGGCGCATGCCCTTAGGTCGGTGGCCCCACCGCGAGTCAGACCCCCGACATGCCTGCGCCTTCGACCAGATCCCGCCAAAAACCCGCGCCTGGCGATGCGGGACCGACGCTCGATCTCGACCGTTACGTCCCGGCGTTCGTCACCTTCATTGCCAACAAGCTCTCGAACAGCGCAACCGCGTTCTATCAGCGGGAGTTCGGCGTCAACGTCACGGAATGGCGGATCATGTCGCTGCTGGCGATCGAGCCCGGCATTCCGGCATCGCGCATCTGTCACGTCATCGGTTTCGACAAGGGGCCGGTGAGCCGGACGCTGGCGGGCCTCGAGAAGCGCGGGCTGGTCTCGATACGCACCGATCCCCATGACGGCCGCACCCATTCGATCTCGCTGACGGCGAAGGGCCGCGCCACCCATGACAAGGTGATCGTCGCAGCGCTCGAACGCGAGCGGCGGCTGTTGTCCTGCCTGAACAAGGACGAGCGCGAGGTGCTGATCGATCTGCTTCGCCGGCTGCACGAGAATCTCGGCGCGGTCACCGGCGGCATCGATCCCTGACAGGTCGCAAGCGGCGCGCCAGCTGCCGTCACGTCCACGCATGCGCCGGCGTTGGCCGACGGCACCATTCGGGCCGAGCATCGTTTCCTCCAGGACCGGACGCGGCGGTTTCCCCGCCGTCATCGCTCCCTGGACGGTTCGCATAAATTAGTTGCTTGGGCAACAAAATAATCGGAAGGATATTGCTGCAGGCTTCCTGGCCTATTGGGCATCCCCAGCTCTCGTGTCCCGGACGCGCTGCAGCGTGGAAACGCTGCTGCGCAGAGTCGGGACCCATGCGGCCGCGCGTCATGTGAGATGGGCCCCCGGCTCTGCAGCGCATCACACCGGACAATGCTTCGCATCGCCGGGAGTGCTGCGCTGCGTCCGGGGCACGAGAGCAGCTAGCGGTCGACGGGACGGCCTATCCGACGCACCCAATCCACTCCGCCGACGCATCAGCATTCAACCGCGTCACCGCATCGGCTCGCCGCGTCAGTACCGCGCGCTGGTTGATGTAGCCCTTGTCGGTGATCTCGCCGCCGTCGACCGAGGGCGGCTCGGCGAGCAGCAGCGCACGAGTGGCGTGACCGGAGGAGTTGGGACCCTGTTGCCTCAGTTTCGCCAAGCCCTGCGCGATCGCGGTCCTGACCTTGTCATGCGCGAGCACGTCATTCACGCTTGCCGTCTCGGGCAGGCCGGCGTGGGCGCGGCAGGCCGCGATGTTCGGGATCACGAGGAAACGCACCTCGTCACCGCCGTGCCCTGACACGACGATGTCCTGCGCCAGCGGCGCCAGCGCGGCGATGCCGGCGACGCGCAGCGTGCCGACATTGACCCAGGTGCCGGAATTGAGCTTGAAATCCTCGGCGACGCGGCCGTCGAAAAACAGGCCGCGCTCCGGCCGCGCGGTGTCGGCAAGCTTCACGGCATCGCCGATCAGATAGAAGCCTTCTTCATCAAAAGCCTGCGTGGTCAGCTCCGGCGCCTTCCAATAGCCCGGCGTGACGTTGGGGCCGCGCACGCGGACCTCGAGCTTGTCGCCCGAGGGGACCAGCTTCAGTTCGGTGCCGGGGATCGGCACGCCGATATTGCCGGAACGCTCGGCGAGGAAATGACAGTCGGTGGCGAGCGGCGACGTTTCCGTCGAGCCCCAGGCCGAGACCATCGGCAGCGCACGGCCGACCGTCTTGAGCGAGAGCTCTTCGAGCGCATCCCAGAGATTCTGCGGCAGCGCGGCGCCGGCATAGAAGGCGAACTTCACCTCGCCGAAGAAGCGGCGGCACAACGCCTCGTCGCCGCGCAGCGCCGCGATCAGCATGTCGAAGCCGCGCGGCACGTTGAAATAAACCGTCGGCATCACGCTTCTGAGGTTCGCCAGCGACGTCGCGAACAAGCCGGGCGCGGGCTTGCCACCGTCGATATAGAGCGAGCCGCCATTGCGCAGAACGAGGTTGAAATTGTGGTTGGCGCCGAAAGTGTGGCTCCAGGGCAGCCAGTCGAGAATGACGAGATTGCTGCCGGCCTGCTCCAGAAAGGTCCAGGTCTGCGCCTTCGCCTGCTGGCTCGATGTCAGCATGCGCTGGGTATTGATGACGGCCTTGGGCGTGCCGGTCGAGCCTGACGTGAACAGGAATTTGGCGATCGTATCGGGCGCGACCGCGGCGAAGGCTTTGGCGACATCGGCTGTTTCGGGCGTCGCCGCGACCGTCCGGAAGCCGAGCGCATCGCCATCGCCGGCGTTGCCGCTGATGATCTGCGCCTGGTGTAGCGGCTCGATCGCGGCCAGCGCCGCCGCGAATGACTTGGTCGCCGAGACATAGATCGCGCCCGGCTCGAGCAGCGCGATCATGCCCTTGAGCTTGTCAAAGTCTTTCGACATCAGCGAGTAGGCCGGCGAGATCGCCGCCGAGGGCACGCCGACATGCTGGGCGCCAAGCGCGAGCAGCGCATGGTCGATGCTGTTGTCCGAGAGGATCGCGAGCGGGCGTTCGGCGCTGAGACCCTGCGCCAGAATCCAGGACGCGACCGCACGCACCTGGCGCAGCGCCTGCGCATAGGTGACGGTGGTCCAGGGCTCCTCGACATCGCCGCGCTCGGCCAGGAAGATCGCATCCGGCGTCTGCTGCGCCCATTGCTCCAGCCAGTCGCCGACGCAGCGCGCACCATTGCGCAACGGATCCGGCGAGCTCAGCACGATGCTGCCGTCGGCGCGATGCGCCGCGACGGTTCTGGGTGTTGCGAACAGGCTTGCAGCATCACCGCGTGCGGCGGTTGTCATGGTTTCCCCCTCCGCCCGGATCGGCGGCAGCCTCGTTCCGGGCTGCTTTGAGCATAATGTTGGGCATGACAATTGTTGTCGTCAACAACAATCTTTCGCGACAGCGCCCGAAGCGTTAAGCTTGCCTGGCAGGAGACACGATGTGACAGCCACCGCGCCCCGGACCTCCCCACGCAGACAAGCGAGCAACGGCACCGCGCGGCGGATCGACGCCGACGAGATCGGCCTCGACGCGCTGGTGGGGCACGCCGGCTATGCGGTGCGGCGCTTCCAGATCTGGATCTTCCAGGACTTCATCAGGACACTGGGCGATGTCGACATCCGGCCGACGCAATATTCGGTGCTGACGCTGATCGGGGCCAATCCGGGCCTGTCGCAGATGGCGGTGGCGAAACGGCTCGGCATCGAGCGCGCCCGGCTGGTGCACCTGCTCGACAGCCTTGAGCAGCGCAAGCTCGTGAAGCGGGTCAAATCGAAGGCCGACCGCCGGTCGCATGCGCTGCATCTCACGATCCAGGGCGAGACGGCACTGGCGAAGTTCAAGCGCCTCGCGGCCGAGCACGAACGGCATGTCGAGGCGAAGATCGGCAAGGAAAACCGGGCGCAGCTGCTGCGGATCCTCGCCGGCTTCACCTGATCTCGACTGCCCATTATTTGAGCGGCTGCCCGTCACAGGGCGTCGACACAATCGTCCGTCCGCCTGTCGAAATTTCCCCCAAGCCACTGATCAGACGGATAATATCCGAAGCAGCCGGCTGCCCGGATAATGTACACAATGGCACATCGCTTGCTTCACTCCGGGTGAAGCAGTTGCCGGAGTTTTGTCGCCATGAGGGCCGAAATGGGGGCTGAGCAGCCCGAAACGATCGCCGCGATCGTGGCCGCGCATCGCGCGGGCACGATGACGCCTGCACAGACGATCGCGCGGACCTATCAGCGCATCCGCGACCACAACGATCCCGCCATCTTCATCAGCCTGTGTGACGAAAAGGATGCGATCGCGGAGGCCGAGAGGCTTGCGACGAAAGACGCCGCCAGCCTGCCGCTCTACGGCGTGCCGGTCGCCGTGAAGGACAATATCGATGCGCTGGGCTTTCCGACCACGGCGGCCTGCCCCGCCTTCTCCTTTACGCCGACACACGATTCGACGGCGGTGGCGCGGCTGCGCGCCGCCGGCGCGATCATCATCGGCAAGACCAATCTCGACCAGTTCGCGACCGGCCTCGTCGGCGTGCGCTCGCCCTATGGCATCCCCAGAAATTCGATCCGCGAGGATCTCATTCCCGGCGGCTCCAGTTCGGGCTCCGCCGTCGCCGTCGGCGCCGGCCTCGTTCCGCTCTCGCTCGGTACCGACACCGCCGGCTCCGGCCGCGTGCCGGCGATGCTCAACAACATCGTCGGGCTGAAGCCGAGCCTCGGCATGATCTCGAACGCGGGCCTCGTGCCGGCCTGCCGCACGCTCGATTGCATCTCGGTGTTCGCCCTGACGGTCGACGACGCAGCGCTGGCGCTCTCGGTGATGGCAGGTCCCGACGCAGCCGATCCGTTCTCACGCGACCGGCCGCTGGGCGATATCACGCCGTTCCCGACAGGCTTGCGTCTCGGCGTGCCGCGCAAGGGTCAACTGATCTTCTTCGGCGACAAGAAGGCGGAAGCCGCCTACGCCGATGCGTTGAAGCGCTGGACTGCGCTCGGCGCGACGCTGGTCGAATTCGATCTCGAGCCGTTCTATGAGACGGCGCGGCTGCTCTATGAGGGTCCATGGGTCGCCGAGCGCTATCTCGTGATCAAGGATCTGCTGGCATCCGCGCCTGATTCCATTCATCCGGTCACGCGCGAGATCACCGCCGCGGGAGCGAGGCTCACCGCCGCTGAGACGTTCTCGGCGCTCTACCGCCTGCAGGGCCTGCGCAAGATCGCCGAGCGGACTTTTGCCAATATCGACGCGCTGGTGCTGCCGACGGCGCCGACCGCCTATACCACCGCGCAGGTGCTCGCCAATCCGATCGAGCTCAACAGCCGGCTCGGCACCTACACCAATTTCGTCAATCTGCTCGACCTCTGCGGCCTCGCGCTGCCGGCAGAGATGCGCGCCGACGGCATTCCGTTCGGCATCACGCTGCTTGCTCCCGCGGGGCATGACGCACTGCTGGCGAGCATCGGCCGTGTGTTTCACGCGAATACGAAATTGACCGTCGGGGCGAAGGGCGCGGCACAGGCGCCGCTCGCGCCGCTGCCCGCAAGTGGCGGCGACGAGATCCCGATCGCGGTGGTCGGTGCACATCTCTCCGGCATGGCGCTGAATGGTGAACTGACGGCGCTGAATGCCACGCTGATCGAGGCGACGATGACCGCGCCCGACTACAAGCTTTACGCGCTGAAAACCACACCGCCGAAGCCCGGCCTGCTGCGAGTCGCGGCCGGCACGGGCGCGTCGATCGCGCTGGAGATCTGGTCGCTGTCGTCCTCCGCCTTCGGCAAGTTCGTCAACGCCATTCCCGCGCCGATGGCGATCGGCACGGTGCGCCTTGCGGATGGGCGCAGCGTCAAGGGATTTCTCGTCGAGCCCGAGGCGCTGGGCGACGCGCGGGACATCACGGCGTATGGCGGCTGGCGGAAGTTCATGGCGGAAGCTGCAACAAAGCAGGTCTCGTAGGGTGGGTTAGCGCAGCATAACCCACCTCTTTAGTTTCCGCGGAGACAGAAGTGGTGGGTTGCGCCTTCGGCTAACCCACCCTACGACTTCACACCGACACCGCGTAGATCTCGTACTCGCCGCGGACCAGCTCGATATGTGCGCGCATCGCGGCGGCGGCGCCCTGCTTGTCGCCGCGCATGATGGCGACGACGACGCGGTCGTGCTCGGCTTGCGACTTTGCCAATCGGCCGAGGTTGCGGAACTGGGCGCGGCGGAACGGCTGCACGCGGACCCGCGTCGCCAGCGTGATCTCGGCGATGTAGCCGTTCTGCGATCCCGCGTAGATCGCGTTGTGGAAGCGCTCGTTGACCTCGTGGAAACGCTCGGGATTGCCGGCGTAGCTCAGCACCCGCAGTTCCTCGTGCACGGCCTCCAGGCCGTGGCGCTCGGCCGCCGACATGCGCTCTGCGGCAAGGCCGGCGCACATCGCCTCGAGCTCGGCCATCGCCTCGAACATGCCGGTCAGCCGTTCGAACGAGGGCTGCGCCACCACCGCGCCGCGATGGGCACGCGCCTCGACGAGGCCGCTGGCCACCAGCTGACGCAGCGCCTCGCGCACCGGCGTCCGCGAGACGCTGAAGCGGCGCGCGATGTCGGTCTCGTCGAGGGCCGAGCCGGGCGCCAGGGTGCCGCGCACGATCTCGTCGGCGAGTTGAAGACGTAGCTCCTCGGCGCGCGTGACCTTCTGCACCGATGGCGAGGCACGGTCGACGCGGGGCACCACCGGCTCGGCCGGAAGTGTTCCGGGCGGAAAGTCGTCAAGCGTCATACGGTCAGGTCTCTTTCGGCTCGTCGATGATGCTGACATGGGCGGCGACGACGCGCCAGCCCTCCGGGAAGCGAATCCAGGTCTGCATCTGCCGGCCGACCTTGCCGGGCGCCGTGTCGCGATAAAACAAGGTGGAAGCCACGGCCGTATCGCGGCCATAGCTGGAGATGATGGTCCTGGCGGTACGGCGATTGAGGCCGACCGGCGAGCGCGCGGCGCGGAAGCCGTTGATCGCCTCATAGCCGTAGAGGTTCTCGCCGATGCCATAGCGCAGCGTGCGGGGATCGTTGCGGAAGAGCTCGCCGAGCACGGCGACGTCATTGGTGATGAGCGCCTGCTCATATCGGTCGAACGCGGCTTTGACTTCCGCGATCACCTCGGGGAGATCGATCTCCATCTCAAATTCCTCTCGGCGCGGGCGCCGACACCACGCCCATCTTTTCCAAGGCGTGCGCGACGCGGAGCGCGATGTCCTCGCGCCACGGCGCGGCGATGATCTGCACGCCGATCGGCATCGGCTCGAGCGGCACCGGGACTGCGACCACCGGCAGGCCGATGAAGGAGATCGGCTGGGTGTGGATGCCGATATTGGCGCGGACCGGCAGCTCGACGCCGTCGAGGTTGAAGTTCACCTGGCCGAGCTTCGGCGCGGTGCAGGGCGTCGCCGGCGCGAGCAGCACGTCGACCGACTTGAATATCTCGGCGAGTTCAGCGCGATACCAGCGGCGGAATTTTTGCGCGCGGTCGACCAGCGCTGCCGGCACCATGGCGCCCGCGATCAGGCGGTCGCGCACGGCTGGATCGAAATCGTTCGCGCGCTGGCGCAGGCGATCGAGATGCAGCGAGGCGCCTTCGGTGGTTGAGATGACATAAGCCGCCGCGCGGGCGCGCGCGGCTTCCGGAATGTCGACCATTTTAGTCGCGCCGAGCGCCTTGGCGACCCGGCTGACGGCCTCGACCGCTTCCGGAAACACGTTCTTCTGGAAGTACCCGCCGGCGATGGCGATGCGCAGATCCGAGACCGGATTGGCGATCAGCGGCAGCGTCGGCTCCAGCCCGCGCGTCGTGCAGGCGCTGTCCTCGGCGTCCGGGCCCTGCATCGCATCGTAGGCGAGTGCGAGATCGGCAACGGAGCGCGCGAACGGACCGAGATGATCGAGGCTCGCCACGAACGGGAACGAGCGCGCCCGTGACAGCCTTCCATAGGTCGGCTTCAAACCAAAAATGCCGCAGAACGAGGACGGCACGCGGATCGAACCATTGGTGTCGGAGCCGAGTGCGATCGGCACCAGCGCGCCGCCGACGGCGCTGCCCGAGCCGCCGGACGAGCCGCCGGTCATGCGCGTGGTGTCGTGCGGATTGCGCGAGGGACCGTCATGGACGTTCTCGCCGGTGAAGTCGTAGGCGTATTCGCCCATGTTGAGCGCGCCGACGAGAACGGCGCCGGCGGCTTCCATGCGCTCGATCAGCGTCGCGTCGCGGCTCGCGGGCGCGCGATCGCGATTGATCTTCGAGCCTGCGCGGGTGGGCAGCCCGGCGACGTCGAACAGGTTCTTCACCGCGAAGGGCACGCCGGCGAGCGGGCCGATCTCCTTGCCGGCGGCGATGTCGGCATCGATCGCGCGGGCCTTGGCGCGGGCGCGGTCGGCGGTGACGTCGGTGAAGGAATTGAGGATGCCGTCGTGCTGCTTGATGCGCGCGAGAGCGGCTTCGGTCGCATCGAGCGCGGACATCTTGCCACCCGCAACCGCCTTCGCGATTTCGGCGGCCGTCATCTCTGGCTTGCTGGTCATGGCAGCATCAAGCGGTGAAGATCGGCGCCGGCTCGGTCTCGTCCGGCAGCGCGAATTCGTCGACCAGGCGGCCAAGCCGCAGCGACACTTCGAGATTGGCGCGCACCGCGGGCCTCCAGGCCTCATCGACCGGCAGCGCCAGCGCTTTCGATACGGCGTCGATATAGTCGTCCAGCGGCTCGGCCATGTCTCTCTCGGCTCAATACTCTCTCGGCTCAATGCACCTGCAACGGCGGATGCGGGATCGCCGTCAGCAGCTCCTTGGTGTAATCGTCCTGCGGATCGCTCAAGACCTGCTCGGAAGAGCCTTCCTCGACGATTCGACCCGTCCGCATGACAATGACACGATCGCACAGCAAGCGCACCACATTCAAATCATGCGAGACGAACAGATAGCTCATACCTAGGCGTGCTTTCAGATCCTGCAGCAGGTTCAGAACGACCGCCTGCACCGAGACGTCCAGCGCCGCGGTCGGCTCGTCCAGGATGACCAGCTTCGGATGCAGCGCGATGGCGCGGGCGATGCCGACGCGGGCCTTCTGGCCGCCGGAGAGCTGGTGCGGGAAGCGATCGAGCAGATTGTGCGGCAGGCCGACCATGGTGGCCAGCTCCTCGCAGCGGGCGCGGAGGGCATCACGGCCTCTGATATCGCTCAATTGCATGATGGGATCGGCGATGGCGCGCGCGGCGGTGAAGCGCGGGTTGAGGCTGTCGGTCGGATCCTGGAACACCATCTGGATGCGGCTGCGCTGTGGCAGCCGGGCAAAGTTGGCAGGCGCAATGCCGCCGATGTCCTCGCCGTCGAACTGGATCAGGCCGGAGGTCTGGTCGAGCAGCCGCATCACCATCATCGACGTGGTCGATTTGCCGCAGCCGGATTCGCCGACCAGGCCGACACTCTCGCCATGGCCGATCGAGAAGCTGATGCCGTCCACCGCGCGGAACACATCGGGCTCCACGGGCGGCTTGCGGCCGAACAACTTGCCGAGCGTCGCCGTGGCGCCCTGGCGGGGATATTCCTTGACGAGCTTTTCGATGAGCAGGAGCGGTTTTGTATTCTCGTCACCCCCGGGCTTGACCCGGGGGCCCATCGACTGAGACTGGTCTTGCGCAGTGTGATGGATGGCCGGGTCAAGCCCGGCCATGACGGCTGAACTCTCCTCTTCTGGCAGCAAATCTCTCAGCGATACGCCGAGCCGCGGCGTCGCGCGCATCAGCTTCTTGGTGTAGGGGTGCTGCGGGTTGGCGAAGATGTCGGCGGCCTTGGCGGTCTCGACCACGCGGCCCTTCTCCATCACCACGACGCGATCGCAATAGGCGGCGGCGAGGCCGAGATCGTGCGTGATCAGGATGGTCGACATCGCCTTGCGCTTGGTCAGCTCGACGATCAGGTCCATCACCGCCTTCTGGGTGGTGACGTCGAGGCCGGTGGTCGGCTCGTCCGCGATCAGCAGCTGCGGATTGCAGGCGAGCGCGAGCGCGATGACGACGCGCTGGCACATGCCGCCCGACAGTTCGAACGGATAGGCATGATAGCGCTCGCGCGGGCGGGCGATCTTGACCTGCTCCAGCGCCTCGATCGCCTTCTCGCCGTGATCGGCGACCTGGGCCTGCTGTACATGGGTGCGCAGCACGTCCTCGATCTGGTCGCCGACTTTCCGGATCGGGTTCAGCGCCGCGCGCGGGTTCTGGAAGATCATCGAGACTTCGCGGCCGCGCAAATCGCGCATCTGGTCTTCGCTCGCGGCCTTGACGTCGATGCCGGAGAACATCACCGAGCCCTCGGCGATCCGCCCGGCGCGGTCGAGGATGCGCATCACCGCGTAGGAGGTCACCGACTTGCCGGAACCGGACTCGCCGACGATGGCGAGCGTCTCGCCCTTGGCGACGGAGATGTTGACGTGCTGCACGGCCTTGACGATGCCGCGGCGGGTTGAGAATTCGACGGTGAGGTCCTGGACGTCGAGCAGTGGCTGGGAAGTCATGCGGGCCTGCCGTGACTCAAAAAGTGCGAAAACAACCCCATGCACAGTAGAATGCTATTGGAATCGTTGGAGAATTTTCGACGAAAAGTGGCCATCACGTCCTCCGCTGAGGGTCGACGATGTCGCGCAGGCCGTCGCCGAGGAGGTTGAAGCAGAACACGGCGATCATCAGTGCGAGCCCGGGGAACAGCGCAATCCACCATTCCCCCGACACCATGAAGCCCGCGCCTTCGGCGACCATGATGCCCCATTCCGCCGTCGGCGGGCGGACGCCGAGCCCGATGAAGGAGAGGCCGGCGGCGTTGAGGATGGCGTAGCCCATGGTCAGCGACATCTGCACGATCATGATCGGCATGATGTTCGGCAGGATGTGCACCAGCAGGATGCGGAATTCGCCGTTGCCCGAGAGACGCGCGGCCTGAACGAAGCCGGCGTTGCGGCGGACATTGGCCTCGGCGCGCGCGACGCGGGCATAGAGCGGGAAGTTCACGATCGCGGTGGCCAGGATGATGTTCTGCACGGTGTTGCCGAGTGCGGCAACGATGCCCATCGCGAGCACGAACAGCGGGAAGGCCATGATGGTGTCGGCGATGCGGCCGACGATGCGGTCGGTCCAGCCGCCGAAATAGCCCGCCGCGATGCCGGCGAGGCCACCCATCAGAAACACCAGCACGACGGAAGCGACCGCGATGAAGGTGTCGAGCCGCGTCGCCACGATGACGCGGCTGAAAATGTCGCGACCGAGCTGGTCGGTGCCGAACCAGTGCGCGGCCGACGGCGGCTTCAGAGCAGCAGCGGTATCCGAGGCGAGCGGATCGTAGGGCACGACGTAGGGGCCGAAGATCGCGGCGACCAGGATCAGGATCAGCAAGGCGAAGGCGAAGCCGGTGACCTTGTTCTCGCCGAGCACGTAGCGGGTTTGGTCGAGGATCGCAGTCAACCCGGATGTGCGCGCGGGACCGGCAGGTTCGACAGCGGGGGCGACGGAGCTCATGGCTTCACTCCTGGAGCTTGATGACGTCAGGACGCCGGCGAGCGGCGGCTTGCTTTACCTCTCCCGCTTGCGGGAGAGGTCGACGCGCTCGCAGAGCGCGGCGGGTGAGGGCTCTCGCCTCTTGGGGGTTCTCGATTGCGGAGACACCCTCTCCCCAGCCCTCCCCCGCAAGCGGGGGAGGGAGCGCACCGTCCGCGCGGCTCGCACCAGACGCGATCATCATGCGCTATCCCTCCAACCTGACACGCGGATCGATCACGCCGTACAAAATGTCGATCACGAGATTGAGCAGCACGTACATCACCGCCATGGTCAGGACGAAACCCTGCACCGGCGCGAAGTCCGACGAGATCAGCGCTTCCACAGCGTAGGAGCCGATGCCGGGCCAGGCGAACACTTTTTCGACCAGCACGTTGGCCCCTAACAGGAACGAGAACACCATGCTGAGCGTGGTGATGACGGGCAGCATGGCATTGCGAAATGCGTAGGTGACAATCACGGTCGCCGGCGACAGGCCGCTGGCGCGGGCGGTGCGGACGAATTCCGACGACAGCACCGCCAGCATCGAGGCGCGCGTCATGCGCGCGATCGGCGCCAGCGAGAAGATCGCCAGCGTCGTCGCCGGCAGGATGAGTTGGCTCAGCGCCGAGCGGAACGCCTCGAGATCGCGCGCGAGCAAGGTGTCGATCAGGTAGAAGCCTGTGACCGTCGGTGGCGCGCTATAGAACACGTCGAGACGACCGAGCGGCGCAGGCGACCAGCCGAGCCGGAAATAGAAGACATACACCAGCACGAGGCCGGTGAAGAACACCGGCAGCGAGACGCCGGCCGTGGTCGTTATCCGACATAAATGATCGACCCATGATCCCGGCCGCGTCGCTGCCAGCACGCCGAGCGGAATCGCGATGACGACGGAGACGATGAGCCCGAGCAGCGTCAATTCGGCCGAAGCCGGCAGGCGATTGCGGATCTCGGCTGCGACCGGCTGGCCCGTCGTCAGCGAGTTGCCGAAATCGCCGTGGGCGAGGTCGTTGGTGTAGCGGAAGAACTGCTCGATCAGCGGCTTGTCGAGGCCGAGCTTCTTGCGGATCTGCTCGACGGCCTCCTTGGTCGCGGCGGGACCGGCGAAGTAAGCGGCGGGATCACCCGGCAGCGCGCGCGTCAGCAGGAAGGTGACGATGACGACGCCGATCAGCGATGGGATCGCGAACATCAGGCGCTTGCCGATCATGGTCAGCATGGGAGCGCTCTCCTTCCAGTTATTAATTGAGAGCAGGTTCGCGCCACTCGCTCCGCTGCGCCCCCTCTCCCCTTGTGGGAGAGGGTTGGGGTGAGGGGTAGCCACGGGCGAGGTCGGAGTTCGTGGCTACCCCTCACCCGTCTCGCCGCTACGCGGCGAGCCACCCTCTCCCACAAGGGGAGAGGGTATGAGAGAGCCGTGCTCACCTCACCCAGCACGCTCTCACCCCTTCACCAGCGCACGATAATCCAACCGGCGGTGGAACCAGTATTGATAGCCGCTGATGTTCTTCTGCATCGCGACGTTGACGAAGGGCTGGTAGAGCGGGATGCGCGGGATGTCGGTAAAGGCGAGATCGACGAAGCCCTTCACGTCCTTGTCGTAGGTGGCGGTGTCGCCGCTTGCCGCCGCGGTACGCGCGCCGTCGATCAGCCTGTCCATCTCCGCCGACTTGTAGCTCATGGTGTTGAAGACGGAATTGTTGCCGTGATAGCACCAGTAGAAGAAGTATTCGGGGTAATCGAGCCAGCCCGAGAACACGTTGGTGAAGAGCGGCATCTCCTTCTTGTTCAATTCGGTGCGCCAGTTGGCGCCGGGCACCTTGTTGATGGTGGTCTTGATGCCGATCTGGGCCAGGCTCTCCTGCACCAGCACGCAGAGCGGCTCGTTGACGCCGGCGAAATTCAGGTCGAACGAGATCGTGGTCTCGAAGCCGCCTGCCATGCCCGCTTCGGCCATCAACGCCTTCGCCTTCTCGATGTCGGTGTTGTATTTGTGCGGCTGCGGCCAGGCGACCTCGGTGGCCTTGTCCTTTGGCGCGCCGAACATCGGGTTGGCGAGGCCGAACATCACCGCATCCATGATCTTCTGATAGGGCAGCGCGTAGGCGACGGCCTGGCGCACCTTCGGATTGTCGAAGGGCGGCTTGGTGACGTTCATGCCGATATACTGGATGCCGTTGGAGAACGGCAGCGACACCACGTTGAGCTTGCCGTTCGCCTTCATCTCCTGGAAGTCCTTGTTGGGCAGCTCGTAGGAGATGTCGGCGTCACCGCGTTCCAGCAACGCCCGGCGGTTGCCGGCCTGCGGCACCATGCGCCAGATCACGCGCTTGATCTTCGGCAGCGGACCGCAAACCCAATCGTCGTTGCGCTCCATGATCACTTCGGTGCCGGCGGTCCACTTCGTCACCTTGTAGGCGCCGGAGCCCGCGGTCTGCTGCTTGGTGAATTCGAGACCCCAGGGATCCTTCTCGCTGGCGTTCTTCTTCACGAGTTCGGAGTTGACGATGCAGGGCACGATCACGGCGAGATCGGGAATCGTCAGCCTGTCCTTCTTCAGGAAGTCGACGCGCACGGTGTGGTCGTCGATGACGACGAACTGCTCCGGCTTGGTCAGCGAGCCCGCGCTCATCTGGAAGGTCGGAAAGCCGCCGACGCTGACGGCGCGATCGAGCGACCACTTGACGTCCTTGGCGGTGACGGGCGTGCCGTCGTGGAATTTGGCGTTCTTGCGCAGCTTGAAGGTGACCGACATGTCGTCGATCTTGAACTCCTCGGCGAGTTCGCCCTTGAACTTGTCGCGGTCGTAATAGGGCACGCCGCCCGGGCCGCTCTTCATCTCGTGGCTGATCAGCCGGTCGTAGCAATTCCACGACACTTCATAGCCGGGCACATTGGTGCCGACGCCGTGGATGTCGAGATTGTTCGGACCGCCCTCCGAGACGATCAGCAGCGTCTCCGAGCGGGCGTCGGCATAGGCGGTGGAAATCACCTGCGGCATGGCCGGAAGCGCCGCTCCGGCGGCCAATCCGGAAACGGACTTGAGGAAATCGCGGCGCTTCATGGCAATTGCTCCAACACACGGTTTTTGGTTGGAACTGGATTCGCAAGGTTTGTGCCAGAGCCTAACGGCCGGTTAAATCGAACTAATATACTGATATTACTTATGAATAGCGATTTTGGCGGGTGCGCGGCCTTGGCCTCGCTCTCGGGCCATTGCATACAAAGATGCAGATTTGCTCATTTAATGATCGTTATTTAATGGGCGCTCTCTCAATAAGCACCGCCGTCATTCCGGGGCGATGCGCAGCATCGAGACTGGATCCGTCAGGCAGCTGTACGCGCGGGACAAGGGATTCTCAGGTGCGCAATTGCGCACCATAGCTCGCCGCTTTGCGGCGCCCCGAAATGACGAAGAGGGGGGAGAGAGGCTGAGCGCGCCCGCTCAACCCGCCCAGATCAGCTCCTGCAGCTCGACCAGATCAGCTGCCTGCTCCTGCCAGCCCTCGATGCAGATGTGGCTGTTGAGATCGCTGGCGCGGTGCAGCAGCATCAGCGCCATCAGCCGGCGCTTGAGCGTGGTGTCGAGCTTGGCATAGCCGAAACCTTCGAGCAGGCTCTTCACCCTGCCCGGCCGGCCCGCCGCCATGAACGCGCTGGGGCCGAGCAAATCGTAGTCGCGCCATCCCGCCATGACGTCGCCGAAGTCGAACACGCCAGTGAGCGACCACTGCCCGTCATCGCGGGCGAGCAGGAAGTTCTCCGGAATGTATTCGCCGACCAGAAAGACCGGCGGCGCATCCATCGGAATGAGCTGTTCGGCATCGCGCAGGAGGTCGTCGAGGCCTTCCAGGAATTTCGGCGCGAGGCCGAGACGGGTGTGCCGGGCCTTGCAGCCCTGCATCTGGGCCCGCATCAAGTCGCCCCAGCGCGGCTCGATATTCGCGAGCGGTCCGAGCGGGACGCGCTGGACGCTCGCGATGGTCGCGCCGATCTGGCGCAGCAGGCGCTCTTTCTGCTCTTCAGGGAGGTGCGGCCAGACCTCCGAGCCGAGCGTGCCTGTTAGGCGCGTGATGACGAGATAGGGCCAGCCGTCGCGCGTTCCTTCCGCAACGATCTCGGGGATCGGCAGATCGAGACGGCCTTTCAGTTGCGCCAGCGAGCCGCGCTCGGAGACGAACTGCGCGCGGAGCAGCGGCGGGAAGATCTTCAGGATCAGCTTGTCGCCGAGGCTGATAACGAGATTGGTGCCGGTCGCAAACACGTGCGGCGCGCCGGCATCGAGGCCGTGGCTGCGCGCGATGTCGAGCGCAATGGGGAGCCATTGCGCGGGATCGGCGCGAAAGGCGCGAAAGCTTTCGGCGTCGGTGAAGCGGGGCAGTTCTTGTGACGAAGCCATGGTCATTCGGCTGCTTTTGGCAGGCTCGGTCCGAGCCAGGAAGACGGTGCACCTCTCCCGCTTGCGGGAGAGGTCGACGCGAAGCGTCGGGGGAGGGCTTTCTCCTCTGGGGGATTGTCCCGTTGCGGAGCCACCCTCTCCCCAGCCCTCCCCCGCAAACGGGGGAGGGAGCGCACCGCCCGCGCGGCTGCAGCGGTGGTCAATCGCTCCACGCTACCTGTCCGGACTTGCACGCTCGAACTGGCGGAGCAGCTTGTTGCCGCGCTCGACTGCGGAATCCAGCGCGGCTTGTGCGCTCTTGTGGCCGGCGAAGGCCTGCTCCAGCTCGTCCTCGATCGCGCCGCGGATCAGCACGAAGGAGCCGAGCCGGATGCCCTTCGAGTTCTCCGTCGGCGGATTGAGCGTGATCTCCTCGAACGAGATCGCCGCGCCCGGATTGCGCTCGTAGAAGCCCTGCGCGCGCGTCAGCTCGGAGGCGGCGCGGGTGATCGGCAGGTAACCCGTGTTCTGGTGCCAGGCGGCCTGCACGCCGGGCTGCGACAAATAGGCGAAGAACCGCGCCACGCCCTTGTATTCCTCGCGCGGGCGGTCGCGCAGCACCCACAGGGTCGCGCCGCCGATGATCGAGTTCTGTGGCGCGCCCTTCACGTCGGGCCAATACGGCATCATGCCGTAGCCGATCTCGAATTTCGAATTCGCCTTGATGTCGGCGCGCGTCGCCGAGGAGCCGATGAAGATGCCGCATTCGCCGTTCTGGAAGCGCGGCTCGGCAGACTGCCCGCGGCCGCTGTAGTCGAACGATTTTGTCTTCTGCCATTCGGCGAGCTGGGCGATGTGCTTGACCACGACCGGATTGTTGATGGTCAATTCCGCGTCCAGCCCGGCAAAGCCGTTGCCGCGCGTCGCCAGCGGCAAATTGTGGAAAGCCGAGAAATTCTCGACATGGATCCAGGACGGCCATGACGTGGTGAAGCCGCACGCGACGCCACGGTCGCGCAGGCGCTTGGCGGCGGCGCCCAGTTCCGGCCAGGTCTTCGGCGGCGTCTCCGGATCGAGGCCCGCATCGCGGAACATGGTCTTGTTGTAATAGAGGATCGGCGTCGACGAATTGAACGGGAACGACAGCAGATTGCCGGCGGCATCGGTGTAGTAGCCGGAGATCGCCGGCAAATAGTCGGCCAGCGAGAACGGCTCGTGCTGGTCGCGCATCAGGCTGAACACCGGATAGATCGCGCCCTTGGCCGCGGTCATGGTGGCGGTGGCGACCTCGTTGACCTGGACGATGGCGGGCTGGCTGCGCGAGCGGAAGGCGAAGATGGCGGCTGTCACCGTCTCGGTGTAGTTGCCCTTGTAGACCGGAACGATGCGGTAGTCGGACTGCGAGGCGTTGAAGTCGGAAGCGAGCTTCTCGAGCTGGCGACCAAGCTCGCCGGACATCGCGTGCCACCAGGCGATGTCGGTGGCGGCGCGAGCGGGAGCCGCCAGAGAGAGCGCCGCAAGGATGGCGAGCAACAAGAGGCGCGATGCTGACGTCACGATGGCTTTTCTCGTTTTCCGCGCCAACCGGCGGCGCCCCTGCTTACGGCGCCTCCCCAGCGGTTTCAACCGGCAATGCGTCCCGGCCGCGCTGCACAATCGGCCGTACCCGCAGCTTGTAGCCTTGTCCTTCCCATCTGCTAGATTGCAATGAACCTTTTGCTCCCGCCATAGACTCCATCACCGAGGGGTTGAGTGTGCCAGTGCTGAACCGTGCCGAACTCTCGCGGACCGGGGTGATCTTCGTCGCGCTTCTGTTTGCCGTCTGCATGACGGGCGCCGTTGCACGCGAGTTTCGCGCCGCCGATACCCAGACCGAGGATTACCCGACGGTCCAGGCGCTGCGCTACATGGGCGCCCTGATCGCCGAGCGCAGCGGCGGCCGCCACGAGATCAAGGTGTTCCACTCCCGCCAGCTCGGCGAGGAAAAGGAGACCATCGAGCAGACCCGGGCCGGCGCGATCGACCTCAACCGGACCAACGTCGCGCTGATCGGCAATTTCGTGCCGGCGATGAACGTGCTCGCCATGCCGTTCCTGTTCCGGTCCATCGAGCATATGCAGAAGGTGCTGGACGGACCCGTCGGCAGCGAGATCCTCGACAGTTTCGAGCCCTATGGCTTCGTCGGGCTCGCCTTCTACGATTCCGGGGCGCGGTCGATCTACAACGGCGTCCGGCCGGTGAAGTCCCTCGCGGATCTCAAGGGATTGCGGATCCGGGTGCAGCAGTCGGAGTTGATGAGCCAGATGATCCGCGCGCTCGGCGCCGAGCCGGTCGAGCTGCCCTACGGACAGGTGCTCACCGGGCTCGCCAACCATCTGATCGACGGCGCCGAGAACAATTGGCCATCTTTCGTGACGACGGACCATTACAAGCATGCCGGCCATTACACGCTCACCGAGCACACGATGAGCCCCGAAGTGCTGGTGATCTCGCTGAAGGCCTGGCAGAGCCTGTCGCCTGAGGACCAGCAGATCTTCCGGGAGGCCGCGCAGCGCTCCAGCCGGTTCATGCGCGAGAAATGGCGCGACCTCGAGGAGCAGTCGCAGCGCAAGGCGGAGGAAGCCGGCGTCACCATCATCAGGGAGATCGACCGCAAGCCGTTCGAGGATGCGATGGCCCCGATCTACGCCAAGGCCGCAAGCGATCCCGCCGCGGCCGCGCTGATCGAACGCATTCGCAAGGTGGAGTGAGGCCTGTTGACCGGGCTTGGACACAGCGAGCACGCAGAGCGGCCGTCGGGCCCGATCGGACGGCTGCGCGCGCGCCTCGTCGGCGTGCTGCGCGCGGTGCCGATCCGCTGGCGCATCCTGTCGATCGCGGCGCTGAACTCCGCCGTGGTGGTGGTGCTGGTGGCGATGATCTGGAACGGCGCGCAGGTGCTGGGCTCGGCCTGGGACGACGTCCGCCAGGTGCGCGAATCCGACCGGATCCTGGCGCTGCTCGAAAGCGAGACCGGGCGGCTGCAGAACCTGATCCACCGCTACATCAACCAGCCGAGCCCGGACCTGTTCGCCGAGATCCTGCTGCTGCGCGAGGCGGTGCTGGGCACGCTGAGCAACCGCGCCGCCAAGGACCCGATGCTGTCCGGCTCGGTCGAGGAGCTGGAGCGCACCACCGACCGCTTCCTCAACGGCTTCGGCGAGCTGCGCAGCGTGCAGGCGACCATCGCCAAAACCTATGAGGAGCAGGTGCAGGGGCCTGCCCGTGACATGGCCGGCCTCTATTCCATCATCGAAGGCGCCACCGGCCATCGCGACGCGCTGATCTGGCCTTCGCTCGGCAAATCCCGCGAGGCTTTCACGGCGATGCTGGTGGCGGCCAATTCCTATTACCTTTCGCTGTCGACGGGCGCGGCCGACGACGCGCGCCGCAACACCGAGACGATCGAGAAGACCATCCCCGTGATGATCGATCTCGCCGACAATGATTTGCAGAAGATGGCCTTGCGGCGATTGGGCACCCGCACCGCCGCGCTGCGCGAGGGCTTTGCAAAGCTCTCCGAGCAGCTTGCGAGCCGCACCGAGCTGCTCCGCAACACCATCGACGCCAGCCAGGCCGAGGCGATCGGCGCCATCGACGACCTCTCCAGCAAGATGCGCCAGCGCGAGCAGAAGGCGCAGGAGACCTTCGACCGCACGCTGGCGGATATTTCTCGCCGGGTCCTTTCCATTGCGGTGATCTTCCTCGGCATCATCCTCACCGCCGGCGTCCTGATCGCGTTGTCGATCCGGCTGCCGCTGCAGCAGATCATGGCGGCGATGCGCGCGATCACGCTCGGCGATCTCGGCCGCGAGGTGCAGGGCACCAAGGCCCGCGACGAGGTCGGCGCCATGGCGCGCGCGGTGGAAGTCTTCCGCGAGAACGCGATCGCGAAGCGCCAGACCGAGGACGAGCTGCGCGCGTCCAAGGAGAAGGCCGAAAGCGCGCTGCTCGAGCTCAATACCGCCCAGCAGAATTTGATCGATGCCGAGCGGCTGGCGGCGCTCGGCGGCCTCGTCGCCGGCGTCGCGCACGAAGTCAACAACCCGATCGGCATCAGCCTCACGGTGGCTTCGAGCTTTGCCCGGCGCAGCGAGATCTTCGAGGCCCAGCTCAGGGGCGAGGGCGGCCTGCGCCGCTCGCAGCTGGAGGAATTCGTGCAATCCTCGCGCGACGCCTCACAGCAGCTGGTCGCCAATCTGCAGCGCGCCGGCGAGCTGATCCAGTCGTTCAAGCAGGTCGCGGTCGACCGCTCCCATGCCGAGCGGCGGCAATTCTCGCTCAGCGAGGCCACCGACCAGATCATCGCGAGCCTGAGGCCCGTGCTGAAGCGCGCGCCGATCACGCTTCAAGTCGACGTGCCCGAAGGGCTGCTGCTCGACGGCTATCCCGGCTCCTACGGCCAGATCCTGACCAACCTCTTCCTGAACGCCGCCAACCACGCCTTCGCCGACGGGCGCGCCGGCACCATCATCATCTCGGCGCGGCCGCGCGGGGCCGACGACATCGAGATCATCTTCACCGACGACGGGGCCGGCATGACCCCCGACGTGCAGCGCCAGGCCTTTGACCCTTTCTTTACCACCCGGCGCAATGAAGGCGGCACGGGACTCGGGCTCCATATCGTCTATAACCTCGTCACCCAGCAGCTCGGCGGGCGCATGATGCTGGAATCCAAGCTGGGACAAGGCACCACTTTTCGCATTATCATGCCCCGGGTTGCCAAGGGCGGCGCGCAGAGCACAGAAAGTGACGGGACTTCTCAATGGCCGAACAGGACGATGTCCTCCACCTGATCGACGATACCGGTACCGCGTCGGAGGATGCCAACGCCCGGAAATGGAAGATCGCCGTCATCGACGACGATCCGGCCGTGCATGACGGCACCCGTTTCGCCCTTTCGGATTACAGCCTGAACGGCCAGGGCCTGGAGATCCTCTCGGCGCATTCCGCCGCCGAAGGCCGCAAGCTGATGGCTGCGCACAACGACATCGCCGCGGTGCTGCTCGACGTCATCATGGAGACTGACGTCGCCGGCCTCGAGTTGGTCGAATACATCCGCAACGAGCTCAAGAACGAGACCGTGCGCATCATCCTGCGGACGGGACAGCCCGGCCAGGCGCCGGAACGGCGCGTGATCGTGCAATACGATATCAACGACTACAAGGCCAAGACCGAGCTCACCGCCGACAAGCTGTTCACCTCGCTGACCGCGGCGCTGCGCTCCTATCAGCAGCTCGAGCGCATGCTGCAGACACGGCGCGGGCTCGAGATCATCATCGATGCCGCCTCGACGCTGTACGACTTCAAATCGATGCAGCGGCTCGCCGAGGGCGTGCTGACGCAGCTCGCCTCGCTGCTCAATGTCGACTGCGCCGGCATCCTGGTGCTGCGCGACAATGGCGGCATCGACCCCGAACTCTCGGTGCTCGCCGGCAGCGGCTGCTACAGCCGCTTCATCGGCACGACGTCATCTAAGGCGCTCGACCCCGATCTGCGCGCGATGGTGGAAGCCGCCTTCCAGGGCCGCAAGAACGAATTCGCCGACCACCGCAGCGTGATCTATCTGCGCACCGGATCCGGCCGCGAGGTGGTGGTGCTGCTGCAGGCCGAGCGCGAATTGTCCGAGACCGACCGCTCGCTGGTCGAGATCTTCTCCTCCCGGCTCTCGATCGCCTTCGACAACGTCATCCTCTATCAGCAGCTCCAGGACGCCAACAGCCAGCTGGAGGACCGCGTCGCCCAGCGCACCCGCGCCCTGATGCAGGCCAACCGCCGCCTGTCGGCGCAATGGCTGCGGCTGCAGCGCGCCAACGGCTTCAAGAACGAGATCCTGGGCACGGTCGCGCACGATTTGAAGAACCCGCTCGGCGTCATCCTCGGCCGCACCGAGATGCTGAAGGAATTGATCTCGACCGGCGCCTCGGAAAGCGGCGTGGTCGCCCAGGTCGACCACATCCGCGACGCCACCAAGCGCCTGACCACGATGGTCGACCATCTGATCTCGGACGCGATGGCCGATGCCTTCGACATCACCATCCGCCGCGAGCCGGTCGACGTCGCGGCCCTGGTCAAGGAGGTCGCCGAGGCCAACCAGCCGCTCGCCGTCAACAAGCAGCAGGCGATCGGCGTCACCGCGCCGACCAACATCGTCACCATGTGCGACACCGATCGCATCCGCGAGGCCATCGACAACCTCATCAGCAACGCCATCAAATACTCGCCGATCGGCGGCAGGATCGACGTGGTCGTCAGCCACGAGGGCAGCGAGACCATCGTCCGTGTCAGCGACGAGGGCGCCGGCCTGTCGCCGGAGGATCTCGGCCGCCTGTTCGGCCGGTTCCAGCGGCTCTCGGCCAAGCCGACCGCGGGCGAAAGCTCGACGGGCCTCGGGCTGTCCATCGTCAAGCGCATCGTCGACATGCATGGCGGCGAGGTGACCGCCGACAGCGAGGGCCCCGGCAAGGGCTCGACCTTCACCATCACCCTCCCCGCGACCGAAATGCCGTGACTGAGAGACCATGACCCAAAGCCAGCACATCATGATTGTCGACGACGAAGCCCCGGCCCGGGAGATGGTCGGCGATTATCTCAAGATGCACGGCTTCACCGTGACGCTGTGTGACGGCGGCAAATCGTTGCGGACCGCGATCCAGGGCGGCATGCCCGATCTCGTCGTGCTCGATCTCAACATGCCCGAGGAAGACGGCCTCTCGATCATCCGCGACCTCAAGAGCCGCATCAACGTGCCGGTCATCATGTTGACGGCGACGGCCAGCCCGATCGATCGCGTGGTCGGGCTCGAGCTCGGCGCCGACGATTACGTGGCAAAACCCTGCGAGCTGCGCGAGCTGATGGCGCGCATCCGCTCGGTGCTGCGCAGGAGCGTGCCGGCCAAGGCCGCCGCGCCGGAAGCTGCAGCTGCGAAGTCGGACAAGGAGCAGCTGGTGCGCTTCGGCACCAAATGGCTCGACCTCGAAGCCCAGGCCTTGCGCGACGACGAGGGCAACGAGCATCCGCTGACCGCCTCCGAATTCGGGCTCTTGAAGGTGTTCGCGGCCAATCCGAAGCGCGTGCTGTCGCGCGAGCGCCTGCTCGAACTCGCCAATGCGCGCGACGCCGAAGCCTTCGACCGCGCGGTGGACCTGCGCATCATGCGCATCCGCCGCAAGATCGAGCCCGATCCGGCCAAACCCGCCGTGATCCGCACCATCCGCGGCGGCGGCTATTTGTTCTCGCCGCAGGGCGAGAAGGCGTAAGCAGCGGGCGGCGCAGGCAGGTGCCGTAGCCCGGATGGAGCGCGAGCCGGCCGAACGCAATCCCCCGCAATACGTTCCCCGCGGCTTCAAGCGCCTCCAAACCCTCCCCCCGTATTTTCCGTACATTGAAATTCCACGACTTTTTGCCGCGAATGTTTCGTCGTAGCCTCTCCGACGAAACAATTTGGCGGCGCACGAAACCATTTTCCGCTTTTCGTGCAGACGTCCCGAAACGTTGGCTCATTAACACTTTGGTCCAAGGAAACGCCGCTCGGTTGCGGCGCTACGGGGAGCCAAGTCAATGCGGAACGTCATCGCCATCAACGCCCAGGCCAGCCAGAGCATCATCGCCGCTCAGGCGACTTCGGACGATATGCTTCTCGAAAGCATTGCCGACGGCAACCGGACGTCGATGCACATCCTTTATTGCCGGCACAATGTGCGGGTGTACCGCTTCATCCTGCGCATCGTGCGTGACGCCACCGCGGCCGAAGACCTCGTCAGCCAGGTGTTCCTGGACGTGTGGCGGACCGCCGGCCAGTTCCAGGGCCGCTCGCAGGTTTCGACCTGGCTGCTGTCGATCGCCCGTTTCAAGGCGCTGACCGCGATGCGCCAGCGCCGCTTCGAGGACATCGACCAGGAGGACGTGCGCCAGATTCCCGATGGCTCCGATACGCCGGAGACCTCGCTCGACCGCAGCGACACCAGCGCCATCCTGCGCGCCTGCGTGCAGAAGCTGTCGCCCGCGCATCGCGAGATCATCACCCTCGTCTACTACCACGAGAAGTCGGTGGAGGAGGTCGGCCAGATCATCGGCATCCCCCAGAGCACGGTGAAGACGCGGATGTTCTACGCCCGCAAGCAGCTGGCCGAATTGCTTAAAGGCGCCGGCGTCGAGCGCTTCGCCGCCTAAGGCGAATCAATTTAGAGGGATAGGGTCGCCGCTCTGGCCCTCTCCCCGGACACGGAAGTGTTACCGCCGACGAAACAATTGAAACAAACCACAACATCAGGCGGAAAAACTTCTCCCCTATAAAGCTCACATACGGTTTTGCTTAAACCTCCCAAGGACCTCCAACGACCCGGACGATGCCCCCGTCCGGGTCGTTTTGTATTTGGGGCCCGAGGTGGCCGCCGCAGGCTCCCGCCTCTCCCGCTTGCGGGAGAGGCCGACGCGTAGCGGCGGGTGAGGGTTCTCTCCTCTGGGGGAGTATCCCGTTGTGGAAGCACCCTCTCCCCAACCCTCCCCCGCAGGCGGGGGAGGGAGCGCACCGTCTCCGTGACCCGAGCGCCGCTTCCGTCACGAACGTGTGACGCCGCGTAACGACTGGCGCCTCGTGTCCGAACCAACCTCGTGACCTTCATCACGAGTGCCCCATGCTCGAACTTGTATTCGCTCTCCTCGCCGGCATCCTCACCATCGCCGCGCCCTGCACGCTGCCGATGTTGCCGATCCTGCTCGGCGCCTCGATCGGGCGCGCGGGACATTTGCGGCCGGCGATGATTGCGCTCGGCTTCGTGCTGTCCTTCTCCGCGACCGCCCTGCTGCTCGGCGCGATCACGCGGCTCTTCGATTTCGATCCGAACGTGCTGCGCGAGGCGGCTGCGATCCTGCTGCTCGGCTTCGGCCTGTTGATGCTGTGGCCGGCGCCGTTCGAATGGCTGTCGATCCGGCTCAACGGCTGGCTTGATCTCGGCAATTCCAGCGCCACCCAGCGTGAGGGCGCGCTTGGCGGGCTGATTCTCGGCACCACGCTGGGCCTGGTCTGGACGCCCTGCGCCGGTCCGGTGCTCGGCTCGATCCTGACGCTGGTTGCGACCTCGAAGAATCTGGCCTGGGCCGGCACGCTACTGATCGCCTACGCGATCGGCGCGGCGATCCCGATGCTTGCGATCGCCTATGGCGGACAGGCCGCGACCACGCGGGTGCGCAGCCTCGCGCGGATCTCGCCACGGCTTCAGCAGGGCTTCGGCGTGGTCGTGATCGCGTTCGCGGTCGCCGCCTATTTTCAATACGACACGCTGATCGTGGCGTGGCTCACCGGCTTCTACCCCACCGGCCAGATCGGCCTGTGAACAATCTGCAACTCGAACCGGAGGACTCGTTCATGACCATCAAACTGCTCGCCGTCTCAGCCGCGCTCGTCGGCCTCGCCGTGACCGGCGCCGTCATCCCCGGCTTCTGCGACGAGGCCACGCCCGCCGCACCGATCCAGGTCGCCGCCGCAAGCCAGCAGACCGCGCCTGATTTCGCCGGCATCAACAATTGGTTCAACTCGAAGCCGCTGAGCCTGGCCGACCTTCGCGGCAAGGTCGTGCTGGTCGATTTCTGGACCTATGGCTGCGTCAACTGCGTCAACACGCTGCCTCATGTCACCGATCTCTACGCCAAGTACCGGAACAAGGGCCTCGTCGTGGTCGGCGTCCACACGCCGGAATTCCCGTTCGAGCGGTCGGCCTCCAACGTCCAGGCCGCGCTGAAGCGCCACGGCATCACCTATCCGGTGGCGCAGGACAATGAGTCCAGGACATGGAACGCCTACAGCAACCGGTACTGGCCGGCGCAATACATCATCGACCAGTCCGGCAAGATCGTGTTCCAGCACGAGGGCGAAGGCGGCTACGACCAGATCGACCGCACCGTGGCCAAGCTGCTGAACGTCAATAGCTAAATTCGTGTCATTGGACAAAGAGTCCTATAGGACCCGAGCAGCGCATGAGTCATCTATGGAGTGGTCGGGCGCAAAGGCTTAGCTGAGCAGCCAGATCGGCGCCCGCATCGCCACGACTTGTCGTGTTGTACGGGAGCGCCGATGCTGTCGAACCTTGATCCCATCGTGCTGGCACGCGCGCAGTTTGCCTTCACGATGTCGTTCCACATCGTGTTTCCGGCGTTCTCGATCGGGCTCGCAAGTTATCTCGCGGTGCTGGAAGCGCTCTGGCTGTGGACCGGCCGCGAGGTCTTCATCAATCTGTTTCACTACTGGCTGAAGATCTTCGCGATCGCGTTCGGCATGGGCGTGGTGTCGGGCATCGTGATGTCCTACCAGTTCGGAACCAACTGGTCGGTGTTCGCCGACAAGACCGGACCGGTGATCGGTCCGTTGATGGCCTACGAAGTGCTGACCGCGTTCTTCCTCGAGGCCGGCTTCCTCGGCGTCATGCTGTTCGGTCTCGAACGCGTCGGCCCGCGGCTGCACTTCGTCGCGACACTGATGGTTGCGATCGGAACGCTGATTTCGGCGTTCTGGATCCTCTCCGCCAATTCGTGGATGCAGACGCCGGTTGGCCACGCCGTCAATGCCGACGGCCAGTTCGTCGTTGTCGACTGGTTCAAGGTGATCTTCAATCCGTCCTTTCCCTACCGGCTCGTGCACATGGTGCTCGCCGCCTATCTGACGACGTCACTCGTGGTCGGCGCCGTCGGCGCCTATCACCTGCTGCGCGACCCGCATCTTGCCGGCCCACGGGTGATGTTCTCGATGGCGATGTGGATGGCGGCGCTGGTGGCGCCGATCCAGATCCTGGCCGGCGACCAGCACGGCCTCAACACGCTGGAGCATCAGCCGGCCAAGGTGATGGCGATGGAAGGGCATTACCAGAGCCATCCCGACGGCGCACCGCTGGTCCTGTTCGGTCTGCCCAATCAGGCGGCCGGCAGGGTCGACTACGCGATCGAGATCCCGAAACTGTCCTCTCTGATCCTGAAGCATTCGCTGAATGCACCGCTCGCAGGCCTCGACACCGTGCCGCGAGAGAACTGGCCGCCGGTACCGATCACGTTCTGGTCGTTCCGCGTCATGATCGCGTTGGGCTTCCTCATCTTTGGGCTGGGGTTGTTCAGCCTGTGGGCCCGCTGGCGCGGCACCCTGTTCCATTCCCGGCCGCTGCATATCTTCGCGCTGACGATGGGTCCGGCGGGCTTCATCGCAGTGCTCGCGGGCTGGATCACCACAGAGACCGGCCGGCAGCCTTTTACGGTCTATGGCCTGCTGCGAACCGCAGACGCCGCCTCGCCACTGGCCGCGCCCGCAGTCGGCTCGTCATTGCTGGCGTTCGTCGTCGTCTATTTCATCGTGTTCGCGGCGGGCGCCATCTACATTCTGCGCCTGATGGCGGCCTCGCCTCATCACGGCGAACAGGGTCCACGCGGCGACGTGCCGACACGCGCCGCCGGCATCACCCCCGCCTCGGGCGTGGCGGGACAGGGTGCGCTGTCATGATCGCGGGCATCGACCTGGCCACGCTCTGGGCCTTCATCATCGCCTTCGCGGTATTCGTCTATGTCGTGATGGACGGATTCGATCTCGGCCTCGGCATGCTGTTTCCGTTGTTTCCGGCCAAGGCCGACCGCGACGTCATGATGAACAGCGTGGCGCCGGTCTGGGATGGCAACGAGACCTGGCTGGTGCTGGGCGGCGGCGGCTTGATGGCGGCCTTCCCGCTCGCCTACGCGGTGCTGATGCCCGCGCTCTACACGCCTGTTATCGCGATGCTGATCGGGCTGGTCTTCCGCGGTGTCGCATTCGAATTCCGCTGGCGCACCACCGCGGCACGAAACCGCTGGGACTTGGCCTTCGCCTTGGGATCGCTGGTGGCGACGCTGGCACAGGGCATTGCCCTCGGCGCCATCCTGCAAGGCGTCCATGTCGAGGGCCGGCATTATGCCGGCGGCTGGTGGGACTGGCTGTCGCCGTTCAGCCTGCTGACCGGACTCGCCCTGGTGATCGGCTATTCCCTGCTGGGCGCCACCTGGCTCATCCTGAAGACCGAGGGCGCGTTGCGCGAGAAGGCCTACCGGCTGAGCTGGGGTCTGCTGTTCGCGATGCTTGCGGCGATCGCACTGGTCAGCATCGCCACGCCGTTTCTCAGCATTCAATACGCGCAGCGCTGGTTCGCCTGGCCGAACGTCGCCTTGGCCGCGCCGGTGCCGATCGCGGTCGCAGCCGTCACCGCACTCCTGATCCGCAGCCTCGGGCAAAAGCAGGACTCCCGGCCGTTCTTTCTCGCACTGGCCCTGTTCGCGCTGTCCTATGCCGGGCTGGGTATCAGCATGTATCCTTTCATCGTGCCGCAGAGCATCACGATCTGGCAGGCGGCCGCGCCGCAGAACAGCCAGATCTTCATGCTCGTCGGCGTGGCCGGACTGGTGCCTCTCATTCTTGGCTACACCGGCTGGGCCTATTGGGTCTTCCGCGGCAAGGTCCGGGCCGGGAGCGGTTATCACTGATGCCGCACAAAGCAGAGGCAAGGCCGCTGGGGCGACGGCTGATATGGTTTGCCGTTCTCTGGCTCGGCGGCGTGGGCGCCGTCACCGTGATTTCCTTCGGTCTCAGGCTGTGGCTTGCGCCGAAATGATCTGACACGGCCACCACCCAGAGCGGAACCTCGTTCTCCGCTGCTCAACGCCACCAGGTGATCCTGGATGAATCTGGCCTCGAGGCTGCTTGACTCTACGGACCCGTCCGTGGAGTTTCGCGGCATCGAAATCAGCCGCCCGCAATGGACGACGCGACCACCAGCACCGACATTCGCCTTCGCGAAGGTTCCTCGATCGCGCAGCGGCTGATCGTGGCCGGCTGCGCGGCGGCCGTGGCGCTGTGTTTCACGCCCGGCCTGCTCACGCACGACATCCTGGAAATCATCATCTCGGTGGTGGCGCTGCTCGTGGGGGCGGGATTCGTCGTCGGCATCATGGTGGCGCCGGCGGTGGTGTGGATCATCACGCCGAATGAGATTCTGATCGGGCGGCAAAGTCCGTTCGGCAAGCTCCGCACGCGGATCGTCGCGAAGGACGACGTCACGGCGCTACAGGTTCCCGGCAGCAAGCGGGTGAAGGCCCGTTTCCAGCTGGTGTTCACGCTGGCTTCCGGGGAACGCCTGACCTCCCCGCCGATCTCCGACGTCACGCATGTTCGCGACACCGTGGCCCGGATCGCGGCGCAGTTCGAAGTCCCCAATGTCGAGGATCCCGTCAATCCGCTCGACGCCAGCAATGCCGAGATGCAGCTCGGCGAGCCGCTGGAGGCGTTTTCCGCACGAGACATCAGGATCGTGTCGCTGATCGCTGTCGCATTGTCCGCTCTTCCCTACGCCTACAAGCTCTGGCGCGGATGGCCGCCGAGCCATGTCGACATCCTGCTGCTGCCGCTCGGCGTGCTCGCCGCGTTCGCCGTGCACCGCTACGCCAATCTCGTGACCGGCGCTTTCTGGATCATCCGCGAGAGCGATATCCGCGTCGAACGCCTGTGGGGTGACGGCAGCTTGCGCACCGATCACATCGAAGGGCGCGACGTGAAGACGATCACGGTCGAGCGCCGCGGACGGTCCGAGGACGAGCACTGCATCGTGGTGATCCGGCTGCACTCCGGGCGACGGTTTCGCAGCCCGCGGATTGGTTCGAGGGTGGAGGCGCGCGCGGTGGGGACGGAGATCGTGCGGCGGCTGGGGATCGCGGCGGAGAGCAACAAGATCTGATTGGCCAGTGCCAATTATCCAACTTGATCTCACCGCGCACTCGGTCTGCGCCTCTCCCGCTCGCGGGAGAGGTCGCGCCGAAGGCGCGGGTGAGGGTTCTATCCTCTGGGGGTATCCCACTGTGGAGACACCCTTCCTCCCCCGCAGGCCCCCGCAGGCGGGGGAGGGAGCGCACCGAGCCAAGCCGCCACGACCTGTGCTTTTCGCGCCATCCCCTGTTTGTGGCATTGCCCCGGCCCCGTCAAAAAACCAAAGCATTCTCGTGACATATCAGGGCGGCGCGCCATCAACTTGCCATGAACATGCCCCTCAGGTTTGATGGTTCCGAATGATTTGCGCCGTGGCAGTGGGGAGAGCTTGAAATGACGGATTTTCGTCGCCTGACCGGGATGTTCGTGGCCGCGATCGGCCTGATCCTGTCCGCACCACAGGCCATCGCGCAGCAGCCGGACCGCGGCGACGAGCCGGGTCTGGTCGCCGATGACGCCTACCAGCTCGACCCGGAATGGCAGAAGCAGGTGGTCTATTTCCGCACCACCGAGGCGCCGGGCACGATCATCGTTTCGACCGCCGAGCGGCATCTCTATCTGGTGCAGCCGGGCGGGCGTGCGATCCGCTACGGCATCGGCGTCGGCCGCGACGGCTTCCAGTGGCAGGGGCTCGTGACCATCACCAACAAGAAGGAATGGCCGGACTGGACGCCGCCGACGGAGATGATCCAGCGCCAGCCCTATCTGCCGCGCTTCATGGCCGGCGGCCCCGGCAATCCGCTGGGGGCCCGCGCGATGTATCTCGGCACCACCGTCTATCGCATCCATGGCACCAACCGCCCCGACACGATCGGCACCAAGGTGTCCTCGGGCTGCTTCCGTCTCGTCAACAACGACGTCGCCGATCTCTACGACCGCGTCCCTGTCGGCACCAAGGTCGTCATCCGGCAGAAGCCGGAACTCTGAGGTCTCGATCCGGGCATGGTCCGTCGGGCCATGCTCGCCGTGTTCCGTCCCAAATCCTTTTCCCGATTTTTCGAGAGCAAAACATGATGCGCACCTTTCGTGGCGGCCTGCTGATCGGGCTCGCCGTCGCCGTGCTGGTCGCCGTTGTGGCCATCATCTATGAATTCTACGACACCCGCACGCTGAAGCGCACCGTGCGCCGCGGCGAAGTGCTGTGCGGCGTCAACAAGGGCCTGCCGGGCTTCTCCTACTCCGAGGACAACAAGACCTGGAACGGCTTCGACGTCGATTTCTGCCGCGCGGTGGCCGCGGCGATCTTCAACGACCCCGGCAAGGCGAAGTTCATCCCGCTCGATGCCAGCGAGCGCTTCAAGGAATTGCAGAGCCGGAAGGTGGACATCCTCTCGCGCAACTCGACCTGGAGCATGGCGCGCGAGCTCGATTACGATCTCTATTTCCCCGCTGTCGCCTATTACGACGGCGCCGGCTTCATGCTGCCGCGTTCGCGCAACAAGGAGACTTCGCTGGACCTCGACGGCAGCAAGGTCTGCGTCCAGGCCGGCACCACGACCGCGCTCAACGTCGCCGACTACTTCCGTGCCAACAACATGAAATATGACGAGGTGAAGTTCGACAAGCTCGACGAGGTCGTGAAGGCCTACGACAGCGGCAAGTGCGACACGCTCTCCGCCGACGTCTCCCAGCTCTACGCGCTGCGGATCAATCTGGCGAAGCCCGGCGACCACATGATCCTGCCGGACATGATCTCCAAGGAGCCGCTCGCCCCCGTGGTGCGCCAGCGCGACGACGACTGGATGATGATCGTGAAGTGGACGCTCTATGCGATGATCAACGCCGAGGAGCTCGGCGTCACCTCGGAGAACATCGACGAGGCGCTGAAGTCGAAGAAGCCGGAAGTGATGCGGCTGGTCGGCACCGAAGGCAATTACGGCGAGCAGCTCGGCCTCACCAAGGACTGGGCCGTCCGCATCATCCGCCACGTCGGCAATTACGGCGAGATGTACGAGCGCAACATCGGCGAGAAGTCGAAGCTCAAGATCCCGCGCGGCATGAACCAGCTGTGGAACGCGGGTGGCGTGCAGTACGCGCCGCCGATGAGGTAGGACGGTCTATCGGCCGTCGTTGCGAGCGCAGCGAAGCAATCCAGAATCCCTCCGCGGTGACAGACTGGATTGCTTCGTCGCAAGGGCTCCTCGCAATGACGAAGTTGATACAGAGTCGCGCCACACTCTCCGTCGTCATGCCCGCACCGTAGCCCGCATGAGCGAAGCGATATGCGGGGCCGGCCGCGCGACATTCCCGGATGTCGCTTCGCTCATCCGGGCTACAAGCTCTACCCGATGGCCAGCCTCAATACCCCCGCGCCCGCGCCAGCTGCTCGGTGTGGTAATTGGCGTCCCCGAACAATTCCTCGCACACGCGGGCGCGCTTCATGAAGAAGCCGATGTCGAACTGATCGGTCATCCCCATGCCGCCATGCATCTGCACGCCTTCCTGCACCGCGCGGGTGGCGGTGGTGCCGGCGCGGGCCTTTGCCACGGCGACGCTCGATGCGGCCTTGGCAACATCCGCGTCCAGCGCCTGAAGCGCCTTCATGGTGGCGGCGCGGGTGATCTCGATGTCGACATAGAGCTCGGCTGCGCGATGCTGCAGCGCCTGGAATTCTCCGATCAGCTTGCCGAACTGCTTTCTGCTCTTGAGATACTCGACGGTGCGATTGAAGACTTCCTCGCTCAAGCCCACCATTTCGGACGCCACCGCGCCCCGGCCGATATCGAGCACGCCGTCGAGCAGGGCTGTGCCCTGATCGACCTCGCCGAGCACATGATCGGCAGTGACCTCGACATTGGTGAGTTCGATCCGCGCCGCATTGTGCGAATCGACCATGATGGTGCGCTCGATCGCGACACCCTTGGCCTTGGGATTCACCAGGAACAGCGTCAGGCCGTCGCGCTCGCCGGCGGAGCCCGAGCTGCGCGCGGCGACGATGAGGAGATCAGCGACATGGCCATCAACGACCAACGCCTTGGCGCCGGAGAGCTTGAAGCCGTTGCCGGCGCGCACGGCCTGCAGATTGATCTGAAGCGGACGGTGCTTTGCGCCTTCGTCGACCGCCAGCGTCGCGAGCAGCGAGCCGCTCGAAATCTTCGGCAGGTACTCCGACTTCTGCGCGGCATTGCCGCCGCGGCTCAGCGCCGAGGCCGCGACCACCGAGGTCGCGAGGAAAGGCGACGGCATCAAGGTGCGGCCGATCTCCTCCATGACGACGCCAGCCTCGACATAGCCGAGCCCGCTGCCGCCGAATTCTTCCGGCACCAGCAAGCCGGCGAAGCCCATCTCGGCGAAAGCGTGCCACAACTCTTTGGAGAAGCCGGTGGGGTCCTTGCTGTCGCGCAAGCTGCGCAGATGCGACACCGGCGCCTTGTCGCTGATCAGCCCGCGCGCTGAGTCGCGGAGCATCGATTGTTCTTCGGTGAGGACAAGGGCCATGTGCGTGTTTCCGAATGTCAAAGTCTGTTCTGGTTCGTCATTCCGGGATGGCTCGAAAAGCCAGGCCCGGAATCCATTTCACAGCAGAGAATGCGGCCCGATGGATTCCGGGCTCGCGCTTCCGCCTTCGCTCTTCGAGCTTCGGCGGACAAGCCGCGCGCCCCGGAATGACGGGTGGTGAGAGCGTGCGCCTTACGCCCCCGGCAGATCGAGGATCCGCTTGGCGACGATGCCGAGCATCACCTCGGTGGTCCCGCCCTCGATCGAATTCGCCTTGGTGCGCAGCCAGGCGCGCGGGCGGGCGCCCTGCCTGGAGCGATCGCTCTCCCATTCCAGCGCATCGACGCCGCCGGCCGACATCAGGATCTCGTAGCGGCGTTTGTTGAGCTCGGTGCCGTAATATTTCATCGCCGAGGAAAACGCCGGATGCGCCTGCCCCGCCTTGGCGAGATCGACCGCGCGCTCGGCGCAGGCCGCAAGCGCAGCTTCATCGACGTCGAACGTCGCGATCTTGCCGCGGAGCATCGCGTCATCGAGCTTGCCTTGCGCATCGGTGCCGACGGAATCCGCCGCGATCTGGCCGAGCGGACGGCCGACGCCGCGCTCGCCCATTCCTGAAATCATCGCACGCTCGTGCTGCAGCAGATATTTCGCGACGTCCCAGCCGCGATTGACGGTGCCGACCACATGCGATTTCGGCACGCGGACGCCGTCGAAGAAGGTCTCGCAGAACGGCGAATAGCCGGAGATCAGGAGGATGGGCTTGGTCGTCACGCCCTTCGAGGTCATGTCGAACAGGATGAAGCTGATGCCGTCGTGCTTCTTGGCGGCGGGATCGGTGCGGACGAGGCAGAAGATCCAGTCGGCATAGTTGGCGTAGGAGGTCCAGATCTTCGAGCCCGTGATGACGAAATCGTCGCCGTCGCTCTCGGCCCGGGTCTGCAGCGAAGCAAGGTCGGAGCCCGCGTTCGGCTCGGAATAGCCCTGGCACCAGCGGATCTCGCCCGCCGCGATCTTCGGCAGGTGCTCCTTCTTCTGCGCGTCGTTGCCGTATTTGAGCAGCGCCGGTCCGAGCATCCAGATGCCGAAGCTCGACAGCGGCGGGCGGGCGCCGATCTTGCCCATCTCGGCGCGCAGCACCTTGTGCTCGGCAGCACTGAGGCCACCGCCGCCGTACTCTTTCGGCCAATCCGGCACGGTCCAGCCCTTGTCGCGCATGCGCTCGAACCAGACGCGCTGCGGCTCGGACGAGAATTTGGCATTGCGCCCGCCCCAGAACACGTCTGCGTCCGAGGTTGCAGGCTTGCGCATCTCCGGCGGACAATTGGCTTCCAACCAGGTGCGCGCCTCGGCGCGGAACGTTTCGAGCTCGGCGGATTCAGGGTCACTGGTTTTGGAGTCGGACATTGGTCGTTTCCATCAATCAAATCGACTTGTTGGGCGCGACTCTGGGCCAAGCCTCCGTGGAATTCAACCACTTCCGCAAGCCCACGTTCGGCTATAGTCGCATTCAACAGAGAGCTTGAAAACACGGAGGAAACGACCATGCGCCTGAAGCTTCTTTCGCCTGGCGAAATGAACGAGAGCCAGCGGCAGACCTATGACGAGTCGATCGCCGGCAAGCGCGGCAAGCCGCCGGCGCCGATGATGGCCTGGCTCAACAGCCCGGACATGGCCCGTCACGCCACGCGGCTCGGCGAGGTGCTGCGCTACGACACGATGTTTCCCGCAAGACTTTCGGAGATCGCGATCCTGGTGACGGCGCGGCACTGGACCGCGCATTACGAATGGTACGCGCATAAGCGCCTGGCGCTGGCCGGCGGCATGAAACCTGCGATCATCGACGCCATCCGCGACCGCCGCACGCCCGAGTTCGACGACCTGGAGGGCAAGATGATCTACGACCTGGCGAAGTCGCTGCACGAGGGCCACGGCGTCGAGAAGGGGCTCTATGACGAGGCGGTGAAGCTGCTCGGCGAGCGCGGCGTGGTCGAGGTGATCGGGCTGTGCGGCTATTACACGATGGTGTCGATGACGCTGAACACGTTCGCGTTCGAGCTGCCGGAGGGCGAGGTCGCTGAGCTGGCTTAGTCGCTTATCCGGAAACGCTGGGTTTCGGGACGGGGCCGTAGCGCCGTCCCGAGGTCCGCCTTATGTGGGTTTGGTCAACGGAGCAGCCAAATGTCGCAAAGCCCAGCCGTCGCCGCCGGCACCAGGATCGGCCACGTCCACCTCAAGGTCGCCGATCTCGATCGCGCGCTCGGCTTCTATTGCGGCGTGCTCGGCTTCGAGCTGATGCAGAAGATGGGCTCAGGCGCGGCCTTCATCTCGGCCGGCGGCTATCATCACCACATCGGGCTCAACACTTGGGAGAGCAAGGGCGGCTCGCCGCCGCCGCCCGGAACGACGGGGCTGTACCACACCGCCATTCTCTATCCGACGCGCGCGACGCTCGCCGATGCGCTGCACCGCGTGCTCACGGCCGGCATCGCGCTGGACGGCGCCAGCGATCACGGCGTCAGCGAGGCGCTGTATTTGCGGGATCCGGACCAAAACGGGGTAGAGCTCTATCGCGACCGGCCGAAAGAGGAATGGCCGCTCGGGCCGGATGGCAAGCTCGCGATGTTCACCAAGCGGCTGGATGTGGAAGCGTTGCTGCGAGAACGGGAGGCGTGAGGCCGTAGCCGTAGGGTGGGCAAAGCGAAGCGTGCCCACGCAATCTTGCGATGTAGCGACAGATGGTGGGCACGGCGCCTTGCGCCTTTGCCCACCCTACGGGAGCGTCGCTTTTGGCTTCCCCCGCACCATGATCAATGCCGCTGCCGCCACCTCCAACGCGATGCAGAGATAGAACGGCAGCGCGTAGCCGCCGGACCAGTCACGCAAGGCCCCGACCACGCCCGGGCCGAACGCGTAGGTCACCTGGTTGATCGCGGTGTTGAGGCTGATCAGCACGCCGAACGACGCCGAATCGAACTCCCGCTGCACGATCAGCGACGGCAGCGTGATGAGGTTGCCGACCGAGAAGCCGAACAATGCGCAGGCCGCGATCAGCACATAGTCGTCGTGCAGGTTGATGACGACCAGAAGCGCCACGGCCTGGCTGAGGAACGACAGCGCGGAGGCCAGCCGCTGGTTGAGGCGGTCGATCACAAGCGAGAACAGCACGCGGCCGACCACCGCCATCGCGGTCAGCACCGCGACCGCAACGGCGGCGCGCTCGCGGCCGATCACGGGATCGAGGAACGAGATCAGGTGCACGATGAAGCCGACCTGCGCGAACAGCACCAGCGCGAACGCAATCGTCACCGTGAGGAAGCCGACGTCGCGGAGCGCCCATGCGCGGATCTGCGTCGATGATTGCGGCTTCGCCTTCGCCGCCGCGTGCCGGCCGTGGTGATCGGGCGGCCGGCCGACGACGAGAAGGATCACCGGCAGCAGCAGCACCAGCATGGCGCCGGCGGCGGCGTACATCGCGCCGGCGAAGCCGACATGGCCGATCAGGGTCACCAGCAGCGGCACGCCGACGATGCCGCCGAAACTGGCGCCGTTGAGCGCGAGACTGATCGCCATGCCGCGCTTGCGGTCGAACCACAGGCTGATCGTGTTGGTGATCATGGCAAGACTGGTGCCGGCCCAGCCGAAGGCGAGCACGGCGTCGGCGAGATAAAGCTGCCAAGGCTCGCGCACCGCGCCGATCGCGACGCTGGCTGCCGCCATCGCGAGCGTGCCTGATATCAGGCAGAGGCGCGGGCCGTATCTCCTCACGGCCTCGCCGACGAACACGACGAGCAGCGCGCCGAACAGATAGAAGAACGTGGTGCCTGACGAGATGAGCGTGGTCGGCCAGCCCCGCGCGCGCTGCAACTCGGCGACATAGACGCTCTGGCCGTAGAAGCCGAGCCCCCAGCCGAAGGTCGCCAGCAGGAAGCAGACCGCGACGATGCGCCAGCCTTCGTAGCGGGAGGAGGCTTCGTCGATGCGAGCGTCCTGCCGGGGATTGTCGAGCATTCGCGCTTGTCCTTCGCTGTCCCCACGCCGGGTTCATGACGAGCATCATGTAACGGTGCGGGACCAGAAAATCACTTCGACAGCGATCGAAGTATCAACGCTGCTGACAGCCTCCCGCCACTCAGACCGCGTCCGGGAACTCACCCATCACAGCCTCCAGCCGCGCCTTGCGGCGGCGCGCATACGAGACCAGCGAGAGTACGGCGAGGCCGAGAACGACCGGCGGGAACACCACCAGGTTCACCGCCGACCAGCCGTAATTGGCGAGCAATTGCCCGGAGGAGAACGAGCCGATCGCCATCATGCCGAACACCAGGAAATCGTTGAAGGCCTGCACCTTGTTGCGCTCCTGCGGGCGGTGCGTCTCCAGCACCAGCGCGGAAGCGCCGATGAAGGAGAAATTCCAGCCGACACCGAGCACGATCAGCGTGGCCCAGAAGTGCATCGCGGTGAGGCCGGAGAGGCCGATGCCGGCGGCGGCGGCCTCCAGCAGCAGGCCGGCGGCGACGATCTTCGGTGCGTTGAAGCGCGAAATCAACGCGCCGGTGAAGAAGCTCGGCCCGTACATCGCGACGATGTGCCATTGAATGCCGAAATTGGAATCGGACACGGACAGGCCGCACAGCTTCATGGCGAGCGGCGCCGAGGTCATCACCAGATTCATCATGGGATAGGAGATGACGCCGCACAGCGCCGCGGCGATGAAGCGCGGCTGGGTCACGATCGTGAGCAGCGGGCGACCACCATGCAGATCGGCCGGCGCGGGCTTGGGCATATCGACGCCGGCGACAATCCCCATCGCGATCAGTGCGACGGCGGCCTGGACCAGGAAGCTGAAGGCGAACAGATAGGGTTGCCAGACATCCATGGTCCATTGCACGAGCTGCGGACCGAGCACGCCGGCGAACACGCCGCCCGCCATCACCCAGGACACCGCCTTGGGCCGATAGGCCGCGCTGGCGCCGTCGGCGGCAGCAAAGCGATAGGATTGCGCCACGGAGCCGTAGAGGCCGCCGAGGAAGGTCGCGACGCAGAACAGCGCGAACGAGCTGTGCAAGATCGCGAACGAGCCGAGCAGGCCGGTGAGCGTGCCGAGGCCGGTGCCGATGACGAAGGCCGCGCGGCGGCCGAAGCGGCGCGAGATCGCGCCGGTCGGCAGCGTGCCGGCCGCAAGTCCGACCACGTACATCGAGATCGGCACCGTCGCGAACGACATGTCCGGCGCGAGCGTGGCACCGACGATGGCGCCGGTGGCGAAGATCACGGCCGAGTTGGCGCCGGTCAGCGCCTGGGCTGCGGCCAGGCGCACCACATTGGCGCGCACGCGGGCGTCATCGGCGATCTCATGGGCAGACGTCACGTCAAGCATCGGCGTTTCCACCCCCAAGGGACTATCAAGGGGCTCAAGGACTTCGTTGATTCGCGGCACTATGGAGGGCTGCGGAAGGGCGGGCAACCGGCGCAAACGGGCGCAGGCCATGCCTCTGACGCAATCGGTGCGATGATAGCGGCCCGCGCGCTTGACGGCTTGCGCTCGATCAAATCCTATCCTGCGCAGATTTCGGAGTTTCGTTCATGACCATCGACGACAGGCCCACGCTCAGCGCTCCCGACGACGATCCCTTTCTGTGGCTGGAGGAGATCGAGGGCACGCAGGCGCTCGATTTCGTCGAGCGGCAGAACCAGCTGACGCTCACGGCGTTCGGCGGCAAAGCGTTCGAGCACGACCGCGACGTGCTCGCGGCAATCTACGATCGCCCGGACAACATTCCCTATGTCAGCCGGCGCGGCAACGAGTTGCACAACATCTGGAAAGACGCGGCCAACCCACGCGGCCTGTGGCGGCGCACCACGCTGACTGAGTTTCGCAAAGCCGCTCCTGCATGGGAGACCCTGCTGGATATCGACAAGCTCGCAGCGCAAGAAGGCGAGGATTGGCTGCTCAGCGCAATCGTCACGACGCCCGGAAGCTCGCGCGCGATCCTGAGCCCGTCGCGCGGCGGCAGCGACGCCGTGACCTTGCGGGAATTCGACCTCGTGACGAAGAGCTTCGTGGCGGACGGCTTTACGCTGCCGGAAGCCAAGGGCGGCGCGGACTGGCTCGATGCCGATACGCTGCTGTTGTCGAGCGCCCATGGCGAGGGCATGGCGACGAGTTCGGGATATGCGCGAACGGTTCGGCTATGGCGGCGCGGCCAGCCGGTCGAACAGGCCGAGGTGATCATCGAGACCACCCCGGATCGCATGATGATCTATGGCATGGCCGACGACACCGGACCTGAGCCGCGGGTCTGGATCGTCGAGCAGATCGACTTCTTCAATCATGCGGTCTGGCTGCGCGATGCGGCAGGGAGCATCACGAAGCTCGATCTGCCGACCGGGATCTGGCTGCAGGCCCATGGCGACTGGTTCGCGATGAAGCTGCGCACGGACTGGACGGCCGGGGGGCGGACCTACGCCACCGACACCGTGCTCGGAATCTCGCTGTCGGCTTTCCTCAACGGCAGCCGCGATTTTGCCGTGCTGTTCGAGCCGGCGCCCCGGCGTGCCTTGCAAGGCCTGTTCTGGGCGGCGGGCAAGCTCGTGCTGTCGATCCTCGATGAACTGCGCCCGCGCTTCGAGATCTGCACGCCGTCCGCCGCGGGCTGGAGCCGCGAGACGCTTCCCGCCCTGCCCGAGATCGGCGTCGTCGACGTCTGGCCGCTGGATCGTCATCCCAGCGAGAGCAATGGCGATCTGCTCGCCAATGTGCAGGATCCGCTCACGCCATCCTCGCTGCTGTTGCTCGCGCGCGGCGTCGCGAGCCCGGTCGTGCTGAAGCAGGCGCCGAAGACCTTCACCTCGGACGGGCTCGTGGTGACGCAGCACGAGGCGATCTCCATCGACGGCGAGCGCATTCCCTATGTCCAGACCGGCCCGGAAGGCGAGACGGGCGATGCGCCGGTCTATATGAGCGCCTATGGCGGCTTCGGGCTTGCCGTGAAACCTTATTACAATTCCTCGCTCGGCAAGCTGTGGCTGGAGCGCGGCGGCACCATCGTGCAGGCCAATTTGCGCGGCGGCGGCGAGTTCGGCACGCGTTGGCACGATGCCGGCCGGCTCGCCGGCAAGAAGCTCTCGCATGACGACTTCGCTGCCGTCGCCGCCGATCTCGTCCGCCGCGGCGTGACGAACGCAAGACGGATCGCGGCTCAGGGCGGATCGAACGGCGGCATCCTCATCACCAACATGCTGGTGCGCTATCCCGAGCGCTTCGGCGCGCTGTTCTGCACCATCCCGCTGATCGACATGCGCCGCTACACGAAGCTGCTGGCGGGCGCGAGCTGGATCGCGGAATATGGCGATCCCGACAAGGCCGAGGAGTGGGAGTGGCTGAAGACCTACTCGGCCTATCACAACGTAAAGGCCGGCCAGTCCTATCCGCCGATCCTGATCGCCACCACGCGCCGCGACGACCGCGTCCATCCCGGCCACGCCCGCAAGATGGCAGCGAAGCTGCAGGCGATGGGCTACGAGGCCTGGTTCTACGAGCCGGCCGCCGGCGGCCACGGCTACGGCAAGGACAACCGGGAGCGCGCGGGCTTCGAGGTGCTGGGCTTCCGGTTCTTGAAGGAGAAGATCGGGTGGAAGGATGGCGAGGGGTGATCCCTGTTGATGCGTAACGCAGCGTTGCGGGTGGTGCACCTCTCCCGCTTGCGGGAGAGGTCGGCGCGTAGCGTCGGGTGAGGGCTCTCTCCTCTTGGGGAATGTCCCGTTGCGGAGACACCCTCTCCCCAACCCTCCCCCGCAAGCGGGCGAGGGAGCGCACCGGCCGCGCAGCTACCGCTCAAACGCAAGTGTCAGATTGTTCGCAGGCATGTCGACGGAATCGACGAGGCGAAGACCCGCGGCCTTCGCGAGCAGCACGACATCGCTGATGTCGCGCACGCCCCAATCGGGATTGCCTTCACGCAAGGAGGTGTCGAACACCGCATTGCTGAGCGCGGTGTGCTTGCCGTCTCGCTTGAACGGGCCGTAGAGGAACAGCTTGCCGTCGGGTCGCAGGTAACGGCCGGCGCCGGCGAACAGACCCTCGGCCACCGCCCAGGACGCGATGTGGATGACATTGGCGCAGAACACGGCCGCAAGGCTCGTCGGCCCCTGCCCGCTTTTCATCTCCTGACACCAGTCGGGATCGGTGAGATCGATCCGCAACGGGCTGCGGATGTTTGGCAGGCCCGCATGGACGCGCCAGGCTTCGATGCTCTTGAGGTGGCGCTGGTTGAGGTCGCTGGGCCACCAGATCAGGCCGGGCGTATGGCGGGCGAAATGGACCACGTGCTGTCCTGTTCCACTGCCGAGCTCGACCACGTCGCCGGTCATCCCGGTGAGGGGCTTTTCCAGCGCCGCCCATAGCGGCTCATGATTGCGATGAAATGCCGGAGCATCGAGCCGCCCATCCGGCTCGACCCGTCCGCCGTCCCTGCCAAATTCGACGACATATTCAGCCAAGTGAGTCCCCAATGAATGCGAAACAGAAAAGCCGGCCCGAAGGGCCAAACGCCCTAGAATAATTTGCTAGTACCGACCTGGTAGATGAACGAACTTATCTCACGGGTTGCAATGCGGAGGATATTAACTCCATTTTGCCGCGTGCATAGTCTTGATTGTCAGGCGATGCCCTTTGTGCTTTGGAACGCTTATATTTCCGCAAACGAGATCATCGACATAACGCTTGGGACGATGCCTTGACCGCTTTTCCTTGCAAGCTTGCCGTCCTGGTGGCGCTGGTTCTCTCCGCCGGCGCGGCTGCGGCTCCTGCGCGGGCACAATCCGCTGCTCCCGACGGTGAGAGGCTCGCTTTCGATCGCGGCAAGGGCAATTGCCTGACCTGCCACGTCATCAAGGGCGGTGACCTGCCGGGAACGATCGGGCCGGAACTGAAGGACCTCAAGACCAAATACCCCGATCGCAGCGAACTCACCGCGATCATCTTCGACGAGACCAAGCGCAACCCGCAGACCATGATGCCGCCGTTCGGCCGGAACCGGATTTTGACCGAACAGGAGATCAGCGCGATCGTTGATTTCCTGCAAACCCTGTAACGGCCGGCTGCCCAGGAGATTTGAGATGACCACGACCAGCGGCCCGCTTGCGACAAGGCGCCTGATCCTTCAGGGCGCGGCCTCCGTCGCCCTGCTCGGCCTCGGCAATCTGCCGTTCGCGCCTGCGCATGCCGCGGCCAACGACAAATATCCGGAAGAGGCCTTCAAGCAGAAGAACGAGGCCGACGCGATCAAGGCACTCTACGGCAGGAATGCCGAGCCCTCCGACAAGGTCAAGCTGGATGCGCCCGAGATCGCAGAGAACGGCGGCGTGGTCCCGGTGTCGGTGACGACAACTCTCGACAAGGTGAGCTCGATCTCGTTCTTCGTGAGCGAGAACCCGTTCGCGCTTGCCGCATCCTACAAGATCGCCGAGGGCACCATTCCGGGCGTCGCCAACCGGCTGAAGATGGCCAAGACCACCAAACTGGTCGCCATCGTCGAGGCTGACGGCAAGCTCTATAGCGCGACCAAGGAAGTGAAGGTCACCGTCGGCGGCTGCGGCGGCTAGGAGGATCGGTCCGATGGCATCAAGCATTCGCGTGCGCGCAACATCCAATGGCGACATCACCGAGGTGCAGACGCTGATCCAGCACCCGATGGACACCGGCCTGGTCAAAAATCCCGCCGGCGAGTTGATCCCGGCGCACTACATCCAGCAGCTCAAGTTCGAATGTAACGGCAAGGACGTCTTCGTCGCCGATTGGGGCACTGCGGTCTCCAAGGACCCCTACGTCAAATTCAGCTTCAAGGGCGCCAAGAAGGGCGACGAGCTCAAGATCTCCTGGACCGACAACAAGGGTGCGTCGGATACGACCACCGCGAAGATCGCGTGATGCAGACCCGCCTCTCCCTCCTGCTTGGCTCACTCAGTGCCGCGCTGGTTGCGTTCGCCCTCACCTCGCCGCGCGTCGTCGCGGCGGACAAGGTCGATCCCGTCGCCGACGCCAAGGCGTTTCGGAACTACTTCTTCCAGAAATTTCCTGACGTGAAGCACGAGGACTTCGTCAACGGTCCGTACTCCATGAACGCGGACATGAAGCGGCAGTGGCAGGAGAAGGAGGAATTCCCGCCTTACGAGTTCGCGCTCGACGCCGGCAAGGAGATGTTTGCCACCCCGTTCAAGAACGGCAAGACCTATGCCGACTGCTTCCCGAACGGCGGCATCGGCGTCCGCCAGAACTATCCATACTTCGACGAGAAGGAAGGCAAGGTCGTCACGCTGGAGCTCGCGCTCAACCGCTGCCGCGAGGCCAATGGCGAACAGCCCTATTCCTACGTCAAGGACGAGATGGCCTCGCTCACCGCCTACATGGCCTTCACCTCGCGCGGCAAGCCGATGGACGTCAGGATTCCCGACGATCCGCGCGCGCTCGCAGCGTTCGAGAACGGCAAACGCTATTTCTACACGCGGCGCGGCCAGCTGAATTTCTCCTGCGCCAGCTGCCATGTGCAGAGCCCGGGCGAACGCATCCGCGCCGAGATCCTGGCGCCGGCGCTCGGCATTCTCAACGCGATGCCGATCTACCGCTCCGAATGGAGCGGCATGGGCACCATCAGCCGCCGCTTCGTCACCTGCAACAGCCAGACCCGCGCGGTTCCGCTGGAGCCGCAATCGGACGAATACCGCGACGTCGAATATTTCCTGTCCTACGTCGCCAATGGCCTGCCGATCTCCGGACCGGGAGCACGGCCATGAAGCGGTCACTTCCTCTCGCCATGCTGCTGGCGTTGAGCCTCGCGCCAGCGGCGCGCGCGGCCAATGAAGCGGATTACAAGGCGGCCTATGCCACCGCGGAAGCCGCATCGAAGGAGGCTGCAGGCTTGCGCAATCAGTGGACCGTGACCGTCTCGACGCTGGCCGCGGCGAGGAAAGCGGCGGATGGCGGCGATTTCGACCGCGCCACAGCCGCAGCCAAAGAGGCCGAGGCGCTGGCAAAAGCGTCGATCTTCCAGGCGACGTCTGAAAAAGAAGCCTGGAAAGCGATGGAAATCCGCTAGACTGGGCCTTAAGTGGAACAGTCTTGCGGTCGTTGAGGGCGCGGAGAATTTTTGGATGGCGATCCGCCGCCGTGATTTCCTGAAGAGCGCGGGCCTTGCGGCCGCTTCTCTCGGTCTGCCGAGGCTTGCGCGGGGCGCCGAAACCGCAGGCATCTACGACCTCGAACGGTTCGGCAATGCGCGGATCCTGCACATTACCGACACGCATGCGCAGCTGAACCCGGTTTATTTCCGCGAGCCCAGCATCAATATCGGCATCGGCGAGATGGCCGGACGGCCGCCGCATCTGGTCGGCCGCGCCTTCCTCGACCGGTTCGGCATCCGCCCCGACAGCGCCGATGCCTATGCCTTCACCTGTCTCGAGTTCGACAAGTCCGCGGGCCGCTTCGGCAAGCTCGGCGGCTTTGCCCATCTGAAGACGCTGGTCGATCGCTTGCGTGGCGAGGTCGGCGAGAAGCGTTCGCTCCTCGTCGACGGCGGTGATCTCTGGCAGGGCACCGGGCTTGCCAACGTCATGCAGGGCCGCGACATGGTCGAGGTCGCCAATCTGCTCGGCATCGAGGCGATGACCGGGCATTGGGAGTTCACCTATGGCGAACAGGTCCTGCGCGACAATCTGGAGCGCTTCAAGGGCGAGTTCCTGGCGCAGAACGTTTTCCTGACCGAGGAAGCCGCGTTCAACGACGCTCCCGCCTTCGACAAGGCCACGGGGCGCGTGTTCAAGCCCTCCGTCATCAAGGAGATCGGCGGTCATCGGATTGCGATCGTCGGCCAGGCCTTCCCTTACGTGCCGATCGCGCATCCCAAACGGTTCACGCCGGACTGGACTTTCGGCATCCGCGAGGAGGAATTGCAAAAGCATGTCGATGCCCTGCGCGGCACCGACAAGGTCGATGCGGTCATCCTGCTCTCGCACAACGGCATGGATGTCGACCTCAAGCTCGCAAGCCGCGTCACCGGCATCGACGTCATTCTCGGCGGCCATACCCATGACGCCGTGCCGCAGCCTATGCCAGTGAAGAACGCCGCCGGCACCACGCTCGTCACCAATGCCGGCTCCAACGGAAAATTCCTCGCCGTGCTCGACCTTGCGATCGACAAGGGCAAGGTCGGCGACGTTCGTTATCATCTGCTGCCAGTCTATTCCGAGTTGCTGAAGCCCGATCCCGCCATGGCCGAGCTGATCGGCCGGGTGCGCGCGCCGCACGTGACCGACTGGTCGGAGAAGATCGCAACGCCAGACCGCCTGCTCTATCGCCGCGGCAATTTCTCCGGACCGGTCGACGAGTTGATCTGCACCGCGCTCCGCACCGAGCTCGACACCGAGATCGCGCTGTCGCCGGGATTCCGCTGGGGCGTCACCGCGCTGCCCGGCCAGCCGCTGACCATGGAGGATCTGCTGGCGGAGACCGCGATCACCTATCCCGAGACCTATGTGCAGGAGATGACGGGCGCAGAGATCAAGAGCGTGCTGGAAGACGTCTGCGACAATTTGTTCAACGCCGACCCCTATTACCAGCAGGGCGGCGACATGGTGCGCGCCGCCGGGCTCAGCTACACCTGCACGCCGGCAGCCGCGATCGGCGGCCGCATCTCGGAGTTGAAGCTCACCGGCGGCAAGGCGCTCAGCGCCAACCACCGCTACAAGGTCGCAGGCTGGGCTTCGGTCAACGGCCAGCAGGGCGCGCCGGTGTGGGATGTCGTCGGCAAATATCTGCGCTCGGGCCGGATGTTTCAGGAGCGGCTCGGCTCCGGCGTGACGCTGAGGGGCGTCGAGAACAATCCGGGCATTGCGGGACAGGGATGAGGCGGAGGCGGACCCTCCTTGCGCTGATGCTGGCGCTGCTGGTCCGAGCCGCGATTTCGCCGGTCTCGGCGCAGCAGGTGCCGCTTCAGGACAAGCCGTTCGCGGAGCACAGAATCGTGCTGCAGCTCTCCGACGGCGATGCCAGGAAGCAGGCGCTGGTGCTGAGCGTCGCCAACAATCTCTTGAAGGCCTACGACCCCGACAAGATCGCGATCGAGGTGGTGACGTTCGGCCCCGGCATCGATCTTCTGCTGTCCGGCAGCGAGCATCGCAAGCAGGTCGAGAGCCTGATTGCGCAGGGCGTGCGGTTCGACATCTGCCTCAATACGGTCGATACGATCGAACGCGAGACCGGCAAGCGGCCGGAGTTCATCCCTGCCGCGACACCGGTGCAGGTGGGCGTCGGGCAGATCCTGTTCCTGGCGGAGAATGGATATACGGTGGTGAGGCCGTAGGGCCTATCCGGAGTTCCCAGCACGTCCCTGCCACACATTCGGTGTCATCGCCCGCGAAGGCGGGCGATCCAGTACTGCGTGACCGCCGGTGGATGAATCGAGAAGCTGCGAAATACTGGATTCCCCGCCTTCACGGGGAATGACAGCGGCGGGTGGGCGTGCCGCCATTGCGTGGCTGACTGATCCCGACATCCCTCAACCGACAATAAAGATCTTCCAAATTTTACTTCTTACGCAGTGAATTGCTTCTCTTTCTGGCCCCCGGCGTAGTAGAATCCTCGAAAATCAGTTCCATCGCCGGACCTTCTGCCATGATCTTCCGCCAGCTCTTCGACAGCGTTTCGGGCACCTACAGCTACGTCCTCGCCAGCCGCCACGGCGGCGAGGCGCTGATCCTCGATCCGGTGCTCGAGAAGGTCGATCGCTACTGCCAATTGCTGCGCGAGCTCGACCTCAAGCTGGTCAAGGCGGTCGACACCCATCTGCATGCCGACCACGTCACCGGCCTCGGCGAGCTGCGCGACCGCACCCATTGCATGACCGTGATGGGCGACCAGACCAAGGCCGACGTGGTGGCGATGCGGGTCGCCGACGGCGACAAGGTGACGATCGAGGGCCTGTCGCTCGACGTGATGTACACGCCCGGCCACACCGACGATTCCTATTCCTATCTGATGGGCGATCGCGTCTTCACCGGCGACACGCTCTTGATCCGCGGCACCGGCCGCACCGATTTCCAGAACGGTTCTTCACGCGCGCAGTACGATTCGATCTTCAACCGGCTGCTCAAGCTGCCCGATGAGACGATGGTGTTTCCGGCACACGACTACAAGGGCGACACCGTCTCCACCATCGGCGAGGAGAAGCGCTACAACCCGCGGCTCCAGGTGCGCTCGGTCGACGAATATATCGAGTTGATGGCCAACCTGAAACTGCCCAACCCGAAGATGATGGACGTGGCGGTGCCCGCCAACATGCATGTCGGCCTGCACCAGGAGGAGTTGGAGAAGGAAGGCCGCGCGCTCAGCGCGGTCGAGGCGATCCGCGTCCTCGGCCGGCCCGACATGCTGCTGGTCGATCTGCGCGAAGCCAACGAGCGGATGAAGCACGGCATGCTCGAAGGCGCGCTGCATACGCCCTATCCGTCCGTCGAGGAAAGCCTCAAACCGGGCGGCATGCTGCGCGAGGTCGCCGCCGCCACCGGCCGCCGCATCGTGTTCTTCTGCGCCTTCGGCGAGCGCTCGGCGATGGCGGTGGCAGCGGCCAAGGCGGCCGGCCTGTCCAACACCGCCCACATCGCCGGCGGCGTGGACGCCTGGAAGAAGGCAGGCGGGCCGCTGGTGCACTGACGGCCCTGCTTGCGATAGGTCAGAAACTGCACATATCTTCCGGATAGGATCGGATGCAGCATCACCATCCGGGACCAGCCATGACCAGGATCTGCAAACCAAGCGAGCCGCCCAAGGTCGCCGAGAACAAGATCGCCGAGAAGAAGCCGACGGAACTCAAGGTGAAGACACCTCCGCCGCCTCTCGATGACGACGACGACGAGGACGGCGACATCGCAACGCCCAAGCGCGACCGCTATGGCCCGGATGACGAGCCGTTGTGAGCGGCCCTCGCCGGGGTCGCCCCCAGCCGCACTAGCTGCCATGCGCCTGCGTTCATGGACAAATAACCGCTCTCCCCGATAGTTTGCGCGACTTCCAGGGAGTGAAACCGAAACTGCAATGGTCGACGTTCTTGCCGCACCGCAGCAAGGCAGGGCGGACAGCGCGCTACGCACGCTGACCGGAATCTCGATCGCGCATTGGGTCAGCCATTTCCATCTGCTGGTCCTGCCGATGCTATTCCCGTTCCTCAAGGACAAGCTCGGCGTCGGCTATGTCGAGCTCGGCTTCTCGCTGACCACTCTTGCCGTCGTCTCCGGTTTGACCCAGGCCCCGACCGGCTATCTCGTCGACCATTTTGGTGCGCGCAAAATCCTGCTGATCGGGCTGACGCTCGGCGGCTGCGCGCTGATCCTGCTCGGCCTGCATGTGAGCTACGCTTCGCTGATCGCGTGCGCCGTACTGCTCGGGCTCGCCAACAGCGTCTATCACCCCGCCGACTATGCGATCCTGGCCGAGCACATGGACGAGGCACGGATGGGCCGCGCTTTCTCGATCCACACCTTTGCCGGCTATCTCGGCGGCGCGGTGACGCCGGCCATCGTCGCCGCGCTGGTCATCGTGTCGGGCGGGGTCGGCGCGCTGATCGCATCCGGCGCCATCGCCATTCTGGTGGCGCTGCTGCTGGTGGCCATCGGCATCCCCGAGGCCGGCGCCCACAAGAAGAAGCCGGGCCACGAGAACGCGCCAAGGCAGGCCGTCGTCACCCCGGCCCTGATCACGCTGACCGCCCTGTTCATGCTGCTCAGCCTGTCGGTGGCCGGCATCAACAATTTCGGCGTGGTGGCGCTGATGAGCGGCTACGGCACCTCCTATTCGATCGCGAATGTCGCGCTGACCGCGTTCCTCGGCGCCAGCGCCGCCGGCGTGCTGGCCGGCGGTTTCCTCGCCGATCACACCGAACGCCACGGCTATGTCGCCGCGGCCTGCTTTGCCGCGAACGCGGCGATCGTGCTGCTGATCGCGCTGGTGACGCTGCCGGGCTGGGCCTTGACCGCGACCATGACCGCTGCAGGTTTCCTCTCCGGCGTGATCGCACCCTCGCGCGACATGCTGGTGCGCAATGCCGCGCCGGCAGGCGCCGCGGGACGCGCCTTCGGCATCGTCTCCACCGGCTTCAACCTCGGCGGCATCGTCTCGCCGCTGCTGTTCGGCTGGATCATGGACCAGAGCGCGCCGCACTGGGTGTTCGGCGCGTCGGTGGTGTTCATGGTCGCGACCGTGCTGCTGTCGCCGTTTACGGAGCGGAAGCCGGCCAAGGCCGCAACGCAACCCTGAGCGCACTTCCCCGCGGTTGACACTGCGACTGCGCAACCGAAAATGCGCCCAAGCAAAACAACCATCGGGAAGAAGCACCATGAGCAATCCTGACCTCGTGATCCGCGGCGGCACCGTTGCGGACGGTCGCGGCGGCGAGCTGTTCGAGGCTGATGTCGCCATCACCGGCGGCAAGATCAGCGCGGTCGGCAAGGTTGCCGCGAAGGGCCGCGAGGAAATCGACGCGCGCGGCAAGTTGGTGACGCCTGGTTTCGTCGACGTGCACACGCACTATGACGGCCAGGTCACCTGGAGCCAGGACATCACGCCATCCTCGCAGAACGGCGTCACCACCGCGATCATGGGCAATTGCGGTGTCGGCTTCGCCCCATGCAAGCCTGCCGATCATACAAGGCTGATCCAGCTGATGGAAGGCGTCGAGGACATTCCCGAGCCTGTCCTGAGCGCCGGCATTCCCTGGGCGTGGGAAAGCTTTCCGGACTACATGGACTGGCTCTCGAAGCGCGATTTCGACATCGATGTCGGCGCGCAGCTGCCGCATGCGGCGCTGCGGGTCTATGTCATGGGCGAGCGCGGCGCCCGCCGCGATCCCTCGACCGCGGAGGACAATGCGGCGATGGCCAAGCTCGCGGGCGAAGCAGTGCGTTCCGGAGCTCTCGGCTTCTCGACTTCGCGGACGCTCAACCACCGCACCTCGACCGGCGATTTCACGCCGACGCTGAAGGCGGGCGAGGACGAGCTCACCGCGATCGCCGGCGCGATGCACAGCCAGGGCCGCAGCGTGCTGCAATTCGTGCTCGACCTCTCCACCATCCACGAAGACCTGCCGATGATGCTGCGGGTCGCCGACACGACGAAGTGTCCGATCTCGTTCTCGATCACGCAGAACGACAAGGCGCCCAACCGCTGGCGCCAGACGCTGGACGAGATCAACGCGGCCGCCAAACGCGGCCTCTCCATCACTGCGCAGATCGCGGCGCGGCCCGTCGGCCTCCTGCTCGGGCTCGAGCTGTCGCGCAATCCGTTCCAGACCCATCCGAGCTACAAGGCGATCGCGCATCTGCCGTTGCAGGCGCGGCTGGCGAAGCTGCATCAACCGGAGGTGCGCAGGGCGATCCTGAGTGAGACGGCGACCGCCACCGACGATCCGCTGTTCTTCCGGCCCAACTACGACAAGATGTTCCTGCTCGGCGTTCCCCCCGATTACGAGCAGCCGCCGGAGAACGCGCTGGGGCCGCAAGCGCGCCGGCAAGGGCGCCAGCCGGAAGAGCTCGCCTATGATGCGATGCTGTCGGACGAGGGCCGCGGCATGCTCTATGTGCCGTTCCTCAATTATTCCGACGGCAATCTCGATGCGACGCGCGAGATGCTGTCAGACCCGCAATCGGTGCCGGGCCTGTCCGATGGCGGCGCGCATTGCGGCATCATCTGCGATGCCAGCTTCCCGACCTATCTGCTGACGCACTGGACGCGCGACCGCACCCGTGGCGAGAAGCTGTCGATCCCCTTCGTGGTGGCGGCGCAGTCGCGCAAGACCGCACTGTCGGTCGGCCTCACCGACCGAGGATTGATCGCGCCCGGCTACAAGGCCGACGTCAATGTGATCGATTATGACCGGCTGCATCTGCATCCGCCCAAGGTGCATTACGATCTGCCGGTGGGCGGACGGCGGCTGTTGCAGGACGTCGACGGCTACGAGGCGACCATCGTCTCGGGCGTGGTGACGCGACGGCACGGTGAAGCGACGGGTCGGCGGCCGGGGAAGTTGATTCGCGGCGCGCAGGGGATGGCAAGCTAGGGCGGCGTTGCCGCTTGACCCTCCCCTGGAGGGGGAGGGTCGATCGCGCGCAGCGCGAGCGGGGTGGGGTGATCTCTCCACTCGGGCACTGTTCGTCGCGGAGAGACCGTCACCCCACCCCGCTACGCATTCCGCTTCGCTACATGCGTAGCGACCCTCCCCCTCCAGGGGAGGGTAAGAAGGCCAGCCCTTACGTCAGAGTCACAGCGCCCTTCAGCTCCGCGCTTTGCGTCGTGGCGCCACGCGTCAGCCTGGCCTTTTCCGTGTTCGGCCACAGCAGCAGCAGGCCGAGCAGGCCGGAGCCGACCATGATCACGGCGTTGATGGTGAAGCCGGTCATGTAGCCGTCGATCGTGCTGCCGGCACGCTGGATCATCGCTCCCATCACGGCCGGCGCGATGACGCCGGCCAGCGTGTAGAGCGCGCCGTAGATCGCGAGCACGGCGCCGCGCTGCGACGTCGGCGTGAACTCGCCGAGCATCGGCGGGCAGACCACGTAGATCGCCCCGCACAGGCCGGAGCCGACCACGAGCAATGCGATCTGCAGGCCTGCACCCTGGACATGCGGCATCATCGCCAGGATCAGCCCGCCGATCACCAGCGGCACCGAGCCGAGCACGCCGCGCGCCACGCGGGTGTTGTAGCCGCGGGCCATCATCACCTGCGAGATCCAGCCGGTGAGAATGACGATGGTGGCACCGAACACCCAGGGCAGGATCGAGATGAAGCCAGCCTGGCTCTGCGAGAAACCGAGACCCTTGACGATGAACGGCGTGAACCAGGTCAGGCCGAGCGACAGAGCCCAATACGCGCCGAAGGTCGCGGCGACACAGCCGATGAAGGTGCGAGAGGTGAGAAGCTGCAAATAAGGGATCTTCTGCTCGGTCGCGGCCAGGACCTGCGTGTCCTCCAGCGGGCCTTCCTTGCCGAGCGCGAGCCAGGCACAGACCCAGATCAAACCGACGATTCCGAGCGCGCCGAAAGCATAGTGCCAGGAATGATTGACGATGACCCAGTTCAGCGCCGGTACCGCCAGGATCACGCCGAAGGCCGAACCCTGCGACAGCAGCGCGGTGGGCAGCGTGCGCTTCTCGTCAGGGAACCATTTGTAGATCGCGTGTGCCGCGACCGAGAAGGCCGGGCCTTCACCGGCGCCGAGAACGATGCGGCAGATCAACAGGGTCGTGAAGGAGACGGTGCCGACCATCGGAAACTGCGCCAGCGCCCAGATCACCGCGAGCACCAGCAGCACCCAGCGCGTCGGCACCTTGTTGACGATGAAGCCGACCACGATGGCGGCGATCGAGAACAGGAAGAAGAACGAGGAGCCGAGCAGGCCGAACTGCTCCGGGCTGAGCTTCAGATCGGTCATGATCGGTACGCCGGCGAGACCGACGACGATCTTGTCGGCGAAGTTCACGACCATGAAGAGAAAGAGGAGAAACGTGACGGTCCAGGCGCCCTTCGGCGTTGCCTTGGTCCCGATCGTCTTGCCGGTCACCCCCGTCGTTCCCTCAACACTCATGATTCTCCCCTGTCGTGTCTTTTTTGGTTTTGGCACTTTTTTGATTTGGCCGTCTTGGGAGCTAACAACGGCTTCGAGACCAACGCAACCCGGCATTTCCGCAGCAAGTGTGCTACGCAGCAATCCCGCTAATTCCGCCCGGCGCCATTCATCGTGTTGAGCATCAAGAATCTCTCCAAGACCTTCTCCTCGGCCGGCGAGCCGGTGCATGTGCTGCGCGGCGTCGATCTCGACCTCAGGGCCGGCGAGCGCGTCGCGCTGACCGGCGAGTCCGGCAGCGGCAAGAGCACATTGCTGCATTTGATCGCGGGGCTGGACGCCGCCGATGGCGGCACGATCCGGCTGGAGGATATCGAGGTCACCGCACTGTCCGATGCAGGGCGCGCCCGCTTGCGGCGCGACCGGATCGGGCTGGTTTTTCAGCAATTCAACCTGATCCCGAGCCTGTCGGTCGCGGACAATCTGGCCTTTCAGGCGCGGATCGCCGACCGTCACGATGCGGCCTGGACCAAGGAGCTGGTCGAACGGCTCGGGCTCGGCGCGCTCCTGAAGCGCTATCCCGAGCAATTGTCCGGCGGTCAGCAGCAACGGGTCGCGATCGGCCGGGCGCTGGCGACGAAGCCATCACTGCTGCTGGCGGACGAGCCGACCGGCAATCTCGACGAGGCCACTGCCGAGAACGTGCTGGCGCTGACGCGCGACCTCGTCGCGCGCACCGGCTGCGGCTTCCTGATGGTGACCCATAGCCTGCATCTGGCAGCCACGCTCGACCGCCATCTCACCTTGCATGCGGGGCGGATCGCATGAGACGCGCGCTGTGGGTGCTCGCGGTGCTGCTCAGCCATTGGCGGCGTCACAAAATGCAGTTCGCGACGCTTCTGGTCGGGCTGATCGCGGCGACCGCGCTGTGGAGCGGCGTGCAGGCCATCAACCAGCAGGCCCGCACCGCCTATGACCGCGCGGCGGCGACCTTTGGCGGCGCACGCACCGCGATGCTGGTCGCGCCTGACGCGGCGACCTTTCCGCAAGAGCTGTACGTGAAACTCCGCCGCGCCGGCTGGCCGGTGTCGCCGACGCTGGAGGGCCGCGTCCAGGTCAACGGCCGCTCGGTGCGACTGCTCGGCATCGAGCCGGTAACGCTGCCGGTCGAAATCGGCAACGCACCGCGCCTCGGCGCCTCCGACCTGAGCAGCTTCGTGGCGCCGCCGGGCCAGACATTGGTGGCACCGGAGACGCTGAGCGACCTGCAGGAAGCCGAAGGCGCGTCGCCGCCGATCAGCAACGGCGCAAGGCTGCCGCCGCTGCGCGTGCTGTCGCAGCTCGCCCCCGGCGTGCTGGTGGTCGATATCGGCGTGGCGCAGCGTCTGCTCAACAAGCCGGATCAGCTGTCGCGGCTCCTGGTCGGCAAGCCCAAGAGCAAGCCCGCGGCGCTCGCCAGCGTGGTCGGCGACCGGTTGCAGCTGGTCGAGCCGAATGCGGAGACGGAACTGGAACGCCTCACCGACAGCTTCCACCTCAACCTCACGGCGTTCGGCCTGTTGTCGTTCTTCGTCGGGCTCTTCATCGTCAATTCGGCCGTCGGCCTCGCCTTCGAGCAGCGGCTGCCGATGCTGCGGACGCTGCGCGCCTGCGGCGCCTCGGCGCGGCTGGTCAACACCGTGCTGGTGGTCGAGCTCGTTGCACTGGCGCTGGTTGCAGGCCTGATCGGGCTCGTGTGCGGCTATTTCATCGCGGCCGTGCTGCTGCCCGACGTCGCGGCATCGCTGCGCGGACTCTATGGCGCGCAGATCCCGGGGCAGCTCAGCTTACGGCCCGAATGGTGGCTAGCCGGCATCGGCATCAGCGTCGCCGGCGCGCTCGTTGCGGCGACGACCAGTCTGATCAAGGCGATCAGGATGCCAGTGCTGGCGACGGCGCAGCCGCGCGCGTGGCAACAGCGGCAGCGCCGCTGGCTGGTCCTGCAGAGTCTGGCCGCCTGCGCCGTGTTCGCGGTTGGGCTGCTGCTGCTTGGCTATGGCGAATCGTTGATCGCAGGCTTTGGCTTGCTGGCGGCCTTGATGCTCGGCGCGGCGCTGATCCTGCCGGCCTTCCTCGAACTTCTCCTGCTCGCAGGGCAACGCATCGCGCGACGACCGCTTGCGCTGTGGTTCTGGGCGGACAGCCGGCAGCAGCTCTCCGGACTGTCGCTGGCGCTGATGGCGCTGCTGCTTGCCCTCGCCGTCAATGTCGGCGTGTCCACCATGGTGGAGACGTTCAGCCGCACCTTCCTCGGCTGGCTCAACGGTCGGCTCGCAGCCGACGTCTACATCAGCGCCTCCGACAATGCGCAAGGTGTCGCCATCCGCAACTGGCTGAAAGAGCGCAGCGACGTGCAGGCGATCCTGTCGGGCGGCCGCGCCGAAACGCAGGTCCGGGGCCAGCCGGTGGAATTGCTCGGCCTGCCCGATCACGCGCTCTATCGCGAGCGCTGGCCGCTGCTGGAGGCCGCGCCGCAGGCCTGGACCCGGCTCGTGCCGGGCAATGCCGCCTTCATCAGCGAGCAGCTCGGCCGCCGTCTCAACGTCCGCATCGGCGACGTCGTCGAGGTGCCGGCGCCAGGCGGGAGCTGGGAGCTCGACATCGTCGGCATCTATGCCGATTACGGCAATCCCAAGGGGCAGTTGACCGTCAACGTCGCCGCACTGATCCGGCAGTTTCCGCAGACGCCGCAGACGCGGATCGGGCTGATCGTCGCCAGGGACAACATCCCCGGCCTGATCTCGGATTTGCAGAGACAATTCGCGCTCGACGATCGCAGCGTCGCCGACCAGGCCACGGTGAAGGCCGAATCGATCCGGATCTTCAACCGCACCTTTGCCGTCACGTCAGCGCTGAATGCTTTCACGCTCGGCGTCGCCGGCATCGCGCTGTTCACGAGCCTGCTGACGTTGGCGAATTCCCGCCTGCCGCAGCTTGCGCCGCTGTGGGCGATCGGCATCACGCGGCCGCGCCTGGCCGCGATCGAATTGACCAAGACGCTGGCGGTGGCGCTGTTCACGGCGCTGCTCGCCGTGCCGCTCGGCCTGCTGGTGGCGTGGTGCCTGATCGCGATCGTGAACGTGAAGGCGTTCGGCTGGCGGCTGCCGTTCCATGTATTCCCGCTGCAGCTGGTCGAGCTGGTCGCGGTGGCGTTGGTCGCGTCGCTGCTTGCGGCGCTGTGGCCGGTGATCCGGCTGGCGCGGATGCAGCCGGCCAGCCTCGTCAAGGTGTTCGCCAATGAGCGCTGATCGGATCTCACGCCGGGCCCTCGCCGGCGGCATCGCCGCGCTGACGCTTGCACGCCGCGCCGGCGCGCAAGGCTATGCCGGGCTCGGAGAGAGCGCGGACGGATTTGCGAAGGTCGTACCGGGAAAGACCTTCACATTTCCAGGCGATCACGGTCCGCATCCGGAGTTCCGTATCGAGTGGTGGTATCTGACGGCAAACCTCGTCGATTCCCGCGGCGCGGCTTGCGGCCTGCAATGGACGCTGTTCCGGCAAGCTGCGCAGCCGGACCCGCAGCGCGAAGGCTGGGCCAACCAACAGGTGTGGATGGCCCACGCCGCCGTGACGCGCACGGACACCCACCGCTTCAACGAGGTCTTTTCGCGCGGCGGGGTGGGTCAGGCCGGCGTCGTAGCCAAGCCGTTCGACGCCTGGATCGACGATTGGGAGCTGAAGGGTTTTGACCGCACCGACGATCGCACATTGGCGCCGCTGGCGCTGAAGGCGTCCAGCACCGATTTCAGCTACGCGTTGACGCTTGATGCCGATCGTCCGGTCGTGCTGCAGGGCGACCGCGGCTACAGCCGCAAATCCGAGCGCGGGCAGGCCTCGTACTACTACAGCCAGCCGTTCTACCGCGCACACGGCACGCTCACCATCGACGACAAGCCGGTCGATGTCTCGGGCCAGGCCTGGATGGACCGCGAATGGAGCAGCCAGCCGCTCGACACCGATCAGACCGGCTGGGACTGGCTGTCGCTGCATCTCGCGTCCGGCGACAAGCTGATGCTGTACCGGCTGCGGCAGAAGGACGGCAGGGACACTCCGTTCGGCAACTGGATCAGCGCCGCCGGCGAGACGCAGATGATCGCGGGCGGCGACATCCAGATGATCCCGAGGGCGACGGCGGAGGTCGCGGGACGCAAGCTGCCGGTGGAATGGCAGATCGCGATCCCGTCGCGATCGTTCTCGATCCTCTGCAAGCCGCTCAATCCAAAAGCCTGGATGGGGACTGGTTTCTCCTACTGGGAGGGCCCGATCAGTTTTGCCGGGACGCATGAAGGCGTTGGTTATCTCGAGCTGACCGGCTATTGAAGCCGCGACCTCTTCAAAGGGATTCCGCGATGTACCATTTCACCGCTCTCGTCACGCTGCTGGCGATCGCGTTCTATTTCTTCACCTGCATCAACGTCTCGCGCTCGCGCACCAAGACCGGCATCAAGGTGCCGGCAATGTCGGGCCATCCGGATTTCGAACGCGCCTTCCGCATCCAGATGAACACGCTGGAATGGATGCCGATCTTTCTGCCGGCGCTCTGGCTGTTCGCGGTCTATATCGGCGATGCCGCCGCGGCCGGACTCGGCGTGGTCTGGATCATCGGCCGCGTCGTTTATTTCATCGGCTATTCGAAGGCGGCCGCCAAGCGCGGCCCGGGCTTTGCGATCCAGGGCATCGCGGCGATCGCATTGTGGGCGGGGGCGATTGGGGCAGTGGTGTTGAGGTTGGTGTGAGAGATTTACGGCATCGTGCGTGCTTGTGTCCCGGGCGCGGTGCAGCGTGTAACGCTGCGCCGCTGAACCGGGACCCAAGTAGCATCGAACGCGGAGGTGCATGGGTCCCGGCTCTGCGCAGCAGCGTTTCACGCTGCAGCGCGTCCGGGACACCAGAGCCCTACTTCGTCAGCGGGCAGCCGCTGTCCTTGGCAGTGAAGAAGGCCTTGTCGCCGGGAACGGTGGCGAGCAGCTTGTAATAATCCCAGGGCTTCTTCGATTCCGAGGGCTTCTTGACCTCGAATAGATACATGTCGTGGACCATGCGGCCGTTCTCGAGAACCTTGCCGCCTTGCGCGAAGTCGTCGTCGACCGGCAACTCCTTCAGCTTTTTGGCGACCGCATCGGGATCCTTGGTGCCTGCCGCCTTGACCGCCTTCAGGTAGCTCAGCGTCGCCGAATAGGTGCCGGCCTGGATCATGTTCGGCATCCGACCGGTGCGCTTGAAGAAGCGTTCACCGAGATGGCGGCTCTTGTCGTTGACATCCCAATAGTAGCCTTCCGTCAGCACCAGGCCCTGTGCCGCCTGCAGGCCGAGGCCGTGAACTTCGGCCACGGTCATGAGCAAACCGGCGAGCTTCTGGCCGCCGGCGACGATGCCGAACTCGGAGGCCTGCTTGATCGAGTTGGTGGTGTCGAGGCCGGCATTGGCAAGGCCGACGATCTTCGCCTTCGAGCTCTGCGCCTGTAGCAGGAAGGAAGAGAAGTCCGAGGAGTTGAGCGGCACGCGCACCGAGCCGACCACCTTGCCGCCATTGGCGGTGACGATCTCGCTGGTGTCCTTTTCCAGCGCGTAACCGAAGGCGTAGTCTGCCGTGAGGAAGAACCAGGTGTCGCCGCCGGCCTTGGTCAGGGCGCCGCCGGTGCCGACGCCGAGCGCGCGGGTGTCGTAGGCCCAGTGAAAGCCGTAGGGCTGGCAGGCATCGCCGGTAAGGCGCGAGGTCGCAGCACCCACGACGATGTCGATCTTCTTCTTTTCCTTGGAGAGCTCGTGAATCGCGAGCGCAACCGAAGACGTCGTCAGCTCCGTGATCATGTCGACGTTCTCGACGTCGTACCAGCGCCGCGCGATCGAGGTCGCGAGATCGGGCTTGTTCTGGTGGTCCGCGGTGACGAGCTCGATCTTCTGGCCGAGCACCTCGCCGCCAAAATCCTCGATCGCCATCCTGGCCGCTTCCACCGACCATTTGCCGCCGTAATCGGCGTAGACACCGGACTGGTCGTTGAGAATGCCGATCTTGACGCCTTGCGCGGACGCCGGCGCCGCCAGCACCAGGGCGGAGGTTGCGACGGCGGCCAAAAGTGCTGACTTCATCTGTTAGCTCCCAGCAGTTTTCTGTTTTGAAATCGCGCGGATACTAGTCAAGAACCCCGCGCCTGCCCATCCATTTCACGTTGGCCGTTAGTATGGAGGTCGCCACAAAGAAAATGGGGTTATGGATCCCCGCGTTCGCGGGGACGACACCGAGGGTGTGGCACCGCAGGTGACCACAATGGTCAGCCCGCCACGCCCCCCGGCTTCTTCCCCTCGTTCCGCCCCTCGGCCAGGTTCCGCACCAGCACATAGAAGATCGGCGTGAACAACAGGCCGAACAGGGTGACGCCGATCATGCCGAAGAAGACGGCGACGCCGACGGCCTGCCGCATCTCCGAGCCGGAGCCGCTCGATATCACCAATGGCAGCACACCCAGGATGAAGGCAAAGGACGTCATCAGGATCGGCCGCAACCGCAGACGGCAGGCCTCGATCACGGCCTCCAGCCGGGGCCGCCCCTCGTTCTCGATGTCGCGCGCGAACTCGACGATCAGGATCGCGTTCTTGGCCGCCAGCCCCACCAGCACGACGAAGCCGATCTGGGTGAGGATGTTGACGTCCTGGCCCATGATGCGCACGCCGATGGTGGCCGCGAGCAGGCACATCGGCACGATCAGGATCACCGCGAACGGCAGGGTCCAGCTGCCATATTGCGCGGCGAGCACGAGGTAGACGAACAGCACGCAGATCGGGAACACGTAGAGGCCGGCATTGCCGCCGGTGATCTGCTGATAGGACAGGTCGGTCCATTCGAAGGTGAAGCCGCTCGGCAAGGTGTCGTCGGCCAGCTTCTTGATGGTGTTGAGCGCCGTGGTCGAGCTGGTGCCCGGCGCCGGTTCGCCCTGGAGCTCGGACGCGGCATAGAGATTGTAGCGCGCGACGCGGTCGGGACCCGAGACATCCCTGAACTCGACCACGCTGCCGAGCATCACCATGTCGCCGGAAGCATTGCGCGTGCGCAGGCGTGCGAGATCGCTGGGCTCTTTCCGGAACGGAAAGTCGGCCTGCGCGGTGACGTGATAGGTGCGGCCGAACAGGTTGAAGTCGTTGACATAGGTCGATCCGAAATAGCTCTGGATCGTGTCGTTGATGTTCGAAATGGGAACGCCGAGCTTCTGCGCCTTGGTGCGGTCGATGTCGACGAACAGTTGCGGCGTGTTGGCCGAGAACGGCGAGAACACCGTGGGAGCGAGCAGCGACGGCGATTTGCGCGCCGCGGCGACAAGCTCGTCGGTGGCTGCGGCGAGCATCTCCGGTCCGCGGCCCTGGCGGTCCTGGATGCGGATGGTGAAGCCGCCGCCGGTGCCGATGCCCGGCACGGCCGGCGGCGGGATCACGATGATGAACGCGCCCTGGATCGCGGACAGGCGCTTGCGCAGCTCGGCCGTGATCGCATTCGCCGTGAGCCCTTTCTTGATCCGAGCCTCGGGCTCATCGAACACCGGGAACAGCGCGGCCGCATTGCCGGCCTGCGTGCGGGTGGCGCCCGAGAAGCCAGCGAAAGCGGCGACGCGGACGATGCCCGGCGTATCGAGCGAGATCCGCTCGATCTCGCGCACGACCTCCGTGGTGCGCGCCAGCGACGCGGCCCCCGGCAATTGCACGGAGATGATGACGTAGCCGCGGTCCTGCGCCGGAATGAAGCCTTGCGACGTGGTCCCGATCAGCCAGCCGGCACTGCCGATCAGCACGACGTAGATCAGGATCATCACCACCGAATGCCGAATGACGAAATTGGCAAGCCCGGCATAGCCGTGCGCCAGCCGGTCGAACACGCGGTTGAACACGCCGGTGAAGGCACCCCACGCCCGCGCGATGACATTCCAGCTCGCCGGCGGCCGCTTCTCCACATGCGGCGTGAGGATCTGCGAGGCCAGCGCGGGCGACAGCGTCAGCGAGCAGAAGCAGGAAATCGCGGTCGCAACCGCAATAGTGACGGCGAATTGCTGGAAGAACTGGCCGGAGATGCCGCCGAGGAACGCGGTCGGAACGAACACCGCGCAGAGCACCAGCGCGATCGAGACCAGCGCGCCGCCGACCTCCTCCATCGTCTTCAGCGCCGCGTCGCGCCGGCTCATGCCGTGCTCGAGATGGCGCTCGACGTTCTCGACCACCACGATGGCGTCGTCGACCACGATGCCGACGGCGAGGACGAGGCCGAACAGGGTAAGGTTGTTGATGGAGAAGCCGAGCGCTGCCATCACCGCGAAGGTGCCGACCAGCGACACCGGGATCGCGATGATCGGAATGATCGCGGGCCGCCATCCCTGCAGGAACACCAGCACGACGATGACCACGAGCAGCATGGCTTCGTAGATGGTCTTGATCAGTTCGTGGACGGACTGGGCGATGAACTCGGTGGGATTGTAGCCGATATTGTAGTCGAGGCCCTTCGGAAAGCTCTCCTTCAGCCTCGTCATGGTATCGGTAATGTTCTTGGAGGTAGCGAGCGCGTTGGAGCCGGGCCGCTGCGTCACCAGCATCGCGACCGCGGATTTGCGCAGCAAGAAGCTGTTGGTGGTGTAGGAGAGCGCGCCGAGCTCGATACGGGCGACGTCGCGCAATCGCACGATACGGCCGTCGGAGCCGGCCTTGATCAGGATGTCCTCGAACTGCTTCTGGTCCTTCAGGCGGCCGGTGAAGGTGAGATTGGGCTGGAAGGCGCGGTCGGCGATCGGCGGCTCGGCGATCTGGCCGCCGGCGATCTGCACGTTCTGCGCGCGGATCGCAGCCAGCACCTCGGCCGAGGTCAGGCCGAGATTGGCAATTCTATCGGGGTCGAGCCACAGCCGCATCGAATAGTCGCGCGCGCCGAACATCTGGATGTCGCCGACGCCGTCGAGACGCAGCAGCTGGTCGCGAACCTGGAGCAGCGCATAGTTGGAGATGTAGAGCTGGTCGAACGTGTCGTCGGGCGACAGCATGAACACGACCATCAGGATGTCGGGCGAGTTCTTGCGGGTGGTGACGCCGTTGCGCTGGACTTCCTCGGGCAGCCGCGGCTGCGCGATCGCAACGCGGTTCTGCACCAGCACCTGGGCCTTGTCGAGATCGGTGCCGAGCTTGAAGGTGACGGTGATGGTGAGCTGGCCGTTCGAGGTCGCCTGGCTGTAGAGATACAGCATGTCCTCGACGCCGTTGATCTCCTGCTCGATGGGGGCGGCCACCGTGTCGGACACGGTCTGCGCGGAGGCGCCGGGATATTGCGTGGTGACGACGACGGTCGGCGGCACCACTTGCGGATATTCGGACACCGGCAGCGTGGTGTAGGCGAGCGCGCCGACGATCAGGAGCACGATCGACAGCACCATCGCCAGGATGGGCTGGTTGATGGAGAGACGGCCGAGATTCATGACTTGCCACCGGCTGGGGCTTGCGCCGTCTGCGGCGCGACCTTGGCGCCGACACGGGCGCGCTGGATGCCGTTGACGATGACGCGGTCCTCGGCCTTCAATCCTTCGCGGATCACGCGCAGACCGTCATCCAGCGGCCCGAGCACCACGGGGCGCGCCTCGACGGTGTCGTCGGGCTTGACCACGAACACGATCTTGCGGGACTGATCGGTTGCAACGGCGACGTCCGGAATCAGCAGCGCCTCATAAGGCGCGCTGCCGATCAGCCTGACACGGCCGAACTGGCCGGGCAGGATCGACAGATCCGTGTTCTTGACCACGGCGCGGCTGCGCAACGTGCCGGTCGAAACGTCGAGCCGGTTATCGAGGAAGTTGATGGTGCCTTCATGCGACGGCTTGGTTTCGCCGGCCAGCGTCACCTGCACCGGATTGGCCGTGTCGCGCGAGCTCGGGCGCCGGCCTTCGAACCACAGCTTGCTGTATTTGATGAAGGTCGCCTCATCCATGTCGAAATAGACGTAGATCGGGTCGAGCGTGACGATCGAAGTCAGGAGGGTCGAAGAGCCATTGTCGCTGCCCTGCACGAGATTGCCGGGGCTGACGAGATGGCGGCTGACGCGGCCGGTCAACGGTGCCGTCACATGGGTGAATTCGATGTTCAGTCTGGCGGCTTTCAGCGCGCCTTCCGCCTGCACCTCCGCGGCATGCGCAGCTTGCAGGGCTTGACGACGCTGGTCGACGACCTGCTCGGAGACCGCGCTGGTCTGCACCAGGCTAAGGCCGCGGTCGAGCTCGCGCTTGGCCAGCTCCACCTTGGCGCGGGCATCCGACAGCTGGCCCTCCGCCTGCTCTGCCACCGCCTCGAACGGACGCGGGTCGATCACGTAGAGCAGATCGCCCTGATGCACGATGGCGCCGTCCTGGAATTCGACCGAGTTGACGAAACCGCCGACGCGCGGGCGCACCTGCACCTCCTCGACCGCCTCGAAGCGGCCGGTGAACTCGTCCCAATCGGTGACGGTGCGCTTGACCGGCTGGGCGACCGTCACGGGCGGCGGCGGCGGGGCGGCTGCTTGCGAGGTGGGCTGCCCGCAACCGGTGAGCGCGAACGAAGCGACGAGGAGACCCGCTATTGCGTAATGCCGCGGCTGAACGAGTTCGTGCTTTTTGACAAGTCGCTCGCTTCCATCCGGTCCAGCCATCCCAGGTCCTCGCATCGTCCTTTTGTCAAAAGCCGCGGAAAAGCAGGGTAGGCATTTACCCGCGGGCGTCCCAAGATGGGTGGAGTTGATGAACACTTCAAGACCAAAGCGCGGGCAGGCCGTCCATGCGCCCCCTGACCGGATGGCGGGTTGACGGGCCCGGGTGAAGCTCTCTCAAGCCAGCGCCTTCGCACATGACGGGAGCTGGCGGCTCGGCTAGATTAGTTTCGCAAGAACAAGACCAATTGTCCGGGAGGACAGGCGTGCACCAGGGACGTGTCGTTTTCGGCGCGATCGAGGAGGTCGTGTTCGGCCATCCTGCAACTGAGGCCATCGTCGCGCAGATGGACCGGCTGGGAACTCATCGTGCCTTCCTGATGGTGTCGGGCACGCTCAACAGGCAAACCGACGAAATCGAGAAGATCAAGCAGGCCCTGGGCTCCCGCTGCGCCGGCCTGTTCGACGCAATGCCGGCGCATACGCCGCGCGAGGCGGTGATCGCAGCTACCAATGCCGCGCGCGAGGCGGGCGCCGATCTGATCGTCACCGTCGGCGGCGGCTCGATCACCGACGGCGCCAAGGCGGTGCAGCTTTGCCTCGCCAACGGCATCACCGACGTCGACGGCATCGAGCGCATCCGCGTGCATAAGGGCACAGCACCGGAAATGAATGCGCCGACGGTGCGGCAGGTCAGCGTGCCGACCACGATCGCCGGCGGCGAGTTCAGCGCGATCGCGGGCGTCACCGACCGCACTGCGCATATGAAACAGATGCTGCGGCACCCGCTCGCCGTGCCGCGCGCGACCATCCTCGATCCCGCCATCACCGTGCACACGCCGGAATGGCTGTTCCTGTCGACCGGCATCCGCGCCATCGACCATTGCGTCGAGGCGATCTGCTCGCGCGAGACGCATCCTTACGCCGACGCGCAATCGGTGAAGGGCCTCGCCATGCTCGCCGACGCCTTGCCGCGGGTGAAAGCCGACCCCGCCGATCTCGACGCGCGGATGGATGCGCAGATCGGCACCTGGCTGTCGATGGGCGCGCTCGCGGCCGGCGTTCCCATGGGTGCGAGCCACGGCATCGGATACGTGCTGGGCGCGGCCTTCGACGTGCCGCACGGCTACACCTCCTGCATCATGCTGCCTGCGGTGATGCGCTGGAATGCGCGCGACAATGCCGAGCGGCAGATGATCGTCGCCGCCGCCATGGGCTTTCCCGGCCACGCCGCTGCCGACGTGCTCGATGCCTTCATCCGCTCGCTCGGCATGCCGCGCAGCCTCGCGGACGTGCGCGTCTCGCCCGAGCATTTCGATGATATCGCCGAGCAGGCGATGCGCACGAACTGGATCCCGCGCAATCCGCGCAAGATCGAGAGCGCGGCGCAAGTGCGCGAAATCCTGCTTCTCGCCGCGTAGTTCACAGCCGGAGGATAGATGTATCCAGGTCAGCATGCCCGCCTACGCCCGCTGCAGCCCGCCTTCATCATGGCGGCAACCGGCGAGGCCGTCACCTATCGCGAGCTCGATGCGCGCAGCAACCGGCTGGCCCATCTGTTCCGCAAGCACGGCCTGAAGCGGCTCGACCACTATTCGATCTTCATGGAGAACAATTCGCGCTATCTCGAGGCCTGCGGCGCCGGCGAACGCTCCGGGCTGTACTACACCTGCATCAACTCCTTCCTGACGCCGGGCGAGCTCGCTTATCTGCTCGCGAACAGCCAATCGAAAATCTTGATCACGTCGATGGCGAAGCTGGATATCGCCCGCGAGGCGCTCCAGGCTTGTCCCGACATCAAGCTCTGCATCGTCGCCGACGGCCCGGGCGAGAGCGAGCGCATCGTCGGGCTTGCGGACGTGACCGCGGATATGCCGACAACACCGATCGCGGATGAACGGCTCGGCACCGCCATGCTCTATTCGTCCGGCACGACGGGGCGGCCGAAAGGCATTCTGCGGCCGCTGCCGGAGGAGCCGCCAAGGCACAATCTGCCGCTGTTCGATTTCCTGACAAAACTTTGGCACTACCGCGAGGGCATGGTCTATCTGTCGCCGGCGCCGCTCTATCATTCCGCGCCGCAAGCCGCCGTGAACCTCACGATCCGCATGGGCGGCACCGTGATCGTCATGGAGAGCTTCGATCCCGAGCGCTACCTCGAGCTGATCCAGCGCTGGGGCATCACGCACACCCAGCTGGTGCCGACGATGTTCTCGCGCATGCTGAAGCTGCCGGAAGAGGTGCGCGGCCGCTACGACCTGTCCTCGCTGGAGATCGCGATCCATGCAGCGGCGCCCTGCCCGGCGCTGGTGAAGGACGACATGATCAAATGGTGGGGGCCGATCATCCACGAATATTACGGCGCGACCGAAGGCCTCGGCTTCACCGCCTGCAACAGCGAGGAATGGCTGAGCCATCGCGGCACCGTCGGCAGGGTGCTGCTCGGCGACCTCCACATCCTCGACGAGAACATGCGGGAATGCCCGACCGGAACGCCCGGCCAGGTGTGGTTCAAGACCGCCTCGCCGTTCGAATATTTCAACGACCTTGAGAAGACCAAGGAGGCGCGCTCGGCCGACGGCAGCATGAGCACGGTCGGCGATGTCGGCTATGTCGATGCCGACCGCTTCCTCTATCTGACCGACCGCGCGACCTTCATGATTATCTCCGGCGGCGTGAACATCTATCCGCAAGAATGCGAGAATCTCCTGATCACCCATCCTGAGGTCGCCGATGCCGCCGTGTTCGGCGTGCCCAATCCCGATCTCGGCGAAGAGGTGAAGGCGGTGGTGCAGCCGATGCCGGGCGTGGTGCCTGACGCGGCATTCGCCGAGGAGCTGATCGCGTTCTGTGCAAGATCGCTGTCGCGGCAGAAGGTGCCGCGCTCGGTCGATTTCGAGAAGGAATTGCCGCGGCTGCCGACGGGCAAGCTGTACAAGCGCCTGCTGCGGGACCGGTATTGGGGCAACAAGGCGTCACGGATCGTGTGAGGGCGGAGCGGCAATCTTGCTGTCGTCCCGACGAACACCGGGACGACAGCTGAGATGGGCGATATCCTTGCGCGCAACATCTCCACAAGCAGCACAGGAACCGTCTCTTCGCACTGCACTCTCGCATCGCGAGAGGACGAAGCCGATGCAGCCTTGCGTCATCCAAATTGCCGAGGCGGCAAGTGGCCTTACCGGTTGCCTCCTCCGACTTGCGTGCTATCGTCAGCACAAACAGGCCGCAAAAGGCCGATCTCCAGGGAGGATGAGCATGCGGAGCGTATGGGCGCTCGCCGCGATGGCGGCGCTATCTGTGCTGACGGCCTCGACCATCACGCTCGCCGGCGAGCCCAAGCAGGGCGGCGTCTTGCGAATGTATCACCGCGACAGTCCGGCCAACGCATCGATCCTCGAAGGCGCGACCTATTCGGTCAACGTGCCGTTCATGGGCGTTTTCAATAACCTCGTCATTTACGACCAGCACATCGCGCAGAACAGTCCCGACACCCTCCGGCCCGAGCTTGCCGAAAGCTGGTCCTGGGGCAACGACAACAAGAAGCTGACGTTCAAACTGCGCCAGGGCGTCAAATGGCATGACGGCAAGCCGTTCACATCCGCCGACGTCAAATGCACCTTCGATCTCCTGATGGGCAAATCTCAGCAGAAGCTGCGGCAGAATCCGCGCAAGGCCTGGTACAGCGAGGTCAACGAGATCACGACGAGCGGCGATTTCGAGGTCTCCTTCGACCTGAAGCGGCCGCAACCCTCGCTGCTGGCGATGCTGGCGTCCGGCTATACGCCGATCTATCCCTGTCACGTCTCGCCGGCGGACATGCGCACCCATCCGATCGGAACCGGGCCGTTCAAGTTCGTCGAGTTCAAGGCCAATGAATCGATCAAGCTGACGCGCAATCCGGACTATTGGAAGAAGGGCCTGCCGCATCTCGACGGCATCGAATACACCATCATCACGAACCGCTCGACCGCGATTCTCGCCTTCGTCGCCGGCAAGTTCGACATGACCTTTCCAACCCACATCACGATCCCGCTGCTGAAGGACATCAAGTCGCAGGCGCCGAACGCAACTTGCGTCGTCGAGCCGACCAACGTCTCGACCAACATCATCGTCAACTCGGCCTCGGCGCCGTTCGACAACATCGATATCCGCCGGGCGGTGGCGCTTGCACTCGACCGCAAGGCCTTCGTCGACATCCTGTTCGAAGGCCAGGCCGATATCGGCGGCACCATGTTGCCGCCGCCTCAAGGCATTTGGGGCATGCCCAAGGACAAGCTCGAGACCATTACGGGCTACGGGCCGAACGTGAATGCGAACCGCGAGGAGGCAAGGAAGCTAATGCAGAAGGCGGGCTACGGCCCGGACAAGCATCTCGCGGTGAAAGTCTCGACCCGGAATATCGCGGAATATCGCGACCCCGCCGTGATCCTGATCGACCAGCTCAAGAGCATCTATATCGACGGCGAGCTCGACGTCGTCGAGACCGCGAACTGGTTCCCGAAAGTCGCGCGCAAGGACTACATGCTCGGCCTCAACCTGACCGGCAATTCCGTCGACGATCCCGACCAGTCCTTCTACGAAAACTATTCCTGCGGCTCCGAGCGCAACTACACCAATTACTGCAACAAGGAGATCGAAAAACTGTTCGACGTGCAATCGCAGCAGATCGATGTTGCGAAGCGCAAGGAGCTGGTCTGGGACATCGACAAGAAGCTGCAGGAGGATGTCGCCCGCCCGATCATCTTCCATGCACGGGCCGGCTCGTGCTGGCAGCCCTATGTCAAGGGCGTCACGATCATGTCGAACAGCTCCTATAACGGCTTCCGCTACGAGGATTTGTGGCTCGACAAGTAGTGCGGCAGGCTGAAGATTAGCGGCTCGCGGAGGGCGAAGGATGTTTGCCTATCTGGTGCGACGCCTGTTCCTGATGCTCGTGACCCTGTTCGGGATCTCGATCGTCATCTTCCTCCTGCTGCGCATCGTGCCCGGCAACATCGTCGACATCCTGTTCGCCGCAGCCGGCTATGTCGATCCCGCCGACAAGGCCAATCTGGAAAAGGAACTCGGCATCGACCAGCCGCTGATCGTGCAATATTGGCACTGGATCTCGGGTTTTCTGCGCGGCGATTTCGGCTACTCCTACGTCTCCGAGAAGCCGGCGCTGCAGGAGATCTTGCCACGTATCCCGATCACGGCGCGGCTCGCCGGCCTCGCGCTGTTGTTCTCGGCCTCGATCGGCATCCCGCTTGGCGTCATCAGCGCCGTGAAGCAAGGCACGCGGCTGGATTACGCCTTGCGTGTCGTCAGCCTCAGCGGCTTGTCGCTGCCCTCGTTCTGGCTCGGCCTGCTCATCCTGACAGCGTCGGTGGCGATGTTCGGCCAGATGCCGATCTTCAATCCGAATCCGCAGACCTGGCTCGAAGCGTTCACAACCTATGCCGTGCCGGCCGCTGCCGTCGGGTTCCGCAGCGCGGCCCTGACCATGCGCATCACGCGGTCCTCGATGCTGGAGGTGCTGCGCCAGGATTACATCCGCACCGCCCGCGCGAAAGGCGCCTCCGACGCCGCCGTGAACTATCGGCATGCGCTGAAGAATGCGATCCTGCCCGTCATCACCGTGATCGGCATCGAAGCGGCATTCCTGATCGGCGGGCTGATCGTCACCGAGACGGTGTTCAACATCCCCGGCGTCGCCCGCTTTCTGGTCGAGGCGATCCGCTGGCGCGACTATCCGATCGTGCAGAACCTCGTGATGCTGATCGCCGTCGTGGTGGTGAGCGCGAATTTCATCGTCGACATGCTCTATGCCGTGTTCGATCCACGTATCAGGTACACGGACTAGGAGATCAGCTTGGCTGCGATCGACTTCGACGTTGAACTGAGGCGGGCCGGCGCGCATGCGACCGGCGGCTGGCGACGCGTGCTGTTTCTGGCACAGCGGCATGTGCTTGGCGCGGCCGGGCTCGTCATCATGGCGCTGTTCGTGCTGACGGCGATCTTCGCCGATGTCATCGCGCGCTATGATCCCCTGACGATCGACTCCACCCGCGCGCTGGCTCGCCCGAGCCTGGCGCACTGGATGGGAACGGACTCGTTCGGCCGCGACGTGTTCAGCCGCATCATCCATGGCGCGCGGATTTCGCTTGCGGTCGGGATCGGCTCGACCGCGCTCGGCGGCACGATCGGCGTCATCGTCGGCCTGACCTCCGGCTATCTCTCCGGCTGGGTCGATCTCGTATTCCAGCGCGTCTCCGACGTCCTCCAGGCGCTGCCGCTGCTGGTACTGGCGCTGGTGATGACGGCGGCTCTCGGCCCGTCGCTGCCGAACGTGATCATTGCGATTGCCATTCCGCTGATCCCGACGGTCGCGCGCGTCATCCGTGCCAATACGCTGGCGCTGCGGGAACTCCCCTTCATCGAAGCCGCCAAGTCGATCGGCATGAGCGAGGTGCGCATCGCGCTCCGCCACGTGCTGCCGAACACGCTGGCGCCGCTGATCGTGCTCGCCACGGCCCAGCTCGGCTCGACCATCCTGACCGAAGCCTCGCTGTCGTTCCTCGGCCTCGGCATTCCCGAGCCTTATCCATCATGGGGCCGCATGCTCTCGGAGTCAGCCGCCGAATATGTCCGCACCGCGCCGTGGCTGGTGATCTTCCCGGGCATCGCCATCAGCCTCGCCGTGTTCGGCGCCAATTTGTTCGGCGACGCCCTGCGCGACATCCTCGATCCCCGGCAGCGCGGCTGATGGCTGACAAATCCGATCTCGTGCTCGACGTGAAGAACCTGAAGACGGTGTTCTTCACCAACTCCGGCCTGTTCAAGGCCGTCGACGACCTGTCCTTTACCGTGAAGCGCGGCGAGACGCTGGCCATCGTCGGCGAATCCGGCTGCGGCAAGAGCGTCACCGCGCTGTCGCTCATGCGGCTCGTCCCTGATCCGCCCGGCCGCATCGTCGGCGGCTCCATCTCGCTCGAAGGCACCGATCTGCTGGCGCTGAACGAAGCGGAGATGCGCGCGGTCAGGGGCAACCGCATCTCCATGATCTTCCAGGAGCCGATGACCTCGCTCAACCCGGTGATGCGGATCGGAGACCAGATCGTGGAGGCGGTGCGGCTGCATCGGAACATTCCGGCCAAGGAGGCCCGCAATATCGCGGTCGAGATGCTGCGTTTGGTCCGCATTCCCGAACCGGCGCGGCGCGCGAAGGAATACCCGCATCAACTCTCCGGCGGCATGCGCCAGCGCGCGATGATCGCGATGGCGCTGGCTTGCCGGCCGGCGCTGCTGATCGCGGACGAGCCGACCACCGCGCTCGACGTCACCATTCAGGCGCAGATACTGGCGCTGATCCTCGACCTGCAGAAGGAGCTCGGCACCGGGCTCGTGCTGATCACGCACGATCTGGGCGTCGTCGCGCAGACTGCACAGCGCGTGATCGTGATGTATGCGGGGCGGAAGGTCGAGGAAGCCAGCGTCGAGGCGCTGTTCGCCGCGCCGAAGCATCCCTACACGCGGGGACTGATGGCCTCGATTCCAGCGGTCCCTGTACCCGGAATCGCCGCGCCGGCGCGACTGAACGAAATCCCCGGCACCGTGCCGTCGCTGGTGCGGCTGCCGAAGGGTTGCGCCTTCGCGCCGCGCTGCAAGCTCGCGATCAAGCGCTGCGAGGCAGAATATCCGCCGCTGGCGGATTGGGGTAGCGGCCATCTTGCCGCCTGCTGGCGCGCGGAAGAAGTCGCGGAGGTGGCATGAGCGAGGTCCTGCTCGAGGTCACCGACCTCAGGAAGTACTACCCGGTGCGCGCCGGCGTGCTGCGCCGGCAGGTCGGCACCGTGCATTCGGTCGACGGGGTTTCGTTCTCCGTCGGCGCCGGCGAAACGCTCGGGCTCGTCGGCGAATCCGGTTGCGGCAAGTCGACGGTGGCGCGCAGCGTGCTGCGGCTGGTCGAGCCGACTTCGGGCCGGATTCGGCTCGACGGAGAAGACATCACCCATCTGTCCAAGACGGCACTGCGCCCGCACCGGCGCTCGATGCAGATCGTGTTTCAGGACCCGTTTGCCTCGCTCAACCCGCGCATGACTGCCGGCGACATCGTCGGCGAACCGCTCCTCGTGCACGGGCTCGCCAGCGGCAAGGACCTGGAGGCGCGGGTCGCCAAGCTGTTCGAGCAGGTGGGCCTGCGCTCCGACCAGATGCGCAACTTCCCGCATCAATTCTCCGGCGGCCAGCGCCAACGCATCTGCATCGCACGCGCGCTCGCACTCGAGCCGCGCCTGATCGTCTGCGACGAGCCGGTCTCTGCGCTCGACGTCTCGATCCAGGCGCAGGTCATCAACCTGCTGATCGACCTGCAGCGTGAGCACGGCTTCTCCTACCTCTTCATCGCGCACGACCTCGCCGTGGTCGCCCATATCAGCCACCGCGTCGCGGTGATGTATCTCGGCCGAATCGTGGAAATCGCAGACAAGGACGAGCTGTTCCGCGATCCGCGCCATCCCTACACGCAGGCCCTGCTCGCCTCGGTGCCGATCGCCAACCCGCTCGCGAAGAAGCTCGCGCCGCTGGTCGACGGCGACGTGCCGAGCCCGGTCAATCCGCCGCCCGGCTGCGCGTTTCACACCCGCTGCCGGTTCGCGATGGATCGATGCAAGACGGAGCGGCCGGTGCTGATGGATGCCGGCGATGGGCATCAGGTGGCCTGCCTGCTCAATGAGGGGACGGGACGAAGCCAGTTGGCGCCAACGACCTGATCACCGGCCAGGCCGCCAGCGCGGCAGCCAGATGCTTGAGCGTGTGGCCCGACACGATGTGTCCTGTCGCTTCGAAAATGAGCGCGTCACCCAGCTCGAAAAGCTTGGCCAGCACATAAAAGAAGATCACCCCACCGAGCGGCACGCCGAGCGCGCCAGGCCGGGGGCGCGTCAACGCCAGTGCCACGGCGAGTGCCATGCCGCCGAACTGCACGACGACCCATGGCGTGAGATTCTCGCGTGCCACCCAGGCAGCCAGCAGGCCCGCGATCATCATCAGCACGAGCACCGCCTCTGCGGCGCGCACGCTGACGCGCTCGCTGGCTGCGATGCCCAGAAAGCCCGCGAACGCCACCGCCATGCCGAGCCGATCGGCCACGAGCCGTTGCGGCATGTCCGGGTCCAGGTGATAGAAGCCAGAACCCAGGCAAGTGAGGATCAGTCCCACGAAGAACCAGCTTGCACCCACGGGCGCGTCATTGCGGGCGCGCAGCCGCTCCGAACCCCAAACGCCCATTGCAAGGAAGGCGAGATTGCTCAGCACGTCGCCGGCGTTGGGCACGCCAAGCCAAGTGCGACTGTCGACGAAGTGCGGGACGTGCCAAGCGGCGGCGGGCAGCGCGGGGGCGAGGAGCGCCGTCAGCGTCAGAACGCAGAGTGCGCCGATCAGATAGGTCTCGCGGCGTTGTGGCGCGGCGAACGGGAGACGGCGGGATACCGACGGGAATGTGGGATTGGTCGCTTGGGCGGGATCATTGGGGCGCAACATGCCGGCTCCACAATTGAACAATGTTCAATATATGTAGCCGAAGAATGAACAACGTTCAAAATAAATTTTGGATTTCGTACAAAATTAGAATAACCTTCTGAAATATCACAGAATTTTTGGGCGAACGGCGCGCCGCAGGGGGTAGGCAGAGCCAAGCGGCTCCCACCATGCCTCTCCACCACTTTGAACATCGAAGTTGCGCCTGACGCTTTGCGCCTTTCCCCTACCATCTCGGAGCTCGTGGCGCCGACTACGCTCCGATCTCGGCGACGATCCTGCCCGTGGTGACCTGCTCGCCCTCAGCGACCTCAATCGCGGCGACCACGCCGTCGATGCCGGCCTTGTGGACGTGCTCCATCTTCATCGCTTCCAGCGTCAGCACCGGTTGGCCGGCTTTGACAGAGTCCCCCGGCTTGACCAGCACGGCAACGACGCGCCCGTTCATAGCGGCGCGCACCTTGCCGTCACCGCCATTGGCGGCAATGGCCTTGGGCGCGGCGAGCGTGAGATCGGTGACCGCGAGCGGGATGCCTCGGTGCTGGAAGTAAAGCCGATCGCCATCGCGCAGGAATTTTGCGCTGTCCATCACGCCGTCGTGGCGAAAGCGGATGGCGTCGGAATCGAGTTGATCAATCTCGAATTTGTCTTGCTGGCCGTCGCTGGCGACAGTGTAGCCACCATCGCGCTCGCGCGTGACCTCGAGTTCGTATGTCTGACCGGCGATCTCGATTTTCACCGGCAGGGGAAACGTCGCCGCGAGGCTCCGGCCATCCCGCCATGACGGCGCGCGCGGATTGGTGACGTAGAGCAGCAGGCCCGCCAGCGCGGTGTCGAAGGCGGCACCGGCGCGCGGTGCCAGCAGCTCGTCGCGATGCGCGCCGATGAAGGCTGTCGTTGCCTCGCCCCTGGCAAATCCGGGATGACGCAGACACGACATCAGGAACGCCTGGTTGGTGGTCACGCCGAACGCCGTGAGCTGCTCGAGGCCGACAATCAGCCGCCCCCGCGCTTCCTCGCGCGTGGCGCCATGGCTGATCACCTTGGCGATCATGGAATCGTAGAACGGCGGGATCTCCGAACCCGATTGCAGCGCGTGCTCGACCCGGATGCCGCCTGGCACCTGCCAGCGCGCCATGCGGCCCGATTGCGGCATGAAGTCGTGCGCAGCATCTTCCGAGCAGAGCCGGACCTCGATGGCATGGCCGGAGAACTTGATGTCGGGCTGCTTCACCGGCAGCGCCTCGCCGCGCGCGACGCGCAGCTGCAGCTCGACCAGATCGAGCCCGGTGATGGCTTCAGTCACGGGGTGCTCGACCTGGAGCCGCGTGTTCATCTCCATGAAGTAGAATTCGCCGCTGGCATCGAGCAAAAATTCCAGCGTGCCGGCGCCTTCGTAACGCAGCGCCTTCACGGCCGCGACAGCGACCTCGCCCATCTTCGCCCGCAGCTCCGGCGTGACCGCCGGCGATGGTGCCTCCTCGATCAGCTTCTGATGGCGCCGCTGCACCGAGCAGTCGCGCTCGCCGAGATGGACGGCATTGCCATGGCTGTCGCCGAACACCTGAATTTCGATGTGCCGCGGGTTCTGGATGGCGCGTTCGAGGATCACGGTGGGATCGCCGAAGGCCGCATTGGCTTCCGACCGTGCGCTGCGCAGCGCATCCGGGAAGGAGGCCGCGTCGGTGACGAGCCGCATGCCGCGGCCGCCGCCGCCGGCGACGGCCTTGATCATCACGGGGAAGCCGATCTTCCTGGCTTCCGCGAACATGACCTCGTCGCCCTGGTCGGCGCCCTGATAGCCGGGCACACAGGGCACGCCGGCCTTCTTCATGATCTCCTTGGCGCCGGCCTTGTTGCCCATCGCCTCGATCGCCTGCGGCGAGGGCCCGATGAAGACGAGCCCGGCATCCTTGCAAGCCTGCGCGAAATCTACGTTCTCGGCGAGGAAGCCGTAGCCGGGGTGAACGGCATCCGCGCCACTTGCTTTCGCGGCAGCGATGATCGCGGGAATGTTGAGATAGGACTGCGCCGGCAAGGCTTCGCCGATGCGCACGGCCTGGTCGGCCTCTCGCACGTGAAGCGCATCCCGATCCGCATCCGAATAGACCGCGACGACGCCGAGGCCGAGCTGCCGTGCACTGCGCATCACGCGGAGCGCAATCTCGCCGCGATTGGCGACCAGGACCTTGGAGAACGGGCGGTGCTGCACTGATCCGTTCCTCATGGGCGGGCCACCGAGAACTGCATGCGCTGCGGTGTGCGTGCATCGCCCTCGCGGCAGATCGCAAGCACTTCGGACAACACCGCGCGGGTATCGCGCGGATCGATCACGCCGTCGTCGAGTACGCGGGCGCTGGTGGAGAACACGTCCATCTGGCCGTCGAACACGCCGATGATCTGCGCCTTCATGGCGTCCAGCTTGTCCTTCTCGATGGGCTTGCCGCGCCGCGCGGCAGCAGCCTCGGTCACGATCGCCATGGTCTCGGCGGCCTGCTCGCCGCCCATCACGGCGGTCTTGGCGTTCGGCCAGGAGAAGCAGAAGCGGGGATGGAAGCCGCGGCCGCACATGCCGTAATTGCCGGCACCGAACGAGGCGCCGCAATAGATGGTGATCTGCGGCACCGTTGCGGAAGTCACCGCCTGGATCATCTTGGAGCCGTGCTTGATCATGCCGGCCTCCTCGTAGGCCTTGCCGACCATGTAGCCTGTCGTGTTGTTGAGATAGAGGATCGGCGTGCGGGTCTGGCAGCAGGCCTGGATGAAATGCGTCGCCTTGTTGGCCCCGGCGGGATCGAGCGGACCGTTGTTGGTGATGATGCCGATCGCCTGTCCCTCGATACGGGCATGGCCGCAGACCGTGGCGGGCCCGTAATTCGGCGCCATCTCGGTGAAATCGGAGTCGTCGACGATGCGCGCGATCACCTGCTTCATGTCGACGGAGCGCTTGTGATCCATCGGCATGATGCCGAGCAATTCATCCCTGTCGTAGCGCGGCGGCTTGAACTCCCGAGCCGCCTTGCCTGGCCGCTCCCATTGCAGCGCCGCCATGATCTCGCGGGCGATGCGCAACGCATCGCGGTCGTCTTCGGCAAGGTAGTCGCCGAGGCCGGACACTTGCGTATGCATCTCGGCGCCGCCGAGCTCCTCCTCGGTCGCGATCTCGCCGGTCGCGGCCTTGAGCAGCGGCGGGCCCGCGAGGAAAGCACGGGTGCGGCCGCGCACCATGACGATGTAGTCGGACAGGCCGGTCTGGTACGCGCCGCCCGCAGTCGAGGAGCCGTGTGTCACGGTCACGACGGGCAGGCCCGCGGCCGAAAGCCGCGCCAGATTGCGAAAGATATTGCCGCCGCGAACAAAATCCTCAACGCGGTAGCGCAACAGATTGGCTCCGGCGCTTTCGACGAGCTGGACGTAAGGCAGCTTGTTTTCCAGCGCGAGTTCCTGCACGCGGATCGTCTTGTCGAGGCCGTAAGGCTGCAGCGCGCCGGCGTCGATGCCGGAATCGCTGGCGCTGACCATGCAGCGGATGCCGGAGACGAAGCCGATGCCGCCGATGACGCCACCGCCCGGCACGCTCTTGTCCGCATCCGGCACGTCGAACATGTAGCCGGCGAGCGTCGACAGCTCGATGAAGGGCGCTCCGGGATCGAGGACCAGCGCGACGCGCTCGCGCGGCAGCAGCTGCCCGCGTTTGTGGAAGCGATCCTTTGCCGCCGCCGACGCCGTGCGCGTGCGCTCTTCGAGCGCGCGCATGCGGTCGATCAGGCCGAGCATGCCGTCGCGGTTGGCGTGGTAGGCCGCGCTACCGGAGGAGATGGTGTTTTCGAGAATGGACATGACGTTATCCTGCTCGTCATTGCGAGGAGCGAAGCGACGATGCAATCCAAACTGCCTCGGCGGAAAGACTCTGGATTGCTTCGCTTCCGCCTTCGCTCTTCGAGCTTCGGCGGACAAGCCGCTCGCAATGACGGATGAGGCGATACCTTACCGATTCGTCCCGAAGATCTTCCGCGCCTCGGCGGGGCTTGCGATCTCGCGGCCCGCGCGCCTTGCGCAGGCGGCGATGGCTTCGATCAACTGGCCGTTCGAGGTCACTTTCTTGCCGTCGGCGAGATAGAAAGTGTCTTCGAGACCGGTGCGCAAATGGCCGCCAAGTTCGGCGCAGCGCTGGTGCAGCGGCCAGATTTCTTCGCGGCCGATCGCGGTGACCTGAAAATGCGCCTCGGGGCGCTTCAGCTTGATCAGGATCGGCAGCAGCTCCGGGTCCGCTGGCATTCCCGAAGCGACGCCCATGACAAAATTATACTCGAGCGGTCCCTTGTACATGCCGACCTGGGTGTACATGCCGACGCAGCGGACGATGCCGACGTCGAAACACTCGAACTCGGGGATGGTGCCGACCGCGTTCATGACGTCGAGATAGTCCTTCACTTTCTCGACCGCGTTGTCGAACATCATCGGCGGCCAGGCCCAGCTATTGTCGGCCTTCACCTTCAGATAGTTCAGCGAGCCGGCGTTGCAGGCGGCGATCTCCGGCTTCGTCTCGCGGATGCAGTCGAGCGCGCCGGAATAGTTCGGCCCTGACACGCCCGAGGTGTGGTTGATGATCACGCCGGGACAGGCTTCGCGGATCGCCTGCTGGATCTCCTTGCTGACGGCGACCTCCCAGGACGGTAGGTGGCCCTTTCCAGGCGCCTGCTGGCGAAGATGGATGTGCATGACGGATGCGCCGGCATCGAAGGCGGCCCTGGCTTCGCGCGCCATCTGCTCGGGCGTGACCGGCACGTTGTGCTGCTTGGGGTCGGTGAGCACGCCGTTCAGCGCGCAGGTGATGACGGCCTTGTCGCTCATGCCAAAAATGTCTCGCACGTTGAGAATTCAACGCTTGCGATCATGGGATGGGTGGCATGCGGCTTCTTGCGCGGAGAAGCTGGAAAAAACGACGAATTCGTAGGGTGGATTAGCCGAAGGCGTAACCCACCACTTCTGTCGTCGCGGGGACCAAGAGGTGGATTACGCCTTCGGCCAATCCACCCTACGGCAGCGGCGTCAGCTCGCCTCTGCGAGCCGCACCGTCTCGGTGCTGCGATAGATCGCAAGGTCGCGCGAGCCGACGAAGATCGCGCGGGGCTTCAATCCGTAGAAGCGGCGGATCGAATGGCTGAAATGCGTGGAGTCGGGATAGCCGATGTCCTGCGCGAGATGAGCGAGGTTGAGGTCCTGATTGGCGAAGTGCAGCAGATGCCGCGCGCGCTTCCAGGCGCGGAAGGAACGGAAGGAGATGCCGGTCTCTTCCTTGAAGAGATGCAGGAATCGCGAGGCCGAGAGGCCGGCTTCGGCTGCGCAGGTGTCAGCCGTGACCGGCTCGCCGGAGAACCGCCCGATGCGGGCCACAGCGCGGGTCACGCGCGGATCGAGCACGCGGCGGGCAAGCGCCTCGCCGAAGCACATCTCGTCGAACTCGGCGGTGGTGATGTCGCCGTAGCGACGTTGGCGCAGCAGCGCGTAGGCGGCCAGAATCTTGCGGGCATAGGCGGCCTTGTCGGGCCCTCGCAGCCGCTCGGCCAAGGCCTCGATCACGCCATCCGGCATGCTCTCGGGCTCCAGCGTCACGCTGATGACGGTGCGATAGTCGCTGGCGATGGTGTGGCGCTGGTTCGGCAGGGTCACGATCAATTCGTCCGACGTCTGGACGTCGTCGATGGTCAGATGCAGGCGGCCTTTCACCGCGACGTAGATGTGGCAGCAGCCGGGGGTCCGCTTGCGAGGGCGACCGAGCAGACCGGCATAGAATACCCGCTCCGGCGTGATCAGCATCAGATGGTCGGATTCGCGACCTTTATCTTCCATTGGGATCCTCCTCGCGCGGCTCTATGGCCGCTGCGGACGGAGGTCACCTTAGCGGAAATCTGGGCGCTGTCACGGCGCGATAGCGCTGTCATGGCGCAAAGCGTTGGCATTCCAGGACGGCGCTGTGCCAGTCCCGGAACCTTCTGCGGAGGTTCACGCCCTCACGCGCGGTGCAATATCCTGCTCGACGCCAGCCTTTTGCTCCGCAGCAACCGCGCGCTTGTAACCGTCGCGCTGCTGCAGGCGCGCCCAATAGGCCGCGACATTTGGCCCAAAATCCTTGGCGAGCCCGATATTGTCGGCCAGCCGAAGCGCATAACCGATGACAATGTCCGCGGCGGTGAAGCGGCCGGCGCACAATGTTTCAGCATTGGCCGTCGCTGCCTCGACAGCGCGCAACCGGCCCAGAAACCATTTCGCGTAATCGCCGGCGACCTGCGGGTTGCGGCGCTCTTCCGGCTCGAGCTGGGTGTAGCGGAGCACCAGCGTCTGCGGGAAGGTTAACGTGGCGTCGCTGAAATACATCCAGTTCAGGAACGCGCCATAGGCGGGATCTTCCGGGCCGACCATCAGCGGCGTCGGGCCGTGCTTGATGCCGAGATAGTGGCAGATGCCGGAGGATTCGGTCATCTTCGTCTCGCCGTCGACCATGAAGGGAATGGTGCCGAGCGGATTGAGCGCGAGATATTCCTTGGCGAAGACCCTCGGCGGGAACGGCAGCATCTTCAGTTCATAGGGCAGCCCCATCTCCTCCAGCATCCAGAGCGGACGGAACGAGCGCGCGGCGTCGCAGTGATAGAGCGTAATCATCAGGAACTTCCCTTGCTGCCGGGCAGCGTGCCCATCATCTTGCACAGGACCATCAGCATGACTTCGTCGGCACCGCCGCCGATGGAGGTCAAGCGGCTGTCGCGATAGGCGCGGCTGACCGGCGTCTCGTTGGTAAAGCCTATTCCGCCCCAATATTGCAAGCAGGCGTCGGTGAGTTCGCGGCCGAGCCGGCCGGCCTTCAGCTTGGCCATGGTCGCAAGCTTGGTCACATCCTCGCCAGCGACCAGCTGCTCGGCGGCGCGATAGATCAGCGCGCGCAACAGCTCGACCTCGGTCTGCATCTCCGCCAGCTTGAAGTGCACGACCTGGTTGTCGAGGATGCTCTGGCCGAACGCCTTGCGGTTGCGGGTATATTCGATGGTCTGGTCGATGATGTATTCATGCGACTTCAGGCAGGCCGCAGCACCCCAGAGCCGTTCCTCCTGGAACTGGATCATCTGGTAGGTGAAGCCTTTGCCTTCATCGCCGATCCGGTTGCGCTTGGGCACCCGGACATTGTCGAAGAAGATCTGCGCGGTGTCGGACGAGCGCATGCCCATCTTGTCGAGCTTGCGGGCGATGGTGACGCCCTTGCTCTTCATGGGCACGCAGATCAGCGACTTGTTGCGGTGAACGGGCCCGTCGCCGGTGTTGGCGAGCAGGCAGATCCAGTCGGCCTGGGTGCCGTTGGTGATCCACATCTTGCCGCCGTCGATGACGTAGTCGTCGCCGTCGGAGCGCGCCTGGGTCTTGATCGAGGCGACATCGGAGCCCGCGCCGGGCTCGGAGACGCCGATACAGGCGACGAAATCGCCCGAGACCGAGGGCGCCAGAAACTCGCGCCGCACCTCGTCGGAGCCGAACCGCGCCAGCGCCGGCGTCGCCATGTCGGTCTGCACCCCGATCGCCATCGGCACGCCGCCGCAAGTGATCGCGCCGAGCTCCTCCGCCATCATCAGCGCATAGGAATAATCGAGGCCCGAGCCGCCGAACTCCACGGGCTTGTTCAGGCCGAGGAAGCCGAGGCTGCCCATCTTCTTGAACAACTCGTGCGCCGGGAAGATGTCGGCCCTCTCCCAGTCATCGACATGAGGGTTGATCTCGTTCGCAATGAACTTTTGCAAGCTACGGCGGATCTCGTCGTGGTCGGCGGTGAACAGCATTTTTGTCCCTTTGTCCGTCACAACCCCATCTGCCGGCTGGCAAGGTCCTTCATGATCTCCTCGGTGCCGCCGCCGATGGCGTTGACCTTGACCTCGCGGTAGATACGCTCGGCCTTGATACCGCGCATGAAGCCGGCGCCGCCGAAGATCTGCACGGCTTCCGAGGCGCAGAACGCCATGGTCTGCGTCGCCTGGTTTTTCATCATGCAGATTTCGGCAACCGGGCTCTCGCCCTGCTCGAGCCGCCACGCCAGCATTTCCAGCATCGCCTGAGAAGCGGCGACCTTCTGGGCCATGTCGACGATCTTGTGCCTGATGACCTGGTGCTGCGCCAGCGGCTTGCCGAACGTCTTGCGCTCTTTGGCATAGGCAACCGCCTCGTCGAGACAGACCCGCGCGAAGGCGGTGCAGCCGGCCGCCATGCCCATGCGCTCGCTGTTGAAGTTCTGCATGATGATCTTGAAGCCCTGGCCCTCTTCGCCGATCAGATTTTCGGCGGGCACGCGGCATTCGTCGAAATGCAGCGTCGCGGTGTCGGAGGCCCACCAGCCCATCTTCTTCAGCTTGGTCCGCGACAGGCCGGGAGTGTCGCCTTCGATCAGGAGCAGGCTGACGCCGCCGGCACCTTCGCTGCCCGTACGCACCGCAACGGTCAGATAGTCGGCGCGCATGCCCGAGGTGATGAAGGTCTTCTCGCCGCTCACGACGTAGTGATCGCCGTCGCGCCGCGCCCTTGTGGCGAGATTCGCGACATCGGAGCCGCCGCCGGGCTCGGTGATCGCCAGCGCCGAGATCTTGTCGCCCGACAGCACCCGCGGCAGCACGCGCGCCCTCACCTCGGGTCGCGCCGCCCGCGCGATCGGCGGCGAGCCGATGGTGTGGCTCATCAGGCTGGCGCTGACGCCTCCGACGCCCGCCCGCGCCAGTTCCTGGCTGGCGACGATCTTCATGAACTGGTCAGCGGCGATCCCGCCATATTCCTCCGGGAATCCCAGCCCCAACAGGCCGATCTCGGCCGCCTTGCGGTACAGCGCGCGCGGGAATTCGCCGGCCTCGTCCCATTCATGGGCAAACGGGGTGATTTCTTTCTCGACGAAGCGGCGCATCATGTCGCGGAAGGCGTCGTGCTCGGCGGTATAGAACGGGCTTTTCATCGCAGTCTCGCCTCGCGGACGGATTCGTCTCGCTCACCATGGCCGGAACATCGGCGGCTCACTTGCGCAGAGTGGCTGACCGGGTCAACCACTCCGGTGCAGGCTCCGGCCTAGCAACTCAACGCAAGACGATTTTGACCCCTCGCGCGCCAACTCCAAATCAAAAAAAGACGTCGATGCACCAACTCCGGCTGGCCCCAGGGCCACGCCGGGCATGGGGCGCGGCAATTGGAATGCAGGCGGCACAAGCCGCCGAGGGAGGAATTTTTGGCCGTTCGTTACTACGACTGGATCGTTCATCATGGCCGCCGCACGCCTGAGAAGGTCGCGGTGATCGACCTCGCGAGCGAGCGCCGCTTCACTTACGCGCAGCTGGACGGCCGTGTCTCCCGCCTCGCCTCTTTCCTGCGCCACTCGCTGAAGGTCTCACGCGGCGATCGCGTCGCTGTGCTGGCACTGAACACGACCGATACGCTGGAGGTGCAGTTCGCCTGCGGTCGCCTCGGTGCCATCTTCGTGCCGCTGAACACCCGCCTCACTGTCCCCGAGCTTCAGTTCATCACGGCCGACTGTGCGCCGAAGGTGATGATCCACGACACCGATCTCGCCGAGACCGCTCTCGCCGTCGCCAGGCTCTGCGGCATCGCGACCAGCCTGCTGCTCGGCCCCGGCGGGTCCTATGAGGCCGGCATCGCGGCCGCCAGGCCGCTGGAGACAATCGAGCAGGTCACGCTCGATGACGTCTCGACCATCATGTACACGTCGGGCACGACGGGACATCCGAAGGGCGCGACCATCACCCATGGCATGACCTTCTGGAATTGCGTCAATCTCGGCGGCCCCGCCTGCATCGGGCCGGCCTCGGTGCTGCTCACCGTGCTGCCGCTGTTCCACACCGGCGGGCTCAATTGCTACACCAATCCGGTGCTGCATGCCGGCGGCACCGTGATGATCATGCGCGCGTTCGATCCCGGCACCGCGCTCGGCCTGATCAACGATCCCGCGCAGGGCATCAACGTGTTCTTCGGCGTGCCCGCGATCTACCAGTTCATGGCGCAACACCCCGCCTTCGCGACGACCGATCTCAGCCGGCTGATCGTCGGTGGTGTCGGTGGAGCGCCGATGCCGGTGCCGCTCCTGAAAGTCTGGGAAGCGCGCGGCGTGGCGCTCCAGCAGGGTTACGGCATGACCGAGACCTCGCCGGCTGTCCTGGTGCTCGACCGCGAGGATGCAGCGCGGAAGGCCGGCTCCGCCGGCAAGCCGGTGCTGCACACCGAAGTGCGCATCGTGCGGCCCGACGGCAGCGACGCCGATGTCGGCGAGCTCGGTGAGCTCTGGGTGAAGGGGCCGAACATCACGCCGGGCTACTGGAACAGGCCCGAGGCGAACAAATCTTCCTTCACCGACGGCTGGCTGCACACCGGCGACGCCACCCGCGTCGACGAGGAGGGCTTCTACTACATCGTCGACCGCTGGAAGGACATGTACATCTCCGGCGGCGAGAACGTCTATCCGGCCGAGGTCGAGAACGTCCTGCACCAGCTGACGGCCATCGCGGAAGCCGCCGTGATCGGCCTTCCGGATCCGCAATGGGGCGAAGTGGGCCTCGCCATCGTTGCAGTCAAGCCAGGCCAAAAGCTGACCGAGGCCGACGTCTTTGCGCATTGCGCGGCCAATCTGGCGCGCTTCAAATGTCCGCGCCAGATCCGTTTCGTCGAGGCGCTGCCGCGCAACGCCACGGGCAAGATCCACAAGCCGACCTTACGAAAGGAATTCTCGGTGGCCTCCGAAGTCGACAAGAAAGTCGCCAACGCCTGACTCCAAGCGCCCCTCGCGGGCGCTTTTTCTTTTTGAAGTGCCTGCTCCATCCAACAAGAAACCCCAAGGAAATTTCCATGAAGAACAAGAAACTCGTCCTGCTCGCCGCGGCAACTGCCCTGACGGTGCTCTCCACCCAGGGCGCTTTCGCGCAGAAGAAATACGACACCGGCGTCACCGACACCGAGATCAAGATCGGCAATGTCGAGGCCTATTCCGGTCCCGCTTCGGCCTACGGCATCATCGGCAAGACCGAGGAAGCCTATTTCAAGATGATCAACGACCAGGGCGGCATCAACGGCCGCAAGATCAACTGGATCTCTTATGACGACGGCTATTCGCCGCCCAAGACCGTGGAGCAGGTCCGCAAGCTGATCGAGAGCGACGAGGTATTTTTGATCTTCAACGCGCTGGGCACGCCGACCCAGACCGCTGTGCAGAAATATCACAATGCCAAGAAGGTGCCGCAGCTGTTTCTCGCCACCGGCGCCAGCAAGTGGAACGACCCCAAGAACTTCCCCTGGACCATGGGCTTTCAGCCCAGCTATCGGGTCGAAGCCCAGATCTTCGCCAAGTACATCCTGAAGGAAAAGCCGGACGGCAAGGTCGCGATCTTCTATGCCAATGACGATTTCGGCAAGGACTACCTCGCAGGTATCAAGGAGGTGTTCGGCGACAAGGCATCCAAGATGATCGTTGCCGAAGAGAGCTACGAAACGTCGGAGCCTTCGATCGACGCCCATATCGTCAAGCTCAAGGGCACGGGCGCCGACGTTTTCGTCAACATCGCAACCCCGAAATTCGCGGCACAGGCGATCAAGAAGATCGCCGAGCTCGAGTGGAAGCCGATGCACCTGATGACCGACGTCTCGGTTTCCATCGGCGCGGTGATGAAGCCGGCGGGCTTGGAGGCCTCCGAAGGCGTGCTCTCGGCCGGCTATCTCAAGGATCCCTCCGATCCCCAGTGGAAAGACGATGAGGGCATGAAGAAGTTCATGGCGTTCATCGACAAATACATGCCCGGCGCCAACATCTCGGACGCCAATCTGGCCTATGGCTACGCCGCATCACAGACCATGGTGCAGGTTCTCAAGCAGGCCGGCGACAACCTCACCCGCGAGAACGTGATGAAGCAGGCCGCCAGCCTCAAGGACTTCGCGCCCGATACGCTGATCCCCGGGATCAAGATCAACACCTCCGCGACCGACTTCGCCCCGATCGAACAGCTCAAGATGTGGCGGTTCAAGAAGGGGCAATGGGAGCTGTTCGGCGACATCATCAGCGCCGAGACGGGCGGCTAGCTTTCGCGCATGTCCCGGCACCAACATGCTGAGCCGTCCACGATGGGGACGGCTCAGGGCTGACTTGAAGCTCCGGCATCCCGGCTCACCTCGATTGATGCCACGGAAAGACCGAGGCGGCGGGGATCGTCAATGCCCGTCATCACGGGGCATGACCATGCCAGGATGGCGATGCCTGAGGGCGGCAGATCGAGGCCCATCGTATAGCTGTCAGGGCCGATAGCGATCGCAGAAGGGTCAATGCGCACACCATCGAGATAGAAATGCGCACCGATCTCGCGCAGCGGTGCGCGCAAGGCGGGGCTTCGGACCAGGACGGTGTTGCGCCCCGCACGCCCCAGGATGCGAACGGCGGCCTGCGGCTCGCTCCAGCGGAAGACGTGCCCCGCCGACGATTCGAGGCCATGGAATCCGGCTTGCCCCAGAACGCGATCTCCCAGGAACCTCGCCGCCGGCCCGGCGTGGCCGCGCATGCGACGAATGCATTCAAGCCGCTGCAGATGGATCAGCGAGGCGATGTAGCGCCTCATCCATCGTGCTATTGCTTCGCTCGACCCGATCACCGTCAGCGCGCTCAGACAGAGATGCGCCTGCATCGCGGCCAGGCGCGCGGCGACGCGGACGAGACGATCGCCGCACAAAGCCAATGCACCCCAACGCCAGAAGGCGCGCAGCTTTTCATCGGGCCGCTTCCAGCCGCGGCCTTTGAGGCTGTAATGCACGAGCGCATTCAACGCCGCGCTGGCGAGCGATACGTCGAATCCGACCCATTCGACCCATTCGACCGGGACTTCGAGCAGCTCGCTGCCGGGATCGCGGCGCGCCTCCCCGAGATAGCGGATCTCGCCCTCGACGAAATCGAGCGTGAACGCTTTGAGCTCGCCGATCTCGCCGATGTAATAATGATGGAAGCGCGCCTCCTCCAGATAACCGATGGCATAGCCCTTGGCGTGATAGGCCGCGGCCAGCACCCATTCGGCGAAATGGCCGAGCTCTTCGCGCAGGCCGCCGCATTCCCAATAGACGTCGCGCCGCGTCACGAAGCACTGATCGAGCACCTTGCGCCAAGGATGCTGCCTCATGCCGAATTCGATGTCGGCCTGATACATCGCGGCTTCGGCTTCCGAGAGCCTGTTATGGCAGATCGGCACCGACCGGCAGGAGAAGGCGACCCAGTCGGGATGCGCGTCGGTCGCGCGAATGCACAGCTCGATCACGTCGGGCTCTGGCCGGCAATGCGACTCCGTGAAGAACAGATAGAGGCCGCGGGCTTTGGTGGCGCCAAAGGCGCACAGCCCGATATCGTGATCCGAAGCGGTGAATTCCAGGCGGGCCTGTTCGCCGGCCAGTGCCTTCAGCTCGTCGCGCGCGACGAAATCCGGCGGCACCACCAGGATGATTTCGTAGAGCGATTTGTCGACGGTCTGCGATATCCAGCCGAGCCAGGACTGCTCCCATTGCCCGCGGTGATATTCGAGCGGGATGATGATGGAGAACAGCGGCGCTTCGCCGCCGTATCGCGCGGACGCGTCCTGCATGCCCCCTTATAGACGCATATGACGCCGGTCCGTACGATTTCTCGCGGACTATAGCGTCAAAAACAGCGCGAACGATTCCTCCGACGTGCGACGCAGGTGCCTTCGATACAACGCGTGGTTGGCATCTTCAGGCCCGACCCGTCCCAAAGACGGCTTCGGGACGTTTCGGAGCGGCACGTAGGCGATCGGCGCCGCGATCGGCGTCAGTTGCGAGCCGGGGCCGGCGCGCAGCGTCGAGATGATTCCGTACATCTCGCCGGCGACCGTCGGCCGCGACACCGTGATCACGCGATGCTGGCCGTGCTTGATGATGACGAGGTAGATGAAGCCTGACTGATGGGGGACGGCAACCTCGCCGGTATGCTCGTAGGCCGCATCGGTCCGATCGCCCTCCCGAAAGACCAGCGAAGAGACCTTCGGCTCCCAGACGATCTCGGTGCGGTACGCAAAGATTGCTTCCTTGTCGCCGAAGGACGGCCGCAGCGTGACGTAGACGTCCTCCAGCCAGGTCACGGCGCGATGCGCATAGGAGCCGAGACTGTCAGGAGCGACATCGTTGGCGGCTTGAGGCGCCGCCACGACCGCGTTTTTGCGCAAGGAGACGCCCAGCGCCTGCTCCAGCCGGACCGTCGTCGCCAGCGTGAACGGTCGCCGGCCGCCGAGCACCTTCTCCAGCGTCGACAGGCTGAGCTTGGCCTGCTCGGCCAGCGTCTGCCGGGAGATCCGGCGCCTGGCGAGCTCCTCGCGAATCGTCTCGGCGATCTCGCGGCTCTGCTCGTCCGAAAGCTGCTTGTCGGTGATCTTGTCTTGCATCTGCATCGCTAGCCCTGCTCCAGCACGGCCACTCTAGCAGGGCGGACAAACCAGCACAAAACCGCACATGAGCGTCCCATGGCGGCCTGCCCGGGCCGGCCGCGGCGGAACATGACCGATCATTCTGCTCGCGAAATCGGGCCCTCCCGGCGAATGCTCAGAGCCAGCAAACGTCCCTCCGGGAGCAGACCAAATGGACACCTACGACACAGCCGACAACGAAGAGCACCCCGTGTTGAAGGGGCTGATCAAGCTCGGATTGTTTCTTCTCGCGCAAGGCGTCGCGGTGTTGCTGATGGCCTTCGTCGCCCTGCTCGTCAGTTTCGGGACCAGTTGGTCGGCAACGAATGAGCAGGCGAGCCTGCTTCAGCCTGGCGACGCCAGGTCCGGCTCCCTGCTCCTGAAGGAGGACGGCGCCACCACCGAAGCGATCCGCCTCGGCACCGACATCGACGTCACGGTCTCCGGCCCGACGCTGCGCGCGCGGGTCACGCAGATCTTCCGCAACCCGACCAAGGACTGGGTCGAAGCGACCTATGTCTATCCGCTCGCGACCGGCGGCGCCGTCGATACGCTGAAAATGGTGGTCGGCGATCGCGTCATCGTCGGTAACATCAAGGAACGGCAACAGGCCCGCGTGATCTACGAAGAAGCACGCCGCGCCGGCCAGAAGGCGGCACTCACCGAGCAGGAACGGCCGAACATCTTCACCAATTCGGTCGCCAATGTCGGCCCCGGAGAGACCGTGCTGGTGCAGATCGAATATCAGGAGCCGGTGCATCAATCCGGCAGCGAATATTCACTGCGCCTGCCGCTGGTGGTCGGGCCGCGCTACAATCCGGCGCCGATCGTCCAGAGCGTCGACTTTCGCAAGGATGGATCGGGCTGGGGCGCGGCGACCTCGGACCCCGTGCCGGACCGTGACCGCATCTCGCCGCCTGTGCTGGATCCCGCCAGGAATGCACCGGTCAATCCGACCAGCATCACGGTGCGCCTGAAGGCCGGCTTCGCGCTCGGCGAGGTCAAGAGTTCTCACCATAAGGTCAAGATCGAGAGTCCGGACAACATGGCGCGTATCATCACGCTCGCCGATGGTGCCGTTCCGGCGGACCGCGACTTCGAGCTGACCTGGAAGCCCGCTGCCGAGAAGGCGCCGTCGGTCGGCCTGTTCCGCGAACATGTCGGCGACGCCGACTACCTGCTCGCCTTCGTCACTCCGCCCAGCGCAGAGCAGACGGCCCAAAAGCCGCTGCCGCGTGAGGTCGTGTTCGTGATCGACAATTCGGGCTCGATGGGCGGCACGTCGATCGTGCAGGCCAAGGCGAGCCTCGCTTACGCTCTGTCCCGGCTCCAGCCGACCGACCGCTTCAACGTCATCCGCTTCGACGATACCATGGACCTGCTGTTTCCCGCCTCGGTCCCGGCAGACGCCGCCCATGTCGGCGAGGCGACCTCGTTCGTGAGCGCGTTGCAGGCGCGCGGCGGCACCGAGATGGTGCCGGCGATGCGCGCCGCACTGGCCGACAAGCTCGGCGACACCGGCATGGTTCGCCAGGTCGTCTTCCTGACCGACGGCGCAATCGGCAACGAGCAACAATTGTTCGAGACCATCACGGCGATGCGCGGCCGCTCGCGCGTCTTCATGGTCGGCATCGGATCGGCGCCCAACACCTATCTGATGACTCGCGCCGCCGAGCTCGGCCGGGGCACCTTCACCCATATCGGTTCGGTCGAGCAGGTGGAGGAGCGTATGCGCGGCCTGTTCGCCAAGCTCGAAAATCCGGCCGTGACCAGCCTCACCGCGAAATTCTCCGAGGCCAAGGCCGACGTCACCCCGGCGATCATCCCCGACGTCTATCGCGACGAGCCGCTGGTGCTGGCGGCAAAGCTCGACAATCTCGCAGGCTCGCTCGAGATCAAAGGGCGCGTCGGTGATCGTCCATGGTCGGTGACGTTGCCACTGCAAAATGCCGCCGAAGGCAACGGCCTGTCGAAACTCTGGGCGAGGCGCAAGATCGGTGACGCCGAAGTGGCGCGCGCGATGCGGGAGCTCGCGCCCGAGGAGGCCGATAAGGCGATCCTGGCGCTGGCGCTCGACCATCAGATCGTCTCGCGCCTGACCAGCCTTGTCGCCGTCGACAAGACGCCGAGCCGGCCTGAAGGCGCGCCGCTCAAGCTCAGCGAATTGCCGATCAACCTGCCGGCCGGCTGGGACTTCGAGAAAGTGTTCGGCGAACGGCAGCAGATCCCGGCGCAGCTGCGTGAACGCCATGCCGACGCGCGTACCGCACCGGCAGCGCGGCGTCCGGCGCCTGATACGATCCGTCTGCCCAAGACGGCAACCTCGGCCGAATTGAAGATGATCGCAGGCCTGATCCTGATCGTGCTCGCCTTAGCCCTGTTCGTGTTCAACCGGCGTCGGCTCTTGCTCACCGACGCCGCTTGAGAGAGGAGCCTCCCCAAACTCCTCTGTTAGCGCGCGCGGCTGCCCGTCCCATACCAACGGCCGCGCGCGCCTTTTTTAATAGGTCATTGAAATCGAATGCGTCATTGCGAGCGAAGCGAAGCAATCCGGGGACTTATCCGTTGAGAGATTCTGGATTGCTTCGTCGCTTCGCTCCTCGCAATGACGGGAAGTGGTAAAATGCTCCGCTCCATCCCTCTGCTGCTTGTCGCCCTGATCGGCCTCATCCTGTTTGGCGACGGCGCCTACATCCATGCCAAGGCGTGGCTGGCGCAGGTGCTGCTGGAGCGCGCCTTCGACAAGAGCCTTGCGACGGGCGAGACGGTCAAACCGTGGGCATGGGCGGACACCTGGCCGGTCGCGCGGATCGAGGTAAAGCGGATCGGCGCCAGAGCGATCGTGCTCGAAGGGACCAGCGGCCAGGCTCTCGCCTTCGGGCCGGGCCATATCCCCCAAACGGTCGATGCGGGCGAGCGCGGTGTCGCGGTATATGCAGCGCATCGTGACACCCATTTTCGTTTCCTGCGGAATGTTGTCGTCGGAGACGTGCTCGAGATCACCCGCCGCGATGGCAGGCAGTTTCGGTATCGGGCGGATTCTTCGGCCGTCGTCCGTTTTGACGCGTCGGGCATCGATCCCTCGACGCAGGGCGTGGAGCTCGTGCTCACGACGTGCTGGCCGTTCGGCGCCGTCACGTCCGGCCCGGAGCGCTACGTGCTGCATGCGACCTTGGTCGAAACGCGTGAATAGCGGTTCGCAATCGGCCCGTCCCGGACCAATCGAGCCCTCCCAAATCGCGCCGGACACGCCGGTCCATCGCGTTTGACGCGACCGTGAACTGGCGCCGCCGAACGGAGACCTGTAAGAAGGTCTCATCAATTTTTGGACGTACTGATTGCGGAAGAACGATAGATGGACGACGAGTTCAGGCAGCGCCTCGAACAGCGATTGGAGCAGCTTGAGAATCGCGTCGCGCTGCTGGAAAGGAATCAGGATCTCATCGCGGCCGGGCAAAGGCGATCTTCGCTCCGGAGCCTCTGGCGGCGTCCGCCGATGTGGACCTTCGAGCAATACCCACCGCGCCTGCTCAACCTGACGGCTTTCCCGCCGGCACCCTCGACCCACGGTAATGCACCGCGGATCGCGATGGTCACGCCGAGCTACAACCAGTCGCAATATCTCGGCGCCACGATCGACAGCATCGTGAGCCAGAACTATCCGAACCTGTATTACCACGTGCAGGATGGCGCCTCGATCGACGGCACGGTCGATCTCCTGAAGAGCCGCGGCGAGACCTTCAGCTGGAAGAGCGAACCTGACAGTGGGCAGTCACATGCCATCAATCTCGGTTTCGCCGGTGTCGACAGCGAGATCATGGCCTATCTCAACAGCGACGACATGCTGCTGCCGGGGACGCTGGCCTATGTCGCCAACTACTTCATGGCGCATCCACATGTCGACATCGTCTATGGCCATCGCGTCTTCGTCGATCGCGAAGGCCTCGAGGTCGGCCGCGCCGTGCTGCCGCCCCATGACGGACGCGCGCTGCAATATGCCGATTACATCCCGCAGGAAACGATGTTCTGGCGCAAGCGCGTGTGGGACAGGATCGGTCCGATCGACGAAAGCTTCCACTACGCGATGGATTGGGACTTCATCCTGCGGGCGCAAGAAGCGGGCTTCAAATTCGTGCGCCTGCCGCGATTCCTTGCCTGCTTCCGAATCCATGATGCCCAGAAGACGGCGTCGACCTACGCGATCGGCGTCAGGGAGATGGGCATCTTGCGTCGCCGCACGCTCGGCTTCGACCCGACGCAGATGCAGATCCGGCGCGCCATCGCGCCCTATCTGGCGAGGCAGGCCGTCTGTCATTACGCCCACAAGCTGGGCCTGCTCCGGTACTGAGCGGGCGGCGATCACGGGCCTCGTGTCGCGCCGACATCGTGTTCGAGCCAGATCCGTTCGAGACCGATGCCGAGGGGGCGCGCGTCGGAGCTGAGTCCGAGATCCGCGGGCGAGCGTGGATCGGATAGCGACAGGCTGATCGTCAAGGTCCCGTCGGCGGCAATCGCGGCGGGATCGAGCCGCAACCTGCGCAAGCCCGCGAACGCCTCTTTCGAGAACGTTAGTTGCTGCGGCGCTCCGTTGCCAACGCGGCAAGCCGCCTGCAATTGCGGATTTCTGTCGGACACGAAGGCCCGGCACGCCAGCACGAGCTCGACCGGTCGTGAAGGAATCGGGTGGACCTCGAAGCGGAGCACGCAATTCCTGGCAATGGACCAGGTGCCCCATTGCTCCGGCTCGCTCCATCCCTCGATCAACGCGGCGACGCCGGCTCCGCCATGCGCGAATTCGAGCTGCTTTGCGCCGAGGACCGGCGCGGACACAGGGGCCTTCAGCACCATCGCATCGAGCGGCCCTTGATCCGGAACGAACTGCGCGATGACGCGCACGGCATCCGCAATCGAATTGAGCCCGAGCGCAAAACCATCCAGCTCGTAAAGCACGCGGTTCTGCCCGATGACGGAAACACCCTTTCCGGGCGGCGGCCGATCCGCAAGGCGGGCAGGAATGATGATGTCGGCGACGTCGAACCCGTGCGTGCGGGCGAGTTCCCCGATGGTCTGCACGGTTCGATCATACAGCGGCGGCCGATGGTTGATGTCGGTCGCGAGCGCCTGTGCCAGCGCCTTGAAGTCGAGCCGCACATCATCGTCATTCGCCAGCAACAGGCGTTTGAGGACAAGCATGTCCTTGGCGATGAAGAGCTGAAGGGCATTGAGATCGGGGAGTTGGGGCTCGTCGTCGATGGGCCCGAAATCGCGCGACCCACGCGGCGTCTCGAGCAGGTCAGTGGTCTCGAAGAACAGCGCGTGACCGGTGCTGTGCTGCGAGATTCCGGACATGCTTAGAGGCCGCGACAGCCGGACGAAACTGTCGGTGAGCGCAGCATTGGCGATACCGGAGGCCACGTCGGGCGACAGGCCGATGAAATAGCGGCCACCGATCGCACGCATTCGATCGATGACGTTACGGCGAACGAACGAATTGTAGATCATCGGCAGATGCGCATAATGCGCCTGGAACCCGAAGATGCGCGCCAGCTCGCCCCGCGACGAAACTCGCTGCGCGGACGAGGTCAGGTCGATCTCGGCGAGCAGCCGGTTGCGGAAGGCCGGATGGTAGTAGCCCGGCCAGTGATAGGTGTAGGCGCTCCAGCTCAGGAGGTCGATGTTTCGGCCGGCGAGCATCTCCGATGCCGTGGCACATGCATAGGGCATCAACCCGTCATCGTCGCCGATGAAGGCGATGTACTCGCCCGAGGCGTGGCCGAGCGCCGCCTCCCAATTGTCGGTCATTGTCAGAACGGTCTCGCTGGCAAAATGCCTGAAGCGCTCGTCCTGGAGATCTGCGACCATCTTCGCGATCTCGGGATTGCCGCCATTGTTCTGAACAATGAACTCGCAATCTGCATGCGCAGGCTGGCACGCCATGGTCGCGAGCGCGTGGCGAAGCGTCTCGGGACGATCGAGGGTCGGCACCACGATGGACAGCAGCGGCATGATGACCATTTGAGAGAATGAGGGTCACGGTTTCCTAGCATCTTGCCGGACCGTTCGCACTTTCGCCAAAAGTCTCGTGATGCTAGCCTTGTCGTCACATCCTGCCCATTCCGTCTCGCGGCATGGAGCGGCGACGATCAGCCCCCGAAGCCGGCGCGCGACAGCGCGTTGCAACAAGAACAAGAAGTGAAGGAAGCGCATGGAAGCTCAAGTGCCCGCCGCATCGGTTTCTCCGCGCCCTTGGTCTCCATCACCCGACGCCGGGGACATCGTCAAGGGCATCCACGCCATGCTGCACCCGCACAACATCGTGCTGGTGGGCGCGACCGACAAGCCCGGCAATTATGCCGAACGCATCTGGAATAATCTGGTCAAGTACGGTTACGAGGGCGGCCTCTATCCGGTCAACGCCAAGCGGGACGCCATCTGGGGCGTGCCCTGCTACAAGGACTTCGCCAGCCTGCCGGAGAAGCCGGACCACGTTCTGGTGCTGGTGCCGGCGCGCTTTGCGGTGCAGGTGATCCGCGACGCCGCGGCAGCAGGCGCACGTTCGGCCACCATCGTCACCTCCGGCTTCAGCGAGTTGCAGGACGAGGAAAGCCAGAAGCTCGCGGTCGAATTGCAGACGGCGATACGCGAGACGGGACTTGCCGTCACCGGCCCGAATTGCCTCGGCAATCTGAGCGCCGGCGAAAGGCTCTTCACCAACATCGACGACCGCATCGTCACCATGGAGCAGGGTGCGGTGGCGATCGCCGGGCAGTCCGGCGCCATCGTCATGGCGATCCGCCAGGCGCTGGAGGATCGGGGCGTCGGCGTCGGCTACATGGTGACGACCGGCAATGAGGCCGGGCTCGAGACCCCGGACCTGATGCGCTATTTCGCCGAGGATCCGAGCATCAAGGTGATCGTCGTCTATCTTGAGGGCGTGCGCAACACCAAGGCGTTTCGCGACGCTTGCAAGGCGGCGCGCGCCGCGAGCAAGCCCGTGATCGCGCTCAAGCTAGGCGCCTCCGAAGGCGGCCGCGCCGCGGCGATGGCGCACACCGGCGCGCTCGCGGGCTCGATCGAGACGTTCGACGCCGTAGCGACGCGCGAAGGGCTGATCCGGGTCGGCGGCCTCGACGAGCTGATCGAGACCACCGAGTGCTTCGTTCATTCCGCCGTGCCCAAGGGCGACCGGCTCGCCGCCGTCACGCTGTCGGGCGGCAAGCGCGGCATGCTGCTGGATGCCTTCTATGCCGAGGGCCTGAACTTTGCGCCGCTCAGCCCGCATGTCGGCGCCGAGCTGGCGAAAATGCTCGGGCCAGGCTCGATCGTCGGCAATCCGCTCGACGCCGGCTTTGCAGCGGTGGTCGATCCCTCGGTCTACATGAGGTCGATCAAGCTGATGATCGACGATCCCGATATCGACATCGTCATCGTCGATGCCGAGCTGCCGAAGGCTCCGCACGAGCTGCGCGAGCGCAATTTGCGCATCGTCGACGAGATGGCGCGCCAGGGCGGCAAGCCCGTGATCTATATCAGCGCGATGTCGATCGGCTTCACCGAGTTCACCAAGTCCCTGCGCAAGTCGCTGCCGCATCTCGCAGTCATGCAGGGCATGGACCGCGCGGTGACCGCAATCAAGTCGCTGCTCGACTACGCCAGACTGCGCAAGGAGGTACCCGATATCGCCTCGAGCTCGAAACCTGCCGCGCGCGCCGTGCTGGAGAAGGTGCTGAAATCGGCCAGCGGTGCCGCGCTCGACGAGGTCGCCTCGAAGAAGCTGCTGAAGGCCTATGGCATTCCGGTCTCGAAGGAGGCGATCGCACAGACGGCCGCCGAGGCGGTGAAGATCGCCAAGCAGATCGGCTTTCCCGTCGTGGCGAAACTCGTCAGCGCCGAGATCCTGCACAAGTCCGACATCGGCGGCGTGGTGTTGAACCTGAACAGCGCCGCCGAGGTGAAGAAGGCGTTTGCGGACGTCACCGCACGGGTCGCGAAGCTGAAGGGCAAGCCGAAGCTCGACGGCATCCTGATCGCGCAGCAGGTCAAGGCCGAGCTGGAGCTCGTGGTCGGCGCCTCACTCGATGCCGAGATGGGGCCGGTCGTGCTGTTCGGCACCGGCGGCATCGACATCGAGCTGATGAAGGACGTCGCGCTCGCCGGCGCGCCGCTGGACGAGGCCGAGGCGCGGCTCCTGATCGGCCGCACCAAGGCCGGCATCAAGATGCGCGGCTATCGCGGCAAGCCGGCCCTGCACGAGGCCTCCGCGGTGAAGGCGCTGGTCGGCCTGTCCAATCTGATCGCGGATGCCGGCGACCGGATCGCCTCGATCGACGTCAACCCGTTCCTGATCAACACCAGGACGGGCGTAGCGGTCGACGCCCTGATCGTGTTGAACAATGCCGCAGCGAGGCGCGCGGCCGGGCATTGAGGCGCCAAAAGCCCATGGGGCGGATTAGAGCGTAATCCGCCACCCTGTCCGACAAGAAGAATGCGGCGGGTTACGCTTCGCTAACCCGCCCTTCTTACCATTGTGGCCTTCTTCCAACTTTCCGGCTTTGGTCGTAAAACCATCCCGCATGGCACGAGCGAGTAATCTGGTGATCGGAACCGCAACGCTGGCGATGATCGCCGTGGCGTTCGGTGGTGTGCTCGGCGTGCAGAAATGGCGCACCACGCAAAGCCGCAGCCAGTTGCGCGTGGTATTCGAGGGCGGCTCGGCCTCCGGGCTGCGCCGCGGCGGACCGGTCAATTTCGACGGCGTGCCCGCGGGCCAGATCCTGTCGATCAAGCTGGACAATCCGCGCAAGATCGTGGCGCTGGTGATGCTCGACAACACCGCACCGATCCGCAAGGACACCGTGGCGGGCATCGAGTTCCAGGGCCTCACCGGCGTCGCCGCGATCTCGCTGATCGGGGGAGCGCCCTCCGCGCCGCCGGTGCCGCTGGACGCAGACGGCGTCCCCGTGCTGACCGCCGACCTCAGCGACGCCGAATCCATCGTCGACACCCTGCACAGCGTCGACCGCACGATCGTCAGCAACGCCCCCGCGATCAAGGAGGGCCTGCGCACGTTCGAGGACTACACCGCCGACCTCCGGAGCAAGGGCGGCGAAATCGACACCGTCATGGCCAAGGTGGACAGCGCCTTCGCGGGCTTCGACAAGGCGGTCACGAAGATCGAGGGCGTGGTGCCCGGCTTCGTGGACGGCAAGGCAGACGAGTTGTTCGAAAAGATACAGGGGCTGCACGAGCTCGCCGACACCATGAGGAAGAAATCGGCCGGCTACCTCGAGGACATCCGTCGCTCGCTGCTCGACGTCAGCGAGGCCGCCAACAAGATGAGCGGGACGCCCACGCCCGCCGCCGCGCCGCGGCCGCCGCGCAAGCCGCCACAGAAGAAGCAGTGACGCTGTTCGCGCCCGATCTGGCGACCACGCCTCACCAGGCGTAACGCACGAGGCCCTTGCCGGCGTAGGAGCGCGTGAGGTTCGAGAACTCGCCCTCGAAGGTCGCCGACGCAGACCAGCCGTTCATCCAGTTCATCTGCGCCGATGCCGTGGTCAGAGCGGAATCGCGCGCCTGCGCGGCACCGTTCACGACGAAGGCCGATCCCGGCAGCGTCTGGAACACCGCGCCGACGGCGCGGTCCGGGCTGTAATCATGCGCCCAGGCGAGGCGGCCGCGCAGGGTCATCAGGCCGTCCGCCGCGGCGAACGACCTGTCCGCGCGCAGGCCGAGCTCGGTGCGGGTGCTGGTCACGTCCTTGCCGGCATAGTTGAGCGCGAAGACGTTGCTTCCGACCACGGCTGCCTCTGCATAGCTCGGAAGGCTGAACAGGGTGGCCTGAAGCGCGGCATAGGGCGTGACTCCGGCCCATTGCATGGCATAGCGATAGCCGCCCTCGACGCGGCCCGAGATCGCGCTGGCGTTGAATTGCGCCCGCAACTGGTCGTAACCGCCAGCCGTCACGATGCGGTTGGTCGTGACGTCCTGCCAGCTATAGGCGAGCGCCGCCGTGATGTAGGCAGGTCCCGCCGTATGGCGCACGAAGGCGCCGGCCTGGAAAAGATCCGAGCGCCCCCAGCCGAGCCCGTTGACGTTGAAACCGGTGCCGCCGCCTGCGAGTGCAAAGCCCGCAATCGTCGACGGCGAGAAGCGGTAATCGAGGCCCACGGCCGTGCCATAGACGCTGCTGCTCGTGTCGTTCGAGCCGAGGCCGGCGTTGCCGTCGGTAGTCTGCGAGCCGCCATAGCCGGCCGCCCAAACATCCCAGCGCTGCTCGAACGTGGTCGCCGGGGCCTTGCGCTCAATCGAAGCGAAGGCTTCGCGCGCGCTCTTGTCGTGCGCGCTCTTGCCGGACGCGGCGTAGGCACTCGCGTTCATCTCGTCGGCATAGGGCGTCGCACCCGATACTCCGCCGCGCGCCGCGCCGACGACGTCGGTCAGCAGGCTCATGAACAGGTTCATCGCATTGAACGTCGTCTGCTGCGATCCCGTTGCGGATTCGCCCGAGGCCTGCGTCAAGCCCTGCGGCGTGAGATTGGCGAGCGCAACAGGCAGGCTTCCGGTGGTGTTGAAGATGCGCGTCAGGGCGTTGGCGACATTCTGCTGATTGATATTGAGGCCGCCGCCATAGCCCAATGCGAGATCGAGGAAGACGTTGTTGGGATCGTAGCTCAGGGTCGCATGCAGGTTCGGCGACAGACCCGTGACGACCGGATTGAACGTGTCGGGCAAATTGTTCGCGGTCAGGATCGTGTAGTGCTTGGCGATCGTACCGATCGGAGCGACCGCGACGGTTGCGCCATTGAGCGTGGAGGTCCCGGTCACGACCGCGACGCCGTTGCTCGCACCCGAGACCTGCACCATGTAGGTCGATGCGCTGGTGAAGGTGAGATCGCCATTGACGTTGAGCACGCCGGTCGGAAGTCCCGGCGCCACCGTGCCGCCATTGACGTTGATGGTGTTGACGTTGCCGACACCACCAAAAGTGCCGCCGGTGGCGACGGCCACATTGCCGTTGATGGTTCCGGCGAGAATGAGCGCACCGCCCAACACGTTCCAGTCTTGGTTGCCGGTCCCGGTCACGGTCCAGGTCGAGCTGTCGATCTTGTTGAAGGTCGAGAAGCCATCATATTGGAGACCGACGCCGATCAGGCCGAGGTTAAACGTGTCCTTGCCGGTGCCGCCAAGCTGGAACGTGTCGGTGCCGGCGGCGAACACCTGGCCGTTGATCACACTCCCCGGACCAAGCGTCAGCGTGTTGACGCCGCAGCCACAAAGATCGATCGCCGCAAAACCGGTCGCAGCATTGATCGTGCCGGAGTTGAAGACGGTGCCACCATTGGTGGTGCTGATGCCGACGCCATTGGCGCCGACATTGATGACGCCGGTATTGATCACCGCATTGCTGGTCGACAATGCCGTTACCGAAATTCCGGTGCCCGTGTCGCCGACGGTGATGGTGCCGCGATTGGTAATGACGTTGTCGTCGCCCAGCAGGGCGATGCCCTGCGCGAAATCCGCGCCGATAATCCTGCCATTGTTAGTGATCGTGCCGGACGAGCCCGACAGACCGACGCCCAGAGCCCCGATGCCGACGGTGACCATTCCACTCTGGGTGATGATCGCGTTGTTGCCCTGGACCTGTATGCCGGCGGAGGAACCGATGGTCGTGATCGATCCGGTGTTGGTCACATTCGCGCTGCTGCCGATCACAGCGATGCCAATGCCAAACTGCGCAGCATTGATGACACCGGCGTTGCTGACGGTCTCGGCGTTGCCCTGCGCGAAGATGCCGGCTGCGCTCTGGCCGACGGAGATCGTGCCGGTCGCCGTGTTGGTGACCGTGTTGCCGTCGTTGATCGCAAAAATACCGCCGGAAAATCCCGTCGCGACGCCGACGGTGACCGCGCCGGCATTGGTTACGGTCGTGTTGCCGAAAACGTAAATGCCGATCGCGCCGTCGAGGCCGGTGATGGTACCGCTGGCCGTATTCGTGATGGCGTTGCCGAGGCCGGCAAAGATGCCCGAGCCGTTGGCGCCGACCGACAGCGCGCCGGCGTTGGTGATGACATTGTTGTCCTGAACCGAAATCGCGGAGCCGCCATCACCCGTGGTGATCGTGCCGCCATTGGCGATGGTGTTGTTGTTCAGCATCGAAATGCCGAAGCCGTTATCGATCACCGTGATGCTGGTGTTGGTGGTGACGGTGTTGAAATTGCCGCCGTTGATACCGGTGAGACCCGAGCCTGCCGTCACCGTACCGTTGTTGATGACGACGTTGGTGTCGTTGACATTGATCGCCGCGGTGCCGTTGTCGTTGACGGTCGCGCCCGTCAGCACGTTCACGGTCAGATTGGTAACGCCGCCGCCGGCAGCAAAGCCGTTGGCATCGGTGCCGCTGCAGGTGACGGTCTGTCCGCTTAACGCTGCGTCGGGCTGGCAATCCGCTCTCGCCGACGTCGCCGAAAGGCCGAGGCTGACAGCGATTGCCAAAACACACAGCGGTGCCACGCCAAGGCGCAGCTCAACCCGCCAGCTCTTTGGCAATCGAAATTCCACCCGAGGCCCCCGCTCCGGCGCTCCCGGCGGCGCCAAGGGCAAATTAGGCGACCGGCTTGCCCCGTGAAACTACGGAATCGGCAGAATCACGTCTCCGAGGCTCGGCTGAGGTTGTTTCAGCAATCCATGTTGCAGCGGCGACACGTTTTAACGCGGTGAGCTCCCAACCCGCGCACGCGAAGCTGCATCAGAATGGCCGATCATATGGACAGCCATTCACATCCGGCCGCCCGGCCGCGACCTAGTAATTGCTAGGCGCAGCCCCGTTCGGGATGCCGTCGATCGGACATTCGTCAGTCCCCGGCGTCGAGCGCGTCATCGCCTCGACCATGTCCCGCGTGCCCTCGGGATCGGCGATCCAGTTCTTGTAGAAATCATACGGGCAAGCTGCGACGCCGCGCGGGCTCTCGCCGGAATTGATCATGCCGGTGTAACCGCGGTGCACCAGCTTGTAGAGATGGTTCTGCGACTGGCCGTTGCGCCGCGCATCGCGGATCAGATGCTTCGACAGCTGTGCGTACTGGATGCCGTAATCCTCCTCGCCGCACTCGCCGAGTGTACGGCCGTCGAAGCCGATGATCGCGGAGTGGCCGAAATAGGAATAGACGCCGTCGAAGCCGGCGGCGTTGGCGACCGCGACATAGACGTTGTTGGCCCACGCCATGGCTTTCGAGATCAGGACCTGCTGCTCCTTGGCCGGATACATGTAGCCCTGGCAGCGCACGATCAGCTCGGCGCCCTTCATGGCGCAGTCGCGCCAGATCTCGGGGAAATTGCCGTCGTCGCAGATGATCAGGCTGACCTTCATGCCCTTCGGACCTTCGGAGACGTAGGTGCAATTGCCGGGATACCAGCCCTCGATCGGCACCCATGGCATGATCTTGCGGTACTTCTGCACGATCTCGCCCTTGTCGTTCATCAGGATCAAGGTGTTGTAGGGCGCCTTGTTCGGATGCTCCTCGTGGCGCTCGCCGGTGAGCGAGAACACGCCCCACACCTTGGCCTTGCGGCAGGCTTCGGCGAAGATCGCGGTCTCCTCGCCGGGCACGGCGCATGCCGTCTCGTACATCTCCTTGGAGTCGTACATGATGCCTTGCGTGGAATATTCGGGGAAAATCACGAGATCCATGCCGGGCAGGCCGACCTTCATGCCCACCACCATGTCGGCGATCTTGCGGGCATTGTCGAGCACCTCGGCCTTGGTGTGCAGGCGTGGCATCTTGTAATTGACCACCGCGACGCCGACGGTGTCGTTGCTGCTGGAAATGTCGCCGTGAAGCATGTTGAGCGCTCCTGTCTTCTATTCGTTCGAGGTCGTCGCGTCCGTCAGTGGCTGATCATCCAGGGACGCGCGGTTGGAAAGCCCTTGGCGCCGCTCTTGGTCTTGGTCACGAGCCGCGCCGGCTTCTGCTTGTCGGACGAGCTCTTGTTCCTCGCGGTTTTTCCCGTGGAGCAACAGCCGCAACCCGGGCCGTGCGAAGCCTTGTATTGCGCAAGTGTCTGCGGCGCGTGCGTGCTGCGCTCGTTGACAGCATGCGCCTTGCGCTTGTCCGACGGCATGCAGAAGAAGTTCGGCGCGGTGAGGATCACCCGCGGCGCGGACGTCGCACAATGCGGACAGTCCTGCGGATCGTCGCATTCCGCCATTGGACGCAGGTCCTTGAATGGACCGCAATCGTCACAGAGATATTCATAGACCGGCATCGCATCATCCCCACGCCATGACTGTTTCAACACGTCCGAGCGGCGGATGCGGGGCGGCAGATACGCGCCGACCCGCATCCCGTCGCGCGGGGATTACTTGTCCGGCGAAATCGGCATCTGGATATCGCCCTTGATGTGCTTGATGGGACCTGCCGACGACGGCATCACGTCGAAGTCGAAGATCTCCGTCGGCAGCCACAGCGTGGCGCAGGCGTTGGGCACGTCGACCACGCCGGAGATGTGGCCCTGACACGGCGCGGTGCCGAGGATCGAATAGGCCTGGGCGCCGGAGTAGCCGAACTTCTTCAGATACTCGATCGCGTTGAGGCAGGCCTGCCGGTAGGCGATGTGAACATCGAGATAATGTTGCTTGCCGGCCTCGTCGACCGAGATGCCCTCGAAGATCAGATAGTCCTTGTAGTTCGGCGTGATCGGCGACGGCTTGAAGATCGGGTTCTTGATGCCGTATTTCGACATGCCATCCTTGATCACCTCGACCTTCAGATGCAGCCAGCCGGCCATCTCGATGGCGCCGCAGAAGGTGATCTCGCCGTCGCCCTGGCTGAAGTGCAGATCGCCCATCGAAAGACCGGCGCCGGGCACGTAGACCGGGAAGTAAATCTTCGAGCCGCGGGAGAGATCCTTGATGTCGCAATTGCCGCCGTGCTCGCGCGGCGGCACGGTGCGGGCGCCCTCCGCGCCGATCTTGGCTTTCACATCGCCCTTGGCGCGGCCGCCATGGGCCGTCGCCGCGAACGGCGGGTTGGCCAGGCCAGGCACGCGCGTCGGATCGGTCGAGATCAGCTCGGCCTCACGCTTGTTCCAGGTCTCCAGCATCTTCGGATCGGGCAGACAGCCGATCAGGCCGGGATGGATCAGGCCGGCGAAGTTGACGCCGGGCACGTGGCGCGACGACGTGTAGAGGCCCTTGATGTCCCAGATCGACTTCTGCGCCAGCGGGAAATGGTCGGTCAGGAAGCCGCCGCCGTTCTGCTTGGAGAAGAAGCCGTTGAAGCCCCAGAGGCTCTCCTTCATCGGGCCGACGTCGAGCAGATCGACCACGAGAAGGTCGCCGGGCTCGGCGCCCTTGACGCCGATCGGGCCGGACAGGAAGTGCACGATCGACAGGTCGATGTCGCGCACGTCGTCGGCGGAATCATTGTTCTTGATGAAGCCGCCGGTCCAGTCATAGGTCTCGATGATGAAATCGTCGCCGGGATTGACCCAGGCCACGATCGGGATATCGGGGTGCCAGCGATTGTGCACCATGTCGTTTTCGTAGGCCGACTTGGTGAGATCGACCTTGATCAGTGTCTCTGGCATCGAGAAGCTCCCCTTTTACACGGTTGGTTAGACGGACAGATATTTCGAGACCTGCGCGGCATCGACGCTGTCGCGCGGGTCATCACGCACGATCGCACCGTTCTCGATGACCAGCACGCGGTCGGCGATATCGAGCGCGAAGCTGAGGACCTGCTCGGACACGACGATCGACAAGCCCTTCTCGTCGCGGATGCGCTTCAGCGTGCGCGCCATCTCCTTGATGATCGAGGGCTGGATGCCTTCGGTGGGCTCATCCAGCAGCAGGACCTTGGGCTTGGTCGCCAGCGCACGCGCGATGGCGAGCTGCTGCTGTTGTCCGCCGGAGAGATTACCGCCGCGGCGGCCCTTCATCTCCAGCAGCACCGGGAATAGTTCGTAGATATCGGCGGGGACCTCGGTCCCGCCGGAGACGACGAGACCGGTCTCGATGTTCTCCTTCACCGTCATGGTGGAGAAGATCATGCGGCCCTGCGGCACGTAGGCGAGGCCCTTGGCCACGCGGTCATAGCTCGGCAGGCCGCCGAGCTCGGCGCCGTCCATGGTCACCGAACCGCTCTTCATCGGCAGGATACCCATGAGCGATTTCATCAACGTGGTCTTGCCCATGCCGTTGCGGCCCATGATCGCAACGATCTCGTTGGGCGCGACCTTGACGTTGAGGCCGTGCAGTACCTCGCTTTGGCCGTAGGCGACGTGAAGATCGGAAATTGCCAGCATCAGGATGCTCCTAGGCGCGGTTTGCCTCCCTTCTCCCCTTGTGGGAGAAGGTGGCGCGGGCGAAGCCCGCGACGGATGAGGGGTCTGCATCCACAGATGCACGAGACAGTTTGACCCGCGGAGAGACACCCCTCACCCGGATCGCATCTGGCGATGCGATCCGACCTCTCCCACAAGGGGAGAGGTGGAGCGTCATTGCCGCAGCAGATTCACGCGCCTTCGCCATCGTCAGTGCCCCAGATAGACTTCGATGACCTTGGGATCGTTCTGCACCTTCTCCATGGTCCCTTCCGAGAGGATCTGGCCCTGGTGGAGCACGGTGACCTTGTGCGCGATGTCCTCGACGAACTTCATGTCGTGCTCGATCACCAGCACCGAGCGGTTCTTGATGATGCGGTTGAGCAGCTCCGCGGTCTTGGTGCGCTCCGACACGCTCATGCCGGCGACCGGCTCGTCCAGCATCAGAAGGTCCGGATCCTGGATCAGCAGCATGCCGATCTCGAGCCATTGCTTCTGGCCGTGGCTGAGCAGATCGGCGCTCATGTTCAGCCGATCCTTCAGGAAAATCATCTCGGCGACCTCATGCACCCGGTCGCGCACCGCGGCATCGCGGGTGAAGGTCAACGCACCAAACACCGAGCGTCCGCGCGGATAGGAAATCTCGAGATTTTCGAACACCGTGAGATCGTCGTAGATCGACGGGTTCTGGAACTTGCGGCCGACGCCGGTCTTGACGATCTCGTTCTCCTTCATCCGCGTCAGCTCCTTGCCGCGGAACTGGATCGAGCCCGACGTGGCTTTGGTCTTGCCGCAGATCAGGTCGAGCACCGTGGTCTTGCCGGCACCGTTGGGACCGATGATGACGCGGATCTCGTTCTCGTCGACGTAGAAGGAGAGATCGTTGACCGCCTTGAACCCGTCGAACGACACCGTGAGGGCCTCGACAGCGAGCAGGAATTCCTTGGGCTGATGACCGACGAGCATAACCTATCTCCTCACTGCCAGCGTGCCATCGGCATCGTGATGACCGACGAGCATGACCTGTCTCCTCACTCTGCCGGAGCGCCGTCGGCGACCGAGCTATCGGTCCAGCCGTCGGGTTTCGATTTGCGCGACGGCATCAGGCGGTCGATGCGCGGCTGCACATAGTCGCCCCAGATCCCGGCAAGGCCGTTCGGGAATGCGAGCACCACGGCGATGAACAATCCGCCGAGGCCGAACAGCCACAATTCGGGAAACGTCTCCGACAGGCTGGTCTTGGCGAAATTGACCAGCAGCGTGCCGTAGACCGCGCCGAGGATCGACAGCCGCCCGCCGACCGCGGTGTAGATCACCATTTCAATCGACGGAACGATGCCGACGAAGGACGGCGACATGAAACCGACATTGAGCGCGAACATGGCGCCGCCGATCGCGGCAAACACGGCGGCGATGCAGAAGGCGAAGATCTTGAAATTCGCGACGCTGTAGCCGGAGAACCTGACGCGGTCCTCCTTCTCGCGCATCGCAACCAGGATGCGCCCGAGCTTGGAGCGCCGGATGAACTGCGCGATCATGATGCAGACGAGCAGGCATCCGACCTCGAAGAAGTACAGCACGACCTTGGCGTGATCGGGCCTGATGTCCCAACCCTTCAGCGTCCGCAGATCGGTCATGCCGTTGATGCCGCCGGTATAGCCCTGCTGGCCCACGATCAGGATGGTGAGGATGGCCGCAACCGCCTGGGTTATGATCGCGAAATAGGTGCCGCCGACCCGGCGCTTGAACATCGCCGTGCCGATGATGAAGGCGAAGATGCCGGGCACGAGGATGATGGCAGCGATTGTGAACGTAAGACTGTTGAACGGCTTCCAGAACAGCGGCAGCGCGGTGATCTGATTCCAGTCCATGAAATCGGGGATGCCGGGGGTCGACTGGATCTTGGTGTTCTCCACGCTCGAGGCCTCGAGCTTGAGGAACATCGCCATGCAGTAGCCGCCGAGCCCGAAGAATACGCCCTGGCCGAGGCTGAGAATGCCGCCATAGCCCCAGCAGATCACCAATCCCAGCGCAACGAAGGCATAGGTCAGATATTTCGCGACGAGATTAAGCCTGAAGACGTCGAGCGTGAGCGGCAGCACCACCACCAGGAAGACCGCGAGCACGAGAATCCCGATGAGTTCCGAGCGATTGAAGAACCGATTGTCGGTCATTGCATCAGCCTCTATTTCTCACTTGCGGACCTTGAGGGCGAACAGCCCTTGCGGCCGCAGCATCAGGATTCCGACAACGGCAAGCAGCGTCAGCACCTTGGCCATCGAGCCCGACATGAAGAACTCGAGGGTGGATTGCGTCTGCGAAATCGAGAAGGCGGAGGCGATGGTGCCGACCAGGCTCGCCGCGCCGCCGAACACGACCACGAGGAACGTGTCGACGATGTAGAGCTGTCCGGAGGTCGGGCCGGTCGAGCCGATCATCGTGAAGGCGCTGCCGGCAATTCCGGCGATGCCGCAGCCGAGACCGAAGGTGTAGCGATCGACCTTTTCGGTGTTGATGCCGACCGCGCCGGCCATGATGCGGTTCTGCACGACGGCGCGCACCTGGCGACCCCATCGCGATCTGTACATGACATAGGCGACACTGATGGTGATCAGCACGGTGAGACACATCACGAAGACGCCGTTGATCGGGACTTCGATACTGTCGGTGACGTGCAGCGATCCCAGCATCCACTGCGGCAACTCGACGCCGACCTCGCGCGCGCCGAACACAGAGCGGTAGGCCTGCTGCAGGATCAGGCTGAGGCCCCAGGTTGCCAGCAGCGTATCGAGTGGGCGCTTGTAGAGGTGCCGTATCAGCACCCATTCCACCAGCATTCCCAACGCACCGGAGGCGATGAAGGCCAGGATCATCGCGAGAAAGAAGTAGCCGCTGAACAGACTCGGTAGATAGGACTGGAAGAAGCTTGAGGTCATCCAGGTGACGTAGGCTCCGAGGATCATGAACTCGCCATGGGCCATGTTGATGACGCCCATCTGGCCGAAGATGATGGCAAGCCCGAGCGCCATCAGGACGTAGACCGAGAACAGGATCAGTCCTGCAAAGCCCTGCATGACGAAGATTGAGCCGAGATCACCAAGCGAGTAGTCGCCGAACATCGATGTCCTCCGTCGGGGGATAAGGTCCCCGCGCCGCGAGCAGGTTCGCGACGCGGGGGTCTTGGGCGTGGATTTGCTGTCCACGCCAGGGAGAGGCTTGGTGTTTGGAAGAATGCGCGACTGGTAGCGCTTCTTACTGGTAGCCCTTGGGGAACGGATCGGGCTCGACGAGATCGGCGGTCTCGTAGATCAGCTCGAACTGGCCGTCGAGCTTGGCGCGTCCGACCCGGGTCTTCGACCAGAGGTGATGATTCTCGTGGATGCGCACATAGCCTTCCGGCGCGCCCTTGAACTCGACGCCGGGCGAAGCCGCCGCGATCTTGTCGACGTCGAAGGAACCGGCCTTCTCGACCGTCAACTTCCACAGCCACGGGCCGAGATAGGCAGCCTGGGTGACGTCTCCGATGACGGTCTTTTCGCCCCACATCTTCTTGAACGCCGGCACGAAGGCCTTGTTGTTGGGATTGTCGAGCGACTGGAAGTACTTCATGCAGGCATAGGAGCCTGCGATGTTCTCGCCGCCGATGCCGTCGATTTCGTCTTCGGTCACCGAGATCGTCAGCAGCGCCTGCTTGGAGAGGTCGATGCCGGCGGCCTTGAGCTGCTTGTAGAAGGCGACGTTGGAGCCGCCGACGACGTCGGTGAAGATCACGTCGGGCTTGGTCAGCTTGATCTTGTTGATGACCGAGTTGAACTGGGTGTTGCCGAGCGGATAGTATTCCTCGCCGACGACCTTGCCCTTCAGCACGTTCTCGACGTGCTTGCGCGCGATCTTGTTGGAAGTGCGCGGCCAGATGTAGTCGGAGCCGATGAAGAAGAAGCTCTTCGCGCCCTTCTCCTTGGCGATCCAATTCAGGCCGGCGAGGATCTGCTGGGTCGCTTCCTGACCGGTGTAGATGACGTTCTTGGACTGCTCGAGGCCTTCATAGAAGGTCGGGTAATAGAGCATGCCGTTATACTGCTCCATGACCGGCAACACTGCCTTGCGCGAGGCCGAGGTCCAGCAACCCATGATTGCCGCGACCTTGTCGTTGACGAGCAGCTTCTTGGCCTTCTCCGCGAAAGTCGGCCAGTCGCTGGCGCCGTCTTCCTGGATGAACTTGATCTTGCGGCCGAGCACGCCGCCCATGGCGTTGATCTGCTCGATGGCGAGCTTCTCGGCCTCGATCGAGCCGGTCTCGGAGATGGCCATGGTGCCGGTAGCCGAGTGCAGGATGCCGACCGTCACCTCGGTGTCGGTGACCGCAAGGCCGGTGGTGTTGACAGCCGAGGTCGCCGGGGCCTGCGCAAAGGACGCCCGCGGCAGCATCGTGATGGCGGGCACGGCGGCCATTCCCATCAATAGTTTGCGCCGGAGCGGCGACAAAAGGCCCTTATTTGGTTCGTCTGACATGAGCACCCCACTTTTGTTCGAGGACACGCGATTGGTGCCTTGAGGATGGCTCGGATCCGGGCGGCGGAAGCATACGCAAGATCGCGTATACTGCACCGCAAAATGCCGACGTAGGCTTTGGTACGGAATTTGCGAGGGATCCAGGTCCGTATCGGGAGTGGGGTAAAGCGTGGCAGGGCGGCAGCGAATTGACCGCGTCAGGCGACAGTACAACCAATGGGTCGCCAACCAGACGCTGGAAGACTATGCGCTGCGCTTCACCGCCAAGAGCGCGCGGCGCTGGTCCGCCGCCCGCGTCGCCAACACGGCGCTGGGCGCGATTTCGTTCCTGGCGATGGAGGCGATCGGCGGCACCATTACCCTGAACTATGGCGTCACCAACGCGACTGCCGCCATCCTCGTGGTCTCCCTCATCATCTTCTGCTGCGGCGTGCCGATCGCCTATTATGCCGCTAAATGCGGCATCGACATCGACCTGCTGACGCGCGGCGCCGGCTTCGGCTACATCGGCTCGACCGTCACCTCGCTGATCTACGCTTCCTTCACTTTCATCTTTTTTGCGATCGAAGCCGTGATTCTCGCCTCCGCGCTCGAGATGTGCTTCGGGATTCCGCGGCCGGTCGGCTATCTCATCAGCGCCGTCGTCATCATCCCGCTGGTGGCCTACGGCATCACGCTGATCAGCCGTTTCCAATTGTGGACCCAGCCGCTGTGGATCGTGCTCCACATCATTCCGTTCGCGGCGATCGCCTGGCACAACCCGCACTCCTTTACGGAGTGGCGCAAGTTCTCGGGTGAGCACGGCGATCTCAACGGGCATTTCGACCTACTCCTGTTCGGGGTTGCGGCCTCGGTCGTGTTTTCGCTGGTGGCGCAGATCGGCGAGCAGGTCGACTTCCTGCGATTCCTTCCGCGCGACCGCCGCGCGTCCAGGGCCTCCTGGTGGATAGCGATGATGAGCGCTGGCCCCGGATGGATCGTGCTTGGCGCCCTGAAACTCCTGGCGGGCTCATTTCTCGCCTTCTTCGCGCTCAGCCACGGGGTGCCACCCGAGGAGGCCGCCGAGCCGGCGCATATGTATCTCGAAGCGTTCCGCTACGTACTGTCGCAGCCGGACCTCGCGCTGGCGTTGACCGGCACATTCGTGATCCTGTCGCAGGTGAAGATCAACGTCACAAACGCCTATGCCGGCTCGATCGCCTGGTCGAACTTCTTCTCGCGCCTGACCCACAGCCATCCCGGCCGCGTCGTCTGGCTGGTCTTCAACGTCATCGTGGCGCTGCTGTTGATGGAGATCGGCGTCTACAAGGCACTCGAGCAAACCCTGGCGCTCTATTCCAACGTCGCGATCGCCTGGGTCGGGGCGCTGGTCGCCGATCTCGTCATCAACAAGCCGCTCGGATTGCGGCCACAGCAGATCGAATTCAAGCGCGCGCATCTCTACGACGTCAATCCGGTCGGCGTCGGCGCGATGACGATCGCGACCATCGTCTCGATCAGCGCCTTTTACGGCCTGTTCGGACCTACCGCGAAGGCGCTGTCGGCCTTCATCGCGCTCGCGGTTGCTTTCATCGTCGCCCCGTTGATTGCCTGGGCCACGGACGGCAAGTACTACATCGCGCGCAAGCCGAAGCGGAGCTGGCAGAACCTCGAGGCGATCCAGTGCTGCATCTGCGAGCACTCGTTCGAGCCGGAAGACATGGCCTCCTGCCCCGCTTACGCCGGACCGATCTGCTCCCTGTGCTGCTCACTGGATGCCCGCTGCCACGATCTCTGCAAGCCGCATGCGCGAATCCAGGCGCAGGTCTCGGAGACGCTGGGCAAGCTGATGCCGCAGCCGATCTACGCGCGCATCAACTCGCAACTCGGTCACTATGTCGGCGTGTTCGTGGTCTCCGCCGGGCTCGTCGCGCTGGTGCTGGGCCTGATCTATCTGCAGACCTCGGCAAGCGTGCATGGCGAGAACACACTCGTCTCCAACGTGCTCTGGAAGGTGTTCTTCTCGCTCAGTATCATCATCGGCGTGGTGGCGTGGCTGTTCGTGCTGGCACAGCAGAGCCGCCGCGCCGCCGAGGAGGAGACCCGAAGGCAGACCGCGCTGCTGATTCAGGAGATCGACGCGCACAAGCGCACCGACGCCGAGCTGCAGCGGGCCAAGGAGGTCGCCGAATCCGCCAACCTCGCCAAGAGCCGCTACGTGGTGGGCCTGAGCCACGAGCTGCGTTCGCCGCTGAACGCGATCAGCGGCTATGCCCAGCTCCTGGAGCAGGACACGACGCTGAGCACCAAGCCGCGCGACCAGGTTCGCGTCGTCCGCCGCAGCGCCGATCACCTCTCCGGCCTGATCGACGGCATTCTGGACATCTCCAAGATCGAGGCCGGGCGGCTGTATCTGTCGCGCGACGAAGTGCGCCTCAGCGAATTCCTCGATCAGCTGGTCGGCATGTTCCGCCTGCAGGCCGCCGCCAAGGGCATCGACTTCGTGTTCAAGCGGCCGTCGTATTTGCCGCTCGTGGTCTACGCCGATGAGAAGCGACTGCGTCAGGTGCTGATCAATTTGCTCTCGAACGCCATCAAATTCACCCAGACCGGCAGCGTGCAGTTCGTCGTGCATTATCGCAGCCCTGTCGCGGAGTTCGAGGTGATCGACACCGGTCCCGGAATCCAGGGCGACGATCTCGAACGCATCTTCGCGCCGTTCGAACGCGGCGCGCTCGGCGTTTCGCAGCCGCAGACCGGAACCGGACTCGGCCTGACCATCAGCCGGCTGCTCGCCGGGGTGATGGGCGGCGACATCAAGGTCATGAGCACCGTTGGCACCGGCTCGACGTTCAAGGTCAAGATCCTGCTGTCGGAGGTCACCAATCCGCGGCGCATCGCGCCGGTGGAGGCGCCGATCTCCGGTTATCACGGCGCGCGCAAGACCATCCTCATCACCGACGACGATCCCGTGCATCGCGACCTGCTGCGCGAGGTACTGACGCCGCTCGGCTTCATCCTGCTCAGCGCGCCCGACGGCCCCGGCTGCCTCGCGCTGGCCCAGCATTGCCGGCCCGATCTGTTTCTGCTCGACATCTCGATGCCTGCCATGGACGGCTGGGCTGTCGCCGAGGCCTTGCGAGCGAACGGCCATCACCAGGCCCGCATCCTGATGGTGTCGGCCAGCGCGATCGAGGCCCACGGCGCGCCGCTGGCGCAGCCCTTCCACGACGGCTATTTGATGAAGCCGATCGACATCCCGCGGCTGCTGGAGACGGTCCGCCAGCTCCTCAAGATCGAATGGCAATATGGCTCGGACGAGATTCCGGTGTCGTTCTGGCACCCCGAAAGCGGATCAAGGCCCCCGGCGCGGCATATCGAGGCCCTGATCGGGCTCGGCCAGATCGGCTACGTCAGAGGCATCCAGTTGAAGCTGGACGAGATCGGCAACGAGCACCCCGAACATGCCGACTTCGTTGCACAGATGCGGTCCCTGGTCGACCGCTTCGATCTCGACCAGTACATGGCCACATTGAAGACGTTGCATGCGCATGAACATTGAGTCGAAGAAGCGCGACGTCGCGCTCGTCGTCGATGACTCTCCCGAGACGCTGCGGCTGCTCACCGACGCGCTCGACGGCGCCGGCATGACGGTGATGGTGGCACTCGACGGCGCGGCGGCGATACGCATCATCGACCAGATCACGCCCGACATCGTCCTGCTCGACGCCATGATGCCCGGCATCGACGGCTTCGAGACCTGTCGCCGGCTCAAGCGCGATGCGGGCCTTGCCAATGTCCCCGTGATCTTCATGACGGGGCTTGCCGATACCGAGCATATCGTTCGCGGGCTCGAGGCCGGCGGCGTCGATTACGTGACCAAGCCGATCGTGATCGAGGAAATGCTGGCGCGCATCCGCGTCCATCTCGGCAATGCCCGCCTGACGCAGAGCGCGCGCGCTGCGCTGGACGTCTCCGGCCGCTTCCTGTTCGCGGTCGATCGCCGGGGCAATCTGCTGTGGGCGACGCCGCAGGCGCAGAAACTGCTGTCCAACCATCACGGCGCGCAGGCCGACGACTTCGTCCTGCCGCCGTCGCTGCTGCAATGGCTGGAGCAGGCCAAGGCCAAAGGCAGCTCGAAGTCCCAGGCGGTTTCCCTGCCGGACAATCCGCAGCTTCGGCTCTATTACATGGGCGAAACCGCGCCGAACGAATTTCTGCTGCGGCTCTCCAGGGAGTCCGGCACCGCGCTTCCCCCTGAATTCACCAGCGAGCTCGGCCTCACCACCAGGGAAGGCGAGGTGCTGGCCTGGCTCAGCAAGGGCAAGACCAACCGCGACATCGCGCAAATCCTGGGCCTCAGCCCCCGCACGGTCGACAAGCATCTCGAACAGATCTACGCCAAGCTCGGCGTGGAGAATAGGACGGCAGCAGCGGCGATCGCGGCGAACGCAACGCGAAGGAATTCGTAGCGGTGATGGATGTAGTGAGTTGGTACGCGCTCGCCCAACCAACGGTGTCGTCCCGGACAAGCGAAGCGCAGATCCGGGACCCATAACCACAGGAAGCCATTTGGCGAAGACTCGGAGTGACCCGCTCGCTCCACAACCACTTCCTGAGAGTATGGGTCCCGGGTTCGCTTCACGCCCCGGGACGACGGCGGAGTTTGTGGCGATCACCGCCAGCTTACATCGACAACGCCTCAGCCGTAAACGAACGCCTTGTCATCCAGATCCGTCTTCGGAATCTCGTCCTTTTCGGTCCAATAGTCCTGGCTGTGCTGCCATTCCGGCTTGTCGCCGCGCTTGGGAAGCAGGTCCATGTTGCGCATCATATAGCCGGGGTTGAAGTTTTCCGGATCGATCCAGGGCAGGATCGGCATGTTGTGATCCTCGGCGCGCAGTTTCACCTCGACCTTCTTCTTGCCCTTCGCCTTCATATGGCCAAGCAGCCGGCAGACGAAATCTGCGACCAGATCGACGCGCAGCGTCCAGCTGGCGCGGAAATAGCCGAACACCCAGACCATGTTCGGAACGCCGGTGAACATCATGCCGCGATAGGTGACGGTGTCGCCGAAGGCCAGCGGCTTGCCATCGATCTGGAAGGCGATGTCGCCCAGCGCGGCGAGATTGAAACCGGTGGCGGTGACGATGACATCGGCTTCCAGCAGCTTGCCTGACTTGAGCTGGATGCCGTTCTCGACGAAGCATTCGATCTCGTCGGTGACGACGGAAGCCTTGCCGCTGGCGATGCCCTTGAACAGATCGGCATCCGGCACGAAGGCGATGCGCTGCCGCCACGGCCGGTAGGTCGGCGTGAAGTGTTTATCGACGTCGTAATCCGGGCCGAGCACCGCGCTGATCTGGCCGATCAGCTCCTTCTTCACCTGCTCGGGCTTGGACAGGCAGAGTTTCGTGAACGCATCCTGCTCGAACAGGATCTTGCGGCGGACAATCTCGTGGATCCAGGTCTCGTCGACCTGAAGCCGGCGCAGCTCCTCCGCGATCTCGATGGCGTTGCGGCCGAGCCGGAAATAGGTCGGCGATCGCTGCAGCATGGTGACATGCGCGCACTTGTCCGCAATGTTCGGCACCAGCGTTGCGGCAGTGGCGCCCGAGCCGATCACGACGACCTTCTTGTTCGTGAGGTCGAGATCATCAGGCCAGGTCTGCGGGTGGACGATGCGGCCCTTGAAGCGATCGGCGCCCTTCCATTCCGGCGTGTAGCCTTCCGAATGCCGATAGTAGCCCTGGCACATCCAGAGGAAGTTCGCGGTGAAGGTCCGGGCCTCGCCAGTGTCTGTCGTCACGGCCTCGATGGTCCAGAGATTCTGCTCGCTCGACCAGCTGGCGGAACTGATCTTGTGCTTGTAGCGGATGTGCCGAGCGATATCGTTGTCGTCGATCACTTCCTTCATGTAGGCAAGGATTTCTTCGGCGGTCGCGATCGGCGGCCCCACCCAGGGCTTGAAGCTATAGCCGAACGTATGGAGATCACTGTCCGAGCGGATGCCGGGATAGCGATGCGTGCTCCAGGTGCCGCCGAACGTCGCCTGCGTTTCCAGGATCACGTAGCTCGTACCGGGAAGCTGCTTGTCGATGTGATAGGCGCTGCCGATGCCGGAGATGCCGGCGCCGACGATCAGCACGTCGAAATGTTCAGAAGCCTGTTTGGCCGTGGCGTGACTGCGAACAGCGACATTCATTGTTGCTTCTATGCCTTGCTTGTTTTTGTGGCCACCCTTGGTGGACGGCGCGTTTCCTCCGCGGCCGGCATGATCACCCGCCGCGCTTCCGCTTCAAAATGACATAGATCAAGTCGCGGTCAAATCACAGCGCCGCACCCCAGCTCCGCGCAGTCTGCACGATCCAGTCGCGATAGAGCGTGAGCGGCGTGACCCCCGTCAATCCGCCGCAGCCATCGCCGGAGTTGGGTCCCGTCGCCCAGCTGATGACCCCGACAAGCACGGCGCCGTTCGGCTTGTCTTCGAACACGGGACCACCGGAATCGCCGGTACAAGCTCCAATTCCGTCGCGAACACCGTTGGTTACGGGATCGACCAGGCGGATCTGAAGCGTGCCGGGCTGGCCCGTGACGACGAGTCCCGCGACGCGCGTGGCCCCGCCGCTCCTGCCATCACCGCGCACGGTGACCCCGGTACCGGCGATGACGAAACGGCTCCCGACCCGGATCGGAATGTTCGGCGTGCCGACCGGCACCGTCGATTTTCCCTTGAGTGGAATTTCCAGCTGCAACAGCGCCACGTCTGCACCGGCGCGATGGACTTGCGCCTTGTAGCCCGGATGGATCGCAATGGCGCGAACGTTCAGCAATTGAGGTTCGCCGCCGCTGCGGTCGACGATCTTGTAGTCCGCGCCGGGCGGCACGCAGTGCGCGCCGGTCAATACGATCTTCGGCGCGATCAGAGTGCCGGTGCAGGAATTACCACGCGAACCGACGATGGTGACGACAGCGCGCGCGGCGCCGTCGGTCTGCGGCGTGCCGCCTCCGACGATTGCATGAGCGGGTGCGGCGAGCAACAACACAGGCGCGATGAACGTGGCAAGCTTCTTCATGGGAACATGCTTCATATTGGCGGCGGCAGATTGCTTCGGACTGGTTCTTGCCGATACCCCATGCTAGCCCTCTTGGAAAGGAACTGACGAGGGCAGGATAGTGGCGATCGAGGCTGTGATCTTTGATTTTGGCGGCGTGTTGACGAGTTCGCCATTCGAGGCCTTCGCGCGATTCGAGACCGAGCGCGGCCTTCCCGCCGACATCATCCGGCGCACCAATGCCGCCAACCATTTGGAAAACGCCTGGGCCAGGTTCGAGCGGGCCGAGGTCGATATCGACACCTTCGACCAATTGTTCGCCACGGAATCGCTCGCACTCGGCGCGGAGGTGCGCGGCCGCGACGTGCTGCCGCTGCTGCAGGGCGATCTGCGCCCTGAAATGGTCGAGGCGCTGAAGCGCATCAAGGCGCAATTCAAGACCGGCTGCATCACCAACAATCTGCCCGCCAACGCGATCGGCAGCCGGACCGGACGCTCACTCTATGTCGCCGAGGTGATGGTGCTGTTCGATCATGTCATCGAGTCCGCCAAGATCGGCCTGCGCAAGCCTGATCCGCGCATCTATCAGATGATGATCGAAACCCTGAAGGTCGATGCGAACAACTGCGTCTATCTCGACGATCTCGGCGTCAATTTGAAGCCGGCGCGCAAGATGGGCATGACCACCATCAAGGTCGCCAGCGGCGCGCAGGCAATTGCCGAGCTGGAGGCGGCGACGGGATTGAAGCTGAGCTAACGTAATTTATTCCGCGGCCGTAGGGTGGGCAAAGCGGAGCGTGCCCACCATAAACAGATGGTGGGCACGGCGCCTCGCGCCTTTGCCCACCCTACGAGACCTACTCCGCTGCGGCAGCGATCCGTTCCGGAAATGCCGCTGCCAACGAGGCGCGATCCGGCTTCAACACACCGCGCTCGGTGATGAGGCCTGTCACGAGCCGTGCCGGCGTCACGTCGAAGGCATAATTCGCGACCGGCGATCCCTCGGGCACGATGCGCACCGTCTCCAGTCTTCCATCCGCGGTGCGGCCGGTCATGTCGGTCACCTCAACGCCGCTGCGCTGCTCGATCGGTATGTCGCGGATACCGTCATGGACGGCAAAATCGATCGTCGGCGACGGCAGCGCGACATAGAACGGCACGCCGTTGTCGTGGGCGGCAAGCGCCTTCAGATAGGTGCCGATCTTGTTGCAGACGTCGCCGTTGGCGGCGACGCGGTCGGTGCCGACGATGGCCAGATCGACCATGCCGTGCTGCATCAGATGGCCGCCGGTGTTGTCGGGGATCACCGTGTGCGGCACGCCGTGATGACCGAGCTCCCAGGCGGTGAGCGAGGCGCCCTGGTTGCGCGGACGCGTCTCGTCGACCCAGACATGGATCCTGATGCCGCGCTCATGCGCGAGATAGATCGGCGCCGTCGCCGTGCCCCAATCGACGGTGGCGAGCCAGCCGGCATTGCAATGGGTCAGCACGTTGACGGTCTCGCCCGACTTCTTCGATGCGATCGCCTCGATCAGCTTCAGGCCGTTGCCGGCGATGCCGCGGTTGATCTCGACGTCCTGCTCGACGATCTCGTCGGCACGCGCATACGCCGCTTCGGCCCGCTCCAGCGGATCGATCGGCGCGAGCGCCATGCGCATCTCGTCCAGCGCCCATTTCAGGTTGATCGCGGTCGGCCGCGCCACCACGAGCGTGTCGTAGGCTCGTTTCAGGCCGGCGTCGGAGGCGTCCTCGCGCATGGCAAGCGCCATGCCGTAGGCCGCGGTCGCACCGATCAGCGGAGCGCCACGCACCAGCATGTCGCGGATTGCGACGGTTGCGTCTTCGCACGATTTCAGCTTCGCGACGACGAACTCGTGCGGCAACCTGCGCTGGTCGATCGCGCCGATCGACCAGCCGTCATGCTCGCGCCAGATGCTGCGGAAATGCTTGCCGTCGACCTTCATGGCATTCTGCCTTTCACTTCACGCGCAGGATGCGCCCGGCCACCGCATCGAGCTTCTTCAGAAGCTCGGGATCGCGCGCCTCGGGCGCCGTGATCAGCGCGGTGTCGAGCGCGCGGTCGGAGCCGATCGGGCACAGCTCATGCTCGCGCGGAAAATCCTTCGCCAACCGTGCCACCAGGGCCCTGGCCTTGTCGGCGTTCGACGTTAACACGCGGATGATGTCCTGCACGGTGACGGCATCGTGATCGGGATGCCAGCAGTCGAAATCCGTCACCATCGCCACCGTGGCGTAACAGAGCTCCGCCTCGCGCGCGAGCTTGGCCTCGGGCATGTTGGTCATGCCGATCACGGAATAGCCCAACGTCTTGTAGGTCGTGCTCTCCGCATAGGTGGAGAATTGCGGTCCTTCCATGCAGACATAAGTGCCGCCGCGCGCGACCGCGATGCCTTCGGCTTCGGCGGCTGCGGCAAGATGGATGCGCAAACGTGGGGAGACCGGATGCGCCATCGACACATGCGCGACGCAGCCCCGGCCGAAGAACGAACTCTCGCGCTTGTGGGTGCGGTCGACGAACTGATCGACGAGAACGAAGGTGCCCGGCGGCAATTCCTCCCTGAAGGAACCGCAGGCCGATAGCGAGATCAGGTCGGTGACGCCGGCGCGCTTCAGCACGTCGATATTGGCGCGATAGTTGATGTCGGAGGGGGAGAGACGGTGGCCCTTGTCGTGCCGCGGCAGGAACACGATCGGTAACCCTGCGATGGTGCCGCGGCGCACGGCCGCCGATGGCTCCCCCCACGGGCTCGTGATCACCTCTTCGCGCGCACCCTCGAGACCCGGCAGGTCATAGATGCCCGAGCCGCCGATGATGCCCAATACCGCCTGCGTCATACCTGCTCCACCTGCTCGCCACGTGCGACATGGTTAAGCTATGCCAGTTTTGCGGCGGTTTTGGAACGGGGGTGACAGTCTTGATGACCGTCATTGCGAGGGGCGTAGCGACGAAGAAATCCAGACCGCGGCCTCAGAGGTAGTCTGGATTGCTTCGCTTCGCTCGCAATGAGGGAGGATAGAGCGGTGACTATGCCGCGTTCGCCAGGTGCAGCTGCGTCGCCACCATCCGCTCCAGCGTCTCGACGGACTGGAAATTCTCCGGCGTGATCTCGGCTTGCGGGATGGTGAAGTCGAATTCGGCTTCGACGCCGAGCATCAGATTGACCATATCCATCGAGGTCAGGCCGGCATCGACGAGCTTGGCGGACGGCGTGACGTCCGCGGCGAGCGAATTCTGTTCGAGGATGCCCTTCACCAGCTTGATGATGCGATTGCGCAATTCGGTATCGAAGGCTTGCATCGGCAAATTCCCGTCTGTCTGTCAAAGGTCGGACCGGCTTGCCGCTACGATGGGCACGGCCAGCGGGTCCCGCAATGGGCGACACCATTACTTCGCGTTTCTTAGTAAACGATGACTCAGATTGTCTGGAATTCGACCTTCTTCCAGATCCCTAACGCGATGCCGGAAAAACGGCGGATGCAAACAACCGGACCTTAACTGTTCGTTCGGAATTGGGCTTTGTTTACCCTCTATTTCATCGACGAATTTGAATTAAATCCGTAGCCTCATCTCACAAGCAAGATGGCCGGAGGATCGCTTACGCGCATCGCGAATGATGCCGGCGATCTCGAACGGCAAACCGGAGGCGGACGAGTATGAACGTGCGTGAAGCAGTCCTCACTGTCGACGAAACCGAAACGAGCTTCCTCGAGCAGGGCCCCTCCCTGATCGAGCGCGCCGCCCGGACCGCCGCGGCGGCCGCAGCCGACGCAGACGGAGTCGATCGCGACGCCCGCTTCCCCCACAAGGCTTTCGAGGTCGCGCGCGAGCAGAAGCTGCTCGGCGTCATGATCCCGGTCGAGTTCGGCGGCTTCGGTGCCTCCATCTACGACGTCACCGACATCTGCTACACGCTCGGACGGGCCTGCGCCTCGACCGCGATGATCTACGCGATGCACCAGACCAAGGTTGCCTGCGTCATCCGGCACGGTCACGGCATCCCCTGGATGGAAACCATGATGCGCCGGGTCGCCCGCGACCAGTGGCTGCTCGCCTCCTCCACCACCGAAGGCCAGAACGGCGGCAACATCCGCGCCAGCGCCGCTGCCGTCGACCACGCCGGCGATACCGTTTCACTGGTGCGCGATGCCACCGTGATCTCCTACGGCGCGGAAGCCGACGGCCTCGTCACCATCGCCCGCCGCGCCACCGAGGCCGCCGCGTCCGACCAGGTTCTGCTGGCGCTCGCCAAGGACGACTACTCGCTGAAGCGGACGCTGGGCTGGGAAACGCTCGGCATGCGCGGCACCTGCTCGACCGGCTTCGAGCTGAAAGTGGATTGCCCCGCCGATCGCGTCTTCCCGGAATCCTATGACAAGATCCACGCCCAGACCATGACGCCGTTCGCGCATCTGTGCTGGTCGTCGGCCTGGACCGGCATCGCCGCCGCAGCCGTGACCCGCGCGCAGGCCTTCATCCGCAAGGCGGCCCGCAGCTCCGGCGGCCAGATGCCGCCAGCCGCGGCGCATTTCACCGCCGCCAAGATGTCGCTGGCGAAGCTTCGCGCGCTGCTGTCGGCCAATATCGATGCCTTCGCCCGCGCCGAGCATGACGAGCGTGCGCTGAGTTCGCTCGACTTCCAGTCGTCGATCACGCTTCTGAAGGTGCAGGCCTCCGAACTCGCGGTCGAGACCGTGATGCATGCGATGCGCACGGCCGGCCTCTCCGGCTACCGCAACGACGGCGAATTCACCATGGGCCGGCATCTCCGCGACGTGCTGTCGTCCCCGATCATGATCAACAACGACCGCATTCTGGCCAATGCGGCGACATCGACGCTGATGAGCGGCGTGCCGACAAGCCTTCGCGACTGAATCAATAACAACAAATTCAAGATAGCAGGACATCGCGCCATGAATATTGCCATTCTCTCCGACTCGCCCGCGACCGCGCCGCAAATGGTCGATCCGCTCGATCATCTCGCCGACAAGCTGTTCCACCGCATGGGTGCCGACGGCGTCTACGCCCGCACCGCACTCTATGAAGGCGTCGTCGAGAAGCTCGCCGCGCTGATCACTGGCCATCGCGAGAGCGGCACCGAGGTGATGCGCTTCCCGCCGGTGATGAGCCGGGCCCAACTGGAGAAATCCGGCTATCTCAAGAGCTTCCCGAACCTGCTCGGCTGCGTCTGCGGCCTGCACGGCACCGAACGCGAGATCAACGCTGCGGTGAGCCGCTTCGATGCCGGCGGCGACTGGACCACCTCGCTGTCGCCCGCCGACCTCGTACTGTCGCCCGCCGCCTGCTATCCGGTCTATCCGATCGCGGCGAGCCGCGGACCTTTGCCGAAGGGCGGCCTGCGCTTCGACGTCGCCGCGGATTGCTTCCGCCGCGAGCCGTCGAAGCATCTCGACCGGCTGCAATCGTTCCGGATGCGCGAATATGTCTGCATCGGCACAGCCGATGACGTCTCCGATTTCCGCGACCGCTGGATGGTGCGCGCGCAGGCGATCGCGACCGACCTCGGCCTGACCTTCCGTGTCGACTACGCCAGCGATCCTTTCTTCGGCCGCGTCGGCCAGATGAAGGCGGTGAGCCAGAAGCAGCAGCAGCTCAAGTTCGAGCTGCTCATTCCGCTGCGCTCGGAAGAGCAGCCGACGGCCTGCATGAGCTTCAACTATCATCGCGAGCATTTCGGCACGACCTGGGGAATCCAGGATGCCAATGGCGAGCCGGCCCATACCGGCTGCGTCGCCTTCGGGATGGACCGGCTGGCGGTCGCCATGTTCCACACCCACGGCACCGATCTTTCCGCCTGGCCCGCCAAGGTGCGGGACGTCCTGGGCCTGCAGCCGCAGGTCGCGGCCGACGCCCATGTCGAAGGTTGGCGCTAACAGCTTGAACCAGATCCGGAGGACCGCATGAGCGAAGAGTGCGGAGCGGTTCTCCGAAAAGATCATGCTGAAACAACAGACCAAACGAGGCCTGTCATTTCCACGGGTAAGACGAGCGTGATTCACACCAAGGTGCGATGCCGCGAGATCACCGAGTCGGACGCCGAAGCGGTCGCGGATCTGCTGTCGCGCGGCTTCGTCGGTCGCTCACGGAACTATTGGATCCAGGGTCTGCGCCGGCAGGCCTTCCGATCCGTTCCGGAGGGTTATCCCCGCTTCGGCTACATGCTCGATAGTGACGGCACGCCAGTCGGCGTGCTGCTACTGATCTACACGGCGCGGAAGAACGGCGAAGAGACCACCATCCAGTGCAATCTGTCGAGCTGGTATGTCGATCCCGCCTACCGCAATTATGCCCCGCTGCTGACCAAGATCGCGCAGCGGCACAAGGACGTGACTTATTTCAACATCAGCCCGGCGCCGTGGACCTGGCCGATCATCGAAACGCAGGGCTTTCGCGCCTATTGCCGCGGCATATTCTTCTCGGTGCCTGCCCTGGCGCGGCCCCCGCGCTGGAGCGAGATCGAGGTCATCCCGCCTCACGCCAAGACGATCGAGGGGCTTTCCGAAGCCGAAGCCGAACTGCTGACGCGGCATGCGCGCTACAATTGCCTCAGCCTCGTCTGCCGCACGCCGAAGGGAACATTCCCCTTCATCCTGCAACCGGTGCGCATCCGCCGCGGCTTCCTCGCGCCCCCTGCGATGAAGCTGATCTATTGCCGCAGTGCTGCGGAATACGCCCTCTGTGCAGGGCGCATCGGCCGCCTGCTGCTGCGGCTCGGCAAGATCGCGGTGACGATCGATTCCAATGGGCCGATTCCCGGCCTGGTCGGTTTCTATACCGAGCGGCGCGGCCGCAAATATTTCAAAGGACCGCACCGGCCGCAACTCGGTGATCTCACCGATACGGAACTGGTGCTGTACGGGCCGTAACGAGGGCTGTCGGACCCAACTACCGCTGTGCCGCGCGATGGCGACCAACTCTTGCAGGCACCTCAGCAATTGGGACGGGATCCTCATCGCCGGTCACCCTCCGTAAACTACTGCGCTTAAGGGAATTTTCCGGCCTCTTCGCTACACTCGGTGGTTGAATTAGGTTGCGTTAGGCCTATTGCCGAGATCCCGCCGAACCCATGATGTCGACCCACGACAACGAGCTTGGTGCACACCGCGAGCAAGGCCCGGAAGCCCTGGTCGCGCTGAGCCAGCTTGCGCTCGACCGCATGGAGCAGGGCGTCTGCGTCTACGACGCCGATAACCGGATCGTGCTGGTCAACCAACGCTATCTGTCGCTGTTCGACATGTCGGCCGACATCGTGCGGGTGGGCACGAGCTACCGCGAGGTGCTCGCGCATAGTGCGACGCGCGGCAATTTTGCCCAGGATCAGCTCGACACGCTGTATTCGTCCCGGATCGCGCAGATCGCAGGCGGAAAGCCGTTCCGCACCGAGCAGCGGCTTGCGAGCGGCCTCGTCATGTCGCTCGAGATGAAGCCGCTTCCCGGCGGCGGCTGGATGACGATCTGCGACGATGTCACCCGCCTCGCCCGGCTCGAAAGCGAATTACGCGTGCAAACCGAGCGCAGCCAGCACGCGCTCGCCAACATGTCGCACGGCCTCATCATGTACGACGCCGACAGCCGCGTCGTCGTTTGCAACGAACGCTTCCTGAACCTCTACAATCTCGATTCCGACGTCGTGAAACCAGGCGTCCCGCATCGTGCGGTGCTCGACCATTGGGTCTCGCGCGGCAATCAGCCGGGCATGTCTGCCGACGAATTTCACGTCTCCAGGTTGGAGGACGTGCGCACCAGAAGGGCGAAATCCCTGCTGGTGATGCGTTACGACGGACGCATGGTGCAGACGGTCTCCCGCTTCCTGCCCGACGGCGGCTGGGTCACCGTGCACGAGGACGTCACGGAGCGGTTGCAATACGAGGAAACGCTGAGGCAGCAGAATGTCATGCTCGATGCGGCGTTGGAGAACATGGCGCACGGGCTCGCCTTCTACGACAGCGACATGCGGCTGCGGATCTGCAACACCACCTATCGCAAACTCTACCGGTTGTCGCCAGAGGAGACCAGGCCCGGCACGCACCTGGCCGAGCTGATCGAGCGTTCGATGGCGAACGGCGCGTTCTCTTCCGAATACAGCCCGCAGCAGCTGCTGGAAGCCGCCAGTGCCAGGATCGCCGATCGCGACGCCTCTCCGATGCGCCGACGGATGTCGGACGACACCGTGATTTCGGTCAGGTACTGCGCTCTAGCGCAGGGCGGCTTCGTCGCCACCTACGAGGACATCACCGAGCGCGAACATGCGATCGGGGAACTGAGCGAGCAGTATCGCCGCTTCGACGCCGCACTGAACAACATGAGCCAGGGCCTGTGCATGCTCGATGCGAGCCTGCACGTCATCGTGTGCAATCGCCGCTACATCGAGATGTACGGCTTGTCGCCCGATATCGTGAAGCCCGGCGTCTCGATGCGCGAGATCATGGAGCACAGCTGCGAGCTCGGCATCCACCAGAACACCACAGCCGCGCGGCTCTATGCCGATTACGTCGAGCGGCTGCGCGAGGGCGAGCATACGCTGCACCGGCATCTGAGCGACGGCCGCATCATCAAGCTCAATCACAAGCGGATGGAGCACGGCGGCTGGGTCGTCACCTACGAGGACGTCACCGAGCGCCACAAGGCCCAGGCGCGCGTTGCGCACATGGCGCAGCACGATTCGTTGACCGATCTGCCCAACCGCACATTGTTCCGCGAGAAGATGAGCGAGGGACTGAACCAGGTCGCGATCGCCGGCGGCGCGATGGCCGTGCTGTGCTTCGACCTCGACAATTTCAAGACCGTCAACGACCGCCTCGGCCACGCGGCCGGCGACCGCCTGCTGCGCTGGGTCGCGGCGCGGCTGAAGGAGAATGTCGGCGAGCACGACACCGTCGCGCGCCTCGGCGGCGACGAATTCGCCGTCCTGCAGCGCGGACCGCAGCCGCAATCGGCGGAGCGGCTGGCCAGAAGGGTGGTCGAGGTCATCGGTCATCCGCCGCCGCTGGAAAATCAGTCGATCCATGTCGGCGTCTCCATCGGCATCGCAATCGCACCCGACCACGGGCTCGATGCCGACGAGTTGATGAAATGCGCCGACCTCGCGCTGTACCAGGCCAAGGCCAAGGGCCGCGGCGCCTATCAGCTGTTCGAGCCCGAAATGGAGGAAGAGGCGCGCAGCCGGCACGCGCTGGAGCAGGATCTCCGCGGCGCGCTGGAAGCAGGCGAATTCCACCTGGTGTTCCAGCCGCAGGTGCGGCTCGATACATCGGAACTCACCGGATTCGAGGCGCTGCTGCGCTGGAAGCATCCCTCGCGCGGCTTCGTCTCGCCGGCCGAGTTCATTCCAATCGCGGAAGAGAACGGGCTGATCGTTCCGATCGGCGAATGGGTGCTGCGCTCCGCCTGCGCGACCGCCGTGTCATGGCCCGAGGTCACCGTCGCGGTGAACCTGTCGCCGGTGCAGTTCCGCTCGCGCGGGCTGGTGGCGATGGTGACGAGCGCGCTGGCCGAGGCCGGCCTGCCGCCGCAGCGGCTCGAGCTCGAGGTCACCGAAACGGCGCTGCTCGACGACAGCGAGGCCACGATCGAGATCCTGCATCAGCTGCGTGCGTTGGGAGTGCGCGTCAGCCTCGACGATTTCGGCGTCGGCTATTCCTCGTTGAGCTACCTGCGCAAGTTTCCATTCGACCGCATCAAGATCGATCGCTCCTTCGTCGGCACGCTCGGCGAAAGCCCGGAGAGCGTTGCCATCGTCCGCACCATCGCGAGCCTCGGCTCCGTACTCGGCGTCGAGACGACGGCAGAGGGTGTGGAGACCGAGGAACAACTCGACTTCGTCCGCGAGTGCGGCTGCACCGCCGTGCAAGGCTATTATTTCGGCAGGCCATGTCCCGCATCCGAGGTTGGCCGCATCATCGAGACGCTGAGCACGGTCCGGCGCGTGGCGTAACCGCTTTCTGCTCCCGCAAATTCCGCCTCTCGGCACAGGGCCCAACGACGAATTGTCGCCGAGCTGGGCTGCGGCCGCGCGGCGCGATCATTGGCGGCCTGAAGATTCCGCTCGGTCGTCGAGCTATGCGTATCGCGTGAAGCTCGACCGCGACGATTTCGACATGAAAGGCCTCGCGAGCGAGCCTGATGACGCTGATGAGGCGAGCCATGCAGAAATCGCGGAAGTGCAGGAAAACGAGCGGGGGTGCCCGCTGGTGGGCATGGGTGCCCGCCCGTGGGCAGGGGTGCCCATCCTAGCGCGGGCACGGGTGGCCACACATACGCGGGCACCAGTAACGCCCCCTTAGAACGACCCCTTAAAACGATTGAGAGAGACGCGAGCGCGCGCGAAGGATCGCAAGGATCGCTTCAAGGCCGAGTTCCGCAAGCGCTGGCCTACTGCTGCTGTCGACGACCGCAGCCGGACCGACTACGCCGCCGAGGCGCTCACGGCCGAGGAGGAAAAAGCGGCGCTTGATGGGCTCGAACCGTTCCTCGAGGAGCTGAAGCGACAAGGCCGCAAGACCGTGCCGTCGGGCTGGCGCTACCTCGAGGATAGGCGCTGGACCTTGCTGCGCAGCGCCGGCGAAGGCTCTGCGGAGGTTGGCGCAAATCATCTGCGATCGAGGGCTCGGAGGCGGGCAGGGCCGTGCTTGCGCTGTACGCCGTCGCCAAGGTGCGGCCTTTCGTCAACCGCGGCCAGGTGATCTATCCGGGGACGGTCACGCCGCAGCTGCTCGCCTTCGCGAGCTGCGCCGAAAGAGCGGAATGGCAATGGACCTCTGATCGCCGACAGATCGCGGCCTCGCAGGAGTTTCTCGGCGCGCACGTGTTCGGCGCGCGCGCCCCGCTGCTCGAGCAGCGCGGCGAAGAGACCGGCTTCTTCGCACCACACGACTGGCCTCCGCGTGTTGATGGCACATGGTCGGCGGCCGTCGAGCAGCAAGCATCACCGGAAGCATCACAGGCAGGGGGAGACGAATGAACATGCGAGTGCAGCAGTCGAAAATGCTGTTGGCAGAGCCCGTGCCGTCGTGCTGGTATCTGCTCGACGTCTATCCGGGGCGTGAGCGCGACGTCATGCGCTGGTTTGGGTACTATGGCCTGTCGGGGTGGTATCCGGCCGAAATCAGCTATGTGAGGCGCCGCGGCGGCGAACTTGCGCGCAAGCCTCATCTCGGCCGGCGCGTGGTCAAGCCGTTGGTGCCTGGACTGATCTTTGTCTCCGACGTCGATGCATCCGGCACGAAGGATCAACTGATGCTGTCGATCCCGATGGTCGACGGTTTCCATCGCATTGGCGATTGCTGGGCGCGGATGTCTCCTGCCGACATGGCGCCGCTGCGGGACATCGAAGCGTATCTCAACACGCCACGTTCTCTTCGCAGACAGAGAGGCAAGCTGAGGATTGGCGAACTCGTGCGCGTCGTCGACGGTCCGTTCTCTGCCTTCGTTGGTCGCCTAGAGCGGCTTGACTCGAAAGGCCGACTCACGGTCTTTCTTGACGCGTTCAAGCGCGGCGTCTCGGTCCAGATGAACGAGACGCAGATCGAACCGATCACCAGTACGCCACGCGGCTGAGGTCGTTCGATGTCAGGGAAAAGCCTGATGCGCAGCGCCTGATTTCAGATAGACGCGCGAAGCGTGAGAAACGGCAAACATCTTTCCAGGTTGTTTAGACGAAAGGTTAGTTTGCCCTTTGCGTTGGCTTGATGCGAAAAAGTATGTCTTGGACGCTCGCGAACGCGAGACCAGTTATACCTCCAACGGCTAACGCCATGGCCGGGGACTTTTTTGCAAAATCATTCAGGAGAAGGCTGCCGAGTCCCACTTGTACTGCGTCAAAGGCGAGCAGAAATGCAAAGATAAATGCTATGACCACCGTGATTAGCAATCGCTGACCCGGCCGCCAGCGGCTGGGATCTAGTACTAGGAGTTGGTCATAGGTCAAACCTGATTGCATTCGGAGCGCGAATTCACCCCAAACACAAAATGCTGCTCCCGCGGGGATCCAACAGGCTGCGATGACCCAAACTAAGGTCGGGTCAAAAGTTCCTCCGGCAGCTGGCTTGCTCAGCAACCCAAAAGCTCCGGTATGATAGATGAGCGCGCCCAGCAAAAGCGGTGTCACGCCAAAACAGACTAGCAGTACCGTGTATTGCTTTAGCAAACGCGTTCGTACGGGATGTGCATAGTCCACGATGGCGTCTCGGACTTCGGCAAGATTGGCCTTGCCATCGGCGATGCTCCAGGCTGGTCCTCTAAAGCCTCTGTCTGCCGCCTGATGCAGAAGATCAAAGACCGCTTTCCGAGTTGGGAGGTCATCCTCGAGAAGTACCGAAGCGACCCTTGCGGTCTTTTCGTAGTCCTGTCGCATCAGCAACAATTCTTCTGGCACCTCGGGTGCTCCGGTGGGTGCAACGAAAACCAGTCGTCGGGGATCTTCGGTCGAAGGAGATATTTCGATCGAGCGATAATAGACTGGCCTGGGTGCAGACACAGCTTTGGCGGGTTCAGCCGGCTTGACGGAATCCTGAGCGGGAGGGTCTTGATCCATTTAATGCCTCGTTCTGGCCGACCACGTTGAGTGGAGGGGAACGCAAGTTAGCAATCTCGATGAGAAATACGTCTACGGTCGTGTCGGCGGCGAAGGTGGAATGTAATCCTCATTTTTCGACAACCACACCTCGCTTGGGGCGTCGAAGTGAGCATCGAATCCTGCTTTGTCTAATGGTTCCACCGGAGCTACAGAGAACTCGCCCGAGGAGCGCAGATGAAGTTTGATCTTGTGAATATCGTTGCCATGCGCTGCGACAACCCAAACGGAATGTCCGGCAGCGTCTTCCTCTAGAGCGATAGTCAATTCCACTTCGACATCCGAGACTGAATATCCTAATTCATCAGATGAACGTTCCTCGTTCCGCAATCCCTGGATCAGTTGCTCAATTGCTTCTTTGACAGTCAGCGGCATAGTCGCCTCCCGGTTCAAAATGCGCTAAAGGTGCATCATTTTATTACAAGTTGCAATCGCAGTTTATGTACCACTCGTGCTGCAACCTTTTTGTCCTGCGGCCTCGAATTGTTTGTAAGTTGTCTCGGGATTTGCGCCCCTTCGTAACTCGCCATCGTCCGCTCGGACGCAAACGAGCATGTGCCGCCACTGCCGGGATTGCAGCACCGCCCGGCGCCGACGGCCCGCGCAATGCGCTTTTCTTCTCGCTCGATTTCAGGAACAATCGCCTCGCAAGAACGAGAAAAGGCGGCCCGCAAAGAGGCCGCCGCGAGGGAGGGGTTTCGATGCCGCAATACGGGCTGAAGACGATCGTATTTGCCGCGATGCATGCCGTCATGGGCGCATTGCTCTCGACTGCCGCCAGTGCGCAGGACTATCCGAGCAAACCGATCACGCTGATCGTGCCGTGGCCGGCCGGCGGGTCGACCGATATATCGATGCGCGCCATCGCCGACAGCGCCTCGAAGGTGCTGGGGCAGCCGATCGTGATCGACAACAAAGCCGGTGGCGGCGGCACGGTGGGACCTGCGACCATGGCAGCCGCCGCGAAACCGGACGGCTACACCATCGCACAGATACCGATCACCGTGTTCCGCCTGCCCTTGATGCAGGACGTGTCGTGGGATCCTGCCAAGGATTTCACCTACATCATCCATCTCACCGGCTACACCTTCGGTGTGACCACCAGCGCGGAATCGCAGTTCAAGAGCTGGAAGGACGTGGTGGAGTTCGCGAAGGCGAATCCAGGCAAGGTGACCTATGCCACGCCGGGCGCCGGCACCTCGCTGCATATCGGCATGGAGCAGATCGCCGCGATGTCCGGCATCAAGCTGACGCAAGTCCCTTTCAAGGGCGGCGCGGAGACCAACGCTGCGGTGCTGGGACAGCACACGATGCTTCAGGCGGATTCCACGGGATGGCGGCCGCTGGTCGATGCCGGCAAGCTGCGGCTGTTGATGGTGTGGACCGGCGCGCGCTCGCCGAACTATCCCGACGCGCCGACGCTGAAGGAGCTCGGCTATCCCATGGTCTATGACTCCCCGTTCGGCATCGCCGGCCCGAAGGGGCTCGATCCGAAGATCGTCGCCAGGCTGCACGATGCTTTCAAGAAGGCGGTCGAGGACCCGGCGGTTGTCGCGACACTCGCCAAATACGACATGGTGCCGAACTACAAGAACACCGAGGACTACAAGAAGTTCGTCGTCGAGGTGACAGCGTCCGAACGCAAGGTGATCGAGACGCTCGGGCTGGCGAAGAAGTAAAGCCGAGCTGCTTGTGTCCCGGACGCGCTGCAGCGTGCAACGCTGCTGCGCAGAGCCGGGACCCATCTTCTTCGGCCGCACTGATGGGCTCCGGCTCTGCAGCGCACCGCTTCGCGCTGCGCCGCGTCCGGAGCACGAGAGAGAATCGATGAACGATCAAACCAACGTCAAACTCCGGCTCAGCAACTCCGAACTCTGGGGCGGGCTGATCGGGCTCGCGCTTGGCGGCTTCGTAATCTGGTCCGGCATGAAGCTCAAGCTCGGCACCATCAACGATCCCGGCTCCGGTTACGTGCTGTTCTACACGGGCATCCTGATGTGCGTGTTCGCAGGCACCATCATCGTCTCGGCGGTGACCGAGGGCGCGCCGACGCTGGCCTCGCGCTGGGAGAATGTTCGCTGGAGCAAGCCGCTGCTGCTGATCGCCTGTCTGGTGGCATTCTCCGTCGCGCTGGAGCCGCTTGGCTTTCTGCTGTCGTCGATCCCGTTGATGCTGCTGCTGTTGCGGCTGATCGATCCCGTGCGCTGGACGCTGGCGATTCCGATCGCCGTGCTGGCGCCGACAGGCATGTGGTGGGTGCTCAAGCGGCTGCTGTTGATCCAGCTGCCCTCAGGCCTGTTCGGGATCGGTTGAACGCATGGATACGCTTGTCAATGTCGCCCATGGGTTCGGCGTCGCGCTGCTGCCGGTCAACCTGCTGTATTGCTTCATCGGCGTCTTCATCGGCACGCTGGTCGGCGTGCTGCCGGGCATCGGGCCGATCTCGGCGATGTCGCTGCTGTTGCCCGTGACGCTGTCGGGCACACCGGAATCCGGCATCATCATGATGGCCGGCATCTATTACGGCTCGATGTATGGGGGCTCGACCACCTCGATCCTGGTCAACATTCCCGGCGAGGCCGCTTCTGTCGTCACATGCATCGACGGCCACCAGATGGCGAAGCAGGGCCGCGCGGGCCCTGCGCTCGGCATCTCCGCCTTCGGCTCCTTCATTGCCGGCACGTTTGCGCTGATCGCCTTGATGCTGGTCGCGCCGAAGCTCGCCAGCGTCGCCATCGCGTTCGGACCGGCCGAGTATTTCAGCCTGATGGTGCTCGGCCTCGTGGTGCTCACCTTCCTCACGCAGGGCTCGATGCCGAAGGCATTGCTGATGGCGTGCATCGGCGTCGTGCTCGGGTTGATCGGGCTCGACAGCATCACGGCGCAGCCGCGCCTGACCTTCGGCCGCATGGAGCTGATCGACGGCATCGGGCTCGTGCCCGTGGTGATGGGCCTGTTCGGCGTTGCCGAGGTGCTGCTCAACACCGAGCAGGCGATCAAGCGCGACATCATCAACACCAGGATCACCCAACTCCTGCCCACCAAAGAGGACTGGAAGGCAAGCGCAGGTCCGGTCGGCCGCGGCACCATCCTCGGCTTCTTCCTCGGCATCCTGCCGGGCGGCGGCGCGGTGGTGGCGTCCTTTGCCTCCTATGCGCTGGAGAAACGGCTGTCGAAGACGCCCGAGCGCTTCGGCCATGGCGCGATCGAAGGCGTCGCCGGGCCGGAATCGGCGAACAACGCCGCGGCGGGCGGCGCCTTCATTCCGTTGATGACGCTGGGCATCCCGCCGAATGTGGTGATGGCGCTGCTGCTCGGGGCCTTCGTCATTCACGGCCTGCAGCCGGGACCACTGCTGATCACGCAGAACCCGGGCCTGTTCTGGGGCATCGTCGCCAGCATGTATATCGGCAACGTCATGCTGCTGGTCCTGAACCTGCCGATGATCGGCATGTGGGTGCAGCTGCTCAAGCTGCCCTACAACATCCTGTTCCCCCTGATCATCCTGTTCACGATCCTGGGCGTCTACTGCTCCAGCAACAACGTATTCGACGTCTATGTGATGATCGCGTTCGGCATCATCGGCTATTTCATGCGCAAGCTCGGCTACGAGCCGGCGCCGCTGGTGCTGGCCTTCGTGCTGGGGCCGATGATGGAAAACAATCTCCGCAAATCGCTGATCCTGTCGCAGGGCGATCTCTGGACCTTCGTGCAGCGGCCGATCTCGGCAGTGTGCCTCGCATTCGCAATGGTGCTGCTGATCGCGCCGCTGCTGCCGTCACTGCGCAAGAAGCGCGAGCTGGTGGCGCTGGATGAGGGGGCGTAGCTTCGTAGGGTGGATTAGCCGCAGGCGTAATCCACCTCTTCTGTCCCCGCGGATATGAACAGTGGTGGGTTACGCCTTCGGCTAATCTTACTGCGTCACGGTCGTTCGTCGGGTTCTAGGTGGGGCGATGGCTCCGCAGCAGGGACACCGTGACAAGGTTTTGATGAGATCGTAAATCAGTCGCACGCGCACGGTTGCGATCGAGTTTGGGACGTGGCGTTCAGGCCGCGCGGGCAGAGCCTCTGGGTCGATAATCGTCGGGTAAGGCAGGGACCTGGAGCGGCGTGACGGAACGAGGTCCTGAGGGGGGAATCATCGCCTGCTCGGCGATCAAGAACCCATAAGCCGCGATGCACAGGGTCGCGTGGTGATGGAAGCCGCGCCAGCCGCGTCCCTCGTAGTGACCGAGTCCGACCTCCTGCTTCAGCTCCTGATAGTCGCGCTCGATGCGCCAACGCAGCTTGGCCATGTCGACGAGCTGCTGGATGTCGATAGTCTCGGGCAAGGTCGAGAGCCAGTATCTGGTGGGCTCTGCTTCGCCCTCCGGCCATTCGATCAACAGCCATTCGGGCGATGATGTCTCGGGGATCAGCTTGTTGTACCCGACGCGGACGCGCACATGCGCGAAGCGCGAGGACAACTTCTCAGCCGAGCCTTCGCGCCACGTCACCGTGCGCCAGGCCTGCTTCGGCAAACCGAGCGCCACCTTCTTGGCCGAGATCAGATCGGGCTCGTCGCGACGGCCCGTGTTGTTCATCGGCTTGTCCATCCGCCGTGGGCCGCTGCCTGGGGCCCACATCAATATGGTCGGCACGATGCTGACCACGTAAGGCACCCCCAACTCCGTCATGCCCGCGCGCAGTTGCGAGTCCCTGCCATAGGCCGCGTCCATCAGTCCAACGCCGCGCGGCAGGCCGGCCTTGCAGGCCCATCTGATCTGCTCCAGTGCTATTTGCGACTTTGTCTTGAACTTGACCTCCTTCGGAACGCCTGCCTTGTTCCGTCGGACACGGTCCTTGGCCCACTCCTGTGAAAGATAGAGCCGATAGGCGACCGGCAAGCTGGCAGAGCGGTTGGCGATCGACAGCGACACTGCCACCTGGCAATTGGCCTGCTTGCCGAGTTGCCCGCAATATTGGTGATGTACGCCGACCGAATGCTTGCCTTGCTTGGGGAACGAGGTGTCGTCGATGATCCACGCCTCGATCGGTCCGCTCCTCTCGATCGCAGGCAGCACAAGCTCTCGCACCTTGGCGAGCACATCCTCGTCCGACCAGGTCGCGTCGGCGACAAAATGCAACAGAGATTGGTGCTGGGCGGACGCTCGAGCCGGTGCCGTCCGCGCTGCCATCGGCTCCACGCTCTTGCGCTCACCCGGCAGTATCAGGCCGGTGCAGTAGTCACGCAGCTGCCTCGTCCGATCCGCGTGACCGATCACGCTCCCAAGACCCGCTACGTACTTCCCAAACCGCGCTTCGCAATCTCCGCCCTGATCGAGATCCATCTGGCCCTCCAAGTGCCAAATAACGAATCTCCCCAAATACTTGATTCTCAGTCTCAATAGACCGCGACAGGCTGACTCAGTAGTACTAACCCACCCTACGACACCTCAGCTTGCCGCCGGCAGCACATTGTCCGGCGGTGCGCCCCACGGCCGCTCGGCCGATGCCAAGCCGATCAGCCGGCCCTGGATATAGTCGCAACCCCAGTCGCGCAGCATGTTCGCGGCCTCATCGTCCTGCACCCATTCGGCCACGGTCTTGATGTCGAGGCGGCGGGCGAGGTCGATCAGGGTCTGCACGAAGGCGCGATCATCGGCGGAATGGGTGATGTTCTGCACGAACGCGCCGTCGATCTTGACGATATCGACACCGAGCTTGCGCAGGTTTCGGAACGAGGTGTAGCCCGCGCCGAAATCGTCGATGGCAATGCGGCTGCCGAAATTCTTCAGCCGCGTGACGAAGCCGCGGACATCGTCGATGTCCTGGATCGCGACCGTCTCGGTGATCTCGACGATCAGCCGCTCGGCGACGCCGGGATGGGCCAGCATCAGCGACTCGATTCCCGCCCACCAGTCCGGATCCATGGTCGTATCGGGCGAGATATTGAGACTGAGGCTGATGTCGGGCGCGGCGGCGAGCTCGGCGACCACGAGCTCGAGCACGCGGTGATCGACCAGGCGGATCAGGCCGAGCCGCTCGGCGACCGGCACGATGTCGGGCGCGAGCAGCACCTGGCCGTCGCCCTGGTCCATCCGCACCAGGCATTCGTGGAAGGCACGCTCGCGCGAGGCGGCCGACACCACCGGCTCGTAGGCGAGCTTGATGCGGCGCTCGTTCAGCGCAGTGACGATCTCGTCGGTGACGCGGATGTTGACGCGGCGCTGCGCGTCACGTGTGGCATCCGGACGCCATGCCGCGAAAGAGCCGACGCGGCGGCGCTTGGCGGCATCCAGCGTCTCGTGGGCGCGATTGACGGCCTCGTCGGTGTTGCGGGCATAGCGCGGAACGCTGACCGCGCCGATCGAGGCGGTGACCGAGACCGGGCCGGACTTGGTCGGCACAACCTCGTCGCGGATGCCGGCAAGGAAACGTTCGGCGGCGACGTTCATGTCGTCGACGGTGCAGTTCTTCAGGATCAGGCCGAACTTGTTGCCGGAAAAGCGGCCGAGCACGTCGCCGCCGCGCAGGCGCGAGCGGATGCGCTTGGCGATGTCGAGGATCACGGCGTCGGCGACGTCGAAGCCGAAGGCGTCGTTGACGCGGGCGAGATGGTCGATGCCGACCAGCATGAAGGCCGCGGTCGAACGGAAGCGGGTCGTCTCCTCGATCGCCTCGGCCAGCGCGGCGATCAGATGAGAGCGGTTGAGCTCGCCGGTCAGCGGATCGAGCCGGGCCAGCTTGGTCAGTTCCTCGTCGCGGGCGTGGCGCTCATTGTTGATACGGACCGAGCCGATCGCGCGCACCGGGCGGCCGTCGGGGCCGGCGAACCAGCGGCCGGTCTCCTCGATCCAGATCACCGGATCGGCGGCGCTCATGCGGACGCCGTACTCGACCCGGTAGGGCGTGCCGTCGGCGCCATGCACGGCATGGGTTTGCGCCAGCGCCGCCGTCCGCAGCGATGGCGCGGGCTCGATCAGCTTGGCGAATTCGGCGCCCGCCGCCAGCCGCTCGGCGGGAATGCCGGGAAAGACGCTGGCGACCTGATCGCCCCAGACGATCGCATCACTGCCGATGTCCCAGGCGAACACGGCCTGGCCGAGGGCAGCCAGGATGTCAGAGGCTTGCGGTAATGCGGGGGTCAAAGTCGCCTCGTTTCGGGACAGCGGGAAGTCCTGAGCTGACACAGGATAAAGCCAGATTCGTCGCCAACCCTAGGCAAAGTTGATAAACAATTTGGAAACCACGTTTCTGCGGGCGGAGGAACCACACCGGCCCGTCCGGCATAGGCCTTGCGAGTACTGACACGCCCCGGCACCAGCGTCCCGAAACGCGACAGGCTCTGCCGGATCAACGGTGATTGCGATGTTGAGTACGGATCGATCGGACGCGACGGAAAACGGCACAGGCACGGCCCTGGTGCCGGTCCTGCCGGTTCTGCAACTGGTTTACAAGACGCCGTTGCCGCGTCCCGATCCGAGCTTCGTCGCCCAGCTGATCGCCAATGCCGAACATCTGCCCCAGGCGAACCGGCTGCGCCGCGCCTCTTCCGAAGATGCGCGGACGGCCTATGGCGGCAAGCGCCCGCTGCAAAGCGTCAGCGCGCGGACGCGGCAGGTGGCTTGAGATCGATCAACGCGCCGGCGTGTCGGGGGACGGAGACGTGCCGTCGCCCGGCTGCAAATGCGGCGAGGAGACTTCCGGCGAGGGCGCGCTCTGCACCGGCTTCGGCGTGGGAGGATCCATCAAGACGGATTCGGCGACCGACTGTGCCGAGGGCGCGGGCGGCGTTACCGGTGCCGCGAGCGGCGCGGATACCGGCTCGAACTTGGGCTCGGCCACGGCATCGTCCGCCGGAGCCTCCACCTGGCGCTTGGCCTTGCGCGGCGCCGGCACGGTTGTCTCGGCGACATAGGTGACGCGGCGGCGCGTGCGCTGGGCGATACCGCCAAGGAAATCGGCCATCGCGAGCAGCACCAGCAGGAAATAGGTCGAGTTGCCGAATTTGGGCCACATCACGAATTCGGCCGCGGCGGCGCCGAACACGATCAGCGACAGCAGATGATCCATCAGGAATTTCGAGCCCGGCCGCGCACCCTTAACCACTTCGAGCAGCAGCAGCACGATACCGAGCGCCAGCATCACATCGGCGAGCGTCACCGGCCAGGCCTCGCCTGACACCATCGGCACCTTGAACAGCACATCCGTGAAGGACACGGTTGGCATCAGGAAGGCGATGATGTTGTAGACCGCGAGCGGAATCAGAAGCAGCGGGAAACCGACCATCGGCGAAATGCCTTCTCGATCAAGATATCCAGACAGGACAATGCGGCGGCGAAGCATTAGCTCCGCCGCCGCCACTGTCATATCTCGTGGGTTGGCCGAAATCAGGCAGGCGAATGATCCTGCCTGGAGAAAGGTCCTTAACTCAGGACTCTTTCTTCTTCAGGACCTGACGGCCCTTGTACATGCCGGTCTTGAGGTCGAGATGATGCGGACGACGGAGCTCGCCGGAGTCCTTGTCTTCCACATAGGTCGGCTTCTTGATGGCGTCTGCCGAGCGGCGCATGCCACGGCGCGACGGCGAGGTTTTTCTTCTCGGAACAGCCATTTCTACATCCTCTAGGGATTGGTGTTATCAGGGCATCGTCCGCGAGGGACGGCTCAGCACCCGCAATCCGAGGCGAGCTGAATGCCGATCAAGGCCGCGCTTATAGAGGAAGGCTGGCCGCAAAGCTAGGCTCTTGGGCCGGAAAATACGCCCGAAAAGGGCCCAAAATCAGCGATTTTCCCGCCAGCAGGTCGCGAGCGAGTTCGCCTGCGCCCTCGCCACATAGGTCCCTGCCAGCCGCCGGACGCCCGGGCCGGGGGTTTTGGCGCTGCGCTTCACCGGATTCGGCAGGATCGAGGCCAGAAGGGCCGCTTCGCGCGGGGAAAGGCTGGCGGCGGACTTGCCAAAGGCATAGGTGCTGCCCGCCTCGACGCCAAATTGGCCCCGCGGGCCGAACTCGGCGATGTTCAGGTATATCTCCAGGATCCGCGCCTTGGGCAGGATGAGGTCGATCCAGAGCGCCAGCGGGAATTCGAGCGCCTTGCGGACGAAGTCCCGGCCCTGCCAGAGGAATAGGTTTTTCGCGACTTGCTGGGTGATCGTGGAGGCGCCCCGGAACGGCGTACCATCCTCCTGGGCGTCGTCGATCGCCTCGCGCAGCGCGCCCCAATCGATGCCGTGATGCTTGCAGAAATGGGCGTCCTCGGCTGCGATCACCGATCGCGGCAGTGCGGGCGACATCGCCGCCAGGTCGATCCATTCCCGCTGCATCGGCGCGCCGCGAAGCGAGCGCCACGCCATCAGCGTCGAAACGGGATGGCCGATGCGGTAGAACGGCGCGATCACATAGGGCGCGAGAATGACGACCGCGAGCGCTACCAGCAGGATTTTGACGATGCGCAAATCGACCTCTCCGGCCCCGAACCAGAAGCGGCCACGGATCCTGCCATTAAGTCTGTGATAATTCGGACCTTTTCCAGCACTTTTTAGGCCTTCCAAACGATTGACTGGGGCGGGCTCATAAAGGATTGTCCCGCCGAATTTTAGTTCTGGAGCCCTTCTTGATGACCGGCACGTCCCCGTCCGATTTCGCCAAACGTCTGGACAAGACCGCTGATGATACCGAGGCCCTGCTCAGCCGGCTGCTGTCGGACGACATCCTGCATGATGAGATCGCCCGGCCCAAGCGACTGATGGACGCAATGCGCTATTCAAGCCTGAACGGCGGCAAGCGTCTGCGGCCGTTCCTGGTGGTCGAGAGCGCGGCCGTGTTCGGGGTTCCCCGTGAAGCCGCGCTGCTGGTCGGCGCTGCGCTGGAATGCATCCACTGCTATTCGCTGATCCACGACGATCTGCCGGCCATGGACAATTCGGATCTGCGCCGCGGCCGCCCGACCCTGCACAAGAAGACCGATGACGCCACCGCGATCCTGGCCGGCGACGGCCTGTTGACGCTCGCCTTCGACATCGTCACCCGCGACGAGATCCATCGCGACGCCAATGTGAGGCTGCTGCTGACGCGCGCGCTGGCGCGCTGCGCCGGCATCGGCGGCATGGTCGGCGGCCAGATCCTCGATCTCGCCGGCGAAGGCCGCTTCGGCGGCAACGAGCCGATCGACGTCGCCCGCATTCAGCAGATGAAGACCGGCGCGCTCTTGCGTTACGGCTGCATCGCCGGCGCGATCCTCGGCCAGGCCTCGCAGAAAGAATACCAGGCGCTCGACGATTACGGCCGTGCGCTCGGCGAAGCTTTCCAGATCGCCGACGATCTGCTCGATGTCGAGGGCGACGCGGCGGCTCTCGGCAAGCCGGCCGGCGCCGATGCCGCCCTTGGCAAGACCACTTTCGTCACCCAGCTCGGCATCGAAGGCGCCAAGCAGCGGGTGCGCGACCTGCTCGCCCGTGCCGACAGCGCCGTCTCGATCTTCGGCGACCGCGCCGCCGTGCTGCAGGCCGCCGCACGCTTCGTCGCCGAGCGGAAGAACTAGTAGCTCCGGACTCCCTCACCTCTCCCGCTTGCGGGAGAGGTCGGATCGCGACAGCGATCCGGATGAGGGCTCGCGATGCGGCGACAACGAAGGTTGAGCGAGAGAGCTGGCGTCACCATGGCCTCTGACAAAGAAGATCCCGCCCTCGCCCGCTTCCGCAAGATGTCGCGGCCGATGCGGCTGATCTATGCGCGGCCGCGGACGTTCATCGCGCTTGGTATCGGCATCCTCGTCGGCCTGCTCCTGCCGGGCTCCCCCCGGCTGGCAACGCGGCTCGTGCTCGGCTGGGACGCGCTGATCGCGGTCTATCTCGTGCTGGTCTATGCGATGATGCTTTGCAATGACCATCAGCATATCCGCCGCGCCGCCGCGATGCAGGACGACGGCCGCTTCGTGATCCTGCTGGTCACGGCGATCGGTGCGTTCGCGAGCATCGCGGCGATCGTCGCCGAACTCGGCGTCCATCGCGGCGCCACGGAACTCACGATCGCGATCACCACGATCGTGCTATCCTGGGCCGCCGTGCATACCACTTTCGCGCTGCACTACGCGCATGACTATTACCGGAACGCCAAGCCCGGCGGCCTGCAATTCCCGGGCAGCGGCAAGGAAGACCATGCCGACTATTGGGACTTCGTCTATTTCTCGTTCGTGATCGGCATGACCGCGCAGGTTTCCGACGTCGGCATCACCGACAAGACGATTCGCCGGACGGCAACGGCGCATGGGATCGTCTCGTTCATCTACAACACGGCCTTGCTGGCACTGACGGTCAACATCGCCGCGAGCGCCATCTCGAACTGACATCGTCCCGGCACGGCCGGGACGATCTGCATCGTCAGTTGCAAACCTCGGCATTGGCGTCGTTGCCGGGACCGCCACCGCCGCGATATTCGAGATGGCAGCCGCGGTTGACCGGGCGGCAGCCGGTGTTGTTGCAGTACATCTGCCCGCCCCCCGAACGACGGCTGGCGCCGGCTGCGGCGGCAATGCCAGCCGCACCATCATAACCACCCGCAGCTCCGGCAGTGGTATCACCGGCCTGACGACGCTGCCGGGCGGGACGCTCGTCACCGTCGTCGCGCTTCGCCGTTGCGGGCTTGGCCGGCTTGGCGGCGCGCTGTTTCTCGCACTCGTTATCGTCGTTGACCGCGTAGCCTTCGCGGCAGACGATTTTCGTGCACTTGTCGCCATCGGCCTTGAAACCGTGCTCGCAGACCAGCGGGCAGACCCGCGACGGCTTGGCCTTGACTGCATCCAGCGCGTCCGTGCTTGCCACCTTCACGTCGAGCTTGGTGCCGGCATAGCGGTTGAACTGCGACAGCGAGCGCTGCGATGACGTATTCCAGTTGCCGTCGGCCTGCCCGGAGTAGCAGCCGACGCGGCCGAGCTCGGTCTGCACCGTGCGGCTGAGATCGGCCGGCGCGGTCGCCGGCGTCAGGGAGGCGACGTTGGTGCCGGCCGGGCTCGCCGTGCTGGTCGGCGCAGCGCTCGGCGCTGCGGCGGCGAGGTTGACGCGCTGCTGCTCGGCGGCAGCGGCCTGCTGCTGCGCCTGCTCCTTGGCCTTCTGCGCGGCGAGCTGCGCCTGCTCGGCGGCCTTCGCATCGGCCGCCGCCCTGACCTGTGCATCCTTCTGCGCGCCAAGCGCGGCGAGACGATCGCGTTCTGCCTCGGCCTGTTTCGCCTTCTCGGTGGCAGCCGCGTGGGCCTGCTCGGCACCAATCTTCTCGACTTGAAGCTTGGCGAGGCTCGCATAGAAGCCATCGGGATGCTGGGCGAGGAAGGCAGCCCACGCCGCCTTGTTGCCGACCTGGAGCGCGAGCTCGTAATCGCGGCGGATGTCGGCCTGCGGGTTCGGCGCGGGCGCAACGGTTGCTGCGGCCGTCACCTTGACCGGAACCAGCGGCACGTCCTCACCACCGAGCGAACCGTAAACGAACGGCTCCTGCTTGTTACCGGTCGACTTGAGCACGTCATCACGCACGAAGCCGAAGGCGCGGCGGACATCGAGACCCGGCGTCGCCAGATGCTTCGACAACGCGACCGTAAATGGGCTGTTGGCGCCGTCACCGTCCTGGGCCGTGAAGCCGGCCTTGGCCGAATAGGCGATCAGGGTGTTGGGGCTGGTCGGCTCGACCTGGGCGAGGCCCCGACCGATGCCGCGCGAGGCCACCGTGCGTTTCATGGTCTTGCCGAACGGATTGTCGCGGCAGGCATCCAGGATCACCAGACGGAGCTGCTTGGCAGGTTCGACCGCGACCAGAACGCGGTCGAGGGACAGCGCTTCGTCATAGACGTCGGTGTCGCGCTCGAGCTTGGCATCGACAGGAATCAGATAGTTCGAGCCCTCGACCTCGATGCCGTGGCCGGCATAGTAGACCACTGCGATGTCGGCGCTTCGGGTCGCGTCGGCGAACTCGCGCAGCACGCGCCGCGTCTCCTGCGCCGACAAATCGTGCCGGGAATCGACGACATCGAAACCGGCGTCCTTCAGTGTCTTCGCCATCACCGCACCGTCATTGACGGGGTTGGCGAGCGACGGCGCGTGCTGATACGCCGAGTTGGCGATCACCAGAGCGACCCGCTTTCCGGCGAAAGCGGGCCCGGCGCCGAACAGCAACGCGGCAGCGAGGAGGAGAGGGCAAAGTCTGAGCAGATTGCGCATGACACGACTTCCGAAATTCAGGCCATCTGGCCCCTTTGGGATCGCTTTAGCAGGATCTGGTGCCGGCACTTGTGATGGAGGTCACGAAGGCCGTGCCGGCGACGACCAGAGAGCCCCCTTAGTTTGTCGCACCAGCGCGGTCGCGGTTCGCCGGCCGATGCGGGCGAACCGGTTTCCCTCAGACAACCCCGATATGCCCCCGATATTGCGGCAGATCGTCCGTAATGTCATGCCAGGGCGCCTTCGAGCCCACGAAGATGTGGGCGCTCGGCCGGATCGAGGGGGCATCGACCAGGGTTCCCATGGCGACATGAACCCATTGTCCTTCCCGCACTCGAGAATAGAGCAGCGAGCCGCATCGCCCACAATGGGCATCATGGGTCGTGTCGTCGCCGAAGATCATCCTCTGGTCGCCGCCCCGGACAATGCGGAGCTTGTCCTGCGCGATGCCGGCGAACGGCTTGAACGCGGAGCCGGTGGTGCGACGGCAGTTCGAACAATGGCAGTTCATCGCATAGGAGAACGCGTCGACGACTTCGAACCGCACGGTGCGGCAGTAGCATTCGCCGATCAGGATACGAGCGTTCGAAGTTTCTGATCCGGTCATTCCAACACCCTCGCGCGATTGGCGAGAGACACCCATAGCGCATTTCGATGTGTACGACTAAGTTCCGCCCAAGCCATCATTCAAAAGGATGACCCATGAGCCAGAACCGTTCGAGCGTCGAAGCCGTCGTGCAATCCTATTTCGACGGGCTTTACGAGGGCGACGCCGAGAAGCTCGGCACCATCTTCCATCCCTCCGCTGACTTGCGCTGGGTCGAGAAGGGCGAGCTCCAGGTCCTGACCGTGCCCGACTGGCTCGACCGCGTCCGCAAACGCGCCTCCGCCAAGGCCGAAGGCAAGCCGCGCGAGGATTTCATCGTCACCATCGACCGTTCGGACGACAAGACCGCCTTCATCAAGGTGCGATGTCAGCTGCCGCCGCGTTTCTTCACCGACTACTTGGTCGCGATGAAGCTCGCCGACGGCTGGCAGATCGTGTCGAAGTCGTATCGTTATGATCTGAGGGAGTGAGAGCGGCAAAGCCTTCCACAGTCCGACTTGGGAGGCATTCTCTTAGGAGTGAGCCCAACTCTAGCCACACGTCATTGCGAGGAGCTCTTGCGACGAAGCAATCCAGAATCCCTCCGCGGAGAGATTCTGGATTGCTTCGCTGCGCTCGCAATGACAGCGCAAATAGCGAGTCCGTTTTAGCTCGACCTTCGCTCGCCTGAAAGCCTCCCATGCCGCTCGATCGCCGTTCCCTGCTCGCCTCGCTATGCTGGATCGCCGCCTCCCCCGCGTTGGCCGCCGAACCTCCAGCGGAACTCGAAACCTATGAGCGCGAGAGCGGCGGACGGATCGGGGTCTATGCGGAGAACCTTGCGACCGGCAAGAAGCTCGCCTGGCGCGCCGACGAGCGTTTCGTGATGTGCTCGACCTTCAAGGCCTCGCTCGCGGCCTGCGTGCTGGCTCGGGTCGATCGCGGCGAAGAGAAGCTTGCGGCCACGATCGCTTACGGCAAGGCCGACCTGCTGGAGTATGCGCCGGTCGCCAGGCAGAACCTTGCGGCCGGCGCGATGTCGGTCAGCGACATGTGCAAGGCGATCGTCGAGCTCAGCGACAATACCTGCGCAAATCTGCTGCTGGCGCGGATCGGCGGCCCCGCCGCGCTCACCGCGTTCTGGCGCTCGCTCGGCGACACCACCTCGCGGTTGGATCACAACGAACCCGAACTCAACCGCTCGCCGCCCGGCGATCCCCATGACACCACGACGCCGGCAGCGATGGCGGGAAATTTGCGGCGCCTGGTGGTGGGCGAGGCACTGACGCCAGCCTCGCGTGGCCTGCTCACGGAGTGGATGGTGAACTGCAAGACCGGCGCCAACCGGCTGCGCGGCGGCCTGCCCGCAGGCTGGACCATCGGCGACAAGACCGGCAACAACGGCAAGGACGCTTCGGGCGACATCGCGGTCGCCTGGCCCAGACCCGACAACAAGCCCGAGACGCCGATCCTGATCACGGCCTATACCCAGGGCGGCACGCCGAACGCGGCGCAGATCGAAGCCGCCTTTGCACGCATCGGGCGGATGGTGGCCGAACGCCTGGCGTAAGCGGCACGCATTGACGCAGCCGTCGCTTCCGGGTCAAGACAGACCATCATGGAAGCGAAATTTCAGACCTTTCTCATCCTGCTCGCCGTACTGGCAGGCGTGGCTCTCGCCGCGCGGCGCTTCAACATCGCCCCTGCCATCCTGCTGATGCTGGCTGGCGTCGGCCTCGCCTTCGTGCCGGGCATGCCGGCGGTGGAATTGCCGCCGGAACTGGTGCTGCTGATGGTGCTGCCGCCGCTGATCTACTCGGCCAGCGTCGCCATGAGCTGGCGCGAGTTCCGGAAGAATCTGCGCCCCATCGTGCTGCTCGCGGTCGGTGCCGTGATCTTCACTGCGGCGCTGGTGGCGGCCGCCACGCACTACATGATCGGCCTGCCCTGGACCATCGGCTTCCTGCTCGGCGCCATCGTCGCGCCGCCCGACGTGGTGGCGCCGCTCGCGATCGCGCGCCGGCTCAACATGCCGCGACGGCTCCTGGTCATCCTCGAGGGTGAAGGGCTCGCCAATGATGCCACGGCGCTGATCCTCTACCGCTTCGCGCTGGCCGCGATCATGGTCGGGCATTTCTCGCTGCCGCTGGCGGCCGGCGAGTTCCTCCTCATCGTCGCCAGCGAGATCGCCTTCGGCATTGGCGTCGGCTGGCTCTCCCTTCGCTTCCGCAAATGGTCCGGGGATCCGCAGGTCGAGCTGACGCTGTCGTTGATCACCCCCTACGTCTCCTACTGGCTGCCCGAGCATCTCGGCGGCTCCGGCGTGATCGCGACGGTGGCCTGCGGTCTCTATGTGAGCTGGAACGGCCCGCTGCTGATCTCGTCGGCGACGCGCCTGCAAGGCATCTTCTTCTGGGACCTCGTTATCTACCTGATCGAGGGCGTACTGTTCCTGCTCACGGGCTTCCAGATGCGGGCGCTCTACGAGAAGTCGAAGGCGTTCCCGCTCGACGACATCCTGATCGCAACCGCATTGGTCCTGGTCATCATCGTGACCGCACGCTTTGCCTGGCTCTATCCCGCAACCTACCTGCCGCGGATGCTCAGCAAGTCGCTGCGCAAGCGCGATCCGGCGCCGCCATGGCAGTGGCCGTTCGTGCTCGCCTTCACCGGCGTGCGCGGGGCGGTGTCGCTCGCGGCCGCGCTGGCGCTGCCGTTCACGCTGCCCGACGGCGATGCATTTCCGTACCGCGACCTGATCCTCTTCGTGGCCTTCGGCGTCATCTTCGTCACGCTGATCGGCGTCGGCCTGACGCTGCCGCCGGTCGTGCGCTGGCTCGGGGTCGCCGAGGCCGGCCGCAACGAGCATGCCGCCGAGCACGAGGCCGAGATCGCGGCGAGACGCCAGGCCCTCGATGCCGCGTTGAAATCGCTCGACGCGCTGACCGAAGAGAAGGACGTCTCCGACGAAGTGATGCGGCTGCTGCGCGCCCGCCATGAGATCCGTATCAGTCAGCTGCCCGATTCACTCGACCCCACCCACCACGACGTCTCCGCCGCCGGCACCGCGCTGACCCGCGACCTGATCGCCGCCGAACGAAAATTCATCCACGATCTCCTGCGCGACGGCCAGATTACCGACGAGACGCGGCGGCGGATCGAGCGCGATCTGGATCTGGAGGAGGCGAGCCTGGCGAACCGCGAGTATCGGCGGATGCCACTGTAGACCATCCGTCAGTGCGACAAACCTACCGCTTCGCGCAAAACTGCCCTATGGCCGACGCCACGGCCGCCGCAATCGTCTCGTGCCGATCCGGCGAGTTCATCGCCATTTCCTCGTCGCGGTTGATGATGGAGCCGGCTTCGAGCAGCACGGCCGCACTGCTCGTCCGCGAGAGAACGACGAGCCCGTCATAGCGATAGACGCCGACATCCTTGTCGAGCAACTGACGGCGGTAACGACCCATCACCGGCAAGGTGTACTGGCTGGCATAGTGCAGGCCCTGCTCCTTCAACTGCCTGCCGATCATCCGGGCCAGCATCAGGCTGGTGGCGAAGTGCGAGTTCTGCCGCGACACGAACAGGGAGTGGCCCGAAAAGCGGTCGCTGAAATAGCTCTTCGCGCCATCGAACTCCCAGGTCTCCAGCAATGTGTCCGGGACCGAATCATGGTGGATCGACAGGAACAGATCGGCTCGGCCGTCGTTCGCGGCACTGACCCGCTTGAACAGGCTCGGCCGCGCCTTGCCGTCGGTGACCAGCAGGCGGGTTGCGGCAAAGCCTTCGTGCCTGAGTTTGGACGTGACCAAGCTCGCGAGCCTGAAATTGAAGCCGAACTCGGGATCATTGCGAGCGCTCAGCGCGCCGTAGGAATCCGGGGTGTGGCCGACATCCACGACGATTCGAAATTTGCGCGGCTCACATGCCTCCGGCGCGGCCGCTCTCGACCTCGCCTTCGCAAGCTTGGGCGCGCCGGCTGCCCACGCAACGTCGATCGGCGAAAGCAAAAGCGGGATCAGCGAAACCGCGATAGCACGCCACGACGTTCTCACACCGGCCGCTCCCCCTTCACCGTCACCCGCGTCCCCGAGCGCGTATGCGGCCAGTAGTCCCACATCGCGCGGTGCTGGGTGCAGCGGTTGTCCCAGAACGCGATGGCGTTCTCGGTCCAGCGGAAGCGGCACTGGAACAGCGGGTTTTCGGCGTGCTGGTAGAGATAGGCGAGCATCGCGTCGCTCTCGTCGCGCGGGACGCCGTTGATGTGGCGGGTGAAGCCGCGGTTGACGTAGAGCGCCTTCTTGCCGGTGACCGGATGCGTGCGCACCACCGGATGCTCGGCGCTCGGATAGGACGGGCGGTCGGCAACGCCATAATTCGCGTAGAGTCCGCGATAAATCGGCTCGCCATCATGCAGCGCGGTGAGGCCATCGAGATAGGCCTTCATCCGGTCCGACAGCGCCTCGTAGGCCGCATACATGTTGGCGAACAGCGTGTCGCCGCCGCGTGGCGGGCATTGCTTGATGTAGAGGATCGAGCCCATCGGCGGCTCGAGATCGCAGGACACGTCGGAATGCCAGCCCTCGCCATTGGCGCGCGGCGAGTTCTTGTCGGCATAAATCTTCATCAGCGCGGGGTCTTCGTCTTCGTGCGGGGCGGCCGGATGAAAATGCAGCTCGCCGAACTTGCGGCCGAAGGCGAGATGCTGCTGCGGCGTGATGGTCTGGTCGCGGAAGAAGATGACGAGGTTTTCGGCGAGCGCGCGATGGATCTCGTCCATCTGCCGGTTGGGGCGGGCATCGCCGTCGACGAGCGCGCCGATGTCGACGCCCGAGATTTCCGCACCGATGATGGGCGTGAGCTTTTCGACCGCGATGGTCTCGTAAGGCACGCCGTCATCGGACGTGTGGCGGTAACGCGGGCCCTGCTTGCCGGCGAGTGAGCTCATGGCGGTTCTCCCGATCGTTTTGATTGGGGCCATCGTAGCTCGGATGGAGCGCAGCGCAATCCGGGAATGGTTTCTTGGCTCGCGCGAAGGCCCCGGATTTCGCTGCGCTCCATCCGGGCTACGATCGCGCAAAAAATAAGGCGGGCTTCGCTTCGCGAACCCGCCTTACGATTCCGATGTGTGGAAGACGCCTACTCCGCCGCCGTCACCGGCACCTTGGCGCCCTGGCCATAACGCTGCTCGATATAGTCGATCACCAGCGCCTTGAAATCGGCGGAGATGGTCGGGCCGCGCAGCGTGCGGAACTTCTTGCCGTCGACGAACACAGGCGCGGCCGGGGCTTCGCCGGTGCCGGGCAAGGAGATGCCTATATTGGCGTGCTTGGATTCGCCGGGCCCGTTGACGATGCAGCCCATCACCGCGACGTTGAGCTCTTCCACGCCGGGGTATTTCGTCTTCCAACTCGGCATCTCGTCGCGGATGAAATCCTGGATCGAGCGTGCCAGCTCCTGGAACGTGGTCGAGGTGGTGCGGCCGCAGCCGGGGCACGCCGCGACCAGCGGCACGAAGGTGCGGAAACCCATCGTCTGCAGCAGCTCCTGGCCGACCTGCACCTCGCGGGTGCGGTCGCCGCCGGGCTCCGGCGTCAGCGAGATGCGGATGGTGTCGCCGATGCCCTGCTGCAAGAGGATACCGAGCGCGGCGGAGGAGGCCACGATGCCCTTGGTGCCCATGCCGGCCTCGGTGAGACCGAGGTGGATGGCGTAGTCGGAACGCGACGCGAGATCCTGATACACGGCAATCAGATCCTGCACCGCCGAGACTTTTGCGGAGAGGATGATGCGGTTCTTGGGCATGCCGAGCTCTTCGGCGCGCGCCGCCGAGAGCAGCGCGGACTGCACCATGGCTTCGCGCGTCACCGCGCGCACGTCGCGGGGATTGGCGGACGCGGCGTTCTCGTCCATCAGCTTGGTCAGCAGTTCCTGGTCGAGCGAGCCCCAATTGGCGCCGATGCGGACCGGCTTGTCGTTCTTGTTGGCGATCTCGATGATGTCGGCGAACTGGGTGTCGCGCTTGTCCTTGAAGCCGACATTGCCGGGATTGATGCGGTACTTGGCGAGCGCCTCGGCGCAGGCCGGATAGGCCGCGAGCAGCTTGTGGCCGATATAGTGGAAGTCGCCGATCAGCGGCGTGGTGATACCGCGCTTGGCGAGGCCGTCGCGAATATGCGGAACGGCGGCAGCGGCTTCCTCGCGATCCACGGTGATGCGGACCATTTCGGAGCCGGCGCGCGCGAGCGCTGCGACCTGGGCAATGGTACCGTCGATGTCGGCGGTGTCGGTGTTGGTCATCGACTGCACGACGATCGGCGCGCCGCCGCCGACGGCGACGTCGCCGACCTTGACCTGGGTGGTGTGATGGCGCGGCGCGGGGCCCGCGATGTCGGAATCGATGGTGGTTTCGGGCTTGTTCATGGGGTCCAAATATCAGGTTTTGGTGACGTTCAGCAATGCATCGCGTGGCGCCGCAGCGACTTGGCTCGGACGGTTAACCAGGAAAAGTCCAGCAATTACAAGGACGGCCGCCGCCCCGAATGCCAGGCTCAAGGTGTCGTGCATGATGAAATAGCTACCGACCACGCCAAACAAAGGGGTGATGAAGGTAAAAGCAGACAATTTGCTGGCCGAATAGGTCTTCACCAGGGCGAACCAAAGCGTGAACGTGGTTCCAACCACCCAGATCGCCTGGAACGCCATCAGGCCGAGCGACAGCGGCGCGGGCGTGTGCGTGATGGTCTCGCCGAACAGCCAGGCCGCCAGCCCCAGGATCGGGATCGAGATCGCAACCTGATAGCCCAGCGCCTTTTCGGGCGCGGCGAACCGCAAGCGCGTCCCCTTGGCCACCAGCGTGGTCGCCGCCCACAGCGCGGCGCCGCCGACGATCATGAGGTCGCCGAGCAGGACATGCGAATCGACATTGGGCTGCGGCACGCCAATCGCGAGGGCGACGCCGGCAAAGCTGATGGCGAGACCCAGCCATTGCGAGGCGCCGAGCCGCTCGCCGAGCACCTGGTAGGAGCCGAGCGCAACGAAGAACGGGGCGGTGTAGAGGAACACCACCGCGCGCGAGGCCGAGGTGAGGCGCAGCCCCTGGAAGATCAATACGAATTCGATGCCGAACATCAGCCCGGCGATCAGGCCCGGCTTCCACGTGCCGTCGTTCTCGAAGAATTTGACGCCGCGAAGCGTGCCGATGATGAACAGCACCGGCAGCGCGCCCGCCGACCGGATCGTGGCCTGCAGCATCGGCGGGATGTCCGGCAGCACCAGCTTCACCGCGATCTGGTTGAACCCCCAGGTCAGGCAAAGCATGAGCATCAGGGCGATGGCGCCGGCACTGAGGGGACGTGCGGCGGATGGGTTGGCTTGTGGTGAGGGCATATCTTCCCGAAAAACCGGCTTTGCGCCGTTGTTTGCTTATGCAGCTTTCTGGCAATGAGTGCAGACGCCCGTGATTTCCACCACGGACAACTTGGGTGCGAAGCCTGAACTGCGCGCGGCAACGTTGATATCGTTGGCAAAGGACGCCGACGAAATCTCGCCGACCAGGCCGCAGCGCTCGCAGATCAGGAACGCCACCGCCGAGGTCGCGTCGTGGTCGTGGGCGGCACAGGCGAGATAGGCGTTGCGGCTTTCGATGCGGTGCACGAGGCCGTTGGCCATCAAAAAATCGAGAGCGCGATAGACCGTGATCGGCGCCGGACGCGCCATCGATTTTGCCAATTCGTCGATCACCTCGTAGGCGCCGAGCGGGCGGTGGCTGGAGAGCAAGGCTGCCAGCACGTGACGACGGATCGGCGTGAACTTCTGCGCGCGCTGCTGGCAAACGGCCTCGGCATGCGCCAGCGCATCCGCGGTGCAGCGGCCGTGATCATGGTCGGGCGCGGGAAATGCCGGCTTTGCGAGGGTCATGCGACCGGCGTTCTAGCATTTCAGCCGGGGAACCCAAAGCACGACCGCCGACGTGGCGGTCAGCCATGCTCTTGCTGCGGGACAGCGTCCCGCAAACCCGGCGTGAAATAATCATAAGCTTGCTTATTATATTCAAGCTCATTGGAGACAAAGCTTATGACCCGCGGGTCCGTCGACCAGAATTTCCTGTTCACGCTGGGCGAACTCTACCGCCTCTTGCGCGTCTATGCCGACAAGGAGGCGTCCCGCTTCGGCATCACCCGCGCGCAATGGGCGGTGCTGGCCAAGGTCGAGCGCAGCGAGGGCATGAAGCAGTCGGAACTCGCCGAGCTGCTGGAGATGCAGCCGATCACACTGACCCGCCTGATCGACAAGCTCTGCGACAGCGACTGGATCGAGCGCCGCAACGATGCCTCGGACCGCCGCGTCAAGCGGCTTTATCTCAAGAAAGCCGGCCGGCAATTGCTGGGGCGGATGAGCGGGCTGAAATCCGAGCTGACGGCCAACGCGCTGGACGGCATCACGCCGGCCGACGCCCATCGCCTGCTGACACAACTCGAAACCATCAAGGAAAACGTGCGCACCGCGATCCAGACCAGCAGCGCGGAACAAGCGCGCAAGGAGCAGCGCTATGGCTGATCAAGTCCTCAAGTTCCAGCCCGAGCAGAAGACCGACAGCGGCAAGCCGACCAAGAAAGCCGGCACCGATCCGCGCCGCCGCCTGGTCGCGGGCCTGCGGCGCTACCGCCGTTTCCTGCTTCTGGTCGTGCTGCCTCTCGTCGCAGTCGTCGGCGGCCTCACCTTTTATCTGCATGGCGGCCGCTATGTCGGCACCGACGACGCCTATGTCGGCGCGCAGAAAGTGCTGGTGACGCCCGATATCTCCGGCAAGATCCTGAAGGTGGTCGTGAAGGAAGGCCAGTCGGTCAAGCACGGCGACGAGCTGTTCGAGATCGACCCCGTTCCGTTCCGCCACGCGGTCGACGAGGCCAAGGCCCAGCTCGCGCAAACCCGCACGACCTATGACAATCTCGTTGCCAACATCAAGATCTATGGCGACATGCTCAACCTTGCCCAGCAAGGCATCGATCTGAAGCAGCGCGACGTCGAGCGCAAGCAGGCGCTGGTGAAGAACAATTTCGGCTCGCAGCTCGATCTCGACAACGCTTCGAATGCGCTGGTCACAGCCGGCGCGCAGGCGCAATACATCAAGCAGCAACTCTCGAACGCCAAGACGCAGCTGCTCGGCGATTCAGCGTTGCCGCTGGAGCAATTCCCGCCTTACGCACAGGCGAAAGCCAGGCTGGACGATGCCCAGCGCAACCTCGACCACACCGTGCTGCGCGCGCCGATGGACGGCGTGGCTACACAGGTCGAGCAGATCCAGCTCGGCCGCTTCGTCACCGCGGGCACGCCCGTCTTCTCCATCATCGACGTCGCCCATCCCTGGGTCGACGCCAATCCGAAGGAGAGCGACCTCACCCACGTCACCGAAGGGCAGCCCGTCACGCTCGAGGTCGACGCCTTCCCGAACCACGTCTTCAAGGGCAAGATCGGATCGCTGTCGCCCGGCACCGGTGCGCAATTTGCCATCCTGCCGCCGCAGAACGCCACCGGCAATTTCGTCAAGGTGGTGCAGCGCGTGCCGATCCGCATCTATTTCGACGAGACCGACAAATATGTGCGGAAGCTGAAGGCCGGCATGAGCGTCTACGCCACCATCGACACCGGCCACAAACGCTCCCTCGCCGGCCTGCTCGGCCTGTCGGCGACCGCGAGCCAGGATAAAGACCAGGACAAGGACTGATCTGATGGCGGAGTCCAATCCCGCTCTGATGGTTCCCGGCCTGCGCCGGAACATGGTGACGATCTGCGCCATGACCGCGACCATCATGCAGGCGCTGGACACCACCATCGCCAACGTCGCCCTGCCCTACATGCAGGGCACGCTGTCGGCCTCGCAGGACCAGATCAACTGGGTGCTGACCTCCTATATCGTCGCCGCCGCGATCATGACGGCGCCGGTGGGCTGGATCTCCAACCGCTTCGGCCGCAAGCGCATCTTCATCACCTGCGCGGCCGGCTTCACAATGGCCTCGGTGCTGTGCGGCCTCGCGCAGGACATCAACCAGATGGTGCTGTTCCGGCTGCTGCAGGGCGTGTTCGGCGCCGCCCTGGTGCCGCTGTCGCAATCGGTGATGCTCGACTATTACACGCTGCAGGAACGCGCCAAGGCGATGTCGATCTGGGGCATGGGGGTGATGATGGGTCCGATCATGGGCCCCTCGCTCGGCGCCTGGCTGACCGAGACCTATTCCTGGCACTGGGTGTTCTTCGTCAACCTGCCGTTCGGCTTCATCACCGTGCTCGGACTGATCGTCTTCATGGACGAGACCGACAAGAATCTCAGCCTCAAATTCGACTGGTTCGGCTTCGCCGCGCTGGCGGTGGCGATCGGCTCGCTGCAGCTTGCGCTCGACCGCGGCGAGCAACTGGGCTGGCTTGAATCGAACGAGATCCTGGCGGAATTCATCGTCTCGGCCGTCGCCTTCTATTACTTCCTCGCGCACTCCTTCACGACCTCGACGCCGTTCATCCGCTTCGGCCTGTTCCGCGACCGCAACTTCGTCACCGGCTGCATGTTCATGATCGTGATGGGGCTCGTGCTGTTCTCGACCATGGCGCTGGCCTCGCCCTACATGCAGAACGTGATCGGCTATCCCATCATCACCGCCGGCCTCTTGCTGGCGAGCCGCGGCTTCGGCACCTTCTTCGCCATGATGCTGGTCGGCCGCATGATGCGCTATGTCGAGGCGCGCACGCTGATCATCTCCGGCCTGACGCTGACCGCCGGCTCGCTGTTCCAGATGACCGGCTGGACCGATTTGACCCAGGTGCCGGAGATCGTCGCCGTCAGCGTGATCCAGGGCTTCGGCTTCGGTCTCGTCTTCGTGCCGCTTTCGACCGTGGCGTTCCTGACGCTCTCGAACGAGTTGCGTACCGACGGCACCGCGATGCTGACGCTGATGCGCAACGTCGCGAGCTCGGTCGGCATCTCCGTCGTCATCGCTCAGCTGACCCAGGGCACGCGGCGGACCTACGCGATCCTGTCCGAGAACATCAACCCGTTCAACCATGCACTGCAGATGCCCGACGTCAGGGGCCTGATCAACCTGTCTACCGATGCCGGCCGCGCCATGGCCGACAGGATGGTGAGCGTGCAGGCGCAGATCATCGCTTTCGCACACGACTACCAGCTGGTGATGCTCTTCGTCCTCTGCACCATCCCGCTCGCCTTGCTGATCGGCTCGACCAAGGCCACGCTGCGCAAGCAGGCGGCGGGGCCTGAGCATGCGGTGATGGAGTAGATGGCAAGTCTCGTGCCCCGGACGCGGCGCAGCACGTAGTGATGCGCTGCTGAGCCGGGGCCCATGCTTTCGGCAGGCTGGGTCCCGGTTCTGCGGCGCAGCGTTACACGCTGCACCGCGCCCGGGACACAACAGCATTACCCCAACAACTCCTCGCAGCCCAGATCGTCCACGGCCGCGAATATCCGCTCCAGATTATTCCACCAGATCACCGGCGGGATGTTGATGCTCCACTGCCAGATGGGCTTGGTGATGTGCCACAGCACCGACCGACGATAGTCTTGGTCGAGTGCGCCGCGCGTGTAGCCGGTGACACCGTGCGCGATCAGCATCTCGTAGTAGCGGTTGAGCAGTGGACGTTCGAGCGCCTGCCTGCGCTCTGGATACCATTGCGTCGCTATCATATAGGCGAGATCGTGGGTAGGAACGTTGATGCGCCACTGATCGAAATCGAAGATGCGCACGGCGTCCGCGACGCCCGCGCGCGGCAACAGGAAATTCCAAGTATGGGCATCGCCGTGCGCGATGGTTACGTGGCGATGCGAATGGTAGCGCTGCAACAGCTGCTCCGCTTTCTCGATGAAGCGTCGGTAGAGGATACGTCGCTCCTCACTGAGGCGATCACCAAGCAAGTCAGCAAAGCGGTCGTAATGACCTGCGAACGTTTCCATCAGGCTCGCAGTGTCATCGGCGCTCAACCAAGTACCGACGGTTTCGCCGAAACCGGGATGGTCCCACCAGCATGCATGCCAACGGGCCAGCGCCGTGACGATCGCCATCGCCTGATCGCGCGAGGGCGGCAACGGCCAAGCAGCCGCAACCTCATGGCTATCGGTGAGATCCTCGAGCAGGAGATGCCAAGCCTGGCTCTCGTCATCGAAATGGCCATCGTAGCAGCGAGGAACGATCTGCGACGGCATATTTGGCGCAAGGCGGGTGTAGAAGGCCACTTCCTGCCGACCAGAATTGGCCAGCGACTTGGCGTAGGCCGAATGCGGCATCTTGAGGATGACGGAGTGCGGGGCCCCGGCGGATTCTCCGACATAGCGCAGCCCAAGTCGGATGACGTGCGACACCAGGGCCGGGTGCTGATGCAGCACCTTCACCTCGCGGACCGCGCCGGCGTCCAGCACGCCGCCTCGCCGTAGCGCGGCCGTCAGTCGGGCGGGCTCAACGACATCAGGCAGTTGTGGAGGTGTCATGAAATTCACGATGCCACTGTCCCGCGCCATATTGCACGATCATAACCCCACGCACCAGCGGCCGAACCGATGCCGCGCTCAAGCCGCCGCGGTCGAGTCGCGCACGGTCCGCACCACGACCGACCGGAGCTGCTCGAGATTGGCCGCCATGCCTGCGATCGCCTGCCTGACCTCAGCCGCGCGCTCGTCGACGGAAGCGGCGTCGCGGCTGACATTGCCGATCTTGGCCGAGACCTCCTTCGCTGCGGAAGCCGATTCGGAAATCGACCGCGATATCTCCCGCGTCGCGGCGTCCTGCTCTTCCATCGCGGCGGCAACCGAGGTCGCCACGCCGTCGATCTCGACGATGTGGCCGCCCATGGTCTCGACGGCGTCGACCGCGGCCTGCGTCGAGGTCTGGATCTCGGCAATGAGCCGACCGATCTCCTCGGTGGATTTGGCCGTCTGGTCGGACAGGGACTTCACTTCGGCGGCGACCACGGCGAAGCCGCGGCCGGCCTCGCCGGCGCGCGCCGCCTCGATCGTGGCGTTGAGTGCCAGAAGGTTGGTCTGGCCGGCGATGCCGCCGATCAGGTCTGAGACCTCGGCGATCTTCTTCACCGATCCGGCCAGCGCCTGGATGGTCGATCGCGCCTGCTCACGGCCGGCGACCGCGGATTTTGTGACGGTGCTGGTGCGCGCGACCTGACTTGCGATCTCGCGGATCGAAGCGCTCAATTCTTCGGCCGCGGCCGAAACGGTCTGCGAGCTGCCGAGGGCCTGGGTGGAGGCCGCCGCGACGGCCTGCGACTGCGCGGAGAGCGACCTTGCGATCTCGGACAGGCTGGAGGCGGCCCGCTCGACGCCTTGCGTCGCCGTCCCCGCGCTGTCGACCGATCGGCCGGTCTCGCGCTCGACGGTCTCGGCCATCTGGTGCAGGGCGGAGCGCTTGGCAAGCGCAGCCGCCTGCTCCTGCTGCAACTGCTCCTCGCGCAGGCGGGAATTCTCGACCGCCGCCTGCTTGAATACCAGCAGCGCACCCGCCATCGAGCCGATCTCATCCCGGCGCTGCGCGAACGGAATGTCGGCGGCCAGATCGCCGGTCGCGAGCTTCTGCATCGTGTCTGTCATGCGCACGATCGGGCGTACCACCCCGACGGCAACGCCGAGCAGGCCCGCAGCAATGAAGGCCAGGACCGCGGCGGAGACGCCGAGGAGGATAAAGAGCATGGAGCTGTCGCGGTCCGCGGCCAGCTTCTCCATGTCGGCATTCTGCTTGTTGGCGCTCTCAACGATGCTGTCGATCACGGCGCGATGCGCGGTGTAGGCGTCCTTGAGCTGGGTATAGACGCGCTCGGACGCAGCTGCGTCCTTGGCCTTGAGGGCCGGCAGGAGTTGGTCGGACGCCTTCCAGAATTTCTGCACCTCGGCATCGGATTTAGACACCAACGCCGTCTTCAGGTCGGCCGAAAGGCTGGAGGCAACCCAGAACGCCTTGCGCTCGTCGTAATCCTTGCGGAGCTGGATCAGGCGTTCGCCGTGGGCCGCCAGCTGGTCCGGCTCGCGCATGGCCAGGGTCGCCTCGAGATAGGCCTCGATGACATATTCCGGCGGCGGCAGGATGTCCGCGATGAGGTCGTTGCCGAGCTTGATGTCGGAGTAAAGCGGACCGCCGACCTTGAGCTCCCGCAGTGCATAGAGGCTGGTGGAGACCACCGCCGTAAAGCCGATGGCGAGCACGATGCCGAACGCGACGATCGCGGAAGATACCGACAAACGAATTTTCATGAGGCAATCCGGTAGCACGCGTCAGATCTGCGCCCACCTTAAAGCACCGTGGTAAATACAGACTTGCCTGGCGGTAAATTCACGACGGAAAAGACCGCAAAACTACGGAAGCGCAAGCTTGAGCGAACGGTTTTGCGTCAGCCAAACTGACGTAAAGGCACCGCGGCAGATAACGGCCCCGGTCCGATGCCCTCGCGCGGCGCGCCCGATGAGAAGCGAGTGCCGGCAACTCGCCTCGGCGGCCCGCATCGTCCGCCGGCACGCGTCACGGGGCGAGGATCGCTCGTTGATCTCGCGCTGCGATCAAGCGGCTCTGGCTTCGCCAAACTGTCGGTTGAACCAGCCCAGAAACTCGGACTTCTGAGCAGCGTCCAGCGCGAAGGAGACGTGCGAGGCCTCGCCTTGCTGGGACCGCACATCGAAGGGCAGCGCCAGATCGAGGCCCTTGATTCGAAGCACACCGGGTTCGCCGGGATTGAGTTTCGGCGCACAGCGAATCCAGGCGCCGCCTTCCGAAAGATCGACCAGCGTCGTGCCATGCACGGCATTCCGGCTGTCGGTCACCGAGACCTGCAGGTCCGTCGGATGGCGCGGCGAGGAACGGCGATCCACATCCGCCGTCGAGCTGCGTACCGTGCGTACCAGGACCGACTTGAGCGAGGAGAGATCCACCGACACGCCGGCAATCGCATCGTGCATCTCGCCGGCGCGCTCATTGACGGAGTCTGCATTGCGGCTCACATGGACGATCTTGGCCGAGACCACCTTGGCCGCGGATGCCGACTCGGAAATCGAGCGAGCGATCTCGCGCGTGGCGGCGTCCTGCTCTTCCATGGCGGCAGCGACGGAGGTCGCAACGCTATCGATCTCGACGATATGGCCGCCCATCTCCTCGACGGCCGTCACGGCTGCATCGGTAGAGGCCTGTACCTCGTCGATCAGGCGCGAAATCTCCTCGGTCGACTTGGCAGTCTGGTTGGACAAGGATTTGACCTCGGCGGCGACGACAGCAAAGCCGCGACCAGCCTCCCCGGCACGCGCCGCCTCGATTGTGGCATTCAGGGCCAGAAGGTTGGTCTGGCCGGCGATCCCGCCGATGAGATCGGAAACCTCGGCAATCTTCTTCACCGCGCCGGACAGGGCCTGGATCGTCGTGCGTGCCTGCTCGCGGCCAGCGACGGCCGATTTCGTCACCTCACTGGCCCGCGCGAGCTGGCTCGCGATCTCGCGGATCGAGGCCGTCAATTCCTCCGCCGCGGACGACACGGTTTCCGCGCTGGCCAGCGCCTGCTCGGAAGCGGCAGCGACCGCTTGCGATTCGGTCGACAGATCTCGTGCGATCCCCGAAAGGTCGGACGCACTTCTCTCCACGCCCTGCGTTGCCGCAGCGGCCTTCTCGACCGAAGCGCCGGTTTCCCGCTCGACCGTCTCCGCCATGGCGAGAAGCGCTTCGCGCTTGGCCCCAGCCGCCTCCTTCTCGGCACGGATTTGCTCGTCGCGCATGTTGGCGCTATCGAGCGCGCCCTGCTTGAAAACCGCCAAGGCACTTGCCATGGAGCCGACTTCATCGCGGCGATCGGCATAGGGCACGTCGGCCGAGAGATCGCCGTTCGCGAGCTTCTGCATTGCACCGGTCATGCGGACGATTGGGCGGACGACTCCCAGCGCGACGAACGCAAGGCCACCGGCGATCAGCACGAGCACGGCGAATGAGACGCCCCAGACAAAATAGGACATCGAGGCATCGCGTTCCGCCGCAAGCTTCTCCATGTCGGCGTTCTGCTTGTTGGCACCCTCGACAATCGTGTCGACGATACCGCGATGCGCATTGTAGGTCTCCTTCAGCCGCGCATAGGCGTTCTCGGCGGCGGCCGCATCCTTGCTCATGAGCGCCGGCAGGAGCTGGTCAGAGACGAGCTTCCAGAACTTCTGTACTTCGGCGTCGGATTTCGAGATCAGCGCCATCTTCAGGTCGGGAGCCAGGCTGGATGCACTCCAGAATTTCTTGCGGTCCTCGTAATCCTTGCGGAGCTGGACAAGACGCTCACCATGAGCGGTCAATTGATCCGGCTCACGCATCGCCAATGTTGCGACCAGGTAAGCTTCGAGGACGTATGCCGGTGGTGGCAGGATATCGGCGACGAGATCGTTTCCGAGCTTGATGTCCGAATAGAGGGAGCCGCCCACCTTGAGTTCACGCAACGCATAGGCCCCGCTCGCGACCACAGCCGCGAAGCCGAGCATGAGCAGAATTCCAAACACGATGATGGCCGTGGAAATCGACAGACGAGGCTTCATGGACGTTACCCGCAGCATGAGTTGCAAACCTCATATCGCGTTAGCGTCAAAGGACCCTGAATCCATCTATCGGAAACTGGCAGAAAAAACCTACGTATGATTCCGGAGTAGCGAAGGTTGTGAGCGCGAGCCACACTACCTCGATACCCGAAAGCCGAAATGCGGCGCCCGAAGAGATACCCGGGCACCGCAAGAGGACAGGTCGCTGGTGAGCTAGACGTCGAAGAACACCGTCTCGTCGTCGCCCTGGAGCCGCAGGTCGAGCCGGTAGGCCGGCTTGCCCGCCTCGCGTACCGCGGTCAGCGTGGCGCGGCGTTCAGTGGGCACCAGCGCCAGCACGGGATCGGCGGCGTTGCCGGCCTCGTCGCTGAAATAGATCCGGGTATAGAGATGCCGCAGCATGCCGCGACCGAACACGGCAAGGAGGACGTGCGGCGCCTGCGGCTTGCCGTCGGGATCCGGCACCGTACCCGGCTTGATGGTCTCGAACGCGTAATTGCCGTCCTTGTCGGTGCCGCAACGGGCAAAGCCGCGGAAGCTCGCATTCGGCAGCGCACGCTTGTCCTGCGGGTCGGCGAAGCGGCCTTGCGCATCCGCCTGCCAGATCTCCAGCATGCAATCCGGCACGGCAACGCCGTCGCCGTCGAACACGCGACCCTCGATGCGGATGCGCTCGCCGGTGACGTCGGGCGTCAGCGTCGAGTTGGTGAAGGCGTCGTTCCAGGCATATTCGCCGTTCGGCGTGAGGCCATATTTGAAGAACGGGCCGACGGTCTGCGATGGCGTGATCCCGTCGGGCTTCACAGAATCCTGCACTTAATGGTTCTCCATGGGGGTGGCGTTCCTGCCGCGCAGCACGATGTCGAAGCGGTAGCACAGCGCCCATTCGGGCTGGGTGTTCTCGAGATCGAACGAGGAGACCATGCGAGCCCGCGCCTTTTCGTCCGGCACCGAGTTGAAGATCGGATCGAACGGAAACAGCGGGTCGTTCGGAAAATACATCTGCGTCACGAGGCGTGTGACGAAGGAATGGCCGAACACCGACAGATGGATGTGCGCGGGACGCCACGCATTGTGGTGATTGCCCCAGGGATAGGCACCCGGCTTGATGCTGACGAAGCGGTAGTAGCCGCTCGCATCGCTCACGGTGCGGCCCGCGCCGGTGAAATTCGGATCGAGCGGCGCAGGGTGCTGGTCGCGGACGTGAACGTAGCGACCACAGGAATTGGCCTGCCAGATCTCGACCAGCGAATTCGGCACGCCGCGGCCGTCCTCGTCGCGCACATGGCCGTGCACGATGATGCGTTCGCCGATCGGCTCGCCCTTGTGCTGGGTGGTGAGGTCGTTATCGCCCTCGCGCACGGTCTCGTGGCCGTAGACGGGACCGGTGAGTTCCGACAGCGTGTGACGCATCGGGATCAACGGCTTGTTCGGCGCGCGCTTGATCGAGCTCTTGTAGTCGGGCGACAGCGGCAGCGGATGCGCCTTGTTGCTGTCAGTGGGATAGATGAATGTCATTGGCGAATTCCTCCCCGGCCAATCGTAGTCCGGCCGGACAACTTCGCCAATCATTATAGGATATAACTAATTAGGGAAAGCAGTTCCTTTCGCCTCTCCCCGTAGGCGGGGAGAGGGAAAGCACAGAGTCCTAATTCAGCTTCTCGATCGCAACCGCCACGCCCTGGCCGACGCCGACGCACATGGTGGCGAGCGCGAGCTTGCCGCCGCGCTTCTCCATGCCGTGGACGGCGGTGAGCGCGAGACGCGCGCCGCTCATGCCGAGAGGATGGCCGAGCGCGATGGCGCCGCCATGCGGATTGACGAAATCGGCATCATCAGCCACGCCGAGTTGGCGCATGCAGGCGATGCCTTGCGAGGCGAACGCCTCGTTGAGCTCGATCAGGTCGAAATCGCTGATCTTCTTGCCGAGCCGCTCCATCAGCTTGCGGGTCGCGGGCACCGGGCCGATGCCCATGATGCGCGGCGGCACGCCGGCCGAGGCAAGGCCGAGGATGCGCGCGCGGGGCGTGAGACCATGCTTCTTCACGGCAGCCTCTGAGGCCAGGATCATCGCGGCCGCACCGTCATTGACGCCGGAAGCGTTGCCGGCGGTGACCGTACCGGGGTTGCGCACGATCGGCTTCAGCTTTGCCAGACCTTCCAGCGTGGTCTCGGGACGCGGATGCTCGTCCTTGTCGACGGTGACAGGGCCGGCCTTGCCGCCGGGAATGGTGATCGGGATGATTTCTTCCGCAAAATAGCCGGCCGCGATCGCGGCGCCCGCGCGCTGCTGCGAGCGAATCGCGAAGGCGTCCTGGTCGGCGCGCGAGACCTGGAATTCCTCGGCGACGTTCTCGCCGGTCTCCGGCATGGCATCGACGCCGTACTGCGCCTTGAGCAGCGGATTGATGAAGCGCCAGCCGATCGTGGTGTCGAAGATCTCGGCGGAGCGCGAGAAGGCCTCTTGCGCCTTGCCCATCACGAACGGCGCGCGCGTCATGGATTCGACGCCGCCTGCGATCGCAAGCTCGATCTCGCCGGAGCGGATGGCGCGGCCGGCGGCACCGACCGCGTCGAGGCCGGAGGCGCAGAGCCGGTTCAGGGTCTGGCCGGGAACCGAATCCGGCAAGCCCGCCAGCAGCAGCGCCATGCGCGCGACGTTGCGATTGTCCTCGCCGGCCTGGTTGGCACAGCCGAAGAAGACCTCGTCGACCTGCGCCCAGTCGAGGTTGGGGTGCTTGGCCATCAGCGCCTTGATGGGCGCGGCAGCCAGATCGTCGGCACGCACCTTGGCGAGTGAGCCGCCGAAACGGCCGATCGGGGTCCGCACGGCATCGCAGATAAAGACGTCACGCATCGTTGTTCTCCCTGAATGCCGCGGTCCGGCCAGAATTCTTCCAGAATTCTTCAATGACGGCGGAGTTTTAGGAGGGCGCCCGCGGCAGGTCAATTGACCGATACACGCGTGTTCCGAGGGGGCCACACGCCGGCCACGCATGCCGCAATGCGGACAACGTGGAAAACCCGCCCTCGCCGGCCAAAGCGATAGGAGCACGGGACGAAATTTTGTAGGTTGCGCCGCCCATGACGATGCAACAGCCCATCTCCGCTCCAGAGCCCGAATCCACGCCCGCGCCCCAGGCGGAAGCCGCCGCGCGAGTCACGCCGATGATGGAACAGTACCTGGAGATCAAGGCGGCGCATCAGGGCCTCTTGCTGTTCTACCGGATGGGCGATTTCTACGAATTGTTCTTCGAGGACGCCGAGATCGCTTCCAGGACACTCGGCATCGTGCTGACCAAGCGCGGCAAGCATCAGGGCGCGGACATCCCGATGTGCGGCGTGCCGGTCGAACGGTCCGAGGACTATCTGCACCGTCTGATATTGGCCGGCCACCGCGTCGCGGTGTGCGAGCAGACCGAGGATCCCGCTGCGGCCAAGGCACGCGGCAACAAGAGCGTCGTGCGCCGCGGCGTGGTGCGGCTGGTGACGCCGGGCACGCTGACCGAGGACACCCTACTCGACGCGCGCGCCAACAATTACCTGCTGGCGATCGCGCGGGCCCGCGCCTCCGGCGGCGGCGATCGCTTCGGGCTCGCCTGGATCGACATCTCGACTGCCGAGTTCACCGTGATGGAATGCTCGGGCGGCGAGCTCGCCGCGACGCTGGCGCGCATCAACCCGAACGAGGCCATCGTCACCGACGCACTCTACAACGACAGCGAGTTCGGGCAGACCCTGCGCGAACTGCCGGCGGTGACGCCGCTGACCCGCGACGTCTTCGACGGCGCCACCGCCGAAAAACGGCTGTGCGATTATTTTGCCGTCGCGACCATGGACGGTCTGGCGCAGCTCACGCGTCTCGAAGCCACCGCCGCAGCGGCCGCCGTCACCTATGTCGACCGCACCCAGGTCGGCAAGCATCCGCCGCTGTCGCCACCCGCGCGCGAAGCTTCCGGCGCGACCATGGCGATCGATCCGGCGACGCGCGCCAATCTCGAGCTGACCCGGACGCTCGCGGGCGAACGCCGCGGCTCGCTGCTCGATGCGATCGACTGCACGGTGACCTCGGCGGGCTCGCGTCTGCTCGCCCAACGTCTGGCGGCGCCGCTGACGGATGCGCCGGCGATCGCGCGCCGGCTCGATGCGGTCAGCGTCTTCGTCGCCGATTCAGCTGCGCGCGAAGACATCCGCAGCATCTTGCGTGGCGCGCCCGACATGTCGCGCGCGCTGGCGCGTCTGTCGGTCGGCCGCGGCGGCCCGCGCGATCTCGCGGGGCTGCGCGACGGCATCATCGCCGCCGACCAGGTGCTGGCGCGGCTCGGCGAGCTCGATCAGCCGCCGCAGGAAATCGCAGCGGTGATCGTGGCGCTGCAGCGTCCTTCACGTGAGCTCGCAACCGAATTCGCCATTGCACTCGACGAGCAGCTGCCGCTGATCAAACGCGACGGCGGCTTCGTTCGCGCCGGCTACGAACCCGCCCTCGATGAGACGAGAAGCTTGCGCGACGCATCGCGCCTCGTCGTCGCCTCGATGCAGGCGCGCTATGCCGATCAAACCGGCGTCAAGGGCCTCAAGATCCGACACAACAACGTGCTCGGCTATTTCGTCGAGGTCACCGCGCAGCACGGCGACAAGCTGATGTCGGCGCCGCTGAACGCCACCTTCATCCATCGCCAGACGCTGGCGGGCCAGGTGCGCTTCACCACCTCCGAACTCGGCGAGATCGAAGCCAAGATCGCCAATGCGGGCGACCGTGCGCTCGGGCTCGAGCTCGAAATTTTCGAGCGGCTTTGCGCGAAGGCGCTGGCCATCAGCGACGACCTGCGCGCGGCCGCCCACGCCTTCGCCCTGCTCGACGTCGCGACATCACTGGCGAAGCTCGCGGTCGACGATCATTATGTGCGGCCGGATGTGGACAATTCGCTCGGCTTTGCGATCGAGGCCGGCCGCCATCCCGTGGTGGAGCAGGCCCTGAAGCGCAATGGCGAGCCGTTCATCGCCAATGCCTGCGATTTGTCGCCGACACCCGCACAAAAATCCGGCCAGCTCTGGCTGCTCACCGGTCCCAACATGGCCGGCAAATCGACGTTCCTGCGCCAGAACGCGCTGATTGCCCTTCTTGCCCAGATCGGCAGCTTCGTGCCAGCCACGCGCGCGCGGATCGGCATCGTCGACCGCCTGTTCTCGCGCGTCGGCGCCGCCGACGATCTCGCCCGCGGCCGCTCCACCTTCATGGTGGAAATGGTCGAGACGGCTGCGATCCTGAACCAGGCCGGCGAGCGCTCGCTCGTCATCCTCGACGAGATCGGCCGCGGCACCGCGACCTTCGACGGCCTCTCGATCGCCTGGGCCGCGATCGAGCATCTGCACGAAAGCAATCGCTGTCGGACGCTGTTCGCGACGCATTACCACGAGCTGACCGCGCTCTCGGCCAAGCTGCCGCGGATGTTCAACGCCACCGTGCGGGTGAAGGAGTGGCAGGGCAACGTCGTGTTCCTGCACGAGGTGCTGCCGGGTTCGGCCGACCGCTCCTACGGCATCCAGGTCGCCAAGCTCGCCGGCCTGCCGCCGGCGGTGATCACGCGCGCGAAATCGGTGCTCTCCAAGCTGGAGGCGCAGGACCGCGGCCAGACCGCACGGGCGCTGGTGGACGATCTGCCGCTGTTCGCAGTCCCCTCCCGCGCAGCGGCCGAGGCCGCGCCGCCGAGCGAGGCGGAGCTGCTGATGGAAGCCGTGAAGGCGCTGCATCCGGACGAGATGTCGCCGCGCGAAGCGCTCGATGCGTTATATGCGCTGAAGGCCAAGCTGCCGAAGCAATAGACGGTGCCGTAGCCCGGATGAGCGAAGCGACATCCGGGACGATCATTCCCGCATATCGCTTCGCTCATGCGGGCTACGCGGCCGCCACCCGCTTCCGCCGCCCGATTCCCCACAATGTCAGATTCCACGCGATGCAGGTCGCGAGCGCGAGGCTGAGGCCGATCGCCGAGCCGAAATTCGCCGCGCCGACATGTACCACGGCGATTGCCGTGCCGAATCCGAGCAGACCCCAGGCGGAGTTGGCGAGCACGGCGGCGGTCGGCGGGCCACCGATGCGCGGGTGCAGGATCAACATGATGCTGGAGAACACCACGGGATAGAGCGCGATGATGCCGCTGATGCGGGGGCCGACCCAGCCCGAGGTCGAGACCACGATGGCAACGAGGGTCGCGACCAGCGAAGCGCGCATCGGCACGTCATACCAGCGGCGCGTCACCAGCGGCATCTTCACATGGCGATAGCCGGCCAGCAGCGGAATGCAGATGCCGAACGCGATCAGATTGGCGGCGAGCCCGGCGGTGAGCGACCAGTCGAACTGGCGGATGATGGAGGCAAGCACGATCCAGACGGCAACCGCGCTCCCACAACTCACCGCGAGATTGTGCCGCTGCGCCAGCACGACGTAGGTGAGGCACATGAAGATCGTCGCCGCATTGATCGGCAGGCTCGCCAGCGAGCCCTGCGCGATGAAGGCAGCGTCGTGATCGAGCGCGAGAAAGACGTAGGAGGGACCGGCCGAGATCGGCAAGGTCGCGACCAGCGCGCCGATCACCGGACCCGCGCGCTCGGCGATGATCGAGGCCGACACGACGAACGCCGCCGAGATCGCCATGCGAAGGAGGAGGATGAGGAGGAAGTGGAGATCGAGGGACATTCTGGCTTCTTACCCTCCCCTGGAGCGGGAGGGTCGGCTCATATGGAGCGCAGCGAAATATGAGACGGGGTGGGGTGACGGTCTCTCGACGGATACGGCGCCCGAGTGGAGAGATCACCCCACCCCGCTCGCGCTGCGCGCGATCGACCCTCCCCCTCCAGGGGAGGGTTAGAAAGTCACATCCGCTGCATCGACACCGACACCTTCGGGCCGTTCTTGATGGTCTGATAGACCACGCAATAGCGTTCGGTGAGCTTGAGCAGGAGATCGAGCTTGTCCTGCGGCGCTGACGTGTCGACCTCGAAGCGCAGGCGAATCTCGGCGAAGCCGACCGGAGTCTCCTTGTCGACGCCGAGCGTGCCGCGGAAATCGAGATCGCCCTCGGCATAGACGTTGCCGGTCTTGAGCGGCACCTCGATCGCGGTCGCGACCGATTTCAACGTGACGCCGGCACAGGCGACCAGGGCTTCCAGCAGCATGTCGCCGGAGCAGAGCTCGAGACCGGAGCCGCCGGTCGCCGGATGCAGGCCGGCCATCGCGATGGCGCGGCCGGTCTCGACCTTGCAGGCGATGCCTTCGCCATCGGTGGAGCCCTTGGCCTTCAGCGTGATCAGCGCGGTCTTGGGATCGGTCTTGTAGCGCTCCTTGATCGGAGCCTGCATCTGGCGCAGCTCTGCAGCGTCCATTTTCGTTCTCTCCCGGAAAAATCGCGTCTGACGAACGGTATAGAAGGCGATCCGCCACGTGTCAGCCCATGATCGATGGAAGCTGCCATGAAGGCCCGGAGTTCAAACCCGAAAATCCAGTAAATTCATCGTGTTACGCCTTCCCATCGCGGCAGGTCCCGGGCCCGTCCGATCGGTGCGACCAGGCTCGTGCGTGACCCTCTGACGAATGCCTCGTGACAGCGCCTGTCACCTCTTATATCCGGTGAGACATGGACAGCATCGCGACTGAGCATAAGGCCGAGGGGGACGATCGTTTCGACACTGCGCGGATCACCGCTGCGGTCGATGCGCTCGCCGAAAAGCACCAGGGACGCGAAGACGCGTTCCGCACGGCCATGGCGCAATTGCTCAAGGCCGAGCTGATCGCGGCGCGCGCCGCGGCACAGGAAATCCTTCTGAAGGACCGCCACGGCCGTCACTGCGCCGAGCGGCTGTGTCACGTGCAGGACGAGATCATCCGCATCCTGTATTCGGCGGCGACCCGCCATCTCTACCGCTCGCCGATCCCGAGCGGCGCCGAGCGCATGGCGGTGGTCGCGACCGGCGGCTACGGCCGCGGCCTGATGGCGCCCGAATCCGACATCGACCTGTTGTTCATCCTGCCCTACAAGCAGACCGCCTGGGGCGAGCAGGTGGCCGAGGCGATCCTCTATTGCCTCTGGGACATGGGGCTGAAGGTCGGCCACGCCACCCGATCGGTGGACGAGTCGATCCGGCAGGCGCGCGGCGACATGACCATCCGCACCGCGATCCTGGAGACGCGCTTCCTCACCGGCGACAAGCCGCTCTATGACGAGCTGGTCGCGCGCTTCGACAAGGAGGTGGTGCAGGGCACCGCATCGGAATTCGTCACCGCAAAGCTCGCCGAGCGCGAGGAGCGCCATCGCCGTGGCGGCCAGTCGCGCTATCTGGTCGAGCCCAACGTCAAGGACGGCAAGGGCGCGCTGCGCGACCTGCACACGCTGTTCTGGATCGCCAAATACGTCTACCGCGTGCGCGACACCGGCGAGCTGGTCGAGCGCGGCGTGTTCGATGCTCAGGAATACCGCAGCTTCCGCCGCTGCGCCGACTTCCTCTGGTCGGTGCGCTGCAATCTGCACTTCTACTCCGGGCGGCCTGAAGAGCGTCTCTCCTTCGACCTCCAGCGCGAGATCGCGGTGCGGCTCGGCTACACCTCGCATCCCGGCATGCAGGACGTCGAGCGCTTCATGAAGCACTACTTCCTGGTCGCCAAGGAAGTCGGCAACCTCACCGCCATCCTGTGCGCCAAGCTCGAGGACCAGCAGGCCAAGCCCGCGCCGGTCTTGAGCCGGATGATGGCGCGGCTGCGGCCGACCGCAGCGAAGCGGCGCGTCCCCGACAGCGACGACTTCATCGTCGACAACAACCGCATCAACGTCGCCGCACCCGACGTGTTCAAGCACGACCCGGTCAATCTGATCCGGATCTTCCGCCTCGCGCAGAAGAACAACCTCGCCTTCCATCCGGATGCGATGCGCGACGTGACGCGCTCGCTCGGCCTGATCAACGCGCAGATGCGCGAGAATCCCGAGGCCAACCGGCTGTTCATGGAGATCCTGACCTCCGACAATGCCGAGATCGTGCTGCGGCGGATGAACGAGACCGGCGTGCTCGGCCACTTCATCCGCGCCTTCGGCAAGATCGTCTCGATGATGCAGTTCAACATGTATCATCACTATACGGTCGACGAGCATTTGATCCGCTGCGTCGGATTCCTCCAGGACATCGAGCGCGGCGGTCTCGATGAATTCGTGCTTGCGAGCGACCTGATGCGCAAGATTCGCCCCGAGCATCGCGCGGTGATCTACATCACGACACTACTGCACGACATCGCCAAGGGCCGGCCCGAGGATCATTCGATCGCCGGCGCCAAGGTAGCGCGGCGGCTCTGCCCGCGGCTCGGCTTCAGCGCCGCCGACACCGAGCTCATCGCCTGGCTGATCGAGGAGCATCTGACGATGTCCACGGTCGCACAGTCGCGCGACCTGTCCGACCGCAAAACCATCGAGAATTTCGCCGCCGTGGTACAGTCGGTCGAGCAGATGAAGCTGCTGACGATCCTGACCACCGCCGACATCCGCGGCGTCGGTCCCGGCGTGTGGAACGGCTGGAAGGCGCAGCTCTTGCGCTCGCTGTACTACGAGACCGAGCCGGTGCTGACCGGCGGCTTCTCGGAAGTCGACCGCGGCAAGCGCCTCACCGCCGCCTACGCCGAATTCCGCAATGCCTTCGCCGAATGGCCGGCGGAGGAGCTCGATGCCTATATCGGCCGGCATTATCCGGCCTATTGGCTCAAGGTCGAGCTGCCGCGAAAGATCCGCCACGCCCGCTTCGTCCGCTCCAGCGAACAGGCCGGCCACAAGCTCGCGATCAATGTCGGCTTCGACGAGGTGCGCGGCGTCACCGAGCTGACGATCTTCGCGGCCGACCATCCCTGGCTGCTGTCGATCATCGCCGGCGCCTGCGCTTCGGCCGGAGCCAACATCGTCGACGCCCAGATCTACACCACGACCGACGGCCGCGCGCTCGACACCATCTCGATCTCCCGGGAATACGACCGCGACGAGGACGAGGGACGCCGCGCCACGCGCATCGGCGAGATGATCGAGGACGTGCTGGAAGGCAAGCTGCGCCTGCCCGAAGTGGTGGCGCGGCGCACCGTGCGCAGCAAGGCGCGGCCTTTCGTGATCGAGCCGGAAGTCACCATCAACAACCAATGGTCCGACCGCTACACCGTGATCGAGGTGTCCGGCCTCGACCGCCCCGGCCTGCTCTACGAGCTGACCACCGCGATCTCGAAGCTCAACCTCAACATCGCCTCGGCCCACGTCGCGACCTTCGGCGAGCGCGCCCGCGACGTGTTCTACGTCACCGACCTCCTCGGCGCGCAGATCAACGCGCCGACACGGCAGGCCGCGATCAAGAGCGCGCTGACCCATGTGATGGCCAGCGACAAGGCGGTACAGCCGGCGGCGTGACCGTCATTCCGGGGCGGCGCGCCGCGGCGAACCCGGAATGACGACGGGGAGAGAACCTAGATCTGCACGCCTTCATGCCGCAGCAGCCAGCGCTTGCGCTCCAGCCCGCCGCCGTATTTCACCAGCGAACCGTCCGCGCCGATCAGGCGGTGGCAGGGCAGCACCACGCTGATCGGGTTGGAGCCGTTGGCATGACCGACGGCACGAATGGCGTTCGGCAAATCGATCTTTGCGGCGAGCGCGCCGTAGCTCATCGTGGTTCCGGCGGGGATGTGAGCCAGCGCGTTCCAGACCTTCTGCTGGAACGGCGTACCGGCGATCCGCCATGCAATGGCCGAGAGCTGACTGAGATCGCCGTCGAAATAACCCGACAGCGCAATCCGCATCGCCATCGGCGCAGACCGGTCGCTCAGATCGACCGCGCCGTAATGCAGACGCAGAAGCTCACGCATGCGGTGCTCGTAGTCCTCCCAGTCGAGCGCACGTAGCGCACCCTCCGCATCGGTGACGAGCAGCGCGACGCCGATCGGCGTCGTCACGCGATCAAGGCCGAAGCTTACGGACGGTCTGGTCGATCGGCTGGCCATCGCGGCACCATTGCATCGAAACACACCCATCGCACTTGCCATGCCGGCCGTGCTACCGTCCACCCGAAAGCTGACGCTTTGGGGGAGCTCAACTTGATTCTGGTTGCCAATATCCTGGTGGCGCTGGTCGCCGCACTGCACGCCTACTTCCTGATCCTGGAGATGTTTCTCTGGGACAAGCCGCTGGGCTTGAAGACATTCCGCAACACTCCGGAGAAGGCCGAGATCACGAAGGTGCTCGCCGCCAATCAGGGGCTCTATAACGGCTTCCTCGCCGCGGGCCTGATCTGGGGTCTGGTCCACGGCAACCCGGCCTTCGCATTCCAGATCAAGGTGTTCTTCCTGCTCTGCGTGATCGTGGCCGGCGCCTACGGCGCCGCGACTGTCAGCACGCGCATCCTGATCGTGCAGGCCCTGCCGGCGGCGATCGCGCTGGTAGTCCTGTTCCTGACCTGAGGCGCTAGAGCGCAGCACCGCGATCCTTGCGCGCGGCCTGCCCTTCCTCCACACTCTTCGGCAGCGATGGCGACCGTTGGCAACCAACGGGAAAAGACCGTCGACCGGAAAATTCCGTCAGGAGGAACAACCCATGAGCAATCGCAGAGCCTTCTTAGCTGCCACGGCGGCGCTCGCCTTCGCGTTCTCCGCCACTCAAGCACTCGCACAAAAGAAATACGACACCGGCGCGAGCGACACCGAGATCAAGATCGGCCAGACCGTGCCGTTCTCCGGCCCCTACTCCGTCTACGCCAATATCGGCAAGACCCAGGCCGCCTACTTCAAGATGATCAACGATCAGGGCGGCATCAACGGCCGCAAGATCAACCTGATCCAGTATGACGACGCCTATTCGCCCCCGAAGACCGTCGAGCAGGTGCGGAAGCTCGTCGAAGGCGACGAAGTGCTGTTCACTTTTCAGATCATCGGCACGGCAGCGAACGCCGCCGTGCAGAAATATCTGAACGGCAAGAAGGTGCCGCAATTGCTGGCCTCGACCGGCGCCGCGCGCTTCAACGATCCCCAGAACTATCCCTGGACCATCGCCTACAATCCCAACTACGTGTCCGAGGGCCGCATCTACGCCAAATACATTCTCAAGGAGCATCCCAACGCCAAGATCGGCGTGCTCTACCAGAACGACGACATGGGCCGCGACTATCTCGCGGGGCTCAAGAGCGGCCTCGGCGACAAGGCCGCCAGCATGGTCGTCGGCGAGGTCTCCTACGAGGTCACAGACCCGACGGTCGACTCCCAGGTGGTCAAGCTGAAGTCGATGGGCGTCGACGTGTTCTTCGATGCTTCGACGCCGAAATTCGCGGCACAGGCGATCAAGAAGCTCGCCGACCTCGGCTGGACGCCGGTTCATATTCTCGACATCAATGCGAGCCCGATCTCGGCGACGCTGAAGCCGGCCGGCCTCGATATCTCCAAGGGCATCATCTCGACCCAATATGGCAAGGAGCCCAGCGATCCCCAGTGGAAGGACGATCCCGGCGTGAAGGCCTTCTTCGCCTTCATGGACAAGTATTTCCCGGAAGGCGACAAGCTCAACACCGTCAACACCTACGCCTATTCGGTGGCCGAGCTGCTGACGCAGGTGCTCAAGCAATGCGGTGACGATCTGACGCGTGAGAACATCATGAGGCAGGTCGCCAACATCAAGGACTTCACGCCGAGCTTCGCGCTGCCCGGCATCAAGATCAACACCGGGCCCAACGACTTCCGCGTCAACAAGCAGATGCAGATGATGAAGTTCAACGGCGAACGATGGGAGCTGTTCGGACCCATCATCGAGGATTCCGGACCCGCGGGTTGAAGTCTCGTAGGGTGGGTTGGCCGAAGGCGTAACCCACCACTGCTCCGATCCACAGAGTCAAAAGAGGTGGGTTACGCCCCGTGCACTGCGCTTCGCGCGGTCCACGGAGCTAACCCACCCTACGAACGGCTTGTCTCCGCACACCTTGCGTTGCAACACCCGTTCCTCCACACTCCCCCTCAGCGATGGCACGGGACGCGCAAGCGCGCGCCGAGAGATCATCGGCAATAACAACTGAGGGAATTGCGAATGAGGAATGGAAAGCTGCATCTGGCCACGGCGCTCGCTCTGGCGCTGTCGATTTCAGCGGCCAATGCCCAGAAAAAATATGATCCGGGCGCCAGTGACACCGAGATCAAGATCGGACAGACCATGCCGTTCTCGGGGCCGGCGTCGGCCTATTCGTCGATCGGCAAGACGCAGGCCGCCTATTTCAAGATGATCAACGACCAGGGCGGCGTCAACGGCCGCAAGATCAATCTGATCCAGTACGACGACGCCTATTCGCCGCCGAAGGCCGTGGAGCAGATCCGCAAGCTGGTCGAGAGCGACGAGGTGCTGCTGACCTTCCAGATCATCGGCACGCCGGTGAACGCGGCCGTGCAGAAATATCTCAACGCCAAGAAGGTGCCGCAGCTGTTCGCGGCGACCGGTGCATCGCGGTTCACGGACCCCAAGAACTTCCCGTGGACCATGGGCTTCAATCCCAACTACTTCGTCGAGGGCCGCATCTACGGCCAGTACATCCTGAAGGAGCATCCCAACGCCAAGATCGGCGTGCTCTACCAGAACGACGACCTCGGCAAGGACTATCTGAACGGCATCAAGGCCGGCCTCGGCGACAAGGCTGCCAAGATGATCGTGACTGAAGCCTCCTACGAGGTGTCCGATCCCACCGTCGACTCGCAGATCCTCAAGATCAAGGATGCCGGCGCCGATTTGTTCTTCAGTGCGAGCACGCCGAAGCAGGCCGCGCAGGCGATCAAGAAGATCGCCGAAATGGGCTGGCATCCGGTCCAGATCGTCGACATCAACGCGACCTCGGTCGGCGCGGTGCTGAAGCCCGCAGGCCTTGACGCCGCCAAGGGCCTGATCAGCGTCAATTACGGCAAGGAACCGCTCGATCCGACCTGGAAGGACGATGCCGGCCTGAAGAAGTATTTCGACTTCATGGCGAAGTACTATCCCGACGGCGACAAGGACTCGAACTTCAACACCTACGGCTACAGCACGGCACAGCTGCTGGTGCATGTGCTGAAGCAGTGCGGTGACGATCTGACCCGTGAGAACGTCATGAAGCAGGCGGCCTCGGTGAAGGACTTCGCCACCGACACCGCACTGCCCGGCATCAAGGTCAACACCTCGCCGACCGACTACCGCGTCAACAAGCAGCTTCAGATGATGAAGTTCAACGGCGAGCGCTGGGAGCTGTTCGGCCCGATCCTGGAGGATTCGGCTCCCGCGGGTTAGTTCTCGGAAATAGCGGACTCAACGACGTCATGCCCGGGCTTGTCCCGCCTGCGCGGCCGAAGCCGCTTCGGCGCGGCGAAGGCCCGGGCATCCACGTTCTTGGGACGCAAAGAAGGGCGTGGATGGCCGGGTCAAGCCCGGCCATCACGGTTGTAAGGGATTCGCGCCACAGCATTCAGGCCGGTATCTCCCCAAAGTTCTTGCCCACCGGCAGCACGGCATGCCGGATCAGGCGCGAATCCTCCACCGCGGCCTGGCGGTGCTTGACCGCCTCGCGATAGACGGGATCGCGGATCATCTCGACGAAGGCTCCAACGCTCGGGTATTCGGCGATGAAGCAATGGTCCCAGCGCTCGTCCTGCGGGCCGATCAGCATCAGCTCGAATTTGCCCTGCCAGACGATGCGGCCGCCGAGGCGTTCGAACACCGGGCCGCTCTCGCGGCCATAGGCCGCGTAGGCTTCCGCGCCGCTCGCCTTGCGGCCGTCCGGGTAGGCCGCCTCCTCGCGCAACCGCACCAAATTGAGCATGTGGATCGGGCCCGGGCGGTTATTGTCCCGGAACTGCGCGAAGATGTCCTTGGTCGGATCGATATGGCCCATGTGGGTTTCCTCTGCGTGTTGTCTCGGGTTTTGTGCCGGCGATCCTAGCTCCGTCGTGCCATCAGCGGAACTGCGGCGGGCGAATGCCGCACCTCCTAATCGTGCGTTAACGTCGGGGTAACCGGGCCTTAAACAGCGACCGCTAGCGTGCGGCGGGGCAGGCTGACCGGGCGTATTGCGTATGGCGTGGGGAAAGAAAAAGGGTGGGCGGAAGGAGCCGCTGTTCGGCTTGCCCGCGGCGCTCGCCGATCTGCGCCTGACCCCGGCGGATCGCATTCCCGGCGGCGAGAACAAGCCGAAGAAATCGACGAAATCACCCGCCAAGCGCAAGAGCGACGATTCCAACGACGAGCCGCCGCGCGAGCGGAAGGCACCGGCCAGCCGCAGCGGCGCCAAACGCCGGTCGAAGTCCCGCATCGGCGCCAGCCTCGGCCGCATGGTCTATTGGGGCGCGGTGCTCGGCCTGTGGGGCGCCATCGCGGTGATCGGCGTCGTGATCTATGTCGGCGCGCATCTGCCGCCGATCCAGTCGCTGGAAATCCCCAAGCGCCCGCCGACGATCCAGATCGTCGGCATCGACGGCAGCATTCTGGCGCAACGCGGCGAGATGGCCGGCGCCAATATCGCGCTGAAGGATTTGCCGCCGTATCTGCCCAAGGCCTTCATCGCCATCGAGGACCGCCGCTTCTATTCGCATTTCGGCATCGACCCCGTCGGCATCCTGCGCGCCCTCGTCACCAACGTCATGCATCGCGGCGTCTCGCAGGGCGGCTCGACGCTGACGCAGCAGCTCGCCAAGAACCTGTTCCTGACCCAGGAGCGCACCGTACAGCGCAAGCTGCAGGAGGTGGAGCTCGCGATCTGGCTCGAGCGCAAGCATTCCAAGGACGAGATCCTGGAGCTCTATCTCAACCGCGTCTATTTCGGCTCCGGCGCCTACGGCGTCGAAGCTGCCGCGCAAAGATATTTCGGCAAGTCGGCGAAGAACGTCACAATCGCCGAGGCGGCGATGCTGGCCGGCCTCGTCAAGTCGCCCTCGCGCCTCGCGCCGAACCGCAATCCCGAAGGCGCCGAAGCGCGCGCACAGATCGTGCTTGCGGCGATGGCGGATGCGAAATTCATCACCGATGCGCAGGCGCAGGCCTCGATCGGCCATCCCTCGTACAATGTGAAGCCGGTCGGCGCCGGCACGATCAACTACGTTGCCGACTGGATCGGCGAGGTGCTGGACGATCTGGTCGGCCAGATCGACGAGAGCATCAAGGTCGAAACCACGATCGATCCGAAGCTGCAGAGCGTGGCGGAGGCCGCCATCATCGACGAGCTCGCGGCCAAGAGCGTGAAGTTCAATGTCAGCCAGGGCGCGCTGGTGGCGATGACGCCCGATGGCGCGGTGCGCGCCATGGTCGGCGGACGGAACTATGCCGAGAGCCAGTACAACCGCGCCGTGACCGCAAAGCGCCAGCCGGGCTCTTCGTTCAAGCCGTTCGTCTACCTGACCGCGCTCGAGCAGGGCCTGACGCCCGACACGATGCGCCAGGACGCGCCGATCGAGGTCAAGGGCTGGAAGCCTGAGAACTACACCCATGAATATTTCGGCGCGGTGTCGCTGACGCAGGCGCTGGCGATGTCGCTCAACACCGTCGCGATCCGCCTCGGCCTCGAGGTCGGGCCGAAGAATGTGGTGCGCACCGCCCACCGGCTCGGCATCTCCTCCAAGCTCGAACCCAACGCGTCGATCGCGCTCGGCACGTCGGAAGTTTCGGTCGTCGAGCTGGTCGGCGCCTATGCACCCTTCGCCAATGGCGGCCTCGCGGTCACGCCGCATGTCGTGACGCGGATCAAGACGCTCAGCGGCAAGCTGCTCTACATGCGCCAGCCAGAGGAGCGTAACCAGGTCGTCGATCCCCGCTATGTCGGCATGATGAACGCGATGATGCGGGAGACGCTTGTTTCAGGCACCGCCAAGAAGGCGGAGATCCCGGGCTGGCCGGCCGCCGGCAAGACCGGCACCAGCCAGGATTATCGCGACGCCTGGTTCATCGGCTACACCGCCAACCTCGTCACCGGCGTCTGGCTCGGCAATGACGATAATTCGCCGACCAAGAAGGCCACAGGCGGCGGCTTGCCGGTGGAAGTCTGGTCGCGCTTCATGAAGACGGCGCACGAAGGCGTGCCGGTGGCGGCGCTGCCGAGCACACAAGGCGGCTGGGGCCTGTCGAACCTCGCGCAGGCGGCATCGCAGGTATCGCCGCCGACGCCGGCTGCGCCCGGACCGGCGGTTGCCAACAACGGCGGCTATCGCCCGCCGCCGACGCGCGCCAATGCGCGGCCGGAGGCTGCCGCAGGGCTCGATGGCTGGCTGATGGACCGGCTGTTTGGCGGAAATCGATAGGCTTGGGTAAAGGGCATTCAGCCCCTCAGAGCAAAAAGTGCGAAAACAACCCCATGCACAGTAGACGAGGATAGCAAAATCAAAGGCTTGCGCGGGCGGTGTTGTGGGGAACGAACCTCGCGCCGCGCGCCCGCCGTCATTCCCCGCGAAGGCGGGGAATCCAGTACGCCGCGGCGCATCGGTTCAACAATAACGCGTGGTGGAATACTGGATCGCCCGCCTTCGCGGGCGATGACAGCTTCCTGAATGGCGAGGCCCTAATCCTCGACCCCGTACCGGTGCAGATCATTGCCGTAGGTGTCGAGCCACTTCTTGGCGCGCTCCATCGAGGGACATACCTTGCCGCAGACGCGCCAGAACTTCGCCGAATGGTTCATCTCGACGAGATGGGCGACTTCGTGCGCGGCAAGGTAGTCGAGCACGAAGGGCGGCGCGAGGATCAGGCGCCAGGAGAACGACAGCGAGCCGGCCGAGGTGCAGGAACCCCAGCGGCTGGACTGATCGCGGATCGAGAGCCGCTTGACCTTGACACCGAGTTCGGCGGCGTAAGCCTCCGACGAACGCTGCAGATCGTGGCGCGCCTCGCGCTTGAGGAAGTCACTGACGCGGCGATCGACATGCTCGAGACCGCCGGCGACGCAGAGAATTTTTTCACCGCTGTCGCGCGTCTCGGTCCACACGGTACCGCGCGTGCCGGCGCGATGAACGATGCGATGCGGCGTGCCACGAAGCGGTATCACCGTGCCCGGCTGGAACGGCGCGGCCTTCGGCAAGCGGCCGAGGCGCGCGGCGATCCAGGCACCGTGGCGCTGCGCGAAGTCTTTGGCCTCGGCCAGCGTGCCGCGCGGCGGCATGGTGAGGATGGCTTCGCGATCGCTCGGATGAATTCTCAGCGTGTAACGGCGCGCGCGTCGGTGCCGCCGCAATCGGATGGCAAAATATTGCGATCCGTGGGTGATCAGGACGGTCTTCGGTTCGTGGGGACGCCGATAGAGGAGAGCGCGAGTGGCCATGTCTGTCAGTCCGGGGAGCAAGAGTTCGCCCGGATTCTGCCATAACCGCCGCCAGGGAAAGCGCTCGGCGCAAAAACAAATCATTTGCCCAATATACAGGGGTCTGGCGTCCGGGAGACCCTACAGACTGGGGTCGGAACCGGGTTTTTTCGCCCCCGCTGGACGCATGCGGCACCCCCAAGGGGTGAGGACAGACTCACTCCTATAAAGCTACCTAAATACCTCGAATCTGAAGGGAACCAGGCCCGGATGGAGACCCCTGCGGGACCCGATTTTCGACGGGAAAGCCGAAAAAGAAAAGTTATTCGGCCGCGCGAGCCTGCAACGAGCTCGGATTCGCCGCCGAAACCATGAAGTCGTGAATGCGCGGCACGATTTCCGACCTGAAGCGTGAGCCGTTGAAGACGCCGTAATGTCCGACGCCCTTCTGCACGTAATGAACGCGGCGATGATCGGGGATCGAGTTGCACAATGTGTGCGTCGCTTCGGTCTGACCGAGACCGGAGATGTCGTCGTTCTCGCCTTCGACCGTCATCAACGCCACACGCGTGACCTTGGAGGGATCGACAAGTGTTCCGCGATGGGCCATCTCGCCCTTCGGCAGCGAATGCTTCACGAACACGGTGTCGACCGTCTGCAGGTAATATTCGGCGGAGAGGTCCATGACCGCGAGATATTCGTCATAGAACTCGCGATGCTTGTCGACGAGGTCGCCGTCGCCCTTCACCAAATGGGCGAAGAGCTGCTTGTGGGCGTCCATGTGGCGGTCGAGATTCATGCTGATGAAGCCGTTGAGCTGCAGGAATCCCGGATAGACGTCGCGCATCATGCCCGGATGCGGGAACGGCACCTTGGTGATGACGTGGTTGCGGAACCAGTCGATGCCGCGCTCCTGGGCGAGATTGTTCACCGCAGTCGGATTGCGGCGGGTGTCGATCGGACCGCCCATCAGCGTCATCGAGGTCGGCACGAACGGGTCGCGCTTGGCTTCCATGACCGAGACGGCAGCGACGACCGGCACGGAGGGCTGGCACACCGCCAGCACATGCGTGTTGCCGCCGAGGACGTGCAGCATCTCGATGACGTAGTCGATGTAATCGTCGAGATCGAAGCGGCCATCGGCCAGCGGCACCATGCGGGCGTCGGCCCAGTCAGTGATGTAGACCTCATGGGCGGGCAGGAACGCCTCGACCGTGCCGCGGAGCAGCGTCGCATAATGGCCGGACATCGGCGCCACGATCAGCACGCGCGGCTGCGGACTGCGCAGCGGGCGGGTGAACTTGCGATCGAAATAGAGCAGCCGGCAGAACGGCTTTTCCCAGACCGAGCGAACCTCGACGGGGACGCGGATGCCGTTGACCTCGGTGTCGTCGAGGCCCCATTCCGGCTTGCCGTAACGGCGCGTGGTGCGCTCGAACAATTCGCAGGCCGCGGCAACCGACTTGCCGACTTCGGTGCGCGCCCAGGGATTGAGAGGATTCTGAAACAGCAGCTTGGTCGCGTCAGTGACCGCGCGTGCCGGATTGAGAGAGGCGTGCGCCATCTCGTACATCCAGTACATCGGCGTCGTCAGGACCGGACTGCCTTCAGCCGCCAGGGGCGGCGCGCCGCCAAACTCACCAATAGGCATCGCTATATCCTTCTTCGCATCGCAGCATACTGCCGAATGCGTAATATTGCGTCAATGCATGGTTCCGTACATCTACGTAGCGAAAACGGTTAAACCGGCCTGAATCCACGATAAAGCGACTTTATTCGCCACCGGACAGCAGCGAGCCATGCCGCTTGGCGCTGCGCAAAAGGGCAAGGAATGCCCAAAAAGAAGCTCCCAGCAAAGCTGCATTGATGGCCAACGCATCCAGCATCAGATCGATCCGGAAGGTTCGCTCGATCAGCAGCGCGCGCATCCCTTCGAACACGTAAGTCGGCGGCAGCGCCCAGGCGATGGTTTGCAGCCAGACCGGCAACACGCTGACGGGATAGTAGACGCAGGCGAGCGGCAGGATCGCGAACATCAAGGTCCAGACGATGCTCTCGGCGCCGAGGCCGTTTCTCAGTACGAGCCCCGACACGAAAATGCCGACCGACCAGCTCGTGAAGATCAGGTTGCAGAAGAACGCGATCAGCGGCAGGCCGAGGCCGTAGACATTGAAGTGAAACATGACCAGCGCGAGCAAGGTCATCGGAATGATCCCGATCGCAAGCCGGATCAGGCTCATGACCATCAGCGACAGCAGAAACTCGATCGGCCTCAAGGGGCTCATCATGAGGTTGCCGATGTTGCGTGCCCACATCTCCTCCAGGAACGAGATGGAGAAGCCGAGCTGCCCGCGGAACAGGATGTCCCAGAGGATGACGGCACCGATCAGCGTGCCGCCGGCACGCGCGAAGAAATTGGAATTCTCGGCGATGTAGTACTGGATGAAGCCCCAGGTGATGACCTGCAGCGCCGGCCAGTACAGCAGCTCCAGCAGCCGCGGCCAGGACGACATCAGGAGGTACCAGTAGCGCAGGATCATCGCGCCGATGCGATGCACGGAGATGCCGCGGTGGAGGGAGAGGTCGGTCATCGGGGGTGCCCGTAGCCCGGATGGAGCGCAGCGCGATCCGGGGCGCGGCAACAGCCACAAACACCGGCGTCATCCTGAGGTGCAAACCTTGCATCGCAAGGGTTGCCTCGAAGGATGGGCAGCGCACGCTTGCGGCTCATCCTTCGAGGCGCGCAAAGGGCGCGCACCTCAGGATGACGTTTGTGGGCGCGGATAGAGCTTTCATATAGGGACGCCCTCACCTCACCGCCTCCTTCGCACCGTTCACCCGGCCGCGCGCCACATCCAGAAACACCTCTTCCAGCGTGGTACGGTTGTAGCGCGCCATGATCATCTCCGGCGTGTCGTCGGGGTTGCCCGTAGCCCGGATGGAGCGCGGCGCGATCCCGGGCGCGGCGCCAGCCACAAGCACCGGCGTCATCCTGAGGTGCGCGCCCTTCGCGCGCCTCGAAGGATGGGCCACAAGCTTGCGCTGCCCATCCTTCGAGGCAAACCTTGCGATGCAAGGTTTGCACCTCAGGATGACGTTTGTGGGCGCGGATAGAGCAATCATAGAGAGGCCCGCTCATCGTGTCGCCTCCTTCGCACCGTTCACCCGGCCGCGGGCGACGTCCAGAAACACCTCTTCCAGCGTGGTACGGTTGTAGCGCGCCATGATCATCTCCGGCGTGTCGTCGGGATTGCCCGTAGCCCGGCTGGAGCGCGGCGCGATCCGGGGCGCGGCACCAGCCACAAGCACCGGCGTCATCCTGAGGTGCGCGTCTTGCGATGCGTAGCGCATCGCAAGACTTGCCTCGAAGGATGGGCAGCGCACACTTGCGGCTCATCCTTCGAGGCGCGCAAAGGGCGCGCACCTCAGGATGACGGTTGTGGGCGCGGATAGAGCAATCATAGAGAGGCCCGCTCACCTCACCGCCTCCTTCGCACCGTTCACCCGGCCGCGCGCGACGTCCAGAAACACCTCTTCCAGAGTGATACGGTTGTAGCGCGCCATGATCATCTCCGGCGTGTCGTCGGGGTTGCCTGTAGCCCGGATGGAGCGCAGCGCGATCGGGGGCGCGGCGCCAGCCACAAGCACCGGCGTCATCCTGAGGTGCAGGTCTTGCGATGCGTAGCGCATCGCAAGACTTGCCTCGAAGGATGGGCAGCGCACGCTTGCGGCCCATCCTTCGAGGCGCGCAAAGGGCGCGCACCTCAGGATGACGGTTGTGGGCGCGGATAGAGCAAACATAGAGAGACCCGCTCATCGTGTCGCCTCCTTCGCACCGTTCACCCGGCCGCGCGCCACGTCCAGAAACACCTCTTCCAGCGTGGTCCGGTTGTAGCGCGCCATGATCATCTCCGGCGTGTCGTCGGGGTTGCCTGTAGCCCGGATGGAGCGCAGCGCGATCGGGGGCGCGGCGCCAGCCACAAGCACCGGCGTCATCCTGAGGTGCAGGTCTTGCGATGCGTAGCGCATCGCAAGACTTGCCTCGAAGGATGGGCAGCGCACGCTTGCGGCTCATCCTTCGAGGCGCGCAAAGGGCGCGCACCTCAGGATGACGGTTGTGGGCGCGGATAGAGCTTTCATATAGGGACGCCCTCACCTCACCGCCTCCTTCGCACCGTTCGTCCGGCCGCGGGCGACGTCCAGAAACACCTCTTCCAGCGTGGTTCTGTTGTAGCGCGCCATGATCGCCTCCGGCGTGTCGTCGTCCTCGATGCGGCCGCGCTTCATGATGATGACGCGGTCGCAGAGCCGCTCGACCTCGAGCATGTTGTGCGAAGCCAGGAGGATGGTGGCGTTGTTGTCGCGGCGATAACGCTCCAGATGCGCCCGCACCCAATCGGCGGTATCCGGGTCGAGCGAGGCGGTGGGCTCGTCCAGCAGCAACAGCTCGGGCCGGTTGATCAGCGCCTTCGCCAGCGCGACGCGGGTCTTCTGCCCGGCCGAGAGCTTGCCGTTGGCGCGGTCCATGAACTCGGTGAGATCGAGATCGTCCGCGAGCGCGGCGATGCGCTCCGACAGGTTCTTCACCGCATAGAGCTTGCCGAACACGGTGAGGTTCTGCCGCACCGTGAGCCGCATCGGCATGTCGACATAGGGGCTCTCGAAGTTCATCCGCCCCAGCACGGAAGCGCTCTCCTCGGGCATCCCATGACCGAGCACCTGCACGCGGCCGGAGGTCGGCAGCACCAGGCCCATGATCATCGCGATGGTCGTGGTCTTGCCGGCGCCGTTGCCGCCCAGAAGCCCGGTGATGCTGCCGCGCGGCAGCGAAAAGGAAATGTCGTCGACGGCGCGGGTCTGCTTGTAGATCTTGACGAGGTGTTCGACCGCGATCGCCGCGGATGAGCTGTGCTCCGCGACAGTCGGCCGACTTGAAGCCTTGCCATTCTCGGTCATGCTGGTGGTTCTTCTGCTATTGCAGCGGATAGCGCAAGGCTTGTAATCCGGTGGTTCCGAAGCCCAGCGTCTGTGATCCTGGAAGGCACCGCCACATTGGCCGATATGACTGAAATTGCTGCTTCCGACTTCCGCCCTGCGCAGCGGCATATCCGCCTGGACACGATCCTGCGGCTGCGCTGGCTGGCGGTGCTGGGCCAGCTCGCCGCGATCTTCATCGTGGCGCAGGGGTTGGAATTCAACGTCGAGATCGTCCCTTGCGTCAGCATCATCGCCTTGTCGGCGGCACTCAATCTGGCGCTGCAGACCGCGGCCAACCCGATGCAGCGGCTGGAGCCGATGCAGGCGGCCGGACTGCTGGCGCTGAACATCGTGGAACTGGCCGGTCTGCTGTACTTTACCGGCGGGCTGCAGAACCCGTTCTCGTTCCTGTTCCTCGCGCCCGTCCTGATCTCGGCCACGGCGCTGCCGGCCCGCGTCACCTTCGGCCTCGGCCTGCTCGCCGTTGCCTGCGCCTCGGTCCTGTTCTTCTTCCATTTGCCGCTGCCCTGGGATTCCGACGATCCCCTGGTGCTGCCGCCGATCTATCTGGTCGGCGTCTGGCTCTCGATCGTGCTCGCGATCGGCGTCACCAGCCTCTACTCGTTCCAGGTAACGGAAGAGTCGCGCAAGCTCGCGGACGCGCTGGCCGCAACCGAGCTGGTGCTGACGCGCGAGCAGCATCTGACCCAGCTCGACGGCCTTGCCGCTGCAGCCGCGCACGAGCTCGGCACGCCGCTGGCAACGATCTTCCTGATCTCGCGCGAGCTGGAAAAGACGGTCAAGGACGCCAGCTTTGCCGCCGACCTGAAGACGCTGCGCGAGCAGACCCAGCGCTGCCGCGACATCTTGAGCAAGATCACCCAGCTCTCCACCGACGCGCCGTTCGACCGCATGAAGCTGTCGGAGCTGATCGAGGAAGTGGTGGCCCCGCACCGCGATTTCGGCGTCGAGATCAAGGTGCGGATCGCGGTCGCCGCCGTGTCCGAGCCGGTCGGCTCGCGCAACCCGGCGATCCTCTACGGCGTCGGCAACATCGTCGAGAACGCGGTCGATTTCGCCCGTACCACCGTCGAGGTGGACGCGTGGTGGAATAAGGACACGATCGAGCTTCTGATCTCCGACGACGGCCCCGGCATTCCGCCCGACATCCTGAACCGGATCGGCGAGCCCTATCTGTCGCGGCGGCGAAATACGGATGAGGGCGGCAGCGAGCGACGCGGCCTCGGATTGGGCGTGTTCATCGCGCGCACCCTGCTTGAACGCACCGGCGCCAAGGTCTCGTTTACCAACCGGATCTTTCCGGAACACGGCGCCATGGTCCAGATCACTTGGCCGCGACAGCGTTTTGAGGCTATCGAGAGCCTCGAAGAAACAATAGGATAGGCCGCGACCTTGCGTCGCACGACGGGGCCGATCGACTATCGGTGGCCTTGGCACCGCCCGATTGCGAGGCCATATGTAGACGCGTTGGAGAGAGGACAAAACCTTGAACGCCATCGCCGAACTGAACGAACAGACCGACCGCTCGCTGCTCATCGTGGAGGACGACAAGCCGTTCCTGGAGCGGTTGTCACGCGCCATGGAAACACGCGGCTTCGCGGTGACGTCGTGCGACACCGTCTCGGACGGACTTGCGCAGATCGGCAAGGCGGCACCCGCATTCGCCGTGGTCGACCTGCGGCTCGGCGACGGCAACGGCCTCGACGTGGTCTCGGCGCTGAAGAAGAAGCGCCCCGATGCGCGCGCAATCGTGCTGACCGGCTATGGCAACATCGCCACCGCCGTCACCGCGGTGAAGATGGGCGCGATCGACTATCTGTCGAAGCCAGCGGATGCCGACGACGTCGTCGCGGCGCTGCTGTCGACCAGCGCCGACAAGTCCGAACTGCCGACCAACCCGATGTCCGCCGACCGCGTCCGTTGGGAGCACATCCAGCGCATCTACGAGATGTGCAACCGCAACGTCTCGGAAACGGCACGCCGGCTGAACATGCATCGGCGGACGTTGCAGCGGATTCTCGCCAAGCGCGCGCCAAGGTGACGGTGTCATAGTGCCGTAGGGTGGGCAAAGGCGCCAAGCGCCGGGCCCACCATTTTTCTCCGTATTCAAGAAAGACGTGGGCACGCTTCGCTTTGCCCACCCTACAGCGCCGCTGCCGCAGCCCGTGCCCCGGACGCTGCGCAGCACGAAGTGATGCGCTGCAGAGCCGGGGCCCATCCCTCAGCTTGAACCAAGGCCCTCTGGGTCCCGGCTCTGCGCAGCAGCGTTTCACGCTGCGGCGCGTCCGGGACACGAGACCATCCTACTCCCAGAAATCCGCATGCCCTTGCGGGTCGACCAGCCGGTTGATCCGTAAGGCCGCGGCCATTCCAAACCGTACCGTCATCTGCTTGCGCGTGGCGGCAGCGAGCTTGTGCTCGGGCGCTTCGCAATGCAGGTGCGCGCCATAGGCGTCGGCGACGATCAGGCCGGTGCCTTCCGGAAAGATCTCGCACGGCAGGTCCTGCGTGAAAGCGAAAAACAGCCGATCGCAATGGGCACGGTATTCGTGCCATTTCTGGTCGGCACGCAGATCCTCGACCGACGATTTGATCTCGACGATCCAGATCTCGCCGCGCTCGTTCAGCGCCACCAGATCGGCGCGCCGGCCCGACGGCAGCGGCAATTCGCTGATGCAGCTAAAGCCGAGCGAGCGCAGCAGCCGCGCGGTGCCGCGCGCGATGGCCAGCGCCGTCTCGGACTGGCGGCGATCGGGCGGGGGCACGAGGGCGATGTTGCGGGCGATGTTGTCCATGGGGGGGAGGATAGCCGATTCCGTCAGGGGCGGACACTGTTCGATGGAAGCGAGCTGTTGCCACATTCTCGGTGTCGTCCCCGCCTCCTGCGCAATCCCGCGCGGGGGCGAGGAGACATCGAAAACGCGGAACCTCCCCTTCCCCAGGCACTTATCACGCAGCCGCCGCACCTCGGCGGAACCACCGAGGCTGCCCCGGCATGATCGACGATCTCTGGTACAAGAACGGCGTGATCTATTGCCTCTCCGTCGGCACCTATATGGATGCCAACGGCGACGGGGTCGGCGACTTCAAGGGCCTGCTGCGCCGGCTCGACTATCTGCACGGGCTCGGCATCACCACGATCTGGCTGATGCCGTTCCAGACTTCGCCCGGCCGCGACGACGGCTACGACATCGCCGATTATTACAGCGTCGATCCCCGCTACGGCACGCTCGGCGACTTCGTCGAATTCGCCCATGGCTGCAAGCAGCGCGGCATCCGCATCATCATCGATCTCGTCGTCAACCACACCTCGGACCAGCACCATTGGTTCAAGGAGGCGCGGCGCGACAAGAATTCGCCCTATCGCGACTGGTACGTGTGGTCGGACAAGAAGCCTGCCAATGCCAACACGGGCATGGTGTTTCCCGGCGTGCAGAAAACGACATGGACGCGCGACAAGGAGGCCGGCGCGTATTATTTCCATCGCTTTTACGATTTCCAGCCCGATCTCAACACGTCGAACCCGCATGTCCAGGCCGAGATCCTGAAAATCATGGGCTTCTGGATCCAGCTCGGCGTCTCCGGCTTCCGGATGGACGCCGTGCCCTTCGTGATTGCCACCAAGGGCGCCAAGGTGAAGAAGCCGGTCGAACAGTACGACATGCTGCGCTCATTCCGCGAATTCCTGCAATGGCGGCAGGGCGACGCCATCATCCTGGCCGAAGCCAATGTGCTGCCGAAAACAGACATGGAGTATTTCGGCCGCGATGGCGACCGCATGCACATGATGTTCAACTTCCACGTCAATCAGCACCTGTTCTATGCGCTGGCCTCGGCCGATTCGCGTCCTCTGGCGAAGGCGCTGAAAGCGACCAAGCCGCGGCCGGCCGCGGCGCAATGGGGCCTGTTCCTGCGCAATCACGACGAGCTCGATCTGGGACGGTTGACCAAGGCGCAGCGCGACCTCGTCTTCAAACGCTTCGGCCCCGACAAGGACATGCAGCTCTACGACCGCGGCATCCGGCGCCGCTTCGCCCCGATGGTCGGCGGCGACCGCAGGCGGCTCGAGCTCGCCTATAGCCTGATGTGCACGCTGCCGGGAACGCCCGTGATCCGCTATGGCGACGAGATCGCGATGGGCGACGATCTCTCATTGCCGGAACGCAATTGCGCGCGCACGCCGATGCAATGGTCGACAGAGCCGCATGGCGGCTTCACCAAGAGCGACAAGCCGGCCTGCCCCGTGATCGACACGGGGCCGTACGGCTATCCGCACGTCAACGTCGCCAAGCAGCGGCGCGATCCCAACTCGATGCTGAACTGGACCGAGCGCATCATTCGCATGCGCAAGGAGGTGCCTGAAATCGGCTGGGGCGATTTCGCGATCATTGCGACACGCGATCCCGCCGTGTTCATCATGCGTTACGACTGGCGCAACAATTCGGTGCTGTTCGTGCATAATCTCGACGAGACGCCGCGCGAGATCGCGTTCTCGGTGGGGCTGCCGGGCGAGGCCGGCGCGCATCTGATCAATCTGCTCGCGGAGGACCACAGCCACGCCGACAAGCGCGGCCAGCACCGAATCGTGCTGGAGCCATATGGCTATCGCTGGTATCGCGTCGGCGGGCTGGATTATCTGCTGAAGCGAAGCGACATCGACGGGAGTACCGCCGGCAACAAGCATCCGGGGTGACGCCACTGGGTTTTCTCCGCCGCTTCCACGATCGTCATTGCGAGCGTAGCGTAGCGTAGCAATCCAGACTGCCCCCGCGGAAAGATTCTGGATTGCTTCGCTACGCTCGCAATGACGAGGAGAGAGTGTCGACGACGGCTAGGCGGGTGGCGCGACGATCACGCCTTCGTTGCCGCGCAAATCGAGCACGCCTTCGATCCGCTCGCCCTCGCGATCCAGGAACGTCGAGAGCAATATGCTGCTGCCGAAGCGGATCGCGCTCGTCGTCACCGCGATCGGATCGGGGCCGAGATTGAGCGCCACGATCACCGCTCGGCCCTCGGCTTCGCGGCGATAGATCAGGAGATCGCCTTGCGCGGTGATCGGATGATAATCGCCTGCGACCAGCGGCGGATAGTTCTGCCGCAAGCCAATCAGTCGCTTGTAGAGATTGAGGATTGAGCGCGAATCGGCTTCAAGATTGACGACATTGTCGCGCACGTGGTGCTCCGGCAGCGGCAGCCACGGCCGCGCCGCCGAGAAGCCGGCGAATTCGGTCGCATCCCATTGCATCGGGGTGCGGCAGCCGTCGCGGCCGACACCGATGCCCGGCACGTTCTTCTCGAAGGGATCGCGAACATCCTCCGGCGCGATGGCCACCTGATGCATGCCGATCTCGTCACCGTAATAGAGCGTCGGGGTGCCGCGTAGCGTCAGCAGCAGCATGGCGGCAACTCGCGCCTGCTCGGGGCCGACGCGGCTCGCCACGCGCGGACGGTCGTGATTGCCGAGCACCCAGTTCGGCCAGGCGCCGCGCGGCAGCGCCTTTTCGTAATCCTCGATGATCCCCTCGATCGATCGCGCACTCCAGAAGGTCGAAAGCAGCGCGAAGTTGAACGGCATCTGCGCGCCGGTGAGGTCGTTGCCGTAATAGGCCATCAGACGGTGCAGCGGCAGATAGACTTCGCCGATCAGCACGCGGGCTCCGAATTCGTCGGTGACGCGCCGCATCTCGGCGATCACATCGTGCACCTCCGGCTGGTCAGTGGAGTATTGCGTCAGGATTCTTTCGTTCGGCGGCCGGCCCTCGACGTAATTCGGGTTGGGCGGGTTGTCGCGGAATTCGGAATCCTTGATCAGGTGCCAGATCACGTCGACGCGAAAGCCGTCGACGCCCTTGCCGAGCCAGAACCGCATCACGTCGTAGATTGCGGCACGGACGTCGGGATTACGCCAGTTCAGGTCCGGCTGCTGGGCGAGGAAGGCGTGGTAATAATATTGCCCCGTAGCCTCGTCGAAAGCCCACGCGCTGCCGCCGAACTCGGACAGCCAATTGTTCGGAACCCCGCCGTCTTGTGCCGGGTCCCGCCAGACATACCAGTCCCGCCTGGGATTGTCGCGCGAGGCGCGGCTCTCGACGAACCAGGGATGCCGGTCGGAGGTGTGGTTCGGCACGAGGTCGAGGATCAGCTTCAGGCCGTTGTCGTGGGCGGCCGCGATCAACGCATCGAAATCGGCCATCGTGCCGAACAGCGGCTCGATGCCGGTATAGTCGGAGATGTCGTAGCCGAAATCTTCCATCGGCGAGGGAAAGATCGGCGACGGCCAGATCGCATCGACGCCGAGCGATTTGACGTAAGGCAACCGCTGCAAGATGCCGGCGAGATCGCCGATGCCGTCACCATCGGAATCCTGAAAGGAGCGCGGGTAGATCTGATAGAAGATGCCGTCGCGCCACCAGTTCTCGTTGCTTTGAGTCATGCGAAAGGACCACCCGGAATCTGCGTCTTGCGCGGGAGAACGCGACAACACGGCCCCGGTTCAAATTGGAAGGCCAATTGGACGGCCGTGTGACGGCTGTTCCCAGCCTGGCGGCCCGAATCTTTTGCTTGGCGACTTGGCAAAAATCGGCATTGTGGCGCCATGACCGAGCAAAACGACACCCAGGACTCTTCGCAAGCCAAGGCGGGCGCAATCATCGTCCCCGTGACGCTGTTCGAGCAGAACTGCACCATCATCTGGGACGAACCCAGCAAGAAGGCGGTGGTGATCGATCCCGGCGGCGACGTGCCGAAGATCCTGGACGCGATCAAGCAGACCGGCGTCACCGTGGAGAAGATCTGGCTGACCCACGGTCATATCGACCATGTCGGGGGCGCGGCCGATTTGCGCGATGCGCTGAAGGTGCCGATCGAGGGCCCGCATGAAGCAGACAAGTTCCTGCTCGACAATGTGGTCGAGAGCGGCGCGCGCTTCGGCATGACAGGCGTGCGCAATTTCGCGCCGGACCGCTGGCTTGCCGAGGGCGACACCGTGTCGATCGGCGATCTCGCGTTCGACATCTTCCACTGCCCCGGCCACTCGCCGGGCAGCGTGGTGTTCTTCAACAAGCAGCTGCGCTTTGCCCATGTCGGCGACGTCCTGTTCGCCGGCTCGGTCGGACGGACCGATTTGCCCGGCGGCAGTCACGCCACGCTGATCAACTCGATTCTCACCAAGCTGCTGCCGCTCGGCGACGATGTCGGCTTCATCTGCGGCCATGGCGCCGGCTCCAGCATTGGCCAGGAACGGATGACCAATCCGTTCATCACCGGCGAGATGTGAGCGTTATTCTGCGGCATCCACAAACGCCGCCGCTTCCGTGAGGTGACGATCGCCCCAATCGCGGATCGCGGCCACCACGGGCACGAAGCTCTTGCCCTTGCGGGTCAGGCGATACTCGACCTTCGGCGGCACTTCGCCGAAATCCTTGCGGTCGATCAGGCCGGTTGCGGTCAGCGCCTTCAGTTCACGGCTGAGCACGCGCGGAGTGATCTCGGCGCTGCCTTCCGTACCGCGCAGAAGACCGCTGCGGATCTCGCCATAGCGGCGCGGGCCGTCCTTGAGATCCCAGACGATGCGGAGCTTGTACTTGCCGCTGATCATCTTCTGAAACGCCGCGACCGGACAGGTGCGCGCCGGGTTCGCCTTCGCCATGTCGTCTCCTCCACGTGCGGGGCGAAGATAGAAGCGGCGTCGAAAAAGTCCATACTATCAATTTTGTCCGTACTTGCAGGATCGTTTGCAAGCCGCAGATGATGACGCACACGACGAACAAGGAGCGTCACATGAAGCACTTCATGATCAAATACGAATTCAGGAACGGCACCACGGACGCCTGGCACCAGGAGATCGGCCGCTTCGTCAAGGCGATCGACGGCGATCCGGAGCTGACGGGCCGGATCGCTTATCGTGTCTTGAAGAACCGCGACGACGGCAGCTATTTCCATCTCGCCAGCGTCGCCGACGAGGCCGCGCAAAAGGCACTGCAATCGCGCGACTTCTTCAGGGCTTATCAGGAGATGACGCGGAAAATCGCCGGCGGCGAGGTGACGGTGACGCCGATCGAGTGGATCGGCCAGACCGCCTGAACTACTTCATCAATCCCGCGGCGGTCAGTGCGCGCGTGATGATCTGGCCGAGATCGAAGCCGCGAGCCTCCTCGCGCGTCGGCTCGGCCGGCTGCTCGGCGACCGCTGCGCGGATCGAGCGGGCCAAATGCGGCGCCGGCGTCAGCGCCGGCTGCGCTGCAGGCTTGCTTGCAGGCGTGCTTGCAGGCTTGGCCTCCGCCTTTGCAGCATCGGCAATCCAGCCGGTGAGGCCGAAGAACTTTGCGATGTGATAGGACGACGAAATGCCGGCCTCGATCAGGAATGCGCCCTCCACGCCGTAGCGCTGGTCGTTGTCGGCAAGGCCAAGCGGCGTGCCGTGCGCCATGTCGGTGATGGCGTAGGATTCGACCAGCGTCTCGCCATCCCTGCCCCACCAGGCCTGGCGCGGATAACCGTCGACATTGGTCTCCGCCATCGGCGCTTCCGGCAGGTCGTGCAGATCGAGCCACTGCTTGACGATCTCGTTGGCATTGCCCGGATTGACGGTGCGGTCGGCGCTGCCGTGCCATACCGAAACCTTCGGCCAGGGGCCGCGATGATCCGAGGCGCTGCGCACGAGATCGCCGAGTTCGCGCGCGGGACGCGTCGGCGAATGAAACATGCCGTCGAGCGCCTGGCGCAAATTCGAGGCGATGCCGTAGGGCAGCCCGGCGATGACCGCGCCGGCCGCGAAGACTTCCGGATAGGTCGCGAGCATCACCGACGTCATGCCGCCGCCGGCGGACAGGCCGGTGATGAAGATACGCCTGGGATCGATGCGATGGGCGTCCGCCATATGCGCGATCATCTCGCGGATCGACTGCGCCTCGCCGCCGTCCCGCGCGGTGTCTTCCGGATTGAACCAGTTGAAGCAGGTGTTGCCGTTGTTGCTCCGCTGCTGCTCGGGCATCAGCAGCGCGAAGCCATAGTGCTTCGCGAGCGTCGACCAGCCGGCGCCGAGATCGTAGCCCGCTGCCGTCTGCCCGCAGCCATGCAGCACGACGACCAGCGCGCGCGGCTTCTGCAACTGCGCGGGCACGAACGCGAACATGCGCAAGGCGCCCGGGTTGTCGCCAAAGCCGGTGACCTCCTGCAATGGACTGGACCCATCCGGGCTGCGGCCGAACTCCGCAAAGCGCAGACCGTCCAGCCTCGGGAGACGTCTCAACAGATCGACATTTTTGGCTAACGACACGGCAACTTCCTGATGGGCGACGTACAACGTCCAGCCAAACCAGATAGTTGCTGCAATGCAAAATAAAAAGACCGTGCGCTGTCAATCGAGTGAAAACCGCGGGAAACCCCCGGGAATCCGCACGTATTAACCGCAATGCCTCAACTTCATGCAGATGCACGACACCTCCCACGACAGAAATGCGGCGGAGAAGATGATTAATGTCACAAACAGTACGAGCGAGCGGAAATCGTGCGCGCGCAGATTGCAACGCTTCGACTGCTGAGAACACCGCGCCGATTGCGGCCACTCCGGCCGCATTTCCGATCTGCTCCGTCGTGCCATGCCTGACTGCCGAAGATGATCACGATGAACGCGAGCAGGAGCTCGCGATGGCGCGATACCACGACGAAGGCAAGCGCGAGCGGGATGAAGTTTGCGGGGAGAGCGAGAAGGCGCGCATGCCTGCATTCCGCTGCGCGGGACACCGCGCGATTGCGTTCGCGCCCTTGGGCACGTAGCCTCACCGCCTCAACAAACAGAAAATCAAAGCCGGAGAGAACGCCATGGCGCGCCTGAAGTTCGGAGCCTTCCTTGCCCCGCATCACCCGATCGGGGAGCATCCGATGCTCCAGTTCCGGCGCGATCTCGACCTGGTTGAGCAACTCGACGCGCTCGGCTATGACGAATTCTGGTGCGGCGAGCACCATTCATCCGGCTGGGAGATGATCGCCTCGCCCGAGATGTTCCTGGCTGCGGCCGGCGAGCGCACCAAGCGGATCAAGCTCGGCACCGGCGTGGTGTCGCTGCCCTATCATCATCCCTACAACGTCGCCCAGCGCATGGTGCAGCTCGACCACATGACCGGCGGCCGCGCCATCTTCGGCTCCGGCCCGGGCGCGCTCGCCTCCGACGCGCACACGCTCGGCATCGATCCGATGACGCAGCGCGACCGCCAGGACGAGGCGATCGGCGTCATCCGCCGGCTCTTCAACGGCGAGCGCGTCACGGCCAAGAGCGACTGGTTCACCATGAACGACGCCGCGCTGCAGATCCTGCCGCTGCAGGAAGAGATGCCGTTCGTGGTCGCTTCGCAAATCTCGCCCTCCGGCATGACGCTCGCCGGCAAATACGGCTGCGGCATCATCTCGCTGGGCTCGATGACGACGCAGGGCCTGATGTCACTGCAGCAGCAATGGCAGTTCGCCGAGGACGCCGCGAAGAAGCACGGCACGAAGGTCGACCGCGCCAACTGGCGCGTGCTGCTGACCTTCCACATCGCCGAGACCCGCGAGCAGGCGCGCAAGGAAGCCGGCGCCGGGCTGATGCGCTGGCACAACGAATATAATGTCGGCACGCTGCAGCGGCCGGGGCTGACCGCGTTCTCCTCGCCCGACGAGGCCGTGGACAAGACCGCCTTCGTCGAAGGCGCTGCGTCCACCATCGGCACGCCCGACGATCTCGTCAAAACCATCAAGAACGTGATGCAGGTCTCCGGCGGCGTCGGTGCCATCATCGGCTTCGTGCACGACTGGGCCAATCCGGAAGCCACGCGCCGCAGCTGGGACATGGTGGCGCGCTACGTCGTGCCCGAGATCAACGGCTATATCGACGGACTGCGCCGGTCGCAGAAATTCGTCATCGAGAACCGCGCCATCTTCGAGCGCGCCGGCCAGGCGGTGATGGCCAAGATCATGGAGAACGAGAAGGCCGCCGAGGCGCTCAAGGTGACCGGCCCCGGCCGCGTCGCCATTCCCGCCGTCAACGCGCCGGATCTGCAGAAGGAAGCGGCGAAGCGGTAGGCATCATCGAGGTTGCGCCTGTCACCACTATCATGAGGACGTGATACCGGCCTGTGCTATGCTGATCCCATCAGCCTGGCGCAGCCGTATTAATGCCGCGGTCGGGCGATTTCTGTCGGTCAGCCAACCGGAGCAATCGTCATGTCGATGCAGAATGTCGCCCCTGCGCTTCCGTTCACCGCCCCAAGGCGCAACGAGCTGACGCACATCCCCGGCGACGAAGGATGGCCGATCATCGGCAAGACCTTTCAGGTGTTGGCCGATCCCAAAGGCCATATCGAGGCGAACGGCGCCAAATACGGCCTGGTCTACCGCACCCATGTGTTCGGCGAGACAAATGTCGTGCTGCTCGGGCCCGAGGCCAACGAACTCGTGATGTTCGATCAGCAAAAGCTGTTCTCCTCGACCCACGGCTGGAACAAGGTGCTCGGCCTGTTGTTTCCGCGCGGATTGATGCTGCTCGATTTCGACGAGCACCGGCTGCACCGCAAGGCGCTGTCGGTCGCGTTCAAGTCGGGGCCGATGAAATCCTACCTGGCCGATCTCGACCGCGGCATCGCCGCGCGGGTCGCGCAGTGGAAGGCCAAGCCCGGCGAGATGCAGCTTTATCCGGAAATGAAGCAGCTCACGCTGGATCTCGCGGCGGCGTCCTTCCTCGGCGCCGATATCGGGCCGGAAGTCGACGAGATCAACCGCGCCTTCGTCGACATGATCGCTGCCGCTGTCGCGCCGATCCGCCGTCCCCTGCCCGGCACCCAGATGGCAGCCGGCGTCCGGGGGCGCAAACGCATCGTCGCCTATTTCCGCGAGCAGATCCCGCTGCGACGCGGCAATCACGGCGGCGATGATTTGTTCTCGCAGCTCTGCCGCGCCACCCACGAGGACGGCGCGCTGCTGTCCGAGCAGGACATCATCGACCACATGAGCTTCCTGATGATGGCGGCGCACGACACGCTGACCTCGTCGCTGACGTCGTTCGTCGGCGAACTCGCCGCCAATCCGGACTGGCAGGACAGGCTGCGCGCGGAAGTTCTCGCACTCGGGCTCGCGGCCGATGCGCCGAGCAGCTTCGACGATCTCGAAAAGATGCCGCTGTCCGAAATGGCGTTCAAGGAGGCGCTGCGGATCAAGCCGCCGGTGCCCTCGATGCCGCGCCGGGCGATGCGCGATTTCAACTTCAAGGGCTACACGATTCCCGCCGGCACCGCGGTCGGCGTCAATCCGCTCTATACGCATCACATGAAGGACATCTGGCCGGAGCCGGATCGCTTCGATCCCATGCGCTTCACTGAAGAAGCCCAGCGCAACCGCCACCGCTTCGCCTGGGTCCCGTTCGGCGGCGGCGCGCATATGTGCCTCGGCCTGCACTTCGCCTACATGCAGGCGAAATGTTTTGCGCGGCACTTCCTGCAGAACATCGAGGTGTCGCTGGAAGAGGGCTACAAGCCGGACTGGCAGATGTGGCCGATCCCGAAGCCCCGCGACGGGCTGAGGGTGAGAGTGAAGGCGGTGTGAGCTTCGCCTCTCGTGTCCCGGACGCGCGAAGCGCGAGCCGGGACAGAGAATCTTGCGGCACGTCGCGCGCGAAAGAGATGGGCCCCGGCTCTGCAGCGCACCGCTGAAGAAGCGCTGCGCTGCGTCCGGGGCACGAGACCTCCCACGATCGCTGGTAGGGTGGGCAAAGGCGCAAAGCGCCGTGCCCACCATCTTTCACGTCGCGACAATTCGTGGGCACGCTTTGCTTTGCCCGCCCTACGGCACCGCGCCTCGCCGCTACGCCCCTTGGTCGAACGCCTTGCGCAGGGCGACATAGCCCTGCTGCTGCTGGGTCCAGTTGCGGCCGCCGGTCATGGCGCCGTCGACGACGAGATCGTGGCCGTTGATGAAGCTGGATTCGTCGCTGGCCAGGAACACCGCGGCCTGGGCGATGTCCTCGGGGAGGCCGGCGCGCGGGATCGGCTGCGCGCTCTTGTAGACCTCGCGCATCACCGCCGGGGTCTTCTCCGCAGCATCGGTCGAGAGCCCGAGCGCCTTGCCGAAAATGCCGGTCGCGATCGCGCCGGGCGAGATTGCGTTGACGCGCACATTGGACTCGCCGAGCTCCATCGCCACGCATTTGGTGAGGTGGATCACCGCCGCCTTGGCCGCGCTATAGACCATCGAGGACGAGAAGCCGGCGAGGCGTCCGGCGATGCTGCCGTTGTTGATGATGCTGCCCGACCCCTGCTTCTTCATGGCGGGCGCGGCGTGCTTCATGCCGAGCATGACGCTCCGCACCAGCGTCGCCATCGCCGCGTCGAAGCGCTCGACCTCGAGACCCTCGATGCCGCCGGTCTGCGCCGGGCCGCCGGCATTGTTGAACAGGCAGTCGATCCGGCCGAACTTGTCCACGGCGAGCGCGATCAGCGCCTGCATCTGCGCTTCGACCGTCACGTCGGTCTGGCGGAAGATGCAGTTGGCGCCGAGCTGCTTCGCCAGGGCTTCGCCCTCCGGTAGACGCCGTCCCGCGATCACAATTTTGGCACCTTCGGCAACGAAGACTTCCGCGGTGCGCAACCCGATCCCGCTCGTGGCGCCCGTGATCACCGCAACCTTGCCGTCCAGCCTGCCCATGGAATGTTCCTGTTTTCGAACGATTTGATGCCAAACGGCGAACATCAGCCGCTGCCTTCGCCGCAGATGCCACTATCCCTGCCTGTCTTCGGCAAGGCAAGCTATGCTTGTGCGGGCGGGATGCGTAACATCTTCACAGGCCGTTCGATTTTCGAACGCATATCGCAACTGGGCTGCGCATGGGGAAGCTGATCGACGAATTCCGCAGGGGTTGGCAGGGTGCGGCGCCGCCATCGCTCGGTCTGAGCATTGCGTTTGCGGTGGTCTGCCTGCTGGTTGCGACGCTGACGCGCTGGGCGCTGGCGCATATGCGGCCCGACGTCTACTTCACCCCCTATTTTCCGGCCGTGTTCTTTGCCGCCGCGTTCGGAGGCTTCCGGATCGGGATCGTGACCGCACTGGTCGGCGGCATGCTCGGCGTCGTCCTGAATTTCGGCGATGCCTTTGCCGATCGCGCGCGGTTTGCCCTGCTGGCACTCTATTGGACGGTCTGTGCGCTCACCATCTGGGGCGTCGAGCACTATCGCACCATGCTGGCGGAGCAGCGCCGGATCTCCAAGCGCCTGATCGAGGAAGAGGAATATCGCAAGCTGCTGGTCGACGAGCTCCAGCACCGGCTGAAGAACAAGCTGTCCACGGCCCATGCCGTGCTGCATCAGGTGCTGCATGACGAGCCGCTGGTCTGGGCCCGGGTCGATCCGCGGCTGCGCTCGCTTGCCGCGACCGACGATCTGATCTCGCGGATCGACAAGGCCGGCTGTGACATTCGCGATCTCCTGATCTCGGAGCTCGGCCCCTACGGCCATGTCCGCTTCACCCTGAACGGCGATCGGCTGTTCCTGCCGCCGAAGCTCGCGGTCACGCTGTCATTGATGTTTCACGAACTGGCCACCAATGCGGGCAAGTACGGCGCGTTCTCCTCACCTCGCGGTCTGTTGCAGGTGTCATGGACGGTGAGCGACGACCGCCTGACCATCACCTGGGACGAGACCGAGGGGCCGAGCGTGGACAAGGTGTCGGAGCCCGGCTTCGGCACCAAGCTGCTGAAATCGGCACTGTCGGCCTTTGATGGCAGGACCGATACCTCCTACTTGAAGACCGGGCTGCATTGCATCATGCAATGTCGAATCCCGCGAAGCGAATAGCATCGCGCAAAACGAAAGCCGACCCGCGCGCCCGCCCGCAGTTTCGCAGGCGCTGTTGACGTCCTGTTAATGACGATAGTCGGCGCGCGTCGCATCGTCGCAAGTTTCCCCCAAAACAACCCCGTATTTCTCCGGAGCCCTTAACCAAACTTAAGAGGGAACCGCGCAAGATCGCGCCCATTGCAAAGGCGCGCTGAACAGCAAGATTCATGACTTCTACGAACGACAACCAATATTCCGGCGCGAGTGAAGCCGAGCTCGGTTTTCTCAAGGAAATCGTTAGAATGCTGCCGGCCGGCCTGACCGTGCAGGATGCGGATGGCGAGCTTCTGCTGGTTAACGATGCCGCCGCCGCACAGCTCGGCATGGACGGCAGCCGTCCGTCGCCGGATCTGGCGCCGCGCCGCGAAGCCTGCCGCCAGGCGCTGAGCGCCGGCCAGGCTGTCGTCACCGAGGAGGCGCTTCACGGCGGCGCCGCGCGCCAGGTGCTGCTCACGACCCATCGTCCCGTTCGCCTCGCCGGCCGCGAACTGCTGATCTCGGCATCCTCCGACATCACCGAGCAGAAGAATTTCGAGGACCAGCTGTTCCGTTCGGCCTATTTCGACGAACTGACCGGATTGCCCTCGCGCCGCGTGATCGAACATCACGCCAGCAAGCTGCTCGCGGCCGATCGTGGCGGCGAGCGCTTCGCGCTGGCCTTCCTCGACGTCGACAATTTCAAGCACATCAACGACTATTACGGCCACGCCGTCGGCGATGCGCTGCTCGTCGAGCTGTCGAAGCGGCTTGGACGCGACTTGCGCGATTCCGACATGCTGTCGCGCATCTCCGGCGACGAATTCCTGCTGCTGCTGTCGCCGATCCAGAGCCAGGAGGAGGTCGCCGAATTCATGCAATCGACGCTGGAGCGGCTGACGGCGCCGTTCTTCATCGACAATTCGGAAGTCTTCGCCTCCACCTCCGTCGGCATCAGCCTCTATCCCGATCATGGCCGCAGCTTCGAGACGTTGCGCCAGAACGCCGACATTGCGATGTACCGCATCAAGAATGACGGCAAGGGGTCGGCGACGTTCTTCGACTCCAGCATGGAGCGCGAGGCGCTGGCGCGGATGAAGATCGAGCAGTCGCTGCGGCAAGCCATCCTTGAGAAGCGCTTCTGCTGCGCCTTTCAGTCCAAGGTCGACATCCGCACCCAGGCCGTGAAGGGCATCGAGGCCCTGGTGCGTCTGCGCGACGACGAAGGCGTGATCCAGGCGCCCGGCTCGTTCATCAATCTCGCCGGTGAGCTCGGGCTGATCGACGAGTTGACTCATCTCGTGCTCGCCGAGATCGTCAAATCGATCGACCTGATCAACGAGACCTTTGGCGCGGAAGCCACCATCAGCATCAACGTCGCCGCCAAGCAGGCCGGCAATCCCGAATTCATGCGCAGCTTCGCGCGGGCGCTGGAGGAGACCGGCTTTCCGCAGCGCTTCATGATCGAGGTGACGGAAGACGCCTTCGTCGCCAAGAATCACTTCCAGGCCGAGATCCTGCCGATGTTCCGCAGGCTCGGCGTCGGCATCTCGATCGACGATTTCGGCACCGGCTATTCCTCGCTCTCGGCGCTGGCCGACATCACCGCCGACGAGATCAAGATCGACCGTTCCTTCATCACCGATATCCATAAGCGCCCCCGCAGCCAGGGCATCCTGCGCGCGATCGAATCCCTGAGCGAGGCGCTCGGCATGACCGTGATCGCCGAAGGCCTCGAAACCTACGAGGAGCTCGCTTATCTCCAGGCCGCGACCAAGATCCGCTACGCCCAGGGCTATTATTTCTCCCGCCCGATCTTCCTCGAGGAGCTGAAGCTCGCGACACCGGCCTCGAGCGAGTCGCGCGCCAGCGTGGCGAACCGGCCGGCCCAGCAGAACCGCCAGGGCTATTCGCGCGCGAGCGGGTATCGAAGGTAGGACCCGCGCTTCTCTCATCTCGGTGTCGTCGCCCGGCTTGACCGGGGCATCCAGGGCGGGGTGTCCCGCATCCATCCCACCATTTCTCCCCTTTGAAATTGCTGCCCTTTTGCTAATACACGGACAGACCTCCCCCGAGATATGTCATGTCCGCCCCTTCCGCCTCGATCAGCGATCCCGCCTATCTCCGTGCGCGCGCGATGGAGACGCTGTTCGAGCGGCTGGAACAGCTCTGCGAGGGCGCGATCGCGATCGACCGCGACGGGCGCGTCGTCTACGTCAACGAAAAATATCTCGCGGCACTCGGCCTCACGCGCATCAGCGAGGCGATGGGCCGGCCGATCGAGGAGGTCATCCCCAACAGCCTGATGCGGAAGGTGGCCGAGACCGGCGAGCCGATCCTGCTCGACATCATGGAACTCGGCGGCGAGCAGCTCGTCGTCACGCGCATGCCGATCGAGGACGAGAACGGGATGGTGATCGGCGCGATCGGCTTCGTGCTCTACGACCACATCGAAAGCCTGAAGCCGCTGCTCGCCCGCGTCGCCCAGCTCGAGAGCGATCTGCGGCTGGCGCGACGACAATTGTCCAACGCCCGCGCCGCGCGTTTCACTTTCGCGGATTTTGTCGGCACCACCGCGGGAATCGCGCAGGCGAAGGAATTCGCCAAGCGCGCGGCACGGCAAAGCGTGACCGTTCTGCTGACCGGCGAGACCGGCACCGGCAAGGAATTACTGGCGCAGGCGATCCACAATGCATCGCCGCGCGCCGAAAAGCCGTTCGTCAGCGTCAATGTCGCGGCGATCCCGGAGACGCTGATCGAGTCCGAATTCTTCGGCACCGCGCCTGGGGCCTATACCGGCGCCGACCGCAGGGGACGCGAGGGCAAGTTCCGCATCGCCGACGGCGGCACCCTGTTCCTCGACGAGATCGGCGAGATGCCGCTGCAATTGCAGGCCAAGTTGCTGCGCGTGCTGCAGGAGCGCGAGATCGAACCGCTCGGCTCGGACAAGATCAGCAAGGTGGATGTGCGCGTCATCGCCGCGACCAACGTCGATTTGCGCAAGCGCGTCAGTGACGGAGCCTTCCGCGCCGATCTCTATTACCGGCTCAACGTGCTCTCGATCGACTTGCCGCCACTTCGCCAATGCCTCGACGATCTGCCTGACATCTGCGCGCGGCTGATCGAAGACATCTGCGCCTCCGGCGACTTCGTCAACGCCAGGATCACCCCGAGCGGCCTCTCGGCCCTCGCCCATTACGATTGGCCCGGCAATGTCCGCGAGCTTCGCAACATTCTCGAACGCGCGCTGATCCTGAGCGATTCCGGGCGGCTGACCAGCGACGATTTCGTTCACATCCTGCCGATGAACGGGGCCGCCGTTTCAACGTCAGAGGCCCGAATGACCGGATCTGTGGTGCCTTACGCCGAGGCGGAGGCCGAGTTCGAGAAGCAGACGCTCGAACATGCGCTCGCCGCGAGCAACGGCCAGATCACGGAAGCAGCCAGGATGCTTCAGATCTCGCGCGCAACCTTCTACAAGAAACTCGCCAAGTTCGGACTGGCTTCGGGTGCCCCGCCTGTCTGAATTTCGAGACTGACGTGTCTGAAGTCTCGGATTCCGGACACCTCGGCGCCGGCCCTTGCTCGCAGCGTCTTCAGCGTTTGTGCCGCATTTTCAGCCATTCCCACTCCGGGCTCCGCCTCTGGCGCAAGGCTTGCTCTGGGCCCGTCAGAGGAAACGCATGGGCCGATGCAGGACGCTGCATGGCGCCGCTTCGCCAGAACGCGCGACGTTAGCCGCGCGGCGCACACGTCAAGAGACTGTCACATGCCCCTCGTGCAAGCACCGCCGGAAAGGCGGAATTGCAATGTGTGCACACTTGTGCAAATCGCTTTGACCAAGGCAGTTCATTCAAGGAGGAACCCATCGTGCGTCGATCGCTCATTCTCACAGCAGCCATTCTCGGCCTGGCCGCGAGTCCCTCCGCGCAAGCCGACGATCTCAAGATCGCGCTGATCTACGGCAAGACCGGTCCGCTCGAGGCCTACGCCAAGCAGACCGAGACCGGCCTGAAGATGGGCTTCGAATACGCCACCAAGGGCACCATGACCCTCGATGGCCGCAAGATCGTCATCATCACCAAGGACGACCAGGGCAAGCCGGACCTCGCCAAGGCCGCGCTCGCCGAAGCCTATCAGGACGACAAGGCCGACATCGCGATCGGCACGACCTCGTCGGCCGCGGCGCTCGCCATTCTCCCCGTCGCCGAAGAGAACAAGAAGATCCTGATCGTCGAGCCCGCCGTCGCGGACCAGATTACCGGAGAGAAGTGGAATCGCTACATCTTCCGCACCGGGCGCAACTCCTCGCAGGACGCGATCTCCAATGCGGTCGCGATCGGCAAGCAGGGCGTCACCGTCGCAACGCTGGCGCAGGACTATGCGTTCGGCCGCGATGGCGTCGCCGCCTTCAAGGAGGCACTGGCCAAGACCGGCGCGACGCTCGCCGCCGAAGAATATGCCCCGACCTCGACCACCGACTTCACCGCGGTCGGCCAGCGCCTGTTCGACGCGCTGAAGGACAAGCCGGGCCGCAAGGTCATCTGGGTGATCTGGGCCGGCGCCGGCAATCCGCTGGCCAAGCTCCAGGACATGGACCCGAAGCGCTACGGCATCGAGCTCTCCACCGGCGGCAACATCCTGCCGGCGCTCGCCGCCTATAAGGGCCTGCCCGGCATGGAAGGCGCGACCTACTATTTCTACGAGATCCCGAAGAACCCGGTGAACGACTGGCTGGTCGCCGAGCACCAGAAGCGCTTCAACGCGCCGCCGGACTTCTTCACCGCTGGTGGTTTTGCCGCCGCGATGTCCGTCGTCGCCGCCGTCACCAAGGCGAAGTCGACCGACAGCGAGAAGCTGATCACCGCGATGGAAGGCCTGGAGTTCGACACGCCGAAGGGCAAGATGGTGTTCCGGAAGGAAGACCATCAGGCGCTGCAGAGCATGTATCACTTCAAGGTCAAGGTCGACCCGAACGTCGCCTGGGCGGTCCTCGAGCCGGTGCGCGAGCTGAAGATCGAGGACATGGACGTTCCGATCAAGAACAAGCGCTGATCTTCTTGCTTCACCTCTCCCGCTCTTGTCCGCCGAAGCCTTGGCGAAGGCGGATGCGGGAGAGGGCTCTTTCCTCTTGGGGGTTTTCGCAAGTGGAGACACCCTCTCCCCCGCCCTCCCCCGCAAGTGGGGGAGGGAGCGCAACGTGACTCGCGGATATATCCCGTTTCACCATTTGTAGATTCTCAATGTCCCTCACCCTCGAGACCCGCGACCTCACCATCCGCTTCGGCGGCCATGTCGCGGTCAACAACGTCTCCTGCACGTTCCGTCCGGGCGAGCTCACCGCGATCGTCGGGCCGAACGGCGCCGGCAAGACCACCTATTTCAACCTGATCTCGGGACAGCTGCGCGCCTCGAACGGCAGCATCCTGTTCGACGGCACCGACATCACTCAGCACTCCGCGCCGCTGCGGACCCGCGCGGGCCTCGGACGCGCGTTCCAGCTGACCAACCTGTTTCCGAATCTCACCGTGGAAGAGAACGTCCGTCTCGCGGTGCAGGCGGCGAACGGCACCCATTACGACATGCTGCGGCCCTGGATGGTGCGCCGCGACCTGATCGCACGCGCCGACGCCATCCTCGACCAGGTCGCGCTCGGCAGCCGCCGCGGCGTCGCCGCGACCGCGCTGTCGCATGGCGACCAGCGCAAGCTCGAGGTCGCGCTGATGATCGCGCTGGAGCCGAAGGTCTTCATGTTCGACGAGCCGACTGCCGGCATGAGCATCGACGAGGTGCCTGTGGTGCTCAACCTGATCGCGCAGCTCAAGCAGGACAGGAGCAAGATCATCCTCCTCGTCGAGCACAAGATGGACGTGGTGCGCTCGCTTGCCGACCGCATCATCGTGCTGCATAACGGCCAGCTCGTCGCGGACGGACCGCCGGCCGAAGTGATCGCCTCGCCGATCGTGCAGGAGGCCTATCTCGGCGTTGCTCCCAAGACTGCTGGAGGGAGCGCAGCATGACCGATCTCCTGAAGCTCTCCGGCGTGCACACCCATATCGGCCGCTACCACATCCTCCAGGGCATCGACCTCGCGGTCCCGCAGGGGCAGACCACGATGCTGCTGGGGCGCAACGGCGCCGGCAAGACCACGACGCTGCGCACCATCATGGGCCTGTGGCAGGCGTCCAGCGGTGAGATCAGCCTCTCCGGCGACCGTATCGAGAGCCGTGCCACGCCCGATATCGCGCGGCTCGGCGTCGGCTACGTGCCGGAGAGCATGGCGGTGTTTTCCGATCTCACCGTGAAGGAGAACCTAGTGCTGGCGGCGCGCGACGGCCCGCTCGACGATAAGCAGCTGGAATGGATCTTCGGCTTCTTTCCCGCGCTGCGCCGGTTCTGGCTGTCGCGGGCGGGGAGCCTCTCGGGCGGGCAGAAGCAGATGCTCTCGATCGCGCGCGCCATCATCGAGCCGCGCAAGCTCTTGCTGATCGACGAGCCGACCAAGGGGCTGGCGCCGGCGATCGTGATGGCGCTGATCGAGTGCCTGAAGGAGATCAAGCGCAAGGGCGCGACCATCCTCCTGGTCGAGCAGAATTTCTTTGCCGCCCGCGAACTCGGCGACAACGTGCTCGTGATGGACAACGGCACCATCGTCCATCGCGGCGAGATGGCGGCGCTCGCCGCCGACGTGCCGCTGCAGGAGCGGCTGCTCGGCCTGAGCCTGGAGGCGCATCAGTGACTGACCTTGCCGCAACCGATCCGCTGCCGAAGCCGAAGCGCGACATCGCGCCGATCCTGCTGCCGGTCGCGCTCGCTTTGGTGACGATCCCGCTGATCGGCTCGCCCAGCACCTGGCTGACGCTGACCGCCGCGAGCCTTGCCATGGGCATGATGATCTTCATCATGGCCTCGGGCCTGACGCTGGTGTTCGGCCTGATGGACGTGCTCAATTTCGGCCACGGCGCCTTCATCGCCGTCGGCGCCTATGTCGCAACGCTGGTGCTGGCGCCGTTCGCAGCTTCCATCCAGGCGGATTCGCTCTGGATGAACCTGGCGGTTCTGGCGCCGGCGGCGCTGCTCTCGATGGCCGTGTCGGGCGCCCTCGGCCTCGTCGTCGAGCGCGTGCTGATCCTGCCGGTCTACGGCCAGCACCTGAAGCAGATCCTGATGACGACCGGCGGCCTGATCGTCGCCGAGCAGACCCTCTATGCGCTGTGGGGACCACAGATCATCCCGATGCCGCTGCCGGCCTCGCTGCGCGGATCCTTCATCCTCGGCGACGTCGCGATCGCCAAATACCGCGTGCTGGCGATGTTGATCGGGCTGGCCGTCTTCGTCGCGATCCAGCTCGTGCTCAACCGCACCAAGCTCGGGCTGCTGATCCGCGCCGGCGTCGAGAACCGCGAAATGGTCGAGGCACTCGGCTATCGCATCCGCCGGCTGTTCCTCGGCGTGTTCATGACGGGATCGGCGCTGGCCGGCCTCGGCGGCGTGATGTGGGCGCTCTATCGCGAGCAGGTTCATGCCTCCATGAGCGACGAGCTCACGGTGCTGATCTTCGTGGTCGTCATCATCGGCGGCCTCGGGTCGATCGGCGGCTGCTTCATCGGCGCGATCCTGGTCGCGATGGTCGCCAATTACGGCGGCTTCCTGGTGCCGAAACTCGCCCTCGTCTCCAACATCCTGCTGATGGTCGCCATTCTGATGTGGCGGCCGCGCGGCCTCTATGCGGTGACCAGCCGATGATGATCCTGTCAGGCGATCCGCCGCGTAGCCGGATCCTCACGCTCGTTCTCGTCGTCATCATCCTGGCGCTGGCGGCGACGCCGTTCCTGTTTCCGGGTGCCAAGGCACTGAACGTCGCGGCCAAGATCTGCGTCTTCGCAGCCCTGGTCGCCTCCTACGATTTGCTGCTCGGCTATACCGGTTCGGTGTCGTTCGCCCACACCATGTTCTACGGCATCGGCAGCTACGCGATCGCGATCTCGCTGTACGGCATGGGCCCGAATTGGGCCGCGGTCGCCACCGGCATCGTCATCGGCCTGCCGCTGGCAGCCCTGCTCGCGCTCGCCATCGGGCTGTTTTCACTGCGGGTCGCCGCGATCTTCTTTGCCATGATCACGCTGGCGGTCGCCTCCGCCTTCCAGGTGCTGGCGTCGCAGCTGTCCTGGCTGACCGGTGGCGAGGACGGGCGCAGCTTCCAGCTGCCGGAGCTGCTGCGTCCCGGCACGGTGCTGATCTCCAAGAGCCTGTTCGGCTTCGAGATCAACGGCCGCATCCTGACCTTCTATCTGGTGTTTGCCGTCTCGGCCCTGATGATCCTCGCCTTGCTGCGGGTGGTGAACTCACCGTTCGGGCGGGTGCTGCAGGCGATCCGCGAGAACCGCTTTCGGGCCGAGGCGCTCGGCTTCCGCACGGTGTTCCACCTGACCTATGCCAACTGCATCGCCGCGCTGGTCGCTGCCAGCGCCGGCATCCTGAATGCGCTGTGGCTGCGCTATGCCGGTCCCGATACCTCGCTCAGCTTCTCGATCATGCTCGACATCCTTCTGATGGTCGTGATCGGCGGCATGGGCACGATCTACGGCGCGATCATCGGCGCCACCATCTTCATCCTCGCCCAGAACTATTTGCAGTCGCTGATGGGCCTCGCCTCCACGGCGGCGTCGGAGGCCGGCCTGCCGCTGCTGCCGGGGTTGTTGCATCCCGACCGCTGGCTGCTGTGGCTCGGCCTGTTGTTCATCGCCAGCGTCTATTTCTTCCCGACCGGCGTGGTCGGACGGCTGCGCAATCCCGCCGGCGACAAGAGCGCCGGCAATTCGCATTAGGCCGCGATTAATGATGCAGTGCGGCGTGCCGCGTCAGCGCACAACCGCCACGCGATTCACGCTCCGCTGCATACGGAGGCGGTGGCGCAACTGGATTAATGCTTAGGTAACTGGCTTTCCTAAGGTTTAGGCCATTTGTGCGGTGTATTCGTGTTCCTCCAGGGAGGGGGAATGCGCCAGGTCTTTTCCACGGTGGCAGCCGGAATGTCTCTAGCCGCAAGGAACGGCTGGGAGGCTTTGGCGCGACGTGGTCCCGTCCTGTGGCTGACCCTGTGCGGCGTGTTGCTGGTCGCCGGCATCTTCGGTGTGACCGCCATGGCCGTCGGCGAATTTCGCGAGCGCACCCTGACCAACCGCGAACGCGAGCTGGAAAACACGGTCCAGCTGATCGCCCGGCACTTTGACCAGCAATTCGAGGATTCCGACGTCGTCGCCGCCGACGTGATCGGGCAGATGAGCCTGATCGAGATCACTTCGCCGGCGATGTTCCGCGAGCGCATGTCCGGCCCGGCGGCGCACCAGATGCTGCGCAGCAAGATCAGCTCGGTGTCCTATCTCGGCGATATCGCGATCTACGACGCCGACGGTGAGCTGATCAACTGGTCGCGGCCGCAGCCGTTGCCCAAGATCAACGTTTCGGCCCGGGCATATTTTCAGACGTTCAAGACCAATCCGCAGTCCGAGCCGGTGCTGCTGGAATCCGTCCGCAGCTTCATCATCAACAAATGGACCACGGTCGTCGCACGCCGCTTGACCGGCGCCAACGGCACCTTCCTCGGCGCGATGGTCCGCCGGATCGATCCCGACAGCTACCAGCATTATTTCGCATCGGTCGCGCTTGCCGAAGGCACCGCCATTTCGCTGTTCGATCGCGAGGGCAAGATGCTGGCCCGCTATCCGCATCGCGAGGAGCTGATCGGACGGAGCTTCAGGGATGCGCCCTTGGTGCGGAAAGTGCTGGCCGAGGGCGGCCAGCGGACACTCCGTGGCAAGGGCCCGGTCGATGGAGAGGAGCGGCTCGGATCGGGCGCGTCGCTGAATCACTTCCCGCTCGTCATCGTCGCCACCAGCACCACGGCGGCAGCGCTGGCCGACTGGCGGCAGCAGACCGGCTTCATGGTCACGACCGCCGCGCTTTCGGCTGCCGTCATCGCGCTGATCCTCTATCTGATCATCCGCCTGATCAACCGGCAGAACCGCGAGGCGCAGGAACGGCTGGAAGCGGAGCGGCTGCGGCTCGACACCGCCTTGAACAACATGACGCAGGGGCTGATCCTCTACGACGCGAGCGGCACCATCGTCACCTGCAACCGCCGTTATGCCGAGATGTTCGGTCTCTCCCACGACGTCATCAAGCCCGGCTGCCACATCCGCGAGGCGATGTACCATCGCAAGGAGCGCGGCGCGTTCGACGGCGACGTCGAGGCGTTTTGCACCGATGTCATGAGGGTCGTTGCCGAAGGCACGGTCTCCAGGCGCACGCATCAGCTGGCCAACGGCCGCGCCTTCCAGGTCATCAACACCCCGCTGGCACAGGGCGGCTGGGTCGCCACGATCGAAGACATCACCGAGCGCCGCAACCTCGAGCAGGAGCGCGACCGCAACCACACCTTCCTGCGCGAGATCATCGACCATATCCCGTCGCAGATCACGGTGAAGGACGCCCGCACGCGACAGTACCTCCTGCTGAACGGCGTCGCCGAGCAACTATTCGGCCAGTCGCGCCAGGACGTCGTGGGCAAGACCGCTTTCGACATCTTCCCCGAGGCGCCCGCCGCCCGCATCACCGAAGACGACACCAACGCGCTGCAATCGGCCAACGGATCGTTCAAGGACGAACACGCCTGGCAGATGCCGGGCAAGGGGATGCGCTACATTACGTCGACCCGGATCGGGATCCGTGACGAAGCCGGCGAGCCGCGCTATCTCATTCATGTCATCGACGACGTCACCGACCGGCGCCGGGCTGACGAGAAGATCGCGCATATGGCGCATTACGATGCGCTGACCGACCTGCCGAACCGCACGCTGTTCCGCGAGCAGATCGAACGCGAGCTGGCGAAGGTCGCCGACGGCCGCCAGTTCGCGCTGCTCTACATCGACGTCGACGAATTCAAGGGCATCAACGATTCGCTCGGCCATCACGTGGGCGACGAGCTGTTGAAGCTGATCGCAAGCCGTCTGCGCGGCTGCCTCAAGGAGGGCGACCTGATCGCGCGGCTCGGCGGCGACGAATTCGCGGTGATCCAGACCGGCATCCAGTCCTCTGCCGAGGTGCTGGCCTTCGTAACCCGGATCTACCAAGCCATCCGGCAACCCTATCATTGTCTTGGTCATCAGCTCTCCACCGATGCCAGCGTCGGCATCGCGCTGGCGCCGCAGGACGGCACCGATCTCGACCAGCTCATCAAGAATGCCGATCTTGCGATGTACGGCGCCAAGGCCGAAGGACGCCGCACCCACCGCTTCTTCGAGCCGGAGATGGATGCGAGCGCCAAGGCGCGCCTGAGCATGGAGCAGGATCTGCGGCAGGCGCTGGTGAACGGCGGCTTCGAGATTCACTATCAGCCGCTGGTCGACCTGCGCACCAACGAAGTCTCGGGTTGCGAGGCGCTGCTGCGCTGGCGTCACCCCGAGCGCGGCATGGTGTCGCCGGCCGAGTTCATTCCCGTCGCCGAGGACACCGGCCTGATCACCGAACTCGGCGACTGGGTGCTGCGCATGGCCTGCAACGAGGCCGCGACCTGGCCGACGCATATCCGCGTCGCCGTCAACGTATCGCCGGTTCAGCTCAAATGCGACACGCTGGCGCTGCGGATCGCGGGCGCGCTCGCCGCTTCCGGGCTGGACCCGCGCCGGCTCGAGATCGAGATCACCGAGGCCGTGCTGATCCGCGACGACGAAGCCGCGCTCTCGATCCTGCACCAGCTCCGCTCGATCGGCGTTCGCATCGCGCTCGACGATTTCGGCACTGGCTACTCCTCGCTCAGCTATCTCAAGCGCTTCCCGTTCGACAAGATCAAGATCGACCGCTGCTTCGTCGCAGACATCGCGGAGACGAGCGGCGCGCCCGTGATCGTGCAGGCGGTGGTGAACATCGCCACCGCCAGCAACATGACCACGGTCGCCGAGGGCGTCGAGACCGAGGCGCAACGCGATATCCTGCGTGCGCTCGGCTGCACGCAGATGCAGGGCTATCTGTTCAGCCGGCCGGTGCCGGCCAGGGAAGTGCGGAAACTGTTCGGCTCGCGTGACGGCTTGCCCGGAGCCTCGCCGGTGGCGGCGGTGGCCTGATGGCGAAACCAGGGACGTCGTCAAGCAAGTCGCCGGGAAGGACATCAGGCAAGACGCCGACCAAGTCTTCAGCCAAGTCTTCGGCCAAATCCGTCGACGTCGCGGATTCCTATGCCGTGCGGCTGATGCAGCATCTGGTGGTACCGACTTTCGTGATCGACCCGAAACGTCGTGTCGTGATCTGGAACAGGGCTTGCGAGCGGTTGACAGGCCTCGCCGCGTCCGAGGTGATCGGCACCAGCAAGCACTGGCAGGCCTTTTACGAGACGAGGCGCCCCTGCCTTGCCGACCTCGTCGCGCTCGATCGGCCGGAGCGGCTCCCGGAGTTCTATTCGGAATATGCCGCGCGCGGTCATAACGGGCTCGGCTTTTCCGCGGAAAACTGGTGCACGATGCCGAAGCTCGGGAGCCAGCTCTATCTCGCCATCGACGCCGGTCCGATCCACGATGAGGCCGGACACCTGATCGCCGTGGTGGAGACGCTGCGCGACCTCACCGACCAGAAGCGCGCGGAGATGGCGCTGAAGGAGCTCGCGACCAAGGACGGGCTGACCGGCCTGTCGAACCGCCGCGCGTTCGACCAGATGTTGATGAGCGAATGGGCTCGCGCCCACCGCACGCAGAAGCCGCTGGCGCTGCTGTTCGTCGACGTCGATCATTTCAAGCTGTTCAACGACCATCACGGCCACCAGACCGGCGACGAATGCCTGCGCGCGATCGCTTCGGTCGTCAGCCGGCATGCCGTGCGCCCGCTCGATATCGCCAGCCGCTATGGCGGCGAGGAGTTTGCGCTGATCCTGCCGGACATGGATTGCGAGACCGCCTGCGTCATCGCCGACGCGATCCGCTGCGCCGTGATCGCCTTGCGGATCACCCACGGCGCCATGGGCGCCGGCGACCACGTCACCCTCAGCGTCGGGGTCGCCAGCCACATTCCCGGCGGCGCCGACGGCGGGCCCGACCGGCTGCTCGGCGCGGCCGACGAGGCGCTCTATGTCGCCAAGCGCCTCGGCCGCAACCGCGTCATCTGCGCCGAAAGGGTGCTCGCCGAGTTCGCAAGCCTCGGCCGGGAGGCCGCAGCGGTTCCGGGCCCCTTCCGGCGCAAAACGGCCTAAAGCGCAATGTGGCGAGAACCGGTTGCCCGCCCCGCGCCAATCGGCTAAATGAGCGTCGACTAGCACCCGTAGCTCAGCTGGATAGAGCGTTGCCCTCCGAAGGCAAAGGTCACACGTTCGAATCGTGTCGGGTGCGCCAGTTTTGCCGCCGTTTCAGGCCGCCCTCACGTCAGCATCGCGACGATCGCCTGGATCTGGTCGGAGGCGGACGAAACCAACCCGTCATATGAGGTCTGGCCGTGCGCGGCGGCGTTCAGGATGCATTCGGCGACCGCCGCTTTCAGGCCGAACACCGATTGATGCGCCGGTACGCTTGCCATCACCGTCTCCAGCGCTTGGCGCATGGTATGAATGAGCTCGGAGCTGTATTGCATGGGCTGTCCTCCGTGTACTCATATTAGATCGCATCACCATGCTTGCCACTCACAAGCCTGAGATTGCTGTTTGAATCGGTCGAGACCGAATGTCTCAATTCAAACGCCAGATGGCCGCATTGAGTACGCCGGCAAACGCGACCCAGGCTGCGTAGGGCACGAACAACGCGGCCGCCAGCCTGTCTCGTGATGCCTCGATGCCGATGTAGCTCACGATCGCGACGAACATGCCGACGAGGATGACGAGCGCGGCGCCGATCTGGTGCATCGTGAACATGACCGGCGACCATGCGAAGTTCAGCGCAAGTTGCGCCGCCCAGGCCAGCATGGCCTTGCCCGACGGCTCGCGGCGAAAGGTCCGCCAGCCCGCGATGGCGATCATGAGGTAAAGGAGGGTCCATGCCACCGGGAACGCCCAGTTCGGCGGCACGAAGGCCGGCTTGGCGAGGGCGGCATACCAGTCTCCGGGGAGATTGGTTGCGCCGATCAGCCAGCCGATGCCGACCACGCCCACCACGAACGACAACAGCTGCAGCATCCATCACCTCGCGCATCCCGTCGCGCAATTGTATCATCTTTCCATGAGCGAATCCGACATGGTGACCGGCGAAGCCCCGCCCGTCCGCAAGATCATTCATATCGACATGGATGCCTTTTATGCGTCGGTGGAGCAGCGCGACAATCCGGAGCTTCGCGGCAAGCCGGTCGCGGTCGGAGGCTCAGCGGAACGCGGCGTCGTCGCGGCCGCCAGCTACGAGGCGCGCCAGTTCGGCGTGCGCTCCGCGATGCCATCGGTCACGGCGAAACGGCAGTGCCCCGATTTGATCTTCGTCAGGCCGCGCTTCGAGGTCTACAAGGCGATCTCCCGGCAGATCCGCGACATCTTTGCCGAGCACACGCCCGTCATCGAACCGTTGTCGCTCGACGAGGCCTATCTCGACGTGACGGAGAACCTGCAGGGCATCCCGCTGGCGCGCGACATCGCGCTGAAGATCCGCGGGAAGATCAAGGCCGAGACCGGTCTCAACGCCTCGGCGGGCATCTCCTACAACAAGTTTCTCGCGAAACTCGCCTCCGACCATCGCAAGCCCAACGGTCAATTCGTGATCTCGCCGGAGATGGGACCGGCTTTCGTCGAGACGCTGCCGGTCGGCAAGTTCCACGGGATAGGCCCGGCGACGGCTGCGAAGATGAACGCGCTCGGCCTGTTCACCGGTCTCGACATCCGCAACCAGACGCTGGCGTTCATGAACGCGAATTTCGGCAAGTCGGGCGCCTATTATTACTGGATCTCGCGCGGTGTCGACGAACGGCCGGTTCGCGCCAACCGGATCCGCAAGTCGATCGGCGCGGAGACCACGTTCTCCACCGATCTCAGCGAGCTCGACGCGCTCGCAATCGAACTGAGGCCTCTCGTCGACAAGGTCTGGCGCCATTGCGAGGCGACGGGTCACCGCGGTCGCACCGTCACCTTGAAGATCAAATTCGCCGACTTCGAGATCATCACGCGCAGCAGATCCGTCCCGGCGGCGGTCGCACGCCGGGACGATCTGGAACGGCTGGCCAGCGGCCTGCTCGCAATCGAGATGCCGCTGCCCAAGCGCGTCAGGCTGCTGGGGGTGTCGCTGTCTGCGCTCCAGGCCGGGGACGAAGCGGAGCCACAACTGACGTTCGGCATTTGAACGAGGCCGGAGGCGATCCGCTCCGACATATCCGGCCCGGGCGGATCAATGCCGCACGTGCTCGAACACGACGATCACGCCGGTCGGCTCGGGCTCGTGCGCCATCAGGCGCGTCAGGTCGGAATCGCCCCAATCGGCGAGGCTGACGACTTCACCGCTCTGCCGATCGGGACCGGGCGATGGTGTGGGCTCGAGGACCTTGAGGCCCATCTCGTCGACGAAGAAGGTATGCTCGCCGAACATGCTGTTGAGCTGCGGCATGGCCGGATGTTCGTCGGGCAGCACCTGAGCGCCGAGCTGGTTGACGGTCTGCTTTACCTGTTCGGATGTGAGCTTCATGAGCTGCTCCGTTTCTGTCACGTCGGGTTTCATTGAGCTGAGCCAGCGGGCGTTCCCTGCGTCGCTATTCGCCTGGCTCAAACTCCCGAACAGGTGCAGCGCACGAATGTTCCGGCAAAATTTAATTCGTGATTGCGCGTTGCGACCGCCGCGCTCGCGGCACGAGATCGCCACACTGCGCACATCATTGGAGGGAGGGGAACGCTATTCGCTGCGGCTTTCACCGATGGAGAGCGCGCAGATGCGCGACAGATAAGTATAGGGCAAGCCGGTCTCCGCGGCCCAGGCGTTGAACTGCGTCTGGACCTTGGCGAGATCGCCCTTCGACTTGACCTGTTCGGCAATGTCGAGACCGGCATCGCGCAGGCAGGCCACCACGTCCCCGGACGTCACAAAACCGTCCCAGCCGAGGAAGCGCAGCAGCATCTGCCCGGTGTTGCCGCCGAGCCGGCTGCCGCGCCTGGTCATGAGATCGAGCAGGCCGATCTCGTCGGACGAGGGCCACTTCGTCAGAAACCTGCCGAAGCTGCCATGCTCCTTCGCGATCTCCTGCACGAAGGCGGCGTTGTCGCGCACCGACATGATCTTGGCACCGTTGCGCACGATGCGCGCATCGCGCAGCAGGCCTTCCCAATAATCCTCAGGCTGAAACGTAAGCTTCGCCGGCTGGAAATGCAGGAAGGCGTCCTCGAAGCCGTCCCATTTCGACTCGATCACGCTCCACGCAAAGCCGGCGCAAAATACCCGCTTGGTCATTTCGGCGAGGACGCGGTCGTCGCCGAGCCTGGCCAACCGCTTGAGATCCGGCTTTGCCGGCATCAATTTCTCCAACGCCTTGGGCCCGCCCTTGCGCTTCTCGGCGCGGGCACGAATGGTCTTGAAGGAGGTCATGCGGACATCCGTGTTGAGGGTCCGTCACGACATCAGAATTCGCTCCAGAGGTCCAGTTCCGCCGTGATGGAAATGCCTGATGCCGGGGCGCCAGGCGCCATTCATCGAGCGCTCGGCAGACGACGTCGCCCCGTGACCGGACACGCCCGCGGATGGCGGTTGCTTTCATCTCATAGTTGTTATTGGATGCCTCCACCAGTGAGGCAGCCTCAGTCACCGCCTCGCCGGCCCGTGGTTTATCTGCGCAATCCCGGTAGCACCCTCCGCTCGCATCGTTTTCAGACTGAGCAGAACGACGAGCGGCGGCGCGACCCAATAATGTGAACCATTTCTGCAATGTCCTTTGTCTCCGTGGCGTTCCTCTGTCTAGTTCCCGCGACCTTCCTGCTCTACCACGCCACCTCCCGGCTCGCGCTTCAGAACGTCATCATCCTGGCGGCAAGCTACGTCTTCTACGGCTGGTGGGACTGGCGTTTTCTGCCTTTGCTGGTCGGGATTTCCCTCGTCAACTACGCCGCAGCGGTTCTGATCGCCGCGAGCCCTCACGAGCACACAAGAAAGCTTCTGGTCTTTTCCGCGGTCGCCGTGGCGATCATCGTGCTCGCGATATTCAAGTATTTCAGCTTCTTCGTCGATTCGTTCGCGACGATCGCGCAACACGCGGGTCTCAAACCGAACCTGCCGACGTTGCGAATCATCCTGCCGCTGGGCATTTCCTTCATCACATTCCAGGGCATCGCCTATGTCGTGGACGTCTATCGCGGCAAGCATGTCGCGGAGAGAGACCTCGTCAAGTTTCTCGCCTTCAAGGCGTTCTTCCCGCAACTCGTGGCGGGACCGATCGAAAGAGCCAGCAATCTCCTGGATCAATTTTCCAAGCCGCGACAATTCACGGCCGATCATGCCGACCGCGCACTCTGGCTCCTGATCTACGGCTACGCCCTGAAGGTCGTGGTCGCCGACAGCCTGGCGATGATCGTCGATACGCTCTTCATTCCGGATCAGCCCTTTGGATGGTCGGTCGTGCTCGCCACGATCGCCTTCGGCATCCAGATCTACGCCGATTTCAACGGCTACAGCCTGATCGCAAAGGGCGTCGCGCTGCTGTTCGGCTTCGAGCTGACGTGGAACTTCCGCTACCCCTACTGGTCGGTCTCGATCAGCGAATTCTGGCGGCGCTGGCACATCAGCCTCAGCACATGGCTCCGCGACTATTTGTACATCTCCCTCGGCGGAAACCGTCGTGGCGAGATGATCACGAACCGGAACTTGATGCTGACCATGGCTTTGGGAGGACTTTGGCACGGCGCGTCGTGGACGTTCGTTCTCTGGGGACTGCTCCATGGCACCGCGCTTGCGCTATGGCGCAAATTGCCCGGCGGGGATGAGCCGCCTTCGACGATTGCTCGCGGCGCCGGCTGGGCCGTCACCATGCTGATCGTATTCGTCGGCTGGTTCCTCTTTCGGGCGGCAAATTGGAATTTGCTGGTCGGCATGCTCAGTGCGCTCAGGAATTGGGAATGGGCTCCGGTGCACAGCGCCGTCGCGCTCGCGGTTCTGTCGCTGGCAGCCCCGCTGATGCTGCTGGAATGGCAGCTGCAGTCGCACGGAGACTATTTCCTGATTCGACGCCCTGCATGGATGAAGTATCCGCTGTTTGCAGCCCTGGCGGCGATGACGATCGCGGCGTCCGGGCACGTCAACGCAACCTTCATCTATTTTCAGTTCTAGGCCATGCTGAAACGCGCGATCCAACCGATCATGAAGTCGCCGCTGACCAATGCACTTCGGCTTGTCGCACGCAGGTTCGTTCCGGTCGCGGTCTTGACGGCTCTCATCCTCGGAATCGCAAGTTTCATCCACGGGCGGAGCAACCATCAATGGTCTCGCGGAATCGAGACCTACATCGTCCTCGAGCAGGTCAGGCGTTCGGAGCGGCTGCCTGCATCCGATCTGGCCTTTCTCGGCGACAGCTCCTGCCTGTTTGGGGTTCACGTCCCGACCTTGTTGCACGCGTTTCCGGGATCCAACGTCGAGGCGTTTTGCACCATCGGCTATGTTGGCCCGGATGGCTACGCCGCGATGCTCGACAAGATGATCGCCCGCGGTCGCCAGCCGAAGAAGCTCATTCTGGTGTTCAATCCGATCCAGTTCGAGCGCGATCCAAGATGGAATGAGTGGCCGGCCTTCATCAGAAACGACCGTTTCGAACTTCCTTCCGGCCTGGGCTTTCCGGCCGGCGGTCTCGAATATATCCGACTGCTGATGGAGCGCGCCGTGTACACTCCGCTTCCAGGCGCTTATGCGATTTATTACGGCGGCAAGGACCAGTTCATTTCGACCATCTGGAATGAGCACGGTGGCGCGATCGAGCCCAACCGAATGCTCGATATTCCTTCGCTGGAGGCGTTCAGGGCCACGCTGCCCGGCCACGTTCTTCTCAAGCCGCTCCCCGCCTCAAAACCGTTCGTGATCAACGCGGAATTCGAGAAGGCGCTCGACTCCCTGTCCGTAACGCTGTCGAAGCTCGACCGGTCCAAGGTCTATCTCGTCATCTCGCCGGTCAATTCCGTCAATGCTCAGGGCGGCCCGCAGAGCTTCCACACCGAGGCAGGCAAGAGGATTGCGGCTCGGCTTGGCCTCGATCAATCGCACTTCCTGGATACCCCGGACGTGATGCTGGACATCCTGTATGCGCACTATCCCTCGCATTTGCATCGATGGGCGCGGATGATCTACACTGAGCAACTGGCGAAGACTCTGGCTGATCGGGGAATCCTCGAACAACATCAGGCGACTGATTGATCGGCCGGCCGGCCGGCACCGTCAATTTGCAAGTAATTCGATTTCTCTTGACCAACGGATTTTCGATGCGTTGCCTGGTCGTTGCCGACCTGCATTATTCGCTGCCGCAGCTCGACTGGCTGGTCAGCGCGGCTCCGCAATTCGACCTCGTGATCTTCGCCGGCGATGCGCTCGACATCGGTTCGATGGTGGATTTCCGGGCCCAGATCGTGGTGGTGAAGAAGTACCTCGCCCTGCTCGCCGCGAAGACCCGCGTGATCCTCTGCTCAGGCAATCACGACCTCGACGACCGCAACGCAGAAGGCGAGAAGATCGCGCGCTGGATTTCGGAGGTGCGCGACATCGGCATTGCCTGCGATGGCGACAGCCTCACCATCGGCGACACTCTGTTCACGGTATGCCCGTGGTGGGACGGGCCGCTGGTCAAGCAGCGCCTCATGGCCCAGCTCGGCGACGCCGCTTCCGGCCGGCTGCGACGCTGGATCTGGGCCCATCACGCGCCGCCGGCGGATTCACCGACGAGCTGGGGCGGCAAGCGCTTCTTCGGCGACGTCGAGCTGGTGCAATGGATCACGCAGTACCAGCCGTCGATCGTGATCTCAGGCCACGTGCACCAGTCGCCCTTCATCAAGGATGGCTCGTGGTACGACCGGCTGGGCGAGAGCTGGATCTTCAACGCCGGCCTGCAACCCGGCCGTCCTCCGACCTACATCGTGCTCGAGCTCGACGCGGACAAGGCGTTCTGGCTTGCGGCCGGCGAGGCGCAATGGATCGACCTCAACGCGCCGCTGAAGCGGCCCGCCACGCCCATCGATGCGCCGCCGGACTGGCTCACATCCTTGGATCGGATTGCAGATCCGAGCCTGGCGATACCTCAACCGGCGGCAGGTTGATCATGCTCTGGAGCACCTCGCCGACCATGGCCAGGTGCGTGCCGTGCCCGGCATATTGCCGCTTGAGATCTGCGAGATAGGTGTTGGCAACGTTGAGCCGCTGCGCCAGCATCTTTGCGATGAGCAACGCGACGCCCGGCTCCTGCTTCAGGAACGAGGCGGCATCTTCAAACTCGTAGATGACGGCGTCGGTGCAGGCCCGCACCGTCGCGGTATGCGGCTGCCCCAGCAGCACGGACATTTCACCCAGCACCGCGCCCGGCTCGGTGACGGTGGCGACCACCATGTCGCCCTTGAGCACTTCGAGCTTGCCCTGCATCAGCACGTAGAGATGACCGGTGGTGCCGCCCTCGGTGACGACGACCGACCCGGCCTCGACCTGCCGTTCCGTCCCGCCGCTGCAATAATCCAGAACCGCGCGCATCCTGCGAAAGCTCCCGTCGCTGGGATACCTCGGACACTAGAGCACGATCCATGCCACGCGGCAAATCAGCGCGCAGAGCTAACGCGACAAGCGCTTCGCGAGATGGATCGACTGCCAATCTCCCAGTCCGGTATCGCTGAAGCCTGCCTTCTTCGCCAGGCCGCGCATCTCGGCATTGGTCCGGGCGGTCTCGGCGGCGATCATGTCGTGACCGAGATCGATCGCCCGCGTTTCCATCGCCGTCATCATCCGAAGGCCAAGGCCCATGCGCTGGAAGGCATCCGCGACCGAGATAGCGAATTCGCCGTGCCGGACGGCGTCGTCGTAAGCGTATCGCGCTTCGCCGATGATCCGGCCCTGGCCCTCCTGCCTGAGCTCGGCGAGCAGGGTGAAGTGGTCGAGCCGGTCGGACCTGGCGACGCACTCGGCCGCGACCACGGAGAGATCGGTTCGCGCGCCACTGAAGCGCTTGTTGCGCGATGTCGTGGAGAGGCCGGTGAAATAGAGCGAGAGGCTCTCGACATCGGATTCGCCCGCGGTCCTGATGCAGACCATGCCCTTCGTTTCGGCCAGTTCGACCGGCTCGACGACGGCTCCCGGAAACAGCTGTGACATGCGTGATGCTTTCGGCAGGTTGCTGGGACTTGCAGACCTAGCCGAGGCCGCGCACCATCCGCTTGGACGGTGCTGCCAATCATGCGGCTGAAAACGAACAGCTCGTTTCCACGTGCCGCGCGTCACACACGGGAGAGTGAAGGCACCTCCTCGGGCACGATCGCCTGAAGCCCGCCGAAGCGGCGCTCGCGGCCATGGAATGACGCCAAGGCAGCGGCGAGATCGCCCGCGTCGAATTCGGGCCACATCCGCTCGGTGAAGTGCAGCTCGGCATAGGCGCCCTCCCAGAGCAGGAAGTCAGACAGCCGCTTCTCGCCCGAGGTGCGGATGATGAGATCGACGTCGCGCAGGCCGGCTTCGCCGGTGACGAGCTGCGAGAACGCTTCGCGGGTGAGGCTCGTCAGCGCCGCCGCTTTCGCCGCGGCATTGAGGATGGCATCACGGGCGGAATAGTCGACGGCGATGCGCAAATGCAGCGTGGTGCCTTCGGCGGTGGCGTCTTCGGCGCGCGTGATCGCATTGGCAATGCCGTCAGGCAACCGGTCGCGGCGGCCGATCACGGTGAGGCGCACGCCGTTCCTGACCAGGCTCTGCACCTCGTTGGCGAGATAGAAGCGCAGCAAGGTCATCAGCGCCGCGACCTCGGCCTTCGGCCTCCGCCAATTGTCGGTGGAGAAGGCGTACAGCGTCAGTGTGCCAATGCCCTGCTTTGGCGCGGCCTCGACGACGCGGCGGATCGCCTCGACACCGGCCTCGTGGCCGCGCAGGCGCGAGAGGCCGCGCCGCGTCGCCCATCTGCCGTTGCCGTCCATGATGATGCCGACATGAAGCTTCTCGTTGCGGGACGCATTACTTTGCATCGCAAAGTCTCCGGTCAAAAAAAGGGGAAGGATCAGGTCGAGGCCATACCGAGGCGGCCGAGCGGCGGCGCCTCGCGTCCGGCGGCCTTGGCGGCGTCGCGCACCAGGCGCTCGAGCACGGCGAGATAGTCGAGGAAGCGGCGGCGCCCGGTCTTGGTGAGGCGGCAGGTGGTATGCGGGCGGTTGCCCTCGTAGCCCTTGGTCACCTCGACGAGGCCGGCTTCCTGCAGCACGCCGAGATGCCGGCTGAGATTGCCGTCGGTCAGGCCGCAGAGCTGCTTGAGGTCGGCGAATGCCAGCCCCTTGGGATGTGCCATCAACGAGGTCAGAAGCCCGAGCCTCGCCTTCTCGTGGATCACACGGTCGAGCCCTTCATAGGAGAAGGGCGCGCTGTCAATCTTCGACATCATGGTCTCCGGATGCGACATAGAGAATGCCCGCCATCACCGACTGCCCGATCACGAAGGGCAGGCCCATGGTCCATGGCGAGAGCGTATGGGTCTGGCTCGCGAGCACCACCACCGCGAAGCCGGACACGAAATACCAGGCGCCGGCGAGCGCGACAGTGCGCGGCAGCGAGCGGACGGAGGCGAAAATGCCGAGCGACACCAGGATCTGCCACAGCCCCGGGAGCAGCCACAGCGCCTCGCCCGCGAACTTCCACAACACCACCGCGAGCAGCACACCGGCAACGCCTGCCGGCAGGAACTGCTCGACCGCCTGGTGGATCATGGCGTCGGCCAGACCCGAATGATGGCGGCGCGAACGCGCGCGCATCTCGATCCCGATCATCAGGACGGAGAGCGCGGCGGCGATGAACCAGCCGAAGAAGAAGCCGAGCGGCTCGCCGGTGGGATCGCCCAGCAGCCAGAATTGCAGGATCGCGGTGAGCAGCGCGACGACGCCGGTCGCGGCCATCGTCGCGGGGCCGTAGCCGCGGAACGCGGTCCCGGCCGCAATCTGGCTGCGGATCGCCACGATATCGGCCAGTGCCTTGTCGAGATCGCGCAACGCCAGAGCCTCGTTCCGCCCGTGTTTCCGGGATTACCCGTCCCGTTACTTTGTAATGCAAAGCATATGGCATTGCAAAGCAAACGCAAGCCCGAAAGTCGCCCCGAGGGGATTCCGCCGGCACGGACAACTGTTGGTTGCGCGCCCCCTGTTCCCGCAGGTAAGATGCGGCCCGAAAGCGTGCCGGGGGCTGGTATGTGGCTTAAGTCGTTAATCGTCGCGTCCTTGTTGCAGGTCGGTATTGCCGGAGTCGCCAATGCGGCGGGACCTTTCGGCAGCGTCAATATCGGCAACTGGATCGGCGGCGCCTTCAGCAATGACCAGACCGGCGCCTTCTCCCATTGCGCCGCGACGACGCCTTATGCGAACGGCGTCATCCTCGTCGTAAGCCAGAATGCCGCCGGCACTTGGTCGCTCGCCTTTGCGAATCCCAGCTACCGCTTCAACAAGGGCGAGAACGCCGCGATCGACGTGACCTTCGACGGAAAGGAGCAAGCCAGGCTGTACGCGACGGCGTATCAGTCCAACATGCTCACGGCCATCATGCCGCTGAATGTCGTGCGTACGTTCCAGAAGGCGAGCCTGATGGTCGCAACAGCCGGCCGCGCCGTTCTGAATTTCGATCTGACGTCGACCGGGCCGGTCATCGCGGCGTTGGCCAATTGCGTGAGCAAGGTGAAAGCCGACGGGCTCGACAAGGCCGGCGACTTCGCCAAGGTTGCGGCGAAGCCCGCGGTGGCCGGCGACAAGCAAGGCGCACCTTCTGCCAAGCCGGGACGAACCGGCACCTTGACCGGCACTGGTTTTGTGGTCAGTCCCAACGGACATATCGTCACCAACAGCCACGTGATCGATAGCTGCACCGGGGATATCAAGGGCAATCTCGCCGGTGAGGCCACGATGGTTCTGCGCGTCGTCTCCAGCGACGCGACCAACGATCTCGCGCTGCTGCAGGCGCCGGCAACGGCAGTGTTCAAGGATTTTGCGAAGATCAGGGACCGCTCGATGCACTCCGGCGACCCCGTGGTGGCCATCGGCTTCCCGCTGCACGGCTATCTCTCCTCCGACCTGACCGTGACGACGGGAATCGTCAGCTCGCTCAGCGGCTTCCGCAATCACACCGGACGTTTGCAGATCAGCGCGGCGGTTCAAGCGGGCAACAGTGGGGGCCCCTTGTTCGACTTGTCCGGCCAGGTCGCGGGCATCGTCGTTGCCAAGCTCAACGCGCTCAGGATGATCAAGGAGACCGGGCAGTTGACGGAGAATATCAACTTCGCCATCAAGACCGGCGCGCTGCGCGTCTTCCTCGACAACTCCGTGGTGCCCTACCAGACCGCAGAGCCCAAGGGCGACCTGAAGACTGCCGACATCGCCGCCAACGCCCGTGCCTACACGATGCTGATCTCGTGTACCGGCACGGAACAGGCGGACGCGAAGCGGTAGACCGCTCTGCCCTCAATACGGAGCGACGGGCCGCCCACGCCGCTGCGGCCGCGGTTGCGCCGGCTGTCCCTGACCGTAGGCGAAGCGCGGATTGCGATCGCAATACAGCAGCCGGCCGGACACGCTGGCCTGGCATTGTTCATAGGTGCTGTAGGCGCATTCGCCGGGATAATCATACTCGCCGCCCTGGGCGCACCATGGGTACTCCCGCGCCGCCGCGGGCGTGACGGTGGCGAAGCCGGCCAGGAGCGCCGCACTGAACGTCAGCAGCACCAATTGCGTCTTGCGCATGATCCAACTCCTCTTTAGCTGGCCCGAGATACGGCGCCATCTATCATCAGGTTTCGCCGCGCGGTTTTATTCCAGATCAACGAAACAAGGCACCCAAGAAAAAAGCCCTGCCGGACGGCAGGGCTCCTATCCCAGCGATCACAAGATCGCTACTCGACCTTCAGGCCGGCGAACTCGACGACCTTCTTCCACTTCTCGGTCTCGGCCTTGATCTCCTCGCCGAACGCCTCGGGCGTCTGCACCCGCGGCTCGCCGCCGAGCTCGACCAGACGCTTGGTCATGTCGGGCTCCTTCATCAGCGCGTTGATCTCGGTATTGAGCTTGGCGATGATCTCCTTCGGCGTGTTCTTCGGCGCACCCATGCCGAACAGCGCGCTGGCCTCGTAGCCCTTGACGGTGTCGGCGATCGGCTGCACGTCGGGCAATTGCGGCGAACGTTCCGTGGTGGTGACGCCGATGGCGCGAAGCGAGCCGGAGCGGATGTGCTGGATGATCGAGGGCATGTTGTCGAAGATCACCTGCACCTGGCCGCCGAGCATGTCGGTGATCGCGGGCGCCGCGCCGCGATAAGGCACGTGCTGCATCTTGCAGCCGGTCATGGCCATGAACATCTCGCCGGACAGATGCACCGAGGTGCCGTTGCCGGACGAAGCCATGTTGACCTTGCCGGGATTGGCCTTCACGTATTCGATGAACTCGGCGACGTTCTTGGCCGGCACGTCCTTGTTGACGGTCATCACGTTCGGCACGCGCTGGAACGAGGCCACCGGCGCGATGTCGTTCACGAAGTTGAACTTGAGATTCTTGTAGAGCGAGGCGTTGATATAGTTGGCCGGGTTGATCAGCTGCAGCGTGTAGCCGTCGGGCTCGGCGTTGACGACCGATTCGGTGCCGATGTTGTTGCCTGCGCCCGGCTTGTTCTCGATCACGAATTGCTGGCCGAGCTTTTCCGAGAGCCGCTGGCCGATCAGCCGCGCCAGGATGTCGGTGGCCCCACCCGGCGGATAGCCGACCACCCATTTCACCGGACGGGCCGGATAATCGGCGGCAAGGGCCTTCGACAGCGGGGTGGCTGCAAGCGGACTGGCGGCGAGCAGGCCCAGCGCGGTACGGCGAGTGATCATCTCAAGGGTTCTCCCAGTGTTGTTCTTTAAGCCAGACAGCTTGAAACCGGCGTCGGCGGGGTTGTAACAAAGCTCGCCGCAGGCGGAAAGTGCGTGGAGCGCATCACGACGAAAGGATAAGGCATGGCGGTCAAGGTCGAAGCTCTCGATCATCTCGTGATCAATGTCTCCGACGTCGCGGCCACCGCCGAGTGGTACGGCAGGATTCTCGGCATGGAAGTCAAGGTGTTCGACCCCGGCGGCGGCAAAGCGCCGCGGACTTCGCTTCACTTTGGTAACCAGAAGATCAACGTCCGGCCGCGCGATGCCGACAAGGTGGAGTGGTTCACCGCCGACCACCAGACCGCCGGCAGCGAGGACCTCTGCTTCCTCACCTCGGCTTCGCCTGGCGAGGTGGTGGCGCATTTGCAGGCACACGGCGTCGCAATCGAGGAAGGCCCGGCGCCCAAGCAGGGCGCGCGCGGCACGCTGCGCTCGGTCTATTGCCGTGACCCGGACGGGAGCCTGATCGAGATTTCGTCGTACGAGGATTGAATCAGCCTTGGCACTACGCTCTCTGCCGTCATGCCGGGCTTGTCCCGGGCATCCACGCTCTTCGTGAGGCAAGGCGTGGATGGCCGGGTCAAGCCCGGCCATGACGGAGGAGAGAGCATTTCCTGCTGCACGCCACGCCCTCCGATTTGCTCCCCGCCTCATCCGATGGCAGGAAGACGCAATCATCGAAAGACAGCCGCCATCAAGATGCAGGCTGCACGGGAGGGCAATCATGTCACTTCAACAGACCGCAGCCGGGATCGTCGGCCCATTCGACGGGCTCGACGTGCCCTGGCTCCTGAGGATGCGCGCCGAGGTCCGGCCTGATCATCCATTCCTGATCTGGGCGCCGTTCGATGCGCCGGCGCGGCGCTGGAGCTATGGCGAGTTTCACGAGCGGGTCGGCGCGCTCGCGGCGGGGCTGGCACGGCGTGGCGTGAGGCCGGGCGAATACGTGCTCATTCATCTCGACAATTGCATCGAGGCGCTGCTGGCCTGGTTTGCCTGCGTCGAGTGTGGTGCCATCGCGGTCACCACCAACACCCGCTCGGCGCCGGCCGAGATCGCGTATTTTGCCGATCATTGCGGCGCGGTCGCCGCGATCACGCAGCCGGCCTATGCCGAGACCGTCGCTCGGAACTGCCGCAACATCCGCTGGATGGCGGCGACCTCGCACGATGCCGGCGCAGCGCCCGCGCACGGCGTCTCGCGCGGCGACAGTTTTGAATCCCTGTTCGCCGACAGTGCCGACCGCCCCAGGCGCGCGGCCGATCCACTGGCGCCGTGCAGCGTGCAGTATACCTCGGGCACGACCTCGCGCCCCAAGGCCGTGCTGTGGACCCACGCCAACGCGCTGTGGGGCGCCAAGATCAACGCCGCGCATGAAGATCTTCACGCCAGCGACGTGCATCAGACCTATCTGCCGCTGTTCCACACCAATGCCCTCGCCTACTCCATGCTGGCGACGCTGTGGGTCGGCGGCTCCTGCGTGATCCAGCCGCGCTTCTCCGCCAGCCGGTTCTGGGGCGTCGCGCGCGAGCACGATTCGACCTGGACCTCGACGATTCCGTTCTGCATGAAGGCGCTGCTCGAGCAGGAGATCCCGAAAGACCACAGCTTCCGCCTGTGGGGCACCGCCATCAACGAACCGCCGGCCTTCGCCGCCTTCGGAATCAAGATGATCGGCTGGTGGGGCATGACCGAGACCATCACCCACGGCATCGTCGGCGAGGTCGACCAGCCCAACATCCCGATGTCGATCGGGCGGGCCGCGCCGGAATATCAAATCCGCATCACCGACGACGAGGGACGGCCGACCGAAATCGGCGACACCGGCAATCTGGCGATCAAGGGCATCCCCGGCCTGTCGCTGTTCGCCGAATATCTGCACAACGAGACAGCGACGCGCGAGAGTTTCGACGCGCACGGCTTCTTCCTCACCGGCGACCGCGTCGAGCGGCTTGCGAATGGCTTCATCAAGTTCGGCGACCGTGCCAAGGACATGTTGAAGGTCGGCGGCGAGAACGTCGCGGCCTCCGAGATCGAGCAGGTGATCGCGGTGGTGCCGGGCGTGCGCGAGGCGGCCGTGGTGGCGAAGAAACATCCGATGCTGGACGAGGTGCCTGTCGTCTTCATCATCCCGCATGGCGGCGTCGCGGGCGCCGCGCCCGATCTGCACGACCGCGTGATGGCCGCCTGCCGCAACGGCCTTGCCGACTTCAAGGTGCCGCGCGAGATCAAGCTCGTCGACGACATGCCACGCTCGACGCTGGAGAAGGTGGCGAAAGCGGAGTTGCGGAAGATGGTGGGATGAAGTCGTAGGGTGGGTTAGGAATCGTAGGGTGGGCAAAGCGGAGCGTGCCCACCAATTGAGTGCGATCGGAGAAAGCTCGTGGGCACGGCGCTTCGCGCCTTTGCCCACCCTACGGCATCTCGCCTAGAACGACCCCAGCGCCACCGGCCGGAACGCCTGCAACAGCTGCTGATCGAGCTTGCCGCCCATGCCTTCCATCATCGTGAAGGCGCGCGAGTGCGTGAACGGCATGCGGTAGGCGCGTTTCTCGACCAGCGCGGCGTAGATGTCGACGATCGTCGTGAGACGCACGATGTCGCTGATCTGGTTCGACGACAGGCCGTTCGGATAGCCCGAGCCGTCGAGGAATTCGTGGTGATGCAGGATCACGTCGAGCATCTCCGGCGGGAAGCTGCCTTGCGCGGCGAGCGCGTCATAGCCGCGGCGCGGATGCTGGCGGACCTCGGCCATCTCCTCGTCGGTGAGCTTGCCGGGCTTGTCGAGCAGCGCGGAGGGAACGAAGGCCTTGCCGACATCGTGCAGCAGCGCGGCGCGGGTCAGGCGCCGCTGGTCGTCCTCGCGCATGCCGAGATGCTGCGCGAAGGAGACGGCGAAGCCGGTGACGAACAGGCAGTGCCGGTAGCTGCCGACATGGTGGCAGCCCACCGCAGTGAGCCATTCGCGCAGCGAGGAATGCTTGATCGCTTTCAGAATCTTGCTCTCGGCGGCGATCACGTCGTCGAAGGTCAGGGGCACGCCGAGCGGCAGCTTCTCGAACATCTTCGCCAGCACCGCGTGCGCGGCCTCGACGCCGCGGTTGAGCGTCTTGCCGCGATCGGTCGCGTCATAGGCGGCGGTGTCGGGGAAGGCGGCGCGGATGCGCTGGAGGATGGCATCCGCCTGGAGCGGCCGCGAGATGGTGTCGGTGGCGCCCAGCGCCCAGGCCTGCATGGTGCCGTGATGCAGGGCATCGGCGAGCACGAACAGCCGCGGCATCGCGCGATAGGCATCGCCGCGCAGCTTGTTGCGCACCCGCTGCACGCTCTCGGGCGAGCGCAGGTTGATGTCGACCACGAGGCCGGAGAGATCGCGCGAGGGCTGTTCGGGGATCTCTTGCGTCGTCACCGTCGAGACGTCGCCGACCGCCTTCAGGATGCTGGCGAGTTCGGTGCTCGCATCGCTCCGGTCGGAGGCGAGCAGGAGCCGGCGTTTGGCGGCGGTTTTGGCTGGCGCGTTCATGACTTCCCCAGAGCACGGGACTGGATTTGGCGTCAGCCTAAGCTGGATCAGGTTCTCCGGCCCTTAAGAGGCGTGCTCAATGGAACCTTCTGGAATTGCGCGCAATTTTACCGATTTGGAGCTCCAGGAGGCCGGCGACCAAAATCGCGAAAACAACCCCATGCACAGTAGAACGGCCTTGATAACAAAGGGAAATTTCGAGCGGTTTGCCGCGCCTTCCCTGTCGTGGCCCGGCGGAGGCAGGCCAAAACGAAGCCGCCGGAGGCTTGCCTCCGGCGGCTCATCTCATTCGCTCTCGCCTTACGCCTTCATACCCGCCTTCACGGCCTCCGCCGTAATCGGCAGCGCCCGCACGCGAGCGCCGCTGGCATTGAAGATGGCGTTGCCGATGGCAGGCGCGACGACGGTCACCGCGGGCTCGCCGACGCCGGTGGCCTTCTCGCCATTGGCGATCACCGCGACCGCGACCTCGGGCACCTGGCTCATGCGCAAGGGCCGATAGCTGTCGAAGTTTGTCTGCTCGATGCCACCGTCCTTCAGCGTCGCCTTCTCGTACATCGCCAGCGACAGGCCCCACAGCGCCGCGCCCTCGACCTGGGCACGGATGTTGTCGGGATGCACCTGGGTGCCGACGTCGGTTGCGACCGTGAGCTTCTTCACGGTCACCTCGCCCGAGGGAGCCACTGCGACATGGGCGACGCAGGCCGTCCAGCTCGCGCTTGCGCGCTCCTGCGACGACACGCAGGCAACGCCCATCCCCTCACCCTTCGGCAGCTTGCGGCTGCCGTAGCCGGCAAGGCCCATCGCGGCGAGCAGGGTGTTGCGCAACCGCTGCGCGCCGCCGTCGTTCTTGCCGGCGCCGTCGAGCAGCGAGATGCGGAACTGGGCCGGGTCCTTGCCGGTCGCAGCCGCGATCTCGTCGATCATGCTTTCGACCGCCCAGAAGGTCCAGCCCGGCGCCACCGAGCGGAGCTGGCCGGACGGCGTGGCGTTGTGCGCGAGCTCGTTCTTGATCGCGCGCACATAATGGTTGGGCACGGTGTAGAAGAAGTCCGCACCATTCACGGTGAAGCTGTCGAGCGGACCCTTCTTGTCGACCGAGGGCGTCAGGAAATCGGGGATTCCCCAGCGCGCGGTCGGCCAGGCCGAGACCACGTCGTGGCTGAGCGCGATCAGCTTGCCGTCGCCGTCCACGCCAGCCTTGACCCTCTGGAAGGTGAGCGGACGCGAGAAGTCCATCGTCATGTCGTTCTCGCGCGAGTAGATCACCTTCACAGGCTTGCCGACCGCCTTGGCCGCCTGCACCGCCGGCACCATCATGTCGGCATCGAGCCTGCGGCCAAAGCCGCCGCCGAGCCAATGCTGATGCATCACGACGAATTTCGGATCGATCCCGGCCGCACCCGCAGCGATCGCGCCGGAGCGCGTCGCGAACTGGTTGCCGGAATAGATGTGCAGGATGTCACCCTTGAACTCCGCGGTGGCGTTCATCGGCTCCATCGGCGCATGGATGTTGATGCTGGTGGTGTACTCGGCCTCCACCACCTTGGCAGCCGTACCGAAGGCGGCTGCGGGATCGCCGTCCTTGACGAAGAACTGGCCGGAATCCTCCAGGCCCTGAAGCCGTTTGGCTTCATCCAGCAACGACTGGCTCGACAGCTTCGCGTTCGGACCGCCGTCATAGGCAATCTTCAGCACCTGCGCCGCCTTCTTCGCGTTGGCATAGGTGCCGGCGACCGCAACCACCCAGCCCGAAGTGGTCTGGGTCTTGTCGTCGAGGATGACCGCCTTGATGAAGCCCGGCACCTTCTTCGCAGCGCTGTCGTCGACCGACTTGACCGTGGCGCCGAAGCGCACCGGCGGCGTGACGATCGCGCCATAGGCCATGCCCGGCAGCATCACGTCGATGCCATATTTGGCCGTGCCGTTTGTCTTGGAGGGGATGTCGAGCTGCGGCACCGACACCCCGATCATGGTGTACTGGTCCGGCGTCTTCAGCTTGATCGCCTTGAGCTCGTCCGGCGTGAAGGTCTTGGTCGCCTTGCCGCTCTTGACGATCTCGGCGAATGACATCTGCTTCTTGGACTTCGAATGCACGATCATGGAATCGCGCACCACGAGTTCCGAAGCCGGCTGGCCCATGGCTGCGGCCGCCGCCTCCGTCAACGCCATGCGGCCGGCAGCACCCGCCCGGCTCATCGCCTCGAAATTCATCATGGTCGACCAGCTGCCGCCGGTGATCTGCGCACCGAGCACGGGATCGTTGAACTTCGGGTCGTTGGAGGCGAGCTGCACGCGCATGTCGCTCCATTTCGCGCCAAGCTCCTCGCAGACGATCTGCGCCATGGTGGAGGCGATGTGCTGGCCCATATCGGCCTTGCCGCAGGTCACGGTAACGAGACCATCGGGCGAGATCGCATACCAGACGCTCGGCTCGAAATTGGCAGGCGCCGCAGCCGATGCGGACTCGATGCCGGGCACGCCGGCATAGCCGAGCACGAGGCCGGTCGCGGCGGTGCCGACCAGGAAGGAGCGGCGGCTGAGATCGGTCGTCTCGGGCATGATGGTCGTGATGTGCTTGTTCATGTGGGCCTCCGTTCGTTGCCGGAGGCGGACGCGGTGCGCATCTCGGATGCGGCGCGCATGATCGCCTTCTGGATCCGCGAATAGGTCATGCAGCGGCAGAGATTGCCGTCCATATGCGCGACGACCTCTTCCTTGGTCGGATTGGGATTCTTCGACAGCAGCGAGGCCGCCTGCATGATCTGCCCGGACTGGCAGTAGCCGCATTGCGGCACCTGCTCGGCGACCCATGCCTTCTGCAAGGGATGATCACCCTTGGCGGAGAGGCCTTCGATGGTGGTGATCTTCTTGCCGGCGACATCGCCGACCATGGTCTGGCACGAGCGCACGGCTTCACCGTTGACGTGCACGGTGCAAGCCCCGCACAAGCCGGCACCGCAGCCGAACTTGGTGCCGGTCATTTGCAATTGCTCGCGGATGGCCCAGAGGAGCGGCGTGTCGTTCGCCGCATCCACGGACAGACTCCGCCCGTTGATGGTGAGAGTTGGCATAGGCGTCTTCCCCTGCCGGTGCATGAAGCCGCTTACGGCGGCAACTTGTCTGACCGAAACCCACCGGGCTGGTGCCGGTCTTGGCGGCAAGAATGATCGGGTTCGGGGGCGGTGGCAAATGCAATTTGGAACGGGTCGAAACAAACCGCGTCTGCACTCGCTCGTTGTGCGCCGCGCCAACGGTGCCGACGCAGCGACTGGACGCAACAGACAGCGCGCCGCACATGTGTGCCATCACGTTGAGGCAGTTTCTTCCAGGTAACTTGGCGCTAGAGTACGATCGTTGCCGCGGGCGTCCCTTCGCCTTGTGGGAGAAGGTGCACCGTCATCGTTGCTAGAGTGAACAAGTGTCGTAGGGTGGGCAAAGCGACGCGTGCCCACGTCCGCAACGAGATGAAAAGACGTGGGCACGGCGCAAGTGCGCCTTTGCCCACCCTACGAGACTGGCCTCGCGGAGACATATGTCTCGCTACGGTTTGAGTGGAAGAACAAGAAAGGGCGGAGACAATGCCTGTGATCAATCGGGACGGCGTCAATATCCATTACGAGGTTCACGGCAGCGGTCCGCCGCTGCTGCTCACCCATGGCTGCTCATCGACGTCGGCGATGTGGCACGGGCAGGTCGACGCGCTCGCGAAGGATCACACGCTGATCCTGTGGGACATGCGTGGCCATGGCCAGTCCGATTACCCCGATAATCCCGGCGCCTACAGCGAAGCGCTGACGGTCGCCGACATGGCGGCGATCCTCGATGCCGTCGGCGCCGAGCGTGCCATCATCGGTGGCCTCTCGCTCGGCGGCTACATGTCGCTGGCGTTCTATCGGGCCTATCCGGAACGCGTCCGCGCGCTGCTGATCATCGACACCGGCCCCGGCTTCAAGAAGGACGACGCGCGCGAGGCCTGGAACGCGCGGGCGCTCGGCACCGCCGACAGGCTCGATCGCGAAGGCCTCGGCATGCTGAAATCGGCGACGCGCGAGCGCGCCACCGCCAATCATCGCGACGCCAAGGGATTGGCGCTGGCCGCACGCGGCATGCTGACCCAGCGGGATGCGCGCGTGATCGAGCTGCTGCCCGACATCAAGGTGCCCAGCCTGATCGTGGTCGGCGCCGACGACGCGCCGTTCCTGGCCGCGTCCGATTACATGGCGGCAAAAATCCCCGGCGCACAAAAGGTCGTGATCCCCGCGGCCGGCCACGCCGTCAACATCGATCAGCCCAAGGCTTTTGTTGACGCCGTCGAGCCTTTCCTGAAGAACTTGCCTCAAGAACCTGCCTGAAGAACCTGTCGGCATAGGCTAAGGCAATGGGAACCTGGACCATGATGCGAGCGATCTTCGCGGCGGGCGCGATGACGGCGCTGCTGTCTTCGGCAGTGCAGGCCGAACCATTCGGCGCGGTGCCGCCGCGCCAGCCCTTCGTCACGACCCTGTCGAACAACGTTCCGCTCGCCTTCGGCATGGATGCCGAGCAGACCGCCCGTGCCCTCGGGCAGCCGCTGCAATATGTGCGCGGGCGTCCCGGCAGCGAGATCTATCTCGCGCTGCGCAACCTCGGCGGCAGCGGCCTGATCCCGTACCGCCACCGTCTGTTCCTGCAATTCCGTCATGGACGGCTGGCAGGATGGAAGGAGGATTACGGCGAGAACTGGATGTGGGAGTAGGCGTTGCCCGTTATCCTGAGGAGCTTGCGCAGCAAGCGTCTCGAAGGATGAAAGGCCCCACTGTTGCATCTCGGCCTTCATCCTTCGAGACGCGCGAAGAGCGCGCTCCTCAGGATGAGGGGAGAGAGCAGAGTACGTAGCAACCAAGAAGGACAACCCGCGTGGGACAAGACATCAAGCTGACGGCCTCCGACAATTTCCAGTTTGGCGCCTATCGCGCCGACCCCTCGGGCACGCCGAAAGGCGCGGTGGTGGTGATCCAGGAGATCTTCGGCGTCAATCACCACATCCGCTCGGTCTGCGACCGCCTCGCCGGGGAAGGTTATGTCGCGATCGCGCCGTCGATCTTCGACCGCACCGCGCCGGGCTTCCAGTCGGGCTATTCGCCCGACGAGATCGCCGAAGCGCGCAAGTTCGTCGCCAATCCCGATTGGGCCGCCATGCTGCGCGACACCCAGGCGGCGATCGATGCGGTGAAAAGCGTGGGCCCGGTTGGGATCATCGGCTTCTGTCTCGGCGGCAGCATCGCGTTTGTCGCGGCGACGCGGCTGTCGGGACTGAAGGCTGCGATCGGCTACTACGGCGGCGCCGTCGTGCGCTTTGCCGAGGAGACACCGAAGGTGCCGACGCAACTGCATTTCGGCGAGAAGGATGCGGGCATCCCCCTGACCGACGTCGAGACCATCAAGTCGAAGCGGCCGGACGTGGAGGTCTTCGTCTATCCGGGCGCGCAGCACGGCTTCCATTGCGACGAGCGCGCCAGCTACGACAAGGCCAGCGCCGACATCGCCTGGCCGCGCAGCATGGCGTTCTTCGCAAAGCATTTGACGAAGTAACACCACCCGTCATGCGCGGGCTTGACCCGCGCATCCATCAAACGAGGCATTTTTCTCAAGTGGATGGATTGCCGGGTCAAGCCCGGCAATGACACCTCAGAGCAGGAATCGGGTGGCGGCTTCCTGCCGCCCCGCACTGGAGCTGGCCGGTCAAATCCCCGGAATGACCGAGCAAAAAAGTCGGGCTGAAATCTAGAACCAGCGCTCGCCGACGAACACGGTGTCGCCGGGGTTCAAGGGGGTGCCGAGCGGCACCACGGCGCGCATGGAGCCGCCGTTCTCGGTATGTGTGATGGTGACGACGTCGCGCTTGGCGCGGGGCGAGAAGCCGCCGGCGATCGCGACCGCGCTTTCGACCGTCATGTTCGGCACGTAGGGATACTGGCCGGGCGCCGTGACTTCGCCGAGAATGAAGAATGGGCGATAGGACTCGACCTCGACAGCGACCGAAGGCTCGCGGATATAGCCGTTGCGCAGCCGCGCGGCGATTTCACCGGCGAGCCCTGCCGGAGTGCGACCGCGTGCGGGCACGCCGCCGATCAGCGGCATCGTGATCGAACCACCGGCATCGATGGCGTAGCTGTTGGTGAGACCTTCCTGGCCGTAGACCACGACGCGAAGCTTGTCGCCGGCGTCGAGATGGTAGGAGGCATCGTAACGTGCCGCCATCGGCGCGGCGTAGCCGACCGGCATCGGTGCGGGCGAAGCGGCAAAGGAATTGCTGAGCGCGGCGATGGCGCCGCCGCCGTTGTTGGCAACGACGACCGGCTGCGGGCCGCTGTAAGGCTGGCCATAGGCCATGGAGTCGAGATCGGCGCGCGGCTGCATCACCGCGACGGGGCCGGCGGTCTGCATGCAGCCACCAAGGGTCAGCGCGGCGGACGCTGCCAGTGACGCTGCCAAGATCGACCATCGAAACGCGCGTGCAACCGGCACCGGACCAATCCCTCGAAACGAGACAAGTTAAGTGATGCACCGGTTATGGTTAATAAAGCGTTGAGGGGGGCGGGGCCGTTCTCACCCTCCCCTGGAGGGGGAGGGTCGATCGCGCGCAGCGCGAGCGGGGTGGGGTGATCTCTCCATTCGGGCACTGTTGGATGTGGAGAGACCGTCACCCCACCCCGTCTCACATTTTCGCTGCGCTCAATGTGAGCCGACCCTCCCCCTCCAGAGGAGGGTAAGGGCCGCACCCTTCGGCGACTTACGCTTACGCGCTCACACCGGCGCCGATCGGGCAGGACACGCCGGTGCCGCCGAGGCCGCAATAGCCGGCGGGATTCTTCGCCAGGTATTGCTGATGGTAATCCTCCGCGAAAAAGAATTCGCCTGCCGGCGCGATCTCGGTGGTGATGGCGCCGAGGCCCTTCGCAGCAAGCGCCTTCTGATAGAGCGCCTTCGATTGGTCGGCGGTGTTCTTCTGCGCGTCCGAATAAGTATAGATCGCGCTACGATATTGCGTCCCGACGTCGTTGCCCTGGCGCATGCCCTGCGTCGGGTTGTGGCTCTCCCAGAACGTCTTCAACAATGTCTCGTAGGAGATCTTCTTCGGATCGAACACGACGAGCACCACTTCGGTGTGGCCGGTGCGGCCCGAGCAGGTCTCTTCATAGGTCGGGTTCGGCGTGTGACCGCCGGCATAGCCGACGGCGGTGGTGTAGATGCCGTCGCCGATCTGCCAGAACTTGCGCTCGGCGCCCCAGAAGCAGCCGAGCCCGAACACCGCCTGCTCGAAACCGGCGGGATAAGGCGGCTGCAGCTTGCGGCCGTTGACGAAATGGGTGGTCGCGGTCGGAATCGCTTGCGCACGGCCGGGCAGCGCCTCGGCTGCGTTCGGCAATGCGGTGGTCTTGCGCATGAACAGCATGATCGGATCTCCGCGAAACGAGCTCTCCGTCGCCTGGGCCAGATGCTCAGGCGGCGTGCTCGCGATCAGGTGGGAATATAGGGATCTACGCTGGCGTGGGCAGCCCTGTTACGCCGCGCGTCTCGCGCGCGCTCAATCCCGGCGGGAATTGATCACTCAATCCCGGCGGGAATTGATAGCTCAATCCCGGGAATAGCCGATCAGGGGTTTCCGCGGACGGAACAGGATCATCAGCAGGATGCCGAGAATGCCGAGGACGGCGAAGACCGGCTGATCCAGCAGCAGGCGGATCACCGAGGTCCAGAGCCAGGGCGCCTTGGCCTCGACCCAGGTGCGGAATGCCGATTGGCTGGCCTGATTGATGTCGTTCCAGAACTGGCCGAACCGGGTGAATCTGAGGGTCTGGTCGGCCACCCAGCGGGCGCCGTCATAGACCATGAAGATGAACCCGCCGGCGAGCAGCAACAGCCCAATCAGTCGGAAAAAGCCGCGGATCATGCCTCACCCTATATGGTCGTCCGATCGGAGAAGCCGACAAAACGCCGCCAGCCAATAGCCGGGAGACGGCATAAATTCAACCTCTTCAGGGCGTTACGACGCCCCCTAGAGGGCCCCGGGACCGCTTTTCCAGCCTGGAAAGCGTTGACGGTGCCGAAGACCCTCTCTATAAGGGCGCCAACTGGCGGCGGGCGCAATCCTGCCGCCGCTGTTCTTTGAGCAGTTGCAGGCGCCTTGAGCTTAGGGGCTCTTTGGGCCTCAGAGACAGCCGCAAGGCTGTCGCTCATGTTCCGGGAACAGCCCAGCAACCGAACACCCTAAATCCGAGCGTCGATTACGCGGTCAAGCAAGCCGGCGCTACCCGACCAAGACGCGACCGGTTTCGCATAAGGATATTGAGACCATGGCCAATACCACCTCCGCCAAGAAGGCGACGCGCAAGATCGCCCGCCGCACCGCCGTCAACAAGTCGCGCCGCACCCAGATGCGCGGTGCCGTGCGTAACGTCGAAGAAGCCATCGCGACCGGCGACCGCGCCGCTGCCGTGAAGGCGCTGGCGAATGCCGAGCCCGCCTTGATGCGCGCCGCCCAGCGCAACATCATTCACAAGAACAACGCCAGCCGCAAAGTCTCGCGGCTCACCGCGCAGATCGCCAAGCTCGCCAAGTAACGAGACACGTAACGAGCGGAGCAACGGCGGACCCATCGGTCGGCCGATCCGATCGTACATCGCACGCGTCAAACAGCCCGGCATCGCGCCGGGCTTTTTTTGTTGCCTGTCATATTCACGCAAGCGGTCACGCCACAGTCGATCTTCGTCGGTCTGCACCGGCTGTGCTATTGTCCTTCCGTAGTTCCACGTACCGATGTCCTGCAACAGTGGAAACTTTCACCGCGTTGCAAAAACCCCTGTGCTGCGGGGCTAAGATGAATTCGCGCACGCCTGAGTTCTGCACACCGTAGATTCACCGGAACGCGCGCGGCTGTGGAGTTACCCTGTGAAACGAGACTCAAAAAACGATGTCTCGCTAATCACTTATCGACATAGCGACCGTAAGCATTTGGAAAATTCGCCGGCGCGTCCGATGCGTGACGGATTTGTAAAAATTTTTTGGCGGTGACTGAGAATTGTCACACGATGCCCGGCATTCTCGATTCTGTGCACGAATCCAGAAACTTGCTTCCGAGCCTGTGAACAACTCGCGCGCGGCGTTAACCGAGGTCAAGTTTTTTGACGCCTCAAGTGTGAATCAATTTCGTTGCGAGTCTTTCCGCATAGTGTATTCCTTAAGACGTCAGCGGCGCCCACGATCTTGAGACCAGCGCGGTATCGGAAACGGGGCGAACGTGCAAATCGGCGGCGGTGTGCACGTTGGCGACGCATCAACAAGCGATTGTCGGATCATAACCCATGGCAACATGGGAACGGTAGTTCTTTGTCTGAATGTCTCCAAGCGGGATCTTCTCGCTCGCGCCAAGCGCAAATGAGAGACATCTTGAGACTACCCCGACACGCAGGATGGCGAAGCCGAGCGGACGCCAGTACAGGGCCGGACATCCGTAGCTTATGGCGCGGCTGTCTTCAGGACACGCAGGACCTTGTCGTGAGCAATCACGGCAGGACGGGGAGGTATCATGTCTTACGGACTCAACGCGGTATTGAACTACACTTCGCATTCCAACGATGCCGTTCCAGATCCGTCGGACATCCAGCCTCCCGCGTATAGCGGAGCGCCGAGTACGCGCTGACCTCGCGACCCCTCCATCTCTGACATCGCTGATCGGACAACGGCGTTCGCGCCGAACGGTCGAGCCATGGCTGACGATGGACTCGCTTTGAGGTCGCGCCACGGCAGGGAAGCCTGCATGGCGCTCACAACGCAACCTTATCTCTCATGAGAAGTTTTTTGACG